>NZ_CP121662.1:2910000-3532500 GCF_029714285.1 Rhizobium sp. CB3090
GCCAGCCCTTCGCGCATGTGAAGATCGCGCTCGCCACCAAGCGCGTCGCCACCGAGAGCTATCCTGCCTTCGATCCGCTGGCGATCTTTTCCGCCGATGAAAATATCCCGCCGGCGGCCAATCGCACGGGTGCGATCTATGGTTCCGATGTGGAATCCGAGGTCAGCCTGAAAACCGTGCCCTTTCCGGCCAAGGATGTGCCCTTCCCGCTTGCCGGTTCGATGTCGCTCGATGAAGTCGAGGCGAATGTTCGTTCCAACGGCTCCGTGCTGATTGACGGCAACACCCAGCTTTCCGCCCTCTATTATGTCGATCCGCGCCGCTTTGCGACCGACGACACCGATGTCGATCTGACAGCCGGGCTTGCCGCCCGCGTCGTCGAAGAGAACATGTCGGTATCCGCTCCCGAAGCGGTCACGCCGCAGACGCAGGAATTTGCCGACGACATCATTCCGGTGCGCGAAGATACGCCGATCGAGACGGCGCTTACCAATGCCGGCTACCTCAAAGCGGATGCCGGCGACATCGCGGCCAAGATCGAGCCGCTATTCGGCTCGTCCGAGCTTTCCGGCGGCGACGTACTGCGCATCGGCATCCTGCAGAAAGGTGAGCAGGCAAAGATCATCCGCGCCAGCATCTACCGCGGCACCAAGCATGTGCTGACGGTCGCTGAAAATGATCATGGCGATTTCGTTGCCGGCAGCGAACCTCCGATGCTCGATGCCATTGCTACCGCCTTCGACAACGACGCGCCCACAACCACAGCCGGCCGCGATTTGCCGAGCGTCTATGACGGCATTTACCGGGCCGCCCTCTCCTACGGCATGACCCAGCAGATGGTGGCGCAGATCGTCAAGCTGCTCGCCAGCAATGTCGATTTCCAGGCGCAATTGAAGCCGACGGATTCGCTCGAAGCCTTCTTCTCCGTCGCCGACGAAAACGGCCAGGCGACAGCCGATTCCGAACTGCTCTACGTCAACGCCAAATTCGGCGACACCGTCACCCGTTTCTATCGTTTCGAAGGTCCCGACGATCATTCGATCGATTACTTCGACGAAAACGGCAAGAGCATCCGCCAATTCCTGCTGCGCAATCCTGTCCCGACCGGTATCTTCAAGTCCGGCTTCGGCATGCGCCGCCATCCGATCCTCGGATTTGCGCGCATGCATACCGGCGTCGATTGGGCAGCCCCGCGCGGCACGCCGATCATCGCCGCCGGCAACGGTATCGTGGAAAAAGCCGGCTGGGATTCTGGCGGCTTCGGCAATCAGACATTGCTCCGTCACGCCAACGGCTATGTCTCCTCCTACAACCATCAGAGCGCCATTGCCAAAGGTATCGTACCCGGCGCAAAAGTGGTGCAGGGTCAGGTCATCGGCTTCATCGGCTCGACCGGTCTCGCAACCGGGCCGCACCTGCATTACGAACTGATCGTCAACGGCACCAAGGTCGACCCTCTGCGCATACGCCTGCCCGGCGGCAAGACGCTGGATGGCGAGGCGCTCGCCAAATTCGAGGATGAGCGCAAGCGTATCGACACGCTTCTGAGCGACGACAAGTCCAAGCAGGTTGCGAGCAAGGATTGATACAGGCCGGGAATTTCTAAGCGACATCGCGCCGTAGCAGAGCAATCAGCTCGCCAACTGCATCGTCAGCGTTCTTATAGGCGGTATCGACGACGATCTGTCGTCCGCCCCAATCGTCATAGGTTCGGTTGACGATCTCATCCCAGGACGGCTTTACGAGGCCTTCGACATCCGTCAAACGGGTTTCGGCGCGCCGGCGATGCTCGGCCTTGTCAGAACAGACGACCTCCACCTCAATGGCGCGCGTGCCGGCCCGTTTTGCGACCTGCAGCCAGGCATCACGCGTTATGCCGATGGGGTTGACCGAATCCGCGATTACCGTTCTTCCCAGTCGAAGATTGTCTTCGGTGATCCCATAGGCAACCATATAGCCGGCAGGCCCTACCTCGGCGTTTAACATGCCCGAATCTCGCAAGGCCTGCTCGATCGTGTCCACCCGAACATGCACGGCTTGCAGCCGCTCCGCCAGCGAGAGCGCGATCGTGGTTTTTCCGCTGCCCGGCAAACCGCCGAAGATAACAAGCATGATCCGCCTCCGAACATCCTCCAAAGTCTACGGCAGCATCACAGAAGCGGATTGCAGCAGCAAGACGATTGCGAACAGGTCTGAAAAACAAAATGGCGGCCCGAAAGCCGCCATCTCGTGGGTTGATGTGCTGACGCAGCTATTATGCTGCGGCGCTGACCGGTTGGCGCGGGCGGAACAGCAGCCTGTCCGTACCGCTGGTCACCTTGACTACCGATCCATCGGGCACCTGGCCGGATAGGATCTGCTCCGCGAGCGGATCCTGGACATATTTCTGAATCGCCCGCTTCAGCGGCCGTGCGCCGTAGACCGGATCATAACCCTTGTTGGCGAGCCAATTGCGGGCATCGTCGTCGAGCTCGAGCGTAATCTTGCGTTCGGACAACAAGGTCAGCAGCCGCTGCAGTTGGATGTTGACGATCGCCCCCATCTCTTCGCGCTTCAGGCGATGGAACAGGATGATCTCGTCGACGCGGTTCAGGAACTCCGGCCGGAAATGCGTCCGCACCACATCCATCACCTGCTCTCGCACCAGATCGCTGTCATCCCCTTCCTTCAGTTGGGTCAGATATTCGGCGCCGAGATTCGAGGTCATGATGATCATGGTATTGCGGAAATCGACCGTTCGGCCCTGGCCGTCCGTCAAGCGTCCGTCGTCCAGAACCTGGAGCAGGACGTTGAAAACATCGGGATGGGCCTTCTCGATCTCGTCGAACAGCACGACCTGATAGGGCCGGCGGCGAACGGATTCGGTCAGCGCGCCGCCTTCCTCATAGCCGACATAGCCGGGAGGAGCACCGATCAGCCGGGCAACGGAGTGCTTCTCCATATATTCCGACATATCCATACGCACCATCGCCGTCTCGTCGTCGAAGAGGAAGCGGGCGAGCGCTTTGGTGAGCTCCGTCTTGCCGACGCCGGTTGGGCCGAGGAAGATGAACGAGCCGATCGGCCGGTTGGGATCCTGCAAACCGGCGCGTGAACGGCGAACGGCACGTGATACCGCCTGAACGGCATCGCCCTGTCCGACGACCCACTTCGCGAGTTCGTCTTCCATCCTGAGCAGCTTGTCGCGTTCGCCTTCCAGCATCTTGTCGACGGGAATCCCAGTCCAGCGGGAGACGACATGGGCGATATTGTCGGCGGTGACGACTTCCTGCACCATGGAATCGCGACCGCCATCCTGCTCTTCGGCAGCCTGGAGATCCTTTTCCAGATTCGGGATCACGCCATAGGCAAGCTCGCCGGCACGCTGGAATTCACCCTTGCGCTGAGCAATCGCCAGTTCGTTGCGGGCTTCGTCGAGCTTTTTCTTCAGATCGGCGGCAAGGCCCAGCTTCTGCTTCTCGGCCTGCCAACGCGCGGTCAGCGCATCGGCTTCCTCTTCCAGCGCCGCAAGGTCGGTTTCCAGCCGCTTTAGCCGGTCGGCCGAGGACTGGTCGGTTTCTTTCTTCAGCGCTTCGCGCTCGATCTTGAGCTGGATGATCCGTCGATCGAGTTCGTCAAGCTCTTCCGGCTTCGAATCCACCTGCATGCGCAACCGCGCGGCGGCTTCGTCCATCAGGTCGATGGCCTTGTCCGGCAGGAAACGGTCGGTGATATAGCGGTTCGACAAGGTCGCGGCAGCCACCAGGGCGGCATCGGCAATGCGGACCTTGTGATGCTGCTCGTATTTTTCTTTCAAGCCACGCAGGATCGAGATCGTGTCCTCGACGGTCGGTTCTTCGACCATGACGGGCTGGAAACGACGGGCGAGCGCGGGGTCCTTCTCGACATGCTTGCGGTATTCATCGAGCGTCGTTGCGCCGACGCAATGCAGCTCACCGCGGGCAAGCGCGGGCTTCAAGAGGTTCGAGGCATCCATGGCGCCATCGGCCTTGCCAGCGCCGACCAAGGTATGCATCTCGTCGATGAAGAGGATGATCTCGCCGTTTTCCGACTGCACTTCGTTGAGCACGGCCTTCAGCCGCTCCTCGAACTCGCCGCGGAATTTCGCGCCGGCAATCAAGGCACCCATGTCGAGCGCCATCAGCTTCTTGTCCTTCAGCGATTCCGGCACGTCGCCGTTGACGATGCGCAGCGCCAAACCTTCGACGATCGCCGTCTTGCCGACGCCCGGTTCCCCGATCAGAACCGGATTGTTCTTCGTGCGGCGGGACAGCACCTGGATGGTCCGACGGATTTCGTCGTCGCGGCCGATGACCGGATCGAGCTTGCCCTCGCGAGCCTCGGCAGTGAGGTCGCGGGCATATTTCTTCAAGGAGTCGAAGCCCTGTTCCGCATTGGCGGAATCGGCAGTGCGACCCTTGCGAATATCGTTGATGACCTGGTTGAGCCCGACGGGCGTAACGCCGGCATTCTTCAGAGTGGCTGATGTCGATGCCGAGGGTTCCATCGCCAAGGCCTGCAACAGGCGTTCGACGGTGACGAAACTATCGCCGGCCTTTTTGGCGGCGTCTTCCGCGGTTGTAAACACCTTGGCGAGCGGCTGTGCAAGATAGACCTGCCCGTCGCCACCAGACACTTTCGGCAATTTGGCCAGTGCGGCATCATTGGTAAGGCGCGCGGCCTTGGCATCGCCGCCGGCGCGTTCGATCAGCGACGCGGCCATGCCCTGATCGTCGTCCAGAAGCACCTTCAGCACATGTTCGGGAGTAAATTGCTGGTGACCCTGCGCCAACGCATTGGTCTGCGCGGATTGCAAAAAGCCCCGCACCCGCTCGGAGTATTTTTCAATATTCATACCGGACCTCCATGAACCGCCCTGCCCTTAAAGGCGCAGACCGATGTTTGAGATTGAGCCCCCTGAAAAGGCAGACCCCGCCGCCGCTTACTAGGATTTGCGGCAAAGCAACTGGGAAGAATATGGGAGGAGTTTTGAAAAGTTTAAAGAGCAACGGAAATGAAAAACCCCCGAGGTTGATGTCCAACTTTCGGGGGTCAATTCACATACCGGCGTTGTGCAGAAGTGGAATTGGTGCTCCGCGTTTGCTGAAGCCACCTGTTCACACGAAGCAGCTTTTATTCCGACGCGGCGTCTGCCAAAGCGGGCGCTTCGCCCGATGCGGCCTCGCCCTTGCCTTCGCCATCGGCGTTGCGGCGCGGCTGGCGGCGGGGACGGTTGCTAGCGTTGCGGCGGCGCGGCTGACGCTCGGTCGCGGCGGCAGGCGTCTCTTCTTCGATCGCCACCTCAGCTGGAATACCCTCGATCACCGGCTGCGGGCCAGTGCCATCGATAACCTCCGGCTCGGGAGCAGGAACTGCGGCAACGGCGGGAGCAGGCTGTTGACGTGCCCGAGGCGCAGCCATCTGCGGCTGGTCGTCCATCTCGTTCGCATCGATATCATCGATGTCGCGGTCGGCATTGTCGCGATCATTGTAGTTATGATGCTCGTCGCGCTGATAGCGTTCCTGCATCTGCGCCTGAGCGCTGGCGATGATCCGATTATAGTGTTCAGCGTGCTGGAGATAGTTTTCCGCCATGACGCGGTCGCCGGAGCTTTGCGCGTCGCGGGCGAGAGCCGAATACTTCTCGGCGATATGCTGCGCGGTGCCGCGAATTTTCACATCGGGACCGGAGCTGTCGTAAGTCCTGGTCAGCGGGTTGGAGCCCTTGCGGTTGAAATTGTTATTGTTATTTCCGCCGCCGCCGCCGTTGTTGCCACGCCCCCGACCGCGCTTATTCTGCTGTCCTGGCCTCATAGATCCTTCACCTGAATTCTCTTAGTTGGGATGAAATTATACACGGCACCTGCCGCCGTGGCCGGAATCTTCCGAGCCAGGGCCTGCGTACCGCAAGCAAACTGCGCCTTATGCGCCTGTCTGCCGCTCGACTACGTCAGATTAACTGATCACGCATTGGGTTATCTTCAACCTTTGACACTCTTACCAGAGAGTGGTTCCCCGAGGCTGTCCAAGACAGGCGAATCGTCTCGCCTATTCCCAGCCGCCCAACGCGTGAGCGCAACCTATATTGCTTCCTCAGGAAATCCAAGCCTTTTCTTTGCGATAACAACAAGGTCCCATGAACCTGCAGCAAATTGTCGCGTCAATCATGATGTTTAAACACGAGAACTCGGTCGTTATGGCCGTAGTCCCGAATTGCGTCGATAAGAAAAAATCCTGCTCCTTCAAAAACCGAAGTCACCGTTTTGCGTTGATTATGGCCGATTTCCACTCCGACAATACCATCTCGGTACAGAAACCGTGCCGCATCTCTTGCGATCGCTCTATATGCATCCAGCCCATCAAGGCCGCCGTCGAGAGCTGCCGGAGGATCGAAATTCTTTACTTCTGGAGCGAGAGTGGAAATGACATTGGATTCAATATAGGGCGGATTTGAGACAATCACGTGAAATCGACCGTTGATGGCTTCAAACCAGCTTCCTTGCACAGTATCAAACCGTGCCGCCAAGCCGTTGCGCGCCGCATTCGCCCGCGCCGTTTCCAAAGCTTCGCCAGAAATATCGGAACCGATGCCCGTCGCTTGCGGGCATTCATGAAGTAACGCGAGACATATGGCCCCGGTTCCCGTTCCTAGATCCAGTATATGGATATTCCCATGTTGTTCCGCAAGGCGTCGCGCATATGGCAACACGGTATCGACCAGGATTTCGGTGTCGGGCCGCGGCTCCAGCGTCGCCGGCGACAGCGTCAAGGGCAGGCCGTAGAACTCCCGCTCGCCCAGGATACGGTGGACCGGCTCGTGATTGAGCCGTCGCGCCACCGCCGCGCGGGCCGTTTCCACCCGCTCCGGCGCCACCACATCCGAGCCACGGGTGATGAGCTCCGTCGATGAAAGATTAAGAAGACCGCCGACAAGAATGCGCGCCTCCGTGGCCGGATCATCGAGATCGGCCTCGATAAAGCGGGCACGCACCTCCTGGAAAAGCTCCGCGACCGTCGGCCTCTGCCCGCTGCTCATGCCTGTTCGCCGAGTTGGGCGAGCTGGCTCGCCTGATAATCCGCCAAGAGCGCATCGACCACCTCGTCGATCTCGCCTTCCATCATCCGATCGAGCTTATAGAGCGTCAGGTTGATGCGGTGGTCGGTAACCCGGCCCTGCGGGAAATTGTAGGTGCGGATACGCTCGGAGCGGTCGCCGGAACCAACTTGGCTCTTGCGGTCGGCGGATCGTTCGCTGTCGGCGCGCTGCCGCTCCATGTCAAAGAGACGCGACCGCAGCACCTGCATTGCCTTGGCGCGATTTTGATGCTGCGATTTTTCCGAACTCGTCACCACGATCCCCGAGGGAAGATGGGTGATGCGTACCGCCGAGTCCGTCGTGTTGACGTGCTGACCGCCGGCGCCGGAGGAGCGCATGGTATCGATGCGGATATCCTCGGGGCGGATGTCGATATCGATTTCCTCGGCTTCAGGCAGCACGGCCACGGTCGCCGCCGAGGTGTGGATGCGCCCGCCCGCCTCGGTTTCGGGCACGCGCTGCACGCGATGCACGCCGGATTCGAATTTCAGCCGCGAGAACACACCCTTGCCGCTGATGGTCGCGATGATTTCCTTGTACCCGCCCGCTTCGCCATCGCTGGCCGAGAGGATTTCGACCTTCCAGCCGTTATTCGCTGCGAAGCGCTCATACATGCGAAAGAGATCGCCTGCGAAAAGTGCTGCTTCGGAACCGCCGGTACCGGCGCGAATTTCCAGGATCGCGCTCTTCTCGTCGGCAGCATCCTTCGGCAGCAGCAGGATCTGGATGTCTTTCTCCAGCGTCTCGATCCGCTCCTTGACCTCCGGCAGCTCCATCTCGGCGAGATCCCGCATCTCGCGATCGACCGACTTGTCGTTGAGCATGGTTTCGAGATCGGAAGCTTCGGCGATCGCCTTCTCGTAGTCGCGAATCTTGGTGACCACGGGCTGCAATTCGGAATATTCGGAAGCGAGCTTCACATAAACGTCTGCCGACGGGCCGGCCGACATACGCGCTTCGATCTCACCGAAACGGCGCTCCAATTCGCGCATTTTTTCAATGGGAAGATTCGCCACCCCACACTCCGATTCTTCTTATTCGTTCTGGTCTACAATGGAATATTGTGGCTCTCGGCGAAGCGGACAAGGATATCGCGCATCGAGGCTTTCGGATGCGTGTCGTTCAACGCTTCTTCCATGACCGCGGACAATGCCTGGAGATCAAGGCCCAGCAGCATCGCCTTGACCGGGCCGATGGATGCCGGCGACATCGACACCGAGCGGAAGCCGACACCCAGCAGCGCCATGGCCGAAATCGTCTTGCCGGCAAGTTCGCCGCAAAGCGTCACCGGCGTCTTGTTGCGCTCGCCGGCGCGCACGATGTCGCGCAGGATGCGCAGGAACGGGCGCCCGAGCGGATCGAAACGATCGGCGACGCGAGCATTGCCGCGATCGACCGCCATCGAAAACTGGAAGAGATCGTTGGAACCGACCGAGACGAAATCGACCGCCGCCATCAGCTCGTCCAACTGCCACAACAGCGCCGGCACCTCCAACATCGCTCCGAACTGAAACTTCCGCGGCAGGCTATGGCCGAAGCGCGACAGGTGCTGCACTTCCTTCTGCACGAGTTCGCGCACCGCCTCGATCTCGGAGACCTCGGTGACCATCGGCACCATCATCTTCAATTCGCTGTCCGCCGCCGCCTTCAGCATGGCGCGCAGCTGCGTGCGCAGCAGGCCGGGCCGATCGAGCGACAGGCGAATGGCGCGCCAACCAAGCGCCGGATTCTCTTCCTCATGGGCGCGGAAATAGGGCACGACCTTGTCGCCGCCGATATCGAGCGTCCTGAAGGTGACGACGCGGCCGCCGGCCTGCTTCATCACGTTGCGGTAGAAGGCTTCCTGCTCCTCTGCCTTCGGCATGGTGGACGCGATCATGAACTGCAGTTCCGTGCGGAAGAGGCCAATGCCTTCCGCGCCGGATTCGGCAAGCTGCGGCAGATCGACCAGCAGACCGGCATTCATCAGCAGCGAAATGCGCTGTCCGTCCTTGGTGACCGGTTCGACCGCGCGCAGCGCCCGGAACTGCTCCTGCCGGCGGGCGCGGAAGCGCACCTTTTCCTCGTAGGAGCGCTGATGATCGGCCATCGGCCGCAGGTGCACATGGCCGCCATCGCCGTCGATGATCACGGCATCGCCGTTTTCGGCAAGTGCCACCACGCCCGCCGCCTGGCCGACGACCGGAATGCCCATGGCGCGGGCGACGATGACGACGTGGCTGGTGACCGCGCCTTCTTCCAGCACCAAACCGCGAATATTGGCGCGGGGATAGTCGAGCAGCTCGGCAGCACCCATGGCGCGCGCAAAGATGATCGCATCGTTCGGGAAACCTTCGGCGGCGGTGCGGCCGGAATAGCCGATCAACTGCCTGAGCAGCCGGTTCGCCAGATCCTCGAAATCATGCATGCGCTCGCGCAGGTAAGGGTCGGTCAGGCGCATCATCCGCGCCTTGGTGTCGCTCTGCACCTTCTCGACCGCGGCTTCCGCGGTCAGGCCGTTGCGGACAGCCTCTTCCAGCTTGCGCACCCAACCCTGGTCGTGGGCGAACATGCGGTAGGTTTCCAAGACCTCGCGATGCTCGCCTTCCATGGAAACGTCGCGGCGCGACAGCATGTCGTCGATCGAAATGCGCAGGGAACCGAGCGCATCCGCCAGCCGGCGGATTTCCTTTTCGGTATCCTCGTTCAGAAGATTGGTGACGACGATGCGGGGCTCATGCAGCACGACATAGCCGAGGCCGATACCTTCATTGTAGCTGTCGCCATCGATGGTGACCGAGCGGGTAAGATCGAGTTCGAGGCCCGGCTTGGTGATCTTCTTCAGCTCGCCGGTTGCGATCATCTCGGCCAGCACCATCGCCGTCGTTTCGAGCGCTTCCAGCTCCTCCTCGCGATAGTTGCGGCTCGCCTTGTTCTGTACGACGAGAACGCCTAGCGAGCGGCCGGTACGCAGGATCGGCACGCCGAGGAAGGAGTGATAGACCTCTTCACCGGTTTCCGGCAGGTAGCGGAAGGCGGGATGTGACTGCGCGTCGGAGAGATTGAGCGGCTGGGCGGAAGCGGCGATCGTGCCGACCAGGCCCTGGCCCATCTTCAATTGCGAAAGGTGGACGGCTTCTTTCTTCAGACCTTCGGTGGCGTAGAGCTCGAGCACACCATCGGCGCGCAGCACGTAGACCGAGCAGACTTCGGCGACCATATTGCTGGCGATCTGGCGGACGATCCGGTCAAGACGCTCTTGCGGCTCCAGCGGCTCCGCCATGAGTTCGCGCAGCCGCTTGAGCAGAACGCGTGGACCGCCGGATAGGTCTCTCATTGCGTCTCTAGCTCCCGAAATCAAGATGTCATGCCTGACTTGCCCACGTCAGGGCCGGCCGAAACTCACCTCCGTCGCGGTCCCTCGTCAGCAGTCCTGAATCAACTCTTATCCAGACCGTAGCAGGAATGCAAAGTCCTGACTGCCAGTTCTGCATAAGGACCATCGATCAGGATGGAAATCTTGATTTCCGACGTCGTAATAGCCTTGATGTTGATGCCTTTTTCGGCAAGTGCCCGGAAAGCAGTCGCAGCAACGCCAGCGTGCGAACGCATGCCGATGCCGATGACGGAGACTTTGACGAGACCTGATTCGTTTTGGATGACGTCGTAGCCGATCTTGTCCTTGTTTTCGCCAAGAACGCGCAGCGCCTTTTCGACATCGCCCGAAGGAACCGTGAAGGTCATATCGGTCTTGGAACCGTCCTCGGAAATGTTCTGGACGATCATATCGACGTTGATGTGGCTTTCGGCCAAAGGCCCGAAGATCGCAGCGGAGACGCCCGGCCGGTCGGCGAGACGGCGCAGCGAGATCTGGGCTTCATCCTTGGCATAAGCAATGCCGGTGACTACTTCCTGTTCCACGATTTCTTCCTCGTCACAAATCAGCGTTCCGGGCGGGTTCAACAGATCGCCCATGCCCGGAGCATCGGGATCCTCGAAAGATGAGCGCACGAAGGTGCGAACCTTAAAGACCATGGCCAGCTCGACCGAGCGCACCTGCAGCACCTTGGCGCCGAGCGAGGCCATTTCCAGCATTTCTTCGAAAGCGATCTTCTTCAGACGCCGCGCCTTCGGCTCGATGCGCGGATCAGTCGTATAGACGCCGTCGACGTCGGTATAGATATCGCAGCGATCGGCCTTCACGGCCGCGGCGATCGCCACCGCCGACGTATCGGAACCACCGCGGCCGAGCGTCGAGACGCGGTTGTCGGGGCCAAGACCCTGGAAGCCGGCGACGACGGCCACCTGACCCTCTTGCATGCGGCGGACCATTTCACCGCCGTCGATTTCGAGAATGCGCGCCGCACCGTGGGCGTTGTCGGTTCTGATCGGGATCTGCCAGCCCTGCCAGGAGCGAGCATTGATGCCCATCGCCTGCAGCGCGATCGCCAGCAACCCGGAGGTCACCTGCTCGCCGGAAGCGACGACGGCATCATATTCACGGGCATCATAGATCGAGTGGTCGGCACCTGCGACCTTGGGCGTATTCTGCACCCAGCCGACCAGCTCGTTGGTCTTGCCGGACATGGCGGAGACGACGACTGCGACCTCATGGCCCGCGTCGACCTCGCGTTTCACATGGCGGGCGACATTCTTGATCCGGTCCAGATCCGCGACGGATGTCCCGCCGAATTTCATAACGATACGTGCCATGTGCCTCTACCAGTACCAGTACCAGCGCCGGGCGGCCGATACGCTACGAGCCCGGCATGCAAAATCGCCCCTCCGGTACATTAGCCGGAAAAGCTTGATCTCAATGGGGGCGTCTCTTAACGAGTTTGGAAGGCGGGTGCAATAGCAGGGTCAGTCGCCTTTCCAGCCTCCGCTCCCAATACTCTACTTTCAGGCTCGGCCTGCGCCTGTTTCGGAGCGCGCTCTCGTTGGCAATGAAGGAGAGCCGATCTACTTGCCATATTAGAGCGGATGCTCTATATCACGTTTTGGAGCAGACGCTCCATAATTATTTGCCTCCAAGCAGGTTGCGAGAACTCTCCCATGGCAAGACCCCGGCAATTCGATGAGGACAGCGTTTTGGAAGCAGCGGGCGAGATATTCTGGTCGAAGGGTTATGAGGCAACCTCCACCCGCGATCTGACCGACCGCATGGGGCTGACGCATGCGAGCCTCTATAATGCTTTCGGTGACAAGCGCCGCCTCTATCTGAAGGTGCTGAAGCACTATCTCGACCGGAACCTGCGCAGCCGCATCGCGCGGATGGAGGCAGCCTATTCGCCGGGCCTCACCATTGTCGGCTACTTCCAGGAAGTCGTCGAGCGTTCCCTGGCCGATACCGAACATCGCGGCTGCATGCTGGTCAACACGGTCCTTGAGGCGCGTTCCGATGATCCGGAAATGCGGCGCGTCGTCGCTGACGAGACGGCCGAGATCGAGGCCTTTTTCCTTCGGTCGGTCGTTGCCGCTCAGGCAAGCGGTGAAATTCCGGCAAATCTGCCGCCTGACGACATCGCCAAATTGCTGCTCTCGGTACAGTTCGGTTTGCGCGCCCTTGTCCGCGTCCATCCCGAGCGCGAATTGCTGAACGGTATCCTGAGGCCGGCAATGGCTATGCTGACCTTGCCCTGGCCGCTGCCCGAAAGCAGGCCGGACGGGTAAGCTTCCGGCACAGAACTCTTTCTCCACGAAACATCGAGCCGGACGCGGCAAGACCGCTCCGAACAGAGAAGCTGCACCATGTCTGCCCCTCTACGCCATTCGAACGCCTCTCACGCCGTCGCCGAACCCGCGCCCCTCACCGCTGCAGCCTGGTATGCCACTATTGCCGGCCTCTGCGGGAGCCTCGTCGCGATCGGTCTCGCCCGCTTTGCTTATACGCCGCTGATTCCGCCGCTCATCAGCGCGCATTGGTTTTCGGCTGGCGATACGGTGACGCTGGGTGCAGCCAATTTTGCCGGATACCTTGCCGGCGCGCTGCTCGGCCGGCCGCTGGCTGCCGGTCTCGGCAACCGTCTGGCGCTGCGGCTGCTGATGGTCGCCGCGACTGCCGCCTTCTTCGCCTGCGCCTTTCCGGTCTCCGTCACCTGGTTCTTTGTCTGGCGCTTCCTTTCCGGTCTTGCCGGCGGCTCCATCATGGTGCTCGTCGCGACCACCATCCTGCCGCACATTCCGGTCTCCCGCCGCGGCTTCGTCAGCGGTATGATTTTCCTCGGCCTCGGTCTCGGCATCGCCGCCTCGGGAACACTGGTGCCGACACTGCTACGTCTCGGTCTTCGTGAAACCTGGATCGGCTTGGGGGTCCTGTCGCTCATTCTGACCGCCGTCAGTTGGTTCGGCTGGCCGGCGACCAATCCGCCACTGCCTGCTACACATGCCACCACCCACCGCCATCCCGCCGCAAAGGCCGAATGGTCGCTGCGCATCCTCTACGGCCAATATGCCGCCAATGCCCTCGGGCTCGTGCCCGTCATGGTGCTGCTGGTCGACTATGTCGCCCGTGGTCTTGGTCGTGGTGCCGATATCGGAGCGGCCTGCTGGGTGCTCTATGGCGTTGCCGCCGCCACCGGCCCGGTACTGACGGGCTATGCCGCCGACCGCATAGGCTTTGCCTCGGCCTATCGCGTCGCTCTTTTGCTTCAGGCGGTCGGAGCTGCCATTCTGGCCGCATCCGGCAATCCCTGGCTGATAGGCTTTGCCACAGTGCTGCTCGGCATCTTTACACCGGGCATCGTGCCATTGGTGCTCGGCCGCATCCAGGAAATCCTGCCGCACAGCCACGTCGCCCAACGCGCCGCCTGGAGTCGGGCAACGACGGCGTTCGCTCTCTTCCAGGCGCTCGGCGGCTACGGCTATTCCTATCTCTTCATCCATACCGGCGAAAACTACAGCATCATCTTCCTCTGCGGCGGGGCAGCGCTCGTCCTCGCCTTGCTGGCGGATGTCCTGAACGGCGTGAAGCGCAGCCGGAAACATCGCGCGCAATGAAAAGCTGCGCCGCATGCTGGTTCCGGCGCGCTGAGGATGCGACCCATGGCCGTTGAGACAGTCCAACCCTTGACATCAGCTTCCGATCGTCCGACTTCACATCTACCAGGGCGTCGCTTGCACAATCAGATGGGTGACGCCGCGTAGACCAAGGAGCGAGATCATGACCAAAGCGGCGAAAAGCACGATCGACCAGAGCGAAGTGGATCGCTTTTCCGCGATGGCTACGGAATGGTGGAGCCCGACCGGCAAATTCAAGCCGTTGCATAAGTTCAATCCGGTGCGGCTCGCCTATATTCGTGACCATGCCTGCAGGAATTTCGGCCACGACCCGAAGAGCGGCCGGCCGCTAGAGGGGCTGCGCGTGCTCGATATCGGCTGTGGCGGCGGATTGCTGTCGGAGCCGGTGGCGCGCATGGGTGCCTCGGTCGTCGGCGCCGATCCTTCCGAAAAGAACATCGGCATTGCCTCGACCCATGCGAAAGCCTCCGGCGTTCCCGTCGACTACCGAGCCGTCACCGCCGAGCAACTGGCTGAGGCCGGCGAGACTTTCGATATCGTTTTGAATATGGAAGTGGTGGAACACGTTGCCGATGTCGAATTTTTCCTTTCGACCTGCGCTAAGATGGTGCGCCCCGGCGGCCTGATGTTCGTCGCCACCATCAATCGGACCATGAAAGCCGCGGCACTCGCCATCTTCGCCGCCGAAAACGTCCTGCGGTGGCTGCCACGCGGCACGCATCAATATGAAAAGCTTGTCCGCCCGGAAGAGATCGAAAAGCCACTTGCCGCAAACGGCCTAGACATCATCGCCCGCACCGGCGTCTTCTATTCGCCGCTGCAGGACCGATGGAACCTGTCGAAGGACATGGACGTGAACTATATGCTGCTGGCAAAGCGGGCGGAATGAAAGTGTCCTTTCCGCCAGCGATCTATCGTGTCGTCGCGTCCACATGGCGACTACTTGATCTTCTACCGAATCAAAGAATCGGTCGTAGAAGTATTGCGTGTTTTGCGCGGCGCTCGGGACTACGAGCGCGTGTTGTTTCCGGAAAGTTAATATTCACTCAGCTTGCGAGGCTCGAACCCTCAGCTTTAAAACATGCGTCAACAAATCGCTTTGACCTTCAGCGTTCTCAGCGGTTAGCCGTTTCACCCGCTCACGGTCAATCACTGTCATATTCCCGTCAGCGCCATACGGCTGCTTGAACGAAAACGCCGCCGCGCTCGGCCCTTCATCGTGAAGCCGCTCCAGCCGCTTGGCACCGTCTTTCCATTCCGGAATGACACCGCCATCCATCCACCACAGAACCAGCGCCGGCCAACGTTGTTTCACGTTCCAGTGCCGCGCATGCTTCAGCGCATCGGCGTGAACGCCGCTATAGCTGAAGGCCATGAGGGATTCGATATCGGTCCAAAGAGACAGCGAAGACGGCGCCGTCGCAAAGCCGCTACCGTCGATGAATCGCGGAAAAACCTGCTTGCCCCAACTTGCCGGTCCCGGGTCGCCATCGTAGCCGGAGCGGCCGATGAAGCCGTGGGCGCGGGCGGCTGCCTCGAAATTTGCCGCTTCCCGCAAGCGAAAACCTTCGACCGCGGGGCTGCCGTAAGGCGCGACATGCAGCCCGAAATTATACATTGCCAGATGCTTGCCGCTGGGCATCAGTTGATGTCGTCCGGCAATACCGGGATAGCGGCGATCTCGATGCCCTCTTCGACCAGCGCCTGCGCCTCATCCGGCGTCGCCTTGCCGATGATGCCTCTCGCGTCCGCCTCGCCATAGTGGATCTTGCGGGCCTCTTCCGGGAATTTCGTGCCGACGTCCTCGGTATTGGCCTTGATGGCATCGACGGCCTCTTTGAGCTTGGTCAGGGCCTCCTTGCGCGCGATATCCATGGCAAGCGTCTGCAATTCCTCCTTCTTGCGCCCCGTGGAAACCGACGGCGCCATCAGGAGTTTCGAGATCGCACCCGAATTGCAGACGGGGCAGGTCAGGAAACCGCTTGCGACCTGCCGGTCGAAATCGGCGCTTTCCGAAAACCAGCCCTCGAACTCATGGGCACTGTCACATCTCAGCGAATAGCGGATCAAGCAGCGACGCCTCCAGCCGCCGGCGTCGCGATCTTCTCCAGCGAAAACTCGCGCGCATTCTTAAGATTTGGGATCTTGTCGTGAGCGGATTTGACCGCTGCGACATCGATCTCGGCAATGACAACTGCTTCGCCCGTGCCGCCGGCCGATGCCAGGACCTTACCCCAGGGATCGATGATCATCGAATGGCCGAAAGTCTCGCGGCCATCCTCATGCGTACCTGCCTGAGCAGCCGCAATAACGAACATGCCGTTTTCGATGGCGCGGGCCCGAAGCAGGATTTCCCAATGCGCCTCGCCCGTCTGTCTTGTGAAGGCGGCCGGCACCGTCATCACCTCGGCGCCGGCAACGGCCTGGGCGCGGAAGAGCTGCGGAAAGCGCACGTCGTAGCAAATGGAAAAGCCAAGTTCGGCAAAGGGCAACGACACGATGCGCGCCTCGGAGCCGGGACGATAAACAGCGCTTTCGCGCCAGCTCTCGCCATTGTCGAGATCGACGTCGAACATGTGGATCTTGTCGTAACGGCTGAGCAGCTTGCCGTCCGGGCCGAAGAGAAAGCCGCGATTGGCGATCTTGCCATCATCGAGCGCGATCGCCGTCGAACCGACATGTACGTGGATGCCGAGTTCCTGAGCGAGCTCCGCTGCCGTCTTGACGACGATATCATTGGCTTCGTCGCGCAGCACCGCGCGCAGACCCGGCCGATCCTTCTGCACCGCTCCGGTCATTTCCGGCGTCTGCACATAGACCGCACCTTTTGCCGCTGCTTCGCGAACCAGCCGCGCCATGTCGGCGGCGTTCCTCACCGGATTGACACCGGAGCACATCTGAATGGCGGCGGCCTTGAAGGTCATTGTTCTCTCCCCATTTTGTCCGGCTCAGGCAGCAAGCAGCAGATCGAGCTTGCCCGCCTGGTCGAGCGCATGAATATCATCACATCCGCCGACATGCTCGCCATTGATGAAGATTTGCGGGAAGGTCGAACGACCCTTCGCCTTGGAAATCATCTCCTGGCGCAACTCGGGCGAATAGGTGGCGTTGTGTTCGACATAATCGACGCCCTTGGAGTCGAGCAGCGATTTTGCCCGGGTACAATAGCCACAGAATTCACGCGTATAAATGACGACGGATGCCATGATCCACTCCGAAAAAAGACAGGTTTACTGTCATATAGGATCGCCGACAGCCCTTGCAAAGGTTAAAACGGTTACGTCCGCCACGCCGGCTTTTTTCAACACGCGTGTCGCCGCGGTAACCGTGGCGCCGGTCGTATAGACGTCATCGACCAGCACGATCCGACGGCCGAAGACATCGCCAGCCCTGCCTTCCGGGATCGCGAAAGCGCCGCGCACATTGTCCTCGCGCGCCCTTGCCCCGAGGCCGACCTGCTGGGTCGTCCGCTTGGTGCGCAGCAATGTCGCCGCCAGCAGCGGTTTGCCCGAAAGCCGCGCCAAGTGGCGGGCAAGTTCCGCCGCCTGATTGTATTTGCGCGAAAAGAGCCGCGTCCGGTGTAGCGGCACCGGAATGATGGCGTCGCAGGCGGCAATCGTGCCGTCGCTGGCGCGCAGCATCCAGCCGGCCATCATCGGCGCCAGATCGGTGCGGTCGCGATATTTCAATCCAAGCACGAGATCGCGCACCACCCCGTCGTGAATGGCAGCCGAGCGCAGCCGATCGAACACGGGTGGATCGGCGATCGCCTCGGCGCTCAAAATCCCCGTGCCGAGATCATGGGAAAACGGGCTTCCCAGCACTTCGCAATAGGGCCGCTCGATGAATCGGATGCCGGACCAGCAGGCGGGGCAAAGGCTGCGATGCGCGCCCGTCAAGGTGCCGCAGCCGGCGCAAGCGGGCGGATAGATGAGATCGGCCAGTGCCGACCACGGCTTTATCAAGCCGGCCCGCAGCATCGATACCGTGATTTCGCGTCCCATCATCCCCATATGATTGACACTAGCTTTTTCCTGGCGCCTTTGCGAAGGAAAACCGCGTGGCCGCTATGCCCCATCAATGATTGCAGGAAACCGTCATGGAAATTGTCTTCGACCAATCGCTGCTCGCCGCCCGCAGGCGCCGCGCGCTTGCCCAGGGAGACCAGAAGGCGACCTTCCTGCTGGACATCGCCGCCCACGAGCTGGCCGAACGGCTTGCCGTCATCGAGCGACATTTCGACGAGGCAGTGGAACTGCACGGCGCAACCGGGATTGCCGCACGTGAGGCCTTCGCGACCGGCAAGATCGGTAGTATCAGGCGCCTCGAAAGCGAGGCCGGTTTCGCCGCGGCCGGCGAGGAATTGATCGAAGCCCCGTTGGAGGAGCTGCCGCTGGAAGCGGAATCGGTCAACCTCGTCCTGTCGCCGCTCAGCCTGCATCTCACCAACGATACACCCGGCGTCTTCATCCAGATCCGCCGCGCGCTGAAGGCCGATGGCCTGTTTCTGGCCGCGATCCCTGGCTCCGGCACACTGCAGGAATTGCGCGAGGTGCTGCTCGCAACCGAGATCGAGCTGACCGGCGGCGCGAGCCCGCGCGTCATCCCCTTTGCCGATGTTCGCGATGTCGGTGGCCTGCTTCAGCGTGCCGGTTTCACTTTGCCGGTCATCGACGCTGAGACGTATACGGTGCGCTACGACAATCTCTTCGCGTTGATGCGGGACCTGCGTGCCATGGGCATGACCAATCCGCTCGCCGATCGCAGCCGCAAGCCGCTGACGCGCGCTTTCTTCCTGCGCGCTGCCGAACTCTATGCCGAACGCTATTCCGATCCCGACGGGAGAATAAGGGCGACATTCTCGATCATCTATGTGTCCGGCTGGACGCCGCATGAAAGCCAGCAGAAACCGCTGCAACCCGGCTCAGCCAAAGCACGGCTTGCCGACGCGCTGAAGGTCGAAGAACACAAGCTGAAACAGTGAATGGATCGGACCCGGGTTCGCTGAGCTCAGTGAGCCGCGTCAATTAGCCGGCGAGTTCGTGACTGTGTCAGAGATGTAATTGAACATCGCTGACAGGCTGTTGCCGAAAGCGCCGACGCCGCTGATGATCGCTACCGACATCAACGCGGCGATCAGGCCATATTCGATGACCGTGGCACCGGTCTTGTCATGAAAAAAACGCTGTACGGTACGCATACGCTTCAAACTCCTAAAGCAATGCCGGGAAAAGTGCGAAGCGGTTTTCCCTTCGGAATTGCGTAAAAACAAAGGAACAGAGCGGGAAAGCATTCCGCTCCAGCATCTGAAAACGAGCGTATCCGGCGCCATCATGCACCCGATAGGCTTTACCAGTATAACAGTCAGCAGCCGCTGTCGGCGCCATAGCCTTGGATGATGCAGACCGAACCGGGCTCCTGCTGCAGCACGCTACGGCGGATCGTGTAACGCTTGCCGTTTTCCGTCTGCGGGATGGAGCCGGTGGTGATGTTGTCGAAATCAGGCGCGCTGGCGAGCACGCTGGACTTGGATTTGTCGGAAAGCATTGGCGTCAGGATAAGAGAAAGCGCAACCGCCGCCGTTCCGAACAGCAAGGCGATATTCAACGCGCCCGTCTTGCGCGACGAGGAATACGACTGCTCTTTTTCCTGAACAGCTTTCCAGAAATCGTCGTCCATAATGTCAAGCCTTCTTTAACGCCCACACCAACCGCTTGATTGAGCTCATTCAATGCCAGAAGGTCATAAACGATCCCTTAATATCCACATGCAAATTAAAGAGACCTAACACTCTGGGACAGTGCCCGATTCGGGTTACTGGGCTGATTCCAAATGGCTAATTTTTGTTAACCATATCTGCTGTCTGCGCCCCTGACGCGTTAAACATACGCGCGGCAGACGCCAAAGAGATCCAGCACATCATTCGACGCCAAATCCCTTTGGAGCTCACACGCAATGAAATAATTCTAATATGAAATACACCAATAAATTGATATTGATGTTTGCTCGCAATGATCTACTTTATGAAAATAGTATTATTATTAGTTGTAGAGGAGCTGATTTATGGCGGGTTGTTTAAAGTCGTCGGCGGCCTCGTTATAGCCCTAGCGGTCGTTGTAGCCATTTCGATGCTCGCCATCGGAGGCATCGGTGGCTTTTTCGCCGGACTGGTCGCTGCACTTCTAAACGCATTTCGCGGCGCCGCGATTTTTGCCTTTGGATTGATGCTCGAACATCTGGAGGCAATTCGCTGGGATTCGGCCAGACAGTCGGAAATGCTGAGGGAGTTGCTGCGGGGAGCATCGAAGGCGGATCCGTCTGGCAGAGATCCGAAAGCAAACAGCCTCGATCAACTTGAGAAATCGAAGTTCCGCTTCAGGGAAATCTGATCCTAAAGCAGATCCTGCAAGAACGGGATCAACGGCTCATCCGCCGGCGGCATCGGGTAGTCGCGCAGCGCCTGAGGTCGTACCCATTTGATCGCCTGGCCCTCCCGGCCATGCGGTATGCCTTCATAGCGACGGCAGATATAAAGCGGCATCAGCAGATGGAAGGTTTCGTAGGTATGGCTGGCGAATGTCAGCGGCGCAAGACAAGCGATCTTCGTCTGGATGCCAAGCTCTTCCTGAAGCTCGCGCACCAAAGTCTCTTCCGGCGTCTCGCCGGGCTCGACCTTGCCGCCCGGAAATTCCCATAGGCCGGCGAGCGATTTTCCCTCCGGCCGCTGCGCCAGAAGGATGCGGCCATCGGTGTCGATCAGCGCGCAGGCAGCGACCAGAATGATCTTGCGGCCGGCTTCGCTCATGCTTCACTCGCAGGGCGCCAGTAGCAATACCGATAGGCCTCACGGAAACCGAAGCGGGCATAGAGCGCCAATGCCGGGTCGTTGCAGGCACCGACTTGCAGCCAGGCGGTCCGGGCGCTGCGCATACGCGCCCACCGCAGCGCCGACGTCAGAATCTCGATTGCCAATCCCTTGCGCCGGTGCTCGGCCGCCACCGACACCGACATGATGCCGGCAAGGTCGTTGTCCTGCACGCAAAGCGTCGTTGCCACCGGTCCAGCCTCGTCATTCTCGATAACGAAAAGACCCGAGGGCGGCTTGATACCGCTCACAACCTCTGCCAGGGCAGGCTTGAGAACGGGATCGGCTTTATCCACCAACAGGCTCGCGTCGACATAGCGGCCGACATCGTGGCTCGGCAGATGATCCAGCGTATCGGGAAGTTCGAGATCGATCAGATCGGTGGTCATGACGATGGTCTCGTCGAACCGCGTCCAACCCTGGCGCTGCAACAGCTCGATCAGCATTGGCGAGGCGAGCGGCGTCTCGCGCACCACCATCGGCCGGCCATAGGCCTCGAACTTGCGCTGCGCCTTCGTCAGCCGGATATCGAGATCGCGGCTGTCGGAGGGATCGAGCGGTACGACGCAGTTCAGCCGTTTCGACGGATGGCCCGCCGTCAACCGCACCTGCCAACTGCCATCATACTGCACGGACGAGGCAGGCCATGCCCGGAAACCGACGGCTTCGAGCCTGCGCACCAAAGGCAGCTTGTTCATCGTGGACTGCGCATGCATTGGAAGGATATCAGCTCCGGTAGTCGCCATTGATGGCAACATATTCCTTGGTGAGGTCGCAGGTCCAGACCGTCGCCCGGCCATTGCCCAGTCCGAGGTCGACTTTCACAGGAATATCCTGCTGCTTCATCACATTGGAGGCTGCTTCCTCGGAATAGGAGGCATCGCGCTCACCGTTGACGGCGACGCGGACGTCGCCAAACCAGATGGCGAGCCTGTCGCGGTCGGCCATTTCGCCGGCCTTGCCGACGGCCATGACGACGCGGCCCCAATTGGCATCCTCGCCGGCGGCAGCGGTCTTGACCAGCGGCGAATTGGCGATCGAGAGCGCAATGCGCTTGGCGGCAGCGTCATTTTCAGCGCCGGTCACGGTGATCTCGAGCATCTTGGTGGCGCCTTCGCCGTCGCGGACCACCTGGATGGCGAGATCCTTCAGGAGCTCGTTCAGCGCCGTACGGAACGCGGCAAGCTTGGGATCCTCGGCGCGCTCGATGCGAGCCTGACCGTCAGCGGCGGCAGCGCCGGTGGCGAACAACATCAGCGTATCCGATGTCGACGTGTCGCTGTCGACCGTCATCGAATTGAAGCTCGGGCCGACGCCTTCCGACAGGAGGGTCTGCAATGCAGCGGAAGAGATATCGGCATCGGTGACGACGAAGGACAGCATGGTCGCCATGTCGGGCGCGATCATGCCCGCACCCTTGGCGATGCCGTTGATGGTGACCTTGACGCCATCGATCTCGGCGCTGCGGGTGGCAACCTTCGGATAGGTATCCGTCGTCATGATCGCCTTGGCGGCCTCGAACCAGAAATCGCTGGTCGCGTCCTTTGCCATGGTGTCGAGCACGCCGGCGAACTTGGTCGCGTCCAATGGCTCGCCGATCACACCCGTCGAGGCGAGATAGACTTCGTTCTCGCCGCAACCGACAGCAGCCGCTGCCGACTTGGCGGTGAGCTCGGTCGCCTGACGACCCTTGAGGCCGGTGAAGGCGTTGGCATTGCCGGAATTGACGACGACGGCGCGGGCGCTGCCATGCGCCAGGTTCGACCGGCAGAAATCGACGGGAGCCGACGGGCACTTAGAGCGGGTGAAGACACCCGCGACGGCGGCCGGCCTGTCGAAAACCATGAGCAGGACGTCGGTCCGGTTCTTGTATTTGATACCGGCGGATGCCGTGGTCATGCGCACGCCGCGCAAGGCCGGCATGGCAACGAAGGATTTAGGAGCGAGCGGGGAGACGGAACCGGACATGAGGCCACACCTGAAAGAGCATGATGCCGAAAAGTACAGGCGGTTTTCGGACTACATCATGCTCTGTTTCTTTGATTCTGGAGCGGATTCAGATTTTAGGTCGATGCGACCTAAAATCATCCGACTCCAGTGAAGGGCCCGGAAGAACCGGGCCCTGATGGTTTAACTGCTGCGACTTACTGCTGCGGCTGGGCGCCAGGGGCGACCGCGTCGTCTGCCGGCGCCTGATCCTGCTGCTTCTGCGCATCATCATAGGCCTTGCTCAGCGCCGGGTCATTGATGACGACCTTCGATTCCTGCTTGGCCTTGGCCAGGAGCTCAAGATACTTGTCGCGCATGACGAGCTGACGAACCTGATCCTTCACCTGATCGAACGGCGGCGGCGGAGCGACGCGCTTGTCTTCGACCTTGATGACGTGCCAGCCGAAGTCGGACTTCACCGGGGTCTTGGTGTAGGTGCCGACGGGCAGCGCGAAGGCTGCATCTTCGAATTCCTTGACCATCCGGCCACGGGCGAAATAGCCGAGATCGCCGCCATCGCCCTTGTTCGGATCGGTCGACTTTTCCTTGGCGAGTTCGGCAAAATCCTTGCCGGCGTCGAGTTCCTTGATGATTGCCTTGGCCTCGTCCTCGGTCTTCACCAGGATGTGGCGTGCATGAACCTCTTCCTGCTTCGGCAGGGCCGCGACTTCCTTGTCGTAGCGGGCCTTGACCTCATCGTCCTTGATCGCGTCCGCGACATGCGCCTTGAAATAGGCATTGTGCAGCTCGCGGTCGCGCAGATAGGCCATATGCGACTGGAAGTCCGGCGTCTGGTCGAGCTTTTCGGCAGCCGCATCCTTGGCGAGCAGCTTGACGTCGATCGAAGCCGAAAGTGCCGCGACCTTCTTCTGATCGTCGGGAAGCTGGCCGAGCTGCGGGTCGAGATTGGCGATCGCGAGATCGAGCTCGGACTGATGGATTTCGACATCGCCGACCTTGGCGACAACGGGATCTTTGGCGTCAGCGGCAAAGACCGGCGCCTGCAAGGTGACGAATGTTGCGAACGCAGCCGCAGCAAGTTTGTTGTAGCTCAACATAAAATAACCTTTCGGTGGTCTCGACCGGCTCAAAGTAATGAATCCGGCAGGAAAAGCCTTCAGCAGGAGAATGTGGCCTTTCTGTATCGGC
Source organism: Rhizobium sp. CB3090 (assembly GCF_029714285.1). Taxonomy (NCBI): domain Bacteria; kingdom Pseudomonadati; phylum Pseudomonadota; class Alphaproteobacteria; order Hyphomicrobiales; family Rhizobiaceae; genus Rhizobium; species Rhizobium sp. CB3090. Next base: position 2,934,099 of record NZ_CP121662.1, read on the forward strand.
CAATTCCCGTTGACATCAATCGACCCCCCTCTTATCTGTCACGCAACCTCGCGTCCAGAACAGTTTCCGGGCGTTTTGTGCTATACTCCCGATTTTTTCAGGGGCGGATGAAGCAGAAAACGACAGGATGAAATCTCAGAAAGGACCAGTCATATGGTCAGCCTAGGTGGAATTGCCCGCAAGTTGTTTGGCTCGTCCAACGACCGCCGCGTCAAGTCGTTCCAGCCGAATGTCGTTGCGATCAACGCGCTCGAAGAACAGATGCGCGCTTTGTCTGACGAAGCCTTGGCCGCCAAGACGGTCGAGTTCCGCCAGCAGCTTGCCGACGGCAAGACGCTCGACGACCTTCTTGTACCCGCCTTTGCCGTGGTGCGCGAGGCCTCGCGGCGCGTTCTCGGAATGCGACCTTTTGACGTACAGCTCATCGGCGGCATGATCCTGCATTCGAATGCAATCTCCGAGATGAAGACGGGCGAAGGCAAGACGCTGGTCGCGACGCTGCCCGTCTATCTGAACGCGCTTGCGGGCAAGGGCGTCCATGTCGTCACCGTCAACGATTACCTGGCGCAGCGCGACAGCGGCCACATGGGCCGCATTTACGGCTTCCTCGGGCTTACCACCGGAGTCATCATTCACGGCCTGTCGGATGAAGAACGCCGCGACGCCTATGCCTGCGACATCACTTACGGCACCAACAACGAACTCGGCTTCGACTATCTGCGCGACAATATGAAATACGACCGCGCCCAGATGGTGCAGCGCGGTCATAATTTCGCGATCGTCGACGAAGTGGACTCGATCCTCATCGACGAGGCGCGCACGCCGCTCATCATTTCCGGCCCGCTCGACGACCGTTCCGATCTCTATACCACTATCGACGCCTTCATTCCGCGCCTGTCGAAGGACGATTACGAAATCGACGAGAAGCAGCGCTCGGCCAACTTCTCCGAGGACGGCACCGAGAAGCTGGAAAACATGCTGCGTGACGCCGGTCTTCTGAAGGGTGAATCGCTCTACGACATCGAAAACGTCGCGATCGTCCACCATGTCAACAACGCCCTGAAAGCCCACAAGCTCTTCCAGCGTGACAAGGACTATATCGTCCGCAACGGCGAAGTCGTCATCATCGACGAATTCACCGGTCGCATGATGCCGGGCCGCCGCTATTCGGACGGCCAGCACCAGGCGCTGGAAGCCAAGGAACGGGTGCAGATCCAGCCGGAAAACCAGACGCTGGCGCAGATCACCTTCCAGAATTATTTCCGTATGTACGACAAGCTTGCCGGCATGACCGGCACGGCATCCACGGAAGCAGAAGAATTCGGCAACATCTACGGCCTTGACGTGGTCGAGGTGCCGACCAATCTGCCGATCCAGCGTATCGATGAGGACGACGAGGTCTACCGTACGCACGACGAAAAATATAAGGCGATCATCGCCGAGATCCTTGACGCCCACAAGCGCGGCCAGCCGGTGCTCGTCGGCACCACCTCGATCGAAAAGTCCGAGCTTCTTGCCGACCGCATGCGCAAGCAGGGCTTCAGCAACTTCCAGGTTCTGAACGCCCGCTACCACGAGCAGGAAGCCTATATCGTCGCCCAGGCCGGCGTTCCCGGCGCCGTGACGATCGCCACCAACATGGCCGGCCGCGGTACCGACATTCAGCTCGGCGGCAACCTCGAAATGCGCGTAGAGCGCGATCTGGAGGAGATGGAGCCCGGCCCTGAGCGCGATGCGGCGATCGCCAAGATCGCCGAAGAGATCAAGGAGCTCAAGCAGCAGGCGCTTACCGCCGGCGGTCTCTATGTCATCGCCACCGAGCGCCATGAAAGCCGCCGCATCGACAATCAGTTGCGCGGCCGTTCCGGCCGTCAGGGCGACCCTGGCCGTTCGAAATTCTACCTGTCGCTCCAGGACGACCTGATGCGCATCTTCGGCTCCGACCGTATGGACGGCATGCTGCAGAAGCTCGGCCTCAAGGAAGGCGAGGCGATCGTCCATCCCTGGATCAACAAGGCGCTGGAACGCGCCCAGAAGAAGGTCGAAGCCCGCAACTTCGACATCCGCAAGAACGTCCTGAAGTATGACGACGTGCTGAACGATCAGCGCAAGGTCATCTTCGAGCAACGCGTCGAGCTGATGGATGCGACGGATCTCTCCGAAACTGTCGGCGACATGCGCCACGAGGTCGTCGAAGATCTGGTTTCCAGGTACATCCCCGAGCGCGCCTATGCCGAACAGTGGGATGCTGACGGCTTGAAGACGGCTGTCGCCAACTTCTTCGATCTCGACATGCCGGTGCATGACTGGGTCAAGGAAGAGGGCATCGCCGAAGACGATATCCGTGCCCGCCTGACGGAAGCAGCAGACAAGGCCGCCACAGAAAAGGCCGAGCGCTTCGGCCCCGAAATCATGACCTATGTCGAGCGCTCCATCGTGCTGCAGACGCTGGATAATCTCTGGCGCGAGCACATCGTCAACCTCGATCACCTGCGCTCCGTCATCGGCTTCCGCGGCTATGCCCAGCGCGATCCGTTGCAGGAATACAAGGCCGAGGCTTTCGAACTCTTCCAGTCGCTTTTGAACAACCTGCGCCAGGCCGTCATCGCTCAGTTGTCGCGTGTTGAACTGGTGCAGCAGCCGGCCGAGCCGCAGGCAATGCCGATGCAGGCACGCCATATCGACGCCACGACCGGCGAAGACGAATTTGCGCCGCTCAGCCTCGTCAACGACAACGTCGTCGCACCGGAAAACCGTGATCCACAGAATCCGGCAACCTGGGGCCGCGTCGGCCGCAACGAGACTTGCCCCTGCGGTTCCGGCAAGAAATACAAGCATTGCCACGGGGCGTTCGAGAGCAGCGAAGTCGTTTGAGACTTCGCAGTCCCTCGGCCATGACCAAATGCCGCCTTCGGGCGGCATTTTTATGCGCGATTTTGCCTGAAGGCCGAGCAATATATGTCGGAAACTATTCGGCAGGTGCGCCAAAGCGTTTCAGCAAGAAATCGATCATGCTGCGCAGTTTCGCGGTGGGTCGACGATCGAGGGCATACAGCAAGTGCATTGGCGAGGCGACCGGCATCCAGTCGGGCAGCACCTGCACAAGGCGACCTCTGGCAAGATCCTCGGCAAGCATGACTTCCGGCTGAAGGACGATACCCGCGCCATTCAAGGCGGCGACGCGCAGTGCATCACCATTGTCGGCAGACAATCGCCCGCTTACGTCCGGCCGCCATTCGCCATCAGGGCCAAACAAATACCACTGGTCGCGGCGACGCCAGTAGGAGAGGCCGAGGCAATCATGCGCGGACAAATCCCTGGGGTGCGTCGGTGTACCCCGCCGCTCCAGATAGGCTGCAGACGCCGCCATTATTCGTCGGTATGGCTGCAAAGGGCGTGCGACCAGATCGAGCTCGGCGACGTCCCCTATGCGAATTGCGAGTTCGCACCCCTCCCGCGAAAGGTCTGGCACTCCGTTGTCCAGCATGACGTCCACACTTACGGCTGGATACATAGCGAGATAGTCGGCAAGTGCCGGCATCAGGCGATGACTTCCGAACGTAACAGGGGAGACGATGCGCAGGAGACCGCGAGGTTCGGACTGCAATTCGCTCGCGCTGGCGTCAGCCAGTTGCACATCGGCGAGCACTTGCTTGCAGCGCTCGTAATACAGACGGCCGATTTCGGTTAGTTGCTGACGCCGGGTGGTTCGATGAAGCAAGCGAGCTCCGAGGCGCGCTTCTATTGCCCGCACTTGCTTGCCTGCCATGGTGGGAGACACGCCTGCAGCGTCGGCGGCGGCACTGAAACTGCCGTGTTCAACCACCCGCACGAACATCGTCATCGCGGACAATTTGTCCATATTATAAACCTAGCGGTTCTAAATGAATGAACATAAAGCACGTTTATTCCAGGGAAGCCAGCGGCCATAGTTCCTTTGCCTCAGTCCTTCTCAATTGGAGAAGGCAACCAAACAGGAGCTTTCCAATGCCAACAATTCATCTCGAAATGCATCCGGGCCGAACCCTTGAGCAAAAGCGTGATTTCGTCCGCAAGGTCACACAGGTTGCCGCCGAGACGCTTGCTTGCCCGACGGATAGTGTGGACGTGTTGATCAGCGAGATTCCTCGCGAACACTGGGCCAAGGGCGGCCAACTCGTAGCGGATAAGGACACGCTTCAGAAAATCGCACGATGACGCGCTGACGGGTAACTGATTTTCACCTCCGTCTCTCGCGACGGACCAGCCACGGCAGCCATTGCCATCAACGTTCGAGGGCAACGAGGTCATTTAGGCTTCGCATCTTCTTGCCGATCCAAAGTGTCGCCTTCGGGCGGCATTTTATTGATGCGCCGGCACCGTCTTCGCATGCTTTTCATGTGTTCGAGGAACCGATTCTTAACCCCCTTCTGCGAAAACTATCCTTAGGTTAGATCATGTTTTAAGTATTGCGTATCGACATGGCGGTCTTTCAAACAGCAGAGAAAATGCTGCCGTCCGGGCTGCGGACTGTGCTGTCGCCGCACCTGCGCAAACTCGTGCCCCTCTTCACCGGCAATGACGAAAAGGCCGTCTCGCAGCGTATGGCACTGGTCGCTTTCGCCATCCGCATTGCCGGCGCCGCCCTTGCTTTCGTCTCGCAGATCGTTCTCGCCCGCATGATGGGGCGCTTCGAATATGGCGTCTTCGTCTTCGTCTGGGTGCTGATGATCCTGTTCGGCAATCTCGCCTGCCTCGGCTTCCCGACAGCCATCATCCGTTTCCTGCCGCAATATGATGCGAGCGGCGATCACGATGCCATCCGCGGTGTGACCGCCACGGCACGCCGCTTCGTCCTGGCAGTTGCCGGCGGATTGGCTCTGATCGGCATGGCGGCGCTCTATGCGTTCAGCGGCATGGTCGAAAACTATTATGTCGTGCCGATCTTTCTCGGCCTGATCGCCGTGCCGATGATCGCGCTTGGCGACGTGCTGGATGGCACGGCGCGCGCCAATCATTGGCCGGTCATGGCGCTGAGCCCGACTTTCCTCATCCGCCCGACGTTGATCCTGCTGTTCATGCTGGCCGCCATCCTTTTCGGCGCGGCCCATAGCGCGGTGACGGCGATGGCGGCTGCCCTTGCTGCCGCTTTCGTCACCGTCTTTTGCCAATATCTCGCCCTCACCTTCCGCCTGCGCCGCCATTATCCCAACGGCCCGAAAACGATCGAATTCAACGCCTGGCTTGCCGTCGCTTTCCCGGTCTTTCTGGTGGAAGGCGTCGGTTATCTCCTGACCAATTCCGATGTCGTCGTGGTCGGCATCTACCTCGATCCCGCTGAGGTCGCCGTCTATTTCGCCGCTGCCAAGATCATGGCGCTGGTGCATTTCATCTCTTTCGCCGTCAAGGCTGCCATTGGCCCGCGTTTTGCCGCCATCATCGCCGAGAACGATCGGGAAAAACTCGCGGCCTTCGCCACGGAAGCCGCGCGCTGGACCTTCTTCCCGGCCCTCGCTGTCGGTCTTGTCGTGTTCGCGGCCGGACAATTCCTGCTCTCGCTCTTCGGCGCAGCCTTTACCGAGGGCCAGGTGGTCATCGCCATCCTGCTTGCCGGCGTTCTCGCCAAGGCGCTTGTCGGTCCGGCCGAGATGCTGCTGCTGATGGCGGACCGGCAGATGCTCTGCGTCTATCTCTATGCCGCGGCGCTGATCGCCAATATCGGCCTCAACGTCGCTCTCATTCCGCATTTCGGCATCGAAGGCGCGGCCATTGCTGCGGCCAGTGCCATGATGGTCGAGGCCATGTTGCTGCATTTCGCCGTCCGCCGTGCGCTCGGCATCGTGCTCTTCGCCCTTACCCGTCAGCCGGCGACATCAGCTACGAACGGGGCACTCTGACCATGGCGCGCCCTCCTTTTACCGAAAGCACCGACAGCCAAGTGAATGCTCTGACGCATACGCTGGCAGCGCTGCATTTCGAGCGACCCAAGGCCGAGGCCCGCGTCGAGGTCGGACGGGCCGGCCGTGAACTCTGCCTCTATCCCGGCAAGCTCGGCTATGAACTGCAGGATGAACTGGATTTTCTCTCCAATCGTGCCATGGAGCCGAACGTCTTCTTCTCCGGTCGCTTCCTGGCGCCTGCCATGCCGCGCCTGGAGGATCGGCAGATCCGCCTCGCCCTGATCCGCGACGACAATAGCGCCCGCAGCCGCATGCGCCTCCTGGTGCCCTTTACTGTCGACAAGCCGGGTTTTGCGATCGGTCCTTCGATTATCCGTGTCTGGTCGAATTCATTCGGTCCGCTCGGCACTCCCCTAGTGGACGCCGAAGAGGCCGGCGAAACGCTCGACAATCTCTTCGAGGCGCTGACCCGGCGGGAACTGCACCTGCCGACCACGCTGGTGCTGCCGGATATCCGATTGAACGGCCGTTTCGCCCAGATGGCAAAGGCAGTCGCCATCGGCCGCAACCTGCCGCTCACTGTCGCCAATTCCTATCAGCGGCCGATGCTCGACAGCAGCGAGGATGCGCTCGCCTATCTCAAGCGAACGATCTCGAACGCGCATCTGCGCGAAATGCGCCGCCAGTGGCGTCTCCTGGAAAATCTCGGTGAGGTCGTCTACAGCGTCGCCCGCCAGCCCCGCGACATTCACCTGCGCATGGAGGAATTCATGGCGTTGGAAGCGAGCGGCTGGAAGGGTAAGAAACGCAGCGCCATGGTCACTGACCGCCACCATGCGGCCTTTGCCCGCGAGGCCATCTCCAATCTCGCCGCCGTCGATGCCGTGCGCATTCACACCATCGACCTCAACGGCAAGGCCATCGCCTCGATGATCGTGCTGATGATGGGCGGCGAGGCCTATACCTGGAAGACGGCCTATAACGAGGATTACGCCCGCTATTCGCCGGGCAAGCTGCTGATGGGCGAGCTGACCGAGTGGCATCTCGACGACGCCAACATCGTCCGTTCGGACTCCTGCGCGGTGCCCAATCATCCGATCATGAGCCGCTTTTGGCAGGAGCGCGAAGACATGGGCACGCTGATCATCGGCCTGACGCAGAACGGTGACCGCGACGTCCGGCAAGTGGCAACGCAACTGCATATGTACCGCAGCACCCGCAACATGGCGAAGCTGCTGCGCGAGAAGATATTGTCGCTTACGAAGCGCTAGACATCCGGTTTGCTTCCAGAGCCTCGGCCACCGCGCGGTCGCGCAGCAGGCGGCGGATGACCTTACCCGATGTCGTCAGCGGCAGGGCATCGACAAACTCGATCTCGCGCGGATATTCGTGCATGGAAAGCCGCGTTTTCACCCAGTCGCAGATTTCGGCGGCCAGCGCCTCGCCCGGCTCGAAGCCGGACGTGAGAACCACATAGGCCTTGACGATCTCCGTGCGCACCACATCCGGCTTGCCGACGGCGGCGGCCAGTTGCACGGCTGGATGACCGCCGAGACAGTCCTCGATCTCGCTGGGGCCGATGCGATAGCCCGACGAGGTGATGACATCGTCGTCGCGGCCGATAAAGGAAATATAGCCGTCCGCATCCTGCCGGCCGAGATCACCGGTCAACAGCCAGTCGCCGGCGAATTTCGCCTCCGTCGCCTTCTCGTCCTGCCAGTAGCCGAGGAACATCACCGGATCGGGCCACTGGATAGCGATCTGCCCGCTCTCACCGACCGGCATCTCCCTGCCATCCGCATCGACGATCGCAACGCGATGGCCGGGCACGGGCTTGCCGGTCGACCCGCCACGGCTGACGCCGAAGGCGGCGCTGGAGGAGAGAACGAAATTGCATTCGGTCTGGCCGAAAAACTCGTTGACGGTGACCCCGAGGGCGGAACGCGCCCATTCATAGGTCTCGCGCCCGAGCGCCTCGCCGGCCGAGCCGACGGTGCGCAGCTTGAGATCGTAAAGCGCCCGGGGATTGCTCACCGACTTCAGCAGCCGCAAGGCGGTCGGCGGAATAAAGGCGTTTCGCACGCCCATCTCGGCCATGATGCGGAAGGCCATGTGCGCATCGAATTTCTGCGCCGGCGAGGAGACGACGGGCACGCCGAGCATCAGGCTCGGCAGCAGCGCATTCAGCAGACCGCCCGCCCAGGCCCAATCCGACGGCGTCCAAAGTTTATCGCCCGCTTGCGGAAAACCTTCGTGGGCGAACTGCATGCCGGGAATATGCCCCGGCAAAACGCGATGCCCGTGCAACGCACCCTTCGGCGGGCCGGTGGTGCCTGAGGTGAAAATCATCAGCGCCGGATCGTCAGGTCCGGTATCCGCCACCTCGAAAAGCGGCGGATGCGCCGCAACGAGCTCGGCAAAACCGGCGACACCCTCCCCGACGCCGTCGATGCTGATCACATGCGCGAGGGCTGGCAAGCGATCGCGGATCGGCCGCAGCCGCGTGAGGCCGAACTGATTAGTGACGATCGCCGAGGTTCCCGAAACTGTCAGCCGGTATTCCAATGCTTCCGCACCGAAAAGCAGCGCCAGCGGCAGGGCAATTGCTCCCATCTTGTAGATCGCGACATGCGCGATGACTGTCTCGAAACTCTGTGGCAAAAGCAGCGCCACCCGATCGCCTGACCGCACGCCGAGCGCCGTCAACGCATTGGCAAAAGCGGCGGAACGGTCCCGCAGCTCGCCATAGGTCATCGCCAGATGGCTGCCGTCCGGGCTGAAATGCTCAAGGCAGACCCGGTCCGGCTCTCGCTCCGCCCAATCGTCGCAAACCACGCGCCCGATATTGAATTTCGCCGGAATGTCCCAACGAAAATCGCGATATAGGGCGTCATAGCTGTTGCGAGGGGGCAGTTTCATACCAAAATCCAGAAAAATGCTGCAGTGCAGCTAACACCTGTCGCGCCTGGGGTTCAAGGAAACATTTGCAATCGTCGCCTCCGCGCCCGCGGAAATCGCCGTATTTATTTAGCGCTGCTTCAAAGCCTATTGCGAATTATTGAGCTAATCGCCGAAGCTACGCTCCGCTAGTCTCCCTTCGACAACACATCCACTCTGCCTCCAGTCCGGCGGCGGAGCGTTTCCGTGTCGGACCCTAAAGATGGAGACTACCGATGGAATATGTGAAGCTTGGCAAAACCGGCCTTGAAGTGTCCCGCATCTGCCTGGGCTGCATGACCTATGGCGATCCCGGCAAGGGCACGCATGCCTGGTCGCTGAAGGAAGAGGAGAGCCGTCCGCTGCTTAGGCAGGCGATCGAGGCCGGCATCAACTTCCTCGATACGGCGAACACCTATTCCAACGGCTCGTCGGAGGAGATCGTCGGCCGCGCCATCAAGGATTTCGCGCGCCGCGAGGATATCGTCCTGGCAACCAAGGTGTTCAACCGCATGCGTCCCGGCCCGAACGGCGCCGGCCTGTCGCGCAAGGCGATCTTCGATGAGATCGATAACAGCCTGCGCCGCCTCGGCACCGACTATGTCGATCTCTACCAGATCCATCGCTGGGACTATACGACGCCGATCGAGGAAACGCTGGAAGCGCTGCACGATATCGTCAAGGCCGGCAAGGCCCGCTATATCGGCGCCTCCTCGATGTATTCCTGGCAATTCGCCAAGGCGATCTTCACCTCGCGCCTCAACGGCTGGACCGAATTCGTCAGCATGCAGAACCACCTGAACCTGCTCTATCGCGAGGAAGAGCGCGAAATGCTGCCCTTCTGCGAAGACCAGAAGATCGCGGTCATTCCCTGGAGCCCGCTTGCCCGCGGCCGCCTCACTCGCGACTGGGACGAGACGACGGCCCGCACGCAAAGCGACGAATTCGGCAAGACGCTTTACACTCAGGCAATCGACGCCGACCGCAGGGTTGTCGAAGCCGTCGGCGCCATCGCCAAGGCCCGCGGCATCGCACGCGCCCAGGTCGCCACAGCCTGGCTCCTGCAGAAAAGCGCCGTCACCGCCCCGATCATCGGCGCCTCCAAACCCGGCCACATCGCCGACGCCGTCGCCTCGCTTTCGGTGAAACTGACGCCCGAGGAGATCGAAGCGCTGGAATCGCCTTACATTCCGCATGGGGTTGCCGGCTTCAAGTGATCTGGGATTTGGCGCTGGTCAGGTTGGGCCAATGATGCCGCACCTGCTTGCTTGGCCTCTCATCCCGCATGCATCAGGGCAATCGCAGGTGCAGGATTATTGAAAAATAGAGCTGCGGCTCCTCCTTCTCCCCTCGGGGAGAAGGTGCCCGAAGGGCGGATGAGGGGGACGTGCGGCAAAGTAAGAATTCATTAAAACAATAGCATTTTTGCTCGGGGAGACACCCCCTCATCCGACCCTTCGGGCCACCTTCTCCCCGCTGGGGAGAAGGAGTAACCCTCGCGGCAAACCGGTTATCATTCGATTCTTCAACAATCTCGCATATACGATTTCCCTGCCCATGCGGGGAGAGGGCTAGGGTGAGGGGCGGCAGTCCCGAACTCTAAAGCCATTTCCTGAGCCCTTTAGAAACAAGCGCTCGGGCTTTGAGCCGCAGAGAATAACGGTGCCGCTGAATCCCCCGCAAATCGCGCAAAAGTTACTTCACGAGCCGGTCACTGTTGAGGCTTAACAAGTCAAGATTCCCCCACCCCCGAGGATGGCAATCCATGATCACAGTTCCCTTCGAAGCGCGGCGCTTTCAGTCGACCGCGGCCGACTACCTGCGCTATCGCATCCCCTATCCGGACAGCCTGATCGCCCGTGTCGCCGAGCAAAGCGGCCTGAAGGCCGGCGACCATGTGCTTGACCTCGGCTGCGGCCCGGGACAGCTCGGGATCGCGTTTGCGCGGCTTCGGGGCGCTGCCGTCACTGCCATGGACCCCGAGCCGGAAATGCTCGCCGCAGCCGAAGCCGGGGCGAAAGAAGCCGGTGTCGAGATTACCCTGCGTCAAGGGTCCTCCTACGATCTCGGGCCGGATATCGGCAGGCTGCATCTCTGCGTCATGGGCCGCTCCTTCCACTGGATGGATCGCCCGGCGACACTTGCGGCCCTCGACAGGCTGATCGAACCCGGCGGCGCGGTCGTGCTGTTCCATGACCGACAGGTGCTGGCGACCCCGGATTGGCGCAGCATCGTAGATAGACTGGCGGAAACTTTTTCGCCGGAGCGACATGAGCAGCGCTTGCTGAGGAAGAGCAAGGCATGGGCGCCGCATGAGGCAGTGCTCCTCGCCTCGCCCTTCCGCAATCTCGAGCGCATCGGCATCGTCAGCGAATATCAGAGGGATATCGACGATATCGTCGGCCGCGTCTTCTCGATGTCCTCCACATCGCCGCAAGCGCTCGGCGACAAGCTTGCCGATTTCGAGGCGGCATTGCGCGCCGAGCTGCTGGAAACGGCCCCCGACGGCAAAATCACTGAGATCGTCGAATCGAACGGCCTGCTCGCTTTCCGCGGCTGATCGAAGCGGGCTTTAACGCGAAGCGAGCTCCTGCCGGGTTGCGGCCAGAAGCTCTTCGGAAAGCGCCGGCGTATCCATGGCGCGGGCGAGAATGACCGCGCCGACCATGGTAGAGAGATCAGCAAGCGCCTTGCGCCGCCGCTCCTCCTGCGTTTCTCCGGGCGTGATCTCTTCGAGGATCGCCGCCATTCCCATCAGGCCGTTGGTGAAGGTGGACTGCATTTCCGGACCGTAGCGGCTGACCTCCTGCGTCAGCGCCGCAAAGACGCAGCCGGTGCCATGTTCGACGACATTGCGATGCGAGAGATAATGCGTGAGCAGTGCATCGCGCGGCGCTTCCGGTGCTCCCTCGACCACCTGCTGCCAGCGCTCCTGCGAGCGCGCCACCAGCGCCTTGCTGGCTTCACAAGCCAGCTCATCTTTCGATTCGAAATGGCCGTAGAAGCCGCCATGCGTCAGCCCGGCCGCCTTCATGATGTCGGCGACGCCGATGCCGTCGAAACCCTTCTCGCGAAAGAGCTCCCCTGCGACAGCAAGGATCTTCTCGCGATTTTCAGCGAATTTTTCCCGGCTCACTCTCATCAAAAAACTCCATCAGAGCATCAATAAATCTGTATTGACAATTTATATGATGGCCATCATCAATATGCAACAAATATGACAGCAATCATCTAAATGCCTTTACACAAACGTTCAAGCCGGGAGCACGGTATGGCGCTAGGAGCGGACACGGCACACCTGGACGTCTGCGATCGAGCGCTTTCGCCACCCTTCTGATCCAGACGTCAAGACACGCAACTTTATCGGAACGCACCCCATGGTTTCCACAGTCCTTGCTTCGACGCTTGCCCGGCGCAACATCCACTATGGATGGGTCGTCGTCGGCGCCACTTTCCTCACCATGCTGGTCACCGCCGGCGCCATGGGGGCGCCCGGCGTGCTCATCAAGCCCCTGGAAGACGAATTCGGCTGGAGCACATCCTCCATCTCCTCCGCGCTTGCCGTCCGCCTGGTATTGTTCGGCCTAATGGGTCCGTTCGCCGCAGCGTTCATGAATCATTTCGGTGTCCGCAAGGTCATCGTCTTCGCGCTGATCACCATCTGCGCCGGCTTCATCGGCTCGCTGTTCATGACGCAGGTCTGGCAGTTGCTGCTCTGCTGGGGCATCGTCATCGGCTTCGGCACCGGCCTTACCGCCATGGTACTGGCCGCAACGGTATCGACGCGCTGGTTCACCAAGCATCGCGGCCTCGTCGTCGGCATGCTCTCGGCAAGCTCGGCCACCGGCCAGCTCGTTTTCCTGCCGCTGATGGCGGAGCTGACGCAACGTTACGGCTGGCGCACCACCGTACTCTTCGTCTGCGCCATGATCGTCATCGCTGCTTTGGTCGTGCTGCTGCTGATGCGCGACCGCCCGGCCGACGTCAATCTGCCGCTCGTCGGTGAACTCCATGTTTCGCCGACGCCGCCCGCCACCAAGAACCTCAAGGCGGCCCTGGCCTCGCCCCTCGTCATCCTGAAGGAAGCATCCACGAGTTCCACTTTCTGGATCCTCGCCGCCACCTTCTTCATCTGCGGCCTTTCGACCAACGGCCTGATCCAAACGCATTTCGTCACGCTCTGCGGCGATTTCGGCATCGTGCCGGTGGCCGCCGCCAGTGTGCTTGCCGTCATGGGCATCTTCGATTTCTTCGGCACGATCGGCTCCGGCTGGCTGTCCGACCGCTTCGACAATCGCTGGCTGCTCTTCTGGTATTACGGCCTGCGCGGCCTGTCGCTGATCTACCTGCCCTTCAGCAACTTCACTTTCTACGGCCTGTCGATCTTCGCCGTCTTCTACGGTCTCGACTGGATCGCCACCGTGCCACCGACCGTCAAGATCGCCGCCGACCGCTTCGGCCGCGAAAAAGCCGGTCTCGTCTTCGGCTGGGTCTTCGCCGCCCACCAGCTCGGCGCCGCCACAGCAGCTTATGGCGCCGGCCTGTCGCGCACCGAACTCAGCACCTACCTGCCCGCCTTTTTCATCGCCGGCGCCTTCTGCGTGCTCGCCGCAATCCTGGCGCTGACGATCAGCCGCTCCGGCTCGACTGACAAGGCCCCGGCAATGGCCCACTGAGGCAGCGCCGCAAGAGACAAAACGGCCCATGGCGCCCGCTGCCGCCATGGGCCGAATTGCAAGCCCCGGAAAACAAGACGCATTCCTTCGCAACCCGTCTTGCGCGCCCGGCCAATCACATGTTAGACACCCGCCTCGTTGCGATCCGTTGCCCCATTGGCGGAATTGGTAGACGCGCTCGACTCAAAATCGAGTTTCGAAAGAAGTGCTGGTTCGACTCCGGCATGGGGCACCAAATCTCAGAACCTTCCTTAACTGGATATAACCCCGCGGCATCAAGGTGCTGGCAGAGAATGAAAAAGGTTCGATACCGAAGTCATTAACGTCCTCCCCCGGGTGAGGGCGGATCGGCCAAAACATCATCCTCAAACGAACGTGGTTTTTTTACTATACCCAGCCATTCTTCGTAGGCACTGTTCAGAATTTTGACTCGCTCTAAATGTGAAGAGCGATCGTTAATATTGCGAAGCGCGCCCTTGTAGCGCGCGATGTCGTCGTTGCTGGTAAGGAACGCGATTGTTTTTTCTTTTAGCTCTTCATAAAACGCTTCCAAGAACGGTCGTACGAGTCGCAACTGATCAACTTCAATGGATCGAACAAACCAATAGAAGGCCGGCACGCTTCCTGCCGATCTAAGCAATTTGTCTTTCGCGCCGAAAACGACTGCGAGCTTGTCTAGTGTCTGCTGGGCATCGAGTTTTGCTACCTCAAGCTTTTGATGTTCATTAGCAAAGTCTGTGACAACCTTATCTAGATTTACGCGTTTCGTTTCCGTAACATCGTCTTGCAACTCGAATGCCAAGATTTTCGCAGCATTATTTTGATTCTCTCCTCGGTCATCTTTATACGATGTGCATTGAACAAAGAAATCATGTTGCGCAATTTCGGCGATTACGGAGGGAACGGTTCCAATCATTGCGTTGCGCTTTTCCGGTCCTGTGAGCACGATTCCTTTATTCAGGCGCAAAAACAATTCACGAATTCTAGCCGCATCGTCTGTTACAACGTGCACCACGGGCATTGGAAATTCTTCAACTCGCTCGGCAAACGGAAATGCAATTTCTACAATATCCCTATAGTACAACCCTGCGAGCTTTAGTTTTGGATTCTCTTCCAATACAAAACTATCGGACAACGGCATTTCATTACTTAGAAAATCAAATATTGCTTGAAGTCTCTGTTTTCCATCAACCACAGCATACCTCATACCGGCAGAATTTAACTCCGACTTAATTGTCGTGAAGTCGGCAAAATAGAGCTTAGGCATATCATAGCCATTGATCATGGTGTCGATAAGCGATTGCCTATCACCAATCCTCCAAAGTCCCCCCTTGCGCTGATATGGCGGGTTCATATCAATTTGTGACCGCCGGGTAAGCCAGTAGCGTGCGGATTTGAATTGTTGGTGCTGAATCTCAAACATGTGCGCCTCCGTGGCGGCGCCTTATCTCGATGGCCAGCCCTTCCAGATCCGGAAATATAGTTGAATAAGTTATGCCATAGCTTTCCAAATCAGAAAGCATCTGGGGCTTCATACTCTTATCTATAATAAGCTTTGTAAGTATAGTTGGCTTCACACGATAATCTTGAGCGAAATTCTCCAGAGGCGCTGGTTGGGGCGCAAAAATCACAAACCGACCTTTTTGCGCGTTTATACGTGGATTGTTCATGATTCCCTGAATAGCCAATGGCTCATTGCGATTGCTTTTTTCCTTAAACGTTGGGTGATATTGCTTTACCAAGCCGTCATCAGTGGTAAAAATACGCGGCGGCTCTTTGATATCATCCAGTACTACTCCATTCCATGCCGCCGGGTCGAAGCACCATACGACTGAATTTTCCTTCGAATTTCCTGACATCAAAGCAAAGTAGAGCGCGATAAGTGGACTAGCGGTCCAGTCCAACAGCCTTGTGGGCGCTCTATAATGCTGCATTAAGAAAAGCAGATCCCATTGATCACGCCGATGCGCATCAAAAAGAGGAGATCTCCTTAAGAATTCATCGTAGACCGCACTTTCCATCGTCGCGATGTCATTTCTGTCCTCCGGCTTGCGGCCACGGTGAATGAACGGCTCGAGCAAATAGCTCTCTGCACTGTGTCCCCGATACCAAAGCTCATTTACGGCAACGCGACCTGCCCGAAACTTTTCGATGGCTTTAATGAAATCGCTAAAGCGGGATATTTTCATGAGGATCCCCTCTAATATTTCGCACAGGTTTACAACGGAAAAGCGAATAAATTTTTAATCGGTTGCATATTGGTGCAGTGAGTTATCGCGAATAACCGAATACAAAAAGGCTAAAGGCGCTAATCAATTTCCTTACCTGCGGCGCTTTGGACAACGTGTTCACCGAAAAGCATCTCACCCACCCATCACGAAAAATTTTGCCTTTCCGCCACTTCCGTCATCCCCCGACCATTTACAGCCATAATCCTCCCCCCTAAAGGTGTGCAACGCAGCAAAAGGGGGCAGAATGCTTCGTAGACTTTACGACTGGACCATGTCGCTGGCTCGCCGCAAATCGGCGGAAGTCTGGTTGGCCATTATCGCCTTCGTTGAAAGCTCGATCTTCCTCGTGCCCGCCGACGTTTTGTTCCTACCGATGTCGCTCGCAAAGCCCGAGCGTGCCTGGCGCTATGCGCTGACGGCGACGGTTGCCTCCGTGCTGGGCGGCGTTGCGGGCTGGGCGCTCGGCTATTACGCCTTCGAGGCCATCGCCAAGCCGATCCTGATCTTCTACGGCAAGCTCGACGCCTTCAACCAGATGAGCGCCGGCGTCACCTACGGGTGGGTCGTTCTGCTGCTCGTCACGTCGGGTCTGGCGCATCTGCCGCCGATCAAGGTGGTCACCATCCTGTCCGGCGTCGCCCATATCGATCTCGGCCTCTTCATCATCTCGGCCATCGTCGCCCGCGGCGCCCGCTTCTTTTTCCTCGCCTTTCTGCTGCGCCGCTATGGCGAATCGATCCGGCATTTCATCGAGAAGCGCCTGGGCCAGATCACCATGGCGGCCGCCGCCGTCCTCATTCTTCTCTATATCCTCTTCCATTATGTGCTGGCGCACTGACGACGGAGCCCTTGCATGTCTAAGACCTTGACCTCTCGCGCCGGCCTCACCTATTCCGCGCTGCTTGCTATCGGCATGATCATCGTCATCGGCTCGGCGCTCGGCTTCCAATATATCGGCGGCTATATTCCTTGCGCGCTCTGCCTTGAGCAGCGCCAGCCCTATTATTACGGCATTCCCGTCGCGATCGTCGCCGCTCTAACGGCCGTCGCTGGCTTGCCCTCCTGGATCACCCGCGCGCTGCTCGCCATTGCCGGCATCATGATGGTGGTCGGCGGCGGCATCGGCGTCTATCACGCCGGCGTCGAATGGCACTTCTGGGCCGGCCCGACGACCTGCTCCACATCCGCCAGCAGCATGACGCAGAATGCCGGCGACCTGCTGAACGAACTCAGCACCATCAAAGGCCCGTCCTGCACGGAAGCGGCACTCCGCGTTCTCGGCTTGTCGATGGCAGGATGGAATGTGATCGCGAGTGTGATCCTGGCGGCGATTGCGTTTATGGGTGTGAAAAAGGCCGGTTGATCGTCGGCAGGGCCGCGACCTTTCATGTGCCGGGCCTCTGGTACCCCCCTCTGTCCTTTTCGGGACATCTCCCCCACAAGGGGGAGATTGTAGGGAGATTGCCGCTCGCCATCACCAAAACAAAGTCCTCGGTCTCAGCGGATGCAATGTCTGCTTAAGGCGAGGGAGTGCCACGCGTTACCAATCTCCCCCCTTGTGGGGGAGATGTCACGAGAGTGACAGAGGGGGTACCGCACCCTCCGCAACCGATACGGCCGCATGCCGAGGAACATTCCTTACGGCTGCAGTTCCGTATCCCAATAGAGATAGTCGAGCCAGCTATCGTGCAGATAGTTCGGCGGAAACAGGCGGCCGTTGTTGTGCAGGTCCTGCACGGTCGGCTGATAGGGTTTCTGCGCCGGGAACATGCCGGCCTGCTTCGGTAGCTTGCTGCCCTTGCGCAGGTTGCATGGCGAACAAGCCGCGACGACATTTTCCCAGGTCGTCTCGCCGCCGTGGGCGCGCGGGATGACGTGGTCGAAAGTCAGATCGTCATGATTACCGCAATATTGGCACTCGAACCGGTCGCGCAGGAAGACGTTGAATCGGGTGAAGGCCGGATTGCGGGAGGGCTGAACGTAAGTCTTGAGGCAGACGACGCTTGGCAGCCGCATCGAGAAGCTCGGCGACGATACGGATTGATCGTATTCAGCAATGATATTCACACGGTCAAGGAAGACCGCCTTGATCGCGTCCTGCCAGGACCAGAGCGACAAAGGGTAATAACTCAGCGGCCGATAGTCAGCGTTCAGCACGAGCGCTGGCAGGGACTGCGGTGAGACTGCAATCGTCAAGGAACCCTCCTGATCGATTCGGCATCTACATCTGTATATTAGGCCGGTTGTTACAGGATTGTGAAGTCCAATAAATTCAGTGCATAGCGGCGAATCGATGAGAGCAGCCGATCAATCGATAGGCAGCGCGTCGCGCCGGGTCTTGACGGCGTAATAGGCCCAGAAAAGCCGGGCAGCGACCGAGCGCCAGGGCATCCATACCGCCGCTTCCCTGGCCAAAGCCTTGGGCAAGGGCCGGACCTCATGCCCGAAAGCCATGCCGACAGCCGCCTGCAAGGCCACATCACCGACCGGAAACACATCTGCGTGACCGCCGCAGAACATCAGATAGACCTCCGCCGTCCAGGGACCGATTCCCTTGATGGCGGTCAGCTCGGAAAGCGCCTTTTCCGGGCTTTCGGCACTCAGCGAGTGAAGGCCGAGGCCGCCGCTGACCACGGCGTCGGCAACGCGCGCCAGCGTGTCGTGCTTGATTCGCGACAGACCAAAGCCGCGCCAGGCATCCGGTTCCAGCCCGTGATAGGCCTCGGCGGTCACCTTCCCCATCCTCGCCATCATCCGCCCCCAGATCGCATCGGCGCTCGCCCGCGACACGACCTGCGACACGATGATATGGGCCAGCCCCTCGAAGCCCGGTTCGCGCAGACGCAGCGGCACCGGACCCGCCTCGGAGACAATCTGTCGCAGGCGCGGGTCGAGATCGACCAGCGCCGCCAGCCCTTGCTTGATATCGTCTTCGCCGCGGATGATGTGCATGGCTTCTCGTAGTGTGGGATTAAAATTCGTGGCAGAAGAAAGCATGAACGCGATTCCCCGTCAAAAGCCGATATTCCGTTTTGCGCCGAGCCCGAACGGCCCGTTGCATCTCGGCCACGCGCTGTCGGCGATTCTCAATCACGACATGGCGGATGAGGCCGGCGGCCGTTTCCTGCTGCGCATCGAAGACATAGATCAGGCCCGCTGCACACCCGAATTCGAAGCGGGCATATTTGCCGATCTCGCCTGGCTGGGCCTTTCCTGGGAAAAACCGGTGCGCCGGCAGTCCGAACATCTCCCGGCCTACGAAGCCGCCATACAGTCGCTCATCGCGCGCGACCTCGTCTACCCCGCCTTTCTGACGCGCGGCGAGGTGAAGGCGCGGGTCGCAGCCGGCGCCGCCAGCGGCAGCCCGTGGCCGCGTGATCCGGACGGCACGCCGCTTTACCCGCCCGACGATCGCCTGCGCAGCAAAGAGGAAAGGAAGCAATTGCTGGGCACCGGCCTCAAGCATGCCTGGCGGCTCGACATGGAAAAAGCCGTCGCCGCGGTCGGGGAGCCGCTGCATTGGCAGGAAAGCGGCGATGGCGAGAGGGGCGATATTCTTGCCAATCCCGGCGCCTGGGGCGATGTCGTGCTGTCACGCTCCGATGCGCCGTCGAGCTATCATCTCTCCGTGGTCGTCGACGATGCGGCGCAGGGCGTCACCCATGTCGTCCGCGGTCTCGACCTCTTTCACGCCACCTCGGTCCACCGGCTGCTGCAGGCTCTGCTCGATCTGCCGCAGCCGCTCTATCATCATCATCGGTTGATTCTCGGCGAGGATGGCAAGAAGCTGTCGAAGAGCCAGGGCGACACCGGCATTGCCGAATGGCGCCGGCATGGCTGGTCACCTGCGGAGCTTCGCCGCCGCATCGGCCTCTGATATTTTGTCTGCTTCTCGTCCATTCGCTTCGGGACTGCCCATTCCCTTGCGAAAGAGCATGCGCCGCACCTTGAATTTCATCAGCGCCGCATTGATCTCCGCGCCCAGGATGAAGATCACCGCCAGCATGTAGAGGAAGATCAGCACGATCATGACCGAGGCGAGGCCGGCATAGGTGGCCGTGTAATTGGCGAAAGTCGCGAGGTAATAGGCGAAAATCAAAGCGCCGAGCGACCAGAAGAGCAATGTCAGGAACACGCCCGGGATGACATCGAGCAGCCGCCGCCGTCCGGCTGCCAGCCACAGATGCAGGATCAACAATCCCGCGAGCAGCAGGAAGACGGTGCCATAGATGCGCCAACTGAAGACGACATCCAGAATATCGGCAAGCCGCGGCACCCACTCCCGCGTATAGTTCAGCACCAGCGGCACTGCGACCAGCATGATGCTGAGAAGCGCAAAGATCAAAACCGCCATTAGCACATAGCCGAGGCTCGCAAGACGGTTGAAATACCAGGGCCGGTTTTCCAGCACACGGTAGGCGCGATTGAGGGAGATGCGCAGTGCTTCGACGCCGTTGGAAGCGAAATAGGCCGCAGCCAGCACGGAGACGGTCAGCAGCCCGCCGCGCGGAATGGTCAGCACCTGCACCACCTGATCCGCCAGCGGCTTGGCGATCGCCTCCGGCCAGGTGTCGAAAATCAGATGCACCGCCGTCGAGGAAAACTGGCTGGCGCCAAGGAAGCTCGCAAGCGCCGTACCGAAGATCAGAAATGGAAAAACGGCCAGCAGCGTCGAGAGCGCCACATGGCTTGCCATGGCAAAACCGTCGTCCTCGACGAAATGAAACACCGCGTCGTAGACGACCCTGTAGAGCGTACGGACGAATATCGGCATTCCATCTCCGCTTCAGCCCGGTTCTCGTCTGCCGGTAGTCGATTGTGTCGAGTCTTTGAATATGGGAAACGACTCCCGTTTGTACAGGAATCATTCCATGGCAGATCAACGCACTATCATCGCAACGGGTTGCTCTTCCGGCATCGGCGCTTTCTGCGCCCGTGCACTGACAGCCGACGGCTGGCGGGTTTTCGCAACCGTACGCAAGGAGGCTGACCGCGCTTCCCTCGAGGCCGATGGGATCGAAACGCTGCTGATGGACTATGCCCGGCCGGAAACGATCTCCGCCCTGGTCGCAACCATGTGCGAACGGACCGGCGACCGCATCGACGCCCTATTCAACAATGGCGCCTATGGCCAGCCGGGCGCGGTCGAGGACCTTTCGACCGATGTGCTCCGCGAACAGTTCGAGACGAATTTCTTCGGCTGGCATGAGCTGACGCGGCAGGTGATCCCGCTGATGCGCAAGCAAGGTCAGGGCCGCATCGTCAACGTATCCTCCATTCTCGGGCTCGTTCCCTATCGTTTCCGCGGTGCCTACACGGCTTCGAAATTCGCGCTGGAGGGCCTGACGATCACGCTCAGGATGGAGCTGCAAGGGAGCGGCATCCATGTCAGCCTGATCGAGCCCGGTCCGATCGCCTCGCGCTTTACCGCCAATGCGCTCGCCAAGATCGAGGAGCATATCGACCTCGAACGTTCAGCCCATGCGGTCGAATACCGGCGGCAATTGGCGCGGCTGAATGGCACAGGCCCGGTCAACCGGCACAAATTGGGACCCGAAGCGGTCTATGCCGTGTTAAAATCCGCATTGAACGCCAAAAATCCACGTCCGCATTATGTTGTGACCACACCTGCAAAACAGGGTGTTCTTCTGAAAAGGTTGTTGCCGGCTGACCTTTTCTATCGTCTGATGCGCCGGTTGGATTGAAAGACGAAGGCCCGAAGCAATGTCTACCGTTACCTATATCGCCGCCATCATCCTCATGGGTCTGGTCGCGATCGTCCTCATTCGCGGCCTGTTCAACATGATGAAGGGCGATAATCCAAATCTCTCCAACCGGCTGATGCAGCTTCGCGTGCTGCTGCAGGCAATCGCGGTCATCCTGATCATGCTGACGCTGTGGCTGACCGGCGGCGGCCGCCCGGGCTGACAACGGGGTTACCATGGTCAAGCTCAACAAGATCTACACCAGGACCGGCGATGACGGCACCACCGGTCTGGTCGCCGGCCCCCGCCGGCTCAAGCACGATTTGCGGGTCGAAGCCTATGGCACCATCGACGAAACCAACTCCGTCATCGGTGTTGCCAGGCTCCATACCACCGACATGCCCGAACTGGATGCCATGCTGATGCGCATCCAGAACGATCTTTTCGATCTCGGCGCCGATCTCTCAACACCGGAAACGGACAAACCGCTCTCCTATGAGCCGCTGCGCATCATCGACAGTCAGGTCGAGCGCATCGAACGGGATATCGACACACTCAATGCCGGTCTCGAACCGCTGAGATCCTTCATTCTGCCCGCCGGCAGCCGCGCCTCGGCGCATCTCCACCTCGCCCGCACGGTCGCGCGGCGCGCCGAGCGGCTGATGGTCGCCCTGTCGCGCAGCGAGGGCGAGCGGGTGAGCCCGGCAGCCATGAAATACGTCAATCGTCTCTCGGACTTCCTGTTCGTCGCCGCGCGCCATGCGAATGATCAGGGGCGCGCTGACGTTCTATGGGTGCCGGGGAAGAATCGCTAGGCGAGGCAGACGACGTCTATAAGCAGCCCGCCTTATTGACGTTGACGTAAACGTTATTTATGTCGCTAAAAGCAATTTGCCGTTCTGCGCCATGCAAGCGTTGTAATTGGGGGAAAAACGCGTATCCATGTCGCCATTCGACAAATGGAACGGCGCTGAACAGGCCATGTTCATGAGCGCAGTGTTGAAGGAAGGAACCCATGAAAATTCTCGTCCCAGTGAAGCGGGTTGTTGATTACAACGTCAAGATCCGGGTGAAGCCGGATGGCACGGGCGTCGAGCTCGCCAACGTCAAGATGTCGATGAACCCGTTCGACGAGATCTCGGTCGAGGAAGCGCTCAGGCTGAAGGAGGCCGGCAAGGCCGAGGAAGTGGTGGTGGTGTCGATCGGCCCGGCCAAGGCCGAAGAGACGCTGCGGACCGCGCTTGCCATGGGTGCGGACCGGGCGATCCTGGTCGAGACCGACGATCAAGTCGAGCCGCTGGCCGTTGCCAAAATCCTCAAGGGCGTGGCCGATGCCGAGCAGCCGGGCCTGATCATCGTCGGCAAGCAGGCGATCGATGATGACTCGAACCAGACCGGCCAGATGCTGGCGGCATTGCTCGGCACGGCGCAGGCAACCTTCGCCTCGAAGATCGAGATCGGCGAGGGAAGCGCTCAGGTCACCCGCGAGGTCGACGGCGGCCTGCAGACGATCGAGGTCAAGCTGCCGGCGGTAGTGACGACGGACCTTCGCCTCAACGAGCCGCGTTATGCCTCGCTGCCGAACATCATGAAGGCGAAGAAGAAGCCGCTCGACAAGAAGAGCCCGGCCGACTTCGGCGTTTCGACCGAGCCGCGCCTGAAGGTGCTGAAGACCGAAGAGCCGTCCGGCCGCAAGGCGGGCGTCAAGGTCAAGTCGGTCGCCGAGCTCGTCGAAAAGCTTAAAGTCGAAGCCGGTGTGCTTTAAACCAGTCCGAACGAGGAGTTAGACATCATGGCCATTCTTCTTCTGGCTGACCACGACAACCAAAGCCTGTCCGACCAGACCGCCAAGGCGCTGACGGCTGCCGTAAAGATCGGCGGCGACGTGCATGTGCTGGTGGCCGGCAAAGCCGCCAAGGCTGCCGCCGATGCCGCGGCAAGGCTCTCCGGCGTCTCAAAGGTGCTGCTCGCCGAAAGCGACGAGCTTGCCAACAATCTCGCCGAGCCGCTCGCCGATCTCATCGTGTCGCTGGCGGCAAGCTACGACACCATCCTGACGGCTGCCACCTCGGTCGGCAAGAACGTCATGCCGCGGGTTGCCGCCCTGCTCGATGTCGCCCAGGTCTCGGAAATCATCGAGGTGGTGTCATCCGATACCTTCAAGCGGCCGATCTATGCCGGCAATGCCATCCAGACGGTGCAGGCAAGCGACGCCAAGCGAGTGATCACCGTGCGCACCGCCTCGTTTGCCTCGGCCGCAGAGGGCGGTTCGGCTGCGATCGAAGCCATCCCGGCGGTCGCCAATCCCGGCCTGTCGACCTTCGTCAAGGATGCACTGTCGACCTCGGACCGTCCGGAACTGACCTCTGCGAAGATCATCATCTCCGGCGGCCGCGCCCTCGGTTCGGCGGAGAAGTTCAAGGAAGTGATCCTGCCGGTTGCCGACAAGCTAGGGGCTGCCGTTGGCGCTTCCCGCGCTGCCGTCGATGCCGGCTATGCGCCGAACGACTGGCAGGTCGGCCAGACCGGCAAGGTGGTGGCCCCGCAGCTCTATATCGCCTGCGGCATTTCCGGAGCGATCCAGCATCTGGCCGGCATGAAGGACTCAAAGGTCATCGTCGCCATCAACAAGGACGAGGAGGCGCCGATCTTCCAGATCGCCGACTACGGCCTCGTCGCCGACCTCTTCGAGGCATTGCCGGAACTCGAAAAGGCGCTGTGATCGCGCCGACTCTCTTTCGCAGTTGCGAAAGACTGGAAAATCATCCTTTATAGAGCTATCAATCTTGCCGGGCTAGAAATAGTCCGGCAAATTTGTGATGAAAAGTATGGCGCGCCTTCAAGAACGCGCCGCCGGGGAGTTGGCAATGAGTTCGCTGAAGACGATCGGTATTATCGGCGCGGGCCAGATGGGCTGCGGTATTGCTCACGTGTCCGCCTTGGCAGGCTACAAAGTTCACATCTACGATCTGTCGCAGGATCGTATCGAGAGCGGTCTTGCCACCATCAACGGCAACCTTGCCCGCCACGTCGCTTCCGGCAAGATGAGCGACGAGGACCGCAAGGCGGCGCTGTCGCGCATCACCGGTTCCGCCGACCTCAACGACCTCGCTCATGTCGATCTCGCAATCGAAGCCGCGACCGAGGATGAAAGCGTCAAGCGCAAGATCTACGCCCAAGTCTGTCCGATCCTGAAGCCCGAGGCGATCCTCGCCACCAACACCTCATCGCTGTCGATCACGCGGCTCGCATCCGCGACCGACCGGCCTGAGCGCTTCATGGGCATCCATTTCATGAACCCGGTGCCGGTGATGAAGCTGGTCGAGCTCGTGCGCGGTATCGCCACCGAGGAATCGACCTTCTCCGCCGCCAAGGAATTCGTCACCTCGCTGGAAAAGACGATCACGGTGGCCGAAGACTTCCCGGCCTTCATCGTCAACCGCATCCTGCTGCCGATGATCAACGAGGCGATCTACACGCTTTACGAAGGCGTCGGCACCGTCGATGCCATCGACACCGCCATGCGCCTCGGCGCGAACCATCCGATGGGCCCGCTGCAGCTCGCCGATTTCATCGGCCTCGACACCTGCCTGTCGATCATGCAGGTGCTGCACGACGGCCTCGCGGATTCGAAATACCGCCCCTGCCCGCTTCTGGTGAAATATGTCGAAGCCGGCTGGCTCGGCCGCAAATCCGGCCGCGGCTTCTATGATTATCGCGGCGAAGTACCGGTTCCGACTCGATAAAAGACCCTCCCCCAGCGGGGAGAGGGTCGCGCGCCAGCGCGGGGCGAGGGGGCGTTACCGGCAAAGCCGCGCTTCTTTGCCCGATAAACTTGTCCGAATATGACGCGGCACCCCCTCATCCGCCCTATCGGGCACCTTCTCCCCGAGGGGAGAAGGAGGAACGTCAAATCCCCGCCGCAGCCTTCACCAAATTCTTCGCATCCTCGCTGTCCCAGGCCGCCGGGCCGTTCATGGCCGAGATGAGGCAGCCCTTGCTGTCGATCAGCAGTGTCACGGGTAGGCCGAAGGCGAGTCCCTGCTTCTTCAGGGCGTTGAAGACGCCCATGGTGCTGTCGCGATAGTAGCCGAGCTTGTCGATGCCGTAATCCGTGCGGAAGGCCTTCGGCTTTTCGTCGTCGCCCGTGTCGATGTTGACGGCGACGACCTCGAACTTGCTGTTGCCCATGCTTTTCTGCAGCGCGTTCAGCGCCGGCATTTCCTCACGGCAGGGCACGCACCACGTCGCCCAGACATTGAGCAGCACGGTCTTGCCAGAGAAATCGCCAATCGACAGAGGCTGGGCATCCGGACCCTTGAAGGCGATGTTCTGCAGCGAGATCGGCGTCTGTGGCGCGGCCATTGCGGCAACCTGCCCCTTGGTAAAGGGCGTCAACGTCGCGGCGCGATCCTTTGCGGTCTCGCACTGTCCGGATGAGGCCGTTTCACCAATGCCATTGCCATACCCCGCCTCCTTCACGTATACCGCTGCCGCACCCGCAATAATCCCAGCGACGGCGGCAAGCAGAACGAGTTTCATGGACGGCAGACCGAACGGCTTCTTTGCTGTCATTACATTCTCCAGGTAGGCATCTCATGGCTGACGGCACGGACACCAAATCCTCCAACCAGATGTGGGGCGGACGTTTCGCTTCCGGTCCCGCGGCGATCATGGAGGAGATAAATGCATCGATCGGTTTCGACAAGAAGCTGTTTGCACAGGATATCCGCGGCTCAATCGCGCATGCCGGCATGCTTGCCCATCAGGGCATCATTTCAGCCGAGGATAAAGACAAGATCGTTCACGGCCTGAACACGATCCTGTCAGAGATCGAGAGCGGCAATTTCGAATTTTCCCGCCGCCTCGAAGACATCCACATGAATGTCGAAGCGCGGCTCGCCACGCTGATTGGCCCGGCGGCCGGACGTCTGCACACAGCCCGCTCGCGCAACGACCAGGTGGCACTGGATTTCCGCCTCTGGGTCAAGGAAGAGCTGCAGAAGTGCGAACAGGCGCTGACTGACCTGATCGCCGCCTTCCTCGACCGCGCCGAAGAACATGCCGAAAGCGTCATGCCCGGATTCACCCATCTGCAGACGGCGCAGCCCGTCACCTTCGGCCATCATTGCATGGCCTATGTCGAAATGTTCGGCCGCGACCGCTCGCGCGTGCGCCACGCCATCGAGCATATGGATGAATCGCCGATCGGCGCCGCAGCCCTCGCCGGCACCGGCTTCCCGATCGACCGTCACATGACGGCCAAGGCGCTTGGTTTCCGCGAGCCGACCCGCAACTCGATCGACACCGTTTCCGACCGCGATTTCGCCATCGAATTCCTGTCGATCGCCGCGATCGCCGGCATGCACCTGTCACGGCTGGCCGAAGAGATCGTCATCTGGTCGACGCCGCAGTTCGGCTTCGTGCGCCTTTCGGATGCCTTCTCCACCGGCTCCTCCATCATGCCGCAGAAGAAGAACCCCGATGCGGCCGAACTCGTGCGCGCCAAGACCGGCCGCATCAACGGTTCGCTGGTGGCACTCCTGACCATCATGAAGGGCTTGCCGCTCGCCTATTCCAAGGACATGCAGGAAGACAAGGAACAGGTCTTCGACGCCGCCGAAAGCCTGGAACTGGCGATTGCCGCCATGACCGGCATGGTGCGAGACATGACTGTCAACACCGCCCGCATGAAGGCGGCCGCCGGCTCCGGTTATTCGACAGCGACCGATCTTGCCGACTGGCTGGTGCGCGAAGCGGGCCTGCCTTTCCGCGATGCTCACCACGTCACCGGCCGCGCCGTTGCGCTTGCCGAGAGCAAATCCTGCGATCTTGCCGAACTGACGCTCGAAGAACTACAGGCGATCCATCCTGATATTACAGCCAAGATCTTCGACGTTCTGACGGTCGAGGCCTCGGTCGCCAGCCGCAAGAGCTACGGCGGCACGGCGCCGTCGGAAGTGCGCAAGCAGATCGCCTTCTGGCGCGGCCGTAACTGAGAAAATCGCCGAAAATCACAATCAACAATCAGGGTGCACAAGGCCCGGAAACTTCGCTATGAAGGACTGCTTCCGCGTTTGCCGCCCAAGAGGATTTCGATGCAGATCAACATGCCGCATATCATCCGCCTGACCGTCGTGCTCTCGGTCATCGGCCTTGCCGTCGTCGGATGTGGCCGCAAGGGCGATCTCGATCCGCCAAGCGCAGCAGCAACCAAGGGCGGTGACGTCAACAAGCCGACGAAACAGCCGGGCACGGAGGACAAGAAGTTCCTCCTCGATCCGCTTCTCTAAACAGGCCTCGACCGTGAACCATTTTCAATATCGCGACGGCATTCTCTACGCCGAGGACGTTCCCGTTCCGGAGATCGCCAAGGCGGTCGGCACGCCCTTCTACGTCTATTCGACGGCAACGCTCGAGCGTCACTACCGCGTCTTCTCCGAAGCCTTCGGCGATGTCGACGCCATGGTCTGCTACGCGATGAAGGCCAATTCCAACCAGGCGGTGCTGAAGACGCTCGGCCGGCTCGGCGCCGGCGTCGACGTCGTTTCCGTCGGCGAGCTGCATCGTGCGCTGGCCGCGGGCATTCCGGCAAGCCGCATTATGTTCTCCGGCGTCGGCAAGACCGCTGAGGAGATGGATGTCGCGCTGGAAGCCGGCATCTACTGCTTCAACGTCGAATCCGAGCCGGAACTGGAAGTGCTGAACCAGCGGGCCGTCCGCGCCGGCAAGGTTGCACCCGTTTCCTTCCGCATCAATCCCGATGTCGATGCCCGCACGCATGCGAAGATTTCGACCGGCAAGAAGGAAAACAAATTCGGCATCTCTTGGGAACGTGCCCGTGCCGTCTACGGCCGCGCCGCCAATCTGCCGGGCATCAAGGTCACCGGTATCGATATGCATATCGGCAGCCAGATCACCGAGCTGCAGCCCTTCGAGGACGCTTTCAAGCTGCTGCGCGATCTCGTCGAAACGCTACGCGGCGACGGCCACGATATCCACCATGTCGATATCGGCGGCGGCCTCGGCATTCCCTACCGCGACGACAACGATCCGCCGCCGGCACCGGAAGCCTATGCCCATATCGTCAAGAACCAGTTGAGCGGCCTGAACTGCAAGATCGTCACTGAGCCCGGCCGCCTGATCGTCGGCAATGCCGGTATCCTGGTGACCGAGGTGATCTATGTGAAGGACGGCGGCCATAAGACCTTCGTCATTGTCGACGGCGCCATGAACGACCTGATCCGCCCGACGCTTTACGAGGCCTATCACGAAATTCGCGCCGTCGAGATCACCGCCGCCAATGCCCCGCGCATCAAGGCTGATGTGGTCGGCCCGGTCTGCGAGACCGGCGACTACTTGGCTCTCGACCGCGAAATGGCGATGCCGAAGCCCGGCGATCTGCTGGCCATCAGCTCCGGCGGCGCTTATGGCGCGGTACAGGCCGGCACCTATAACAGCCGGCTTCTGGTGCCCGAAGTGCTGGTCAAGGGCAGCGATTTCCACGTCATTCGCCCACGCAAGACCTATGAAGAGCTGATCGGTCTCGATTCGATCCCGCCCTGGTTTGAAGCGTAAGTTCGAAAATCCGAGCGGATTTTCGGTGGGATTCACGCGCTATGCCCGATCAAACAGCTTGATCACGTTTCGGCGAAATCCGATGAAAAAGCGGCCATTACTGCCGCTTGCCCTCGTCTTCGCCACAAAGAATGTTATCTTCCTGTGAAAGGCGTCTCGCCGGGCGCCGCGATTGCGGGCCTATGCGACGCCCCAGCGTCTCCAACGGAGAGATAGCCATCAACGTCAGATCGGGGAGAAAGCCGGACCGATGACCAGCCCCAGCAACCTCAAGAAGGGCGCTCTCGCCACCCGTCCGGCGCTGGCGCGGCTGGTTGCGGTCAAGCGTCTCTTCGCGCGGCTGGTCCTGACATCGGAACAGATCCTGCCGCTGCTGCTGGTGCCGCTCTCGATCCTGGCTCTTTTCGTCTCAGCAGCCTGGTTCGGCATTTTCCGCATCGCACCGGATGCTCTGCGTCTCGTCCTGCTTGCCGTTTTCACCATCGCCTTCGCCATTTCCGTTGTCCCCTTCCGCCGCCTGCGCTGGCCGACGGTTGCGGAAGCCGACCGGATGCTGGAGGAGCGCAACGGCCTTGCCCACCAGCCGGTCACCGTGCAGGAGGACGAGCCGGCTTTCGACACGCCCTTTGCCAGAGCGCTGTGGCGGGAGCATCAGACGCGCATGGCGGCGCGGATCGCAGCTCTGGACGCCGGCCTGCCGCGTCCTGACATCGCCCGCTACGACCGTTTCGCGCTTCGCACCATTCCGGCACTGCTTCTGGTGACGGCGTTCAGCTTTTCCATGTCCAACAGCGGCGGCTCGCTGACCGATGCCTTCACCGCCCCGGCCATCACGTCCGTCAATCCGGACCTGCGCGTCGACGCTTGGGTGACGCCGCCCTATTACACCGGTGAAGCGCCTGTCTACCTGACGGGGGGTGCCGCCAACGGTGGCGACAGCGTCAACGTACCGCAATTCTCAGAACTGACCGTGCGCGTCACCGGGGCTTCGACGGATGAGAAGGTATTGTTCCGGGCCGCCGGCGCCGGCACGGAAGCCGAGATCCCCGAACAGGCCGCGGATGCGAGCAAGCAGCCGCCGGCAAGCGGCAATACCGCCACGCCCCCGACCATTCAACCGGTGTCGAACAATACCGCCACGCCGGCCGGCGCCGGCGCCATGGTCGCCCGCACCCATGTGCTGAAGCTCGAAAAGGGCGGTAAGCTGACCGTCAACGGCAAATCATGGTCTTTCAAAGTGGTCGCCGACAAGCCGCCGGAAATCGCCTTCGACGGCATTCCACATGCGACCGCCAACGGCGCGCTGGAAATCGGCTTCAAAGTCAAGGACGATTACGGCGTCGAGGAGGCCCATGCCGAAATCGTGCCTGTCGATACCGATCCTCAGGCCACGCCGCTTTACGGTCTGCCGGAATACCGACTGGAGATCTCGCGCCGCGACCGCCGGAACGGCAAGGGGCTGGCGAACCACGACCTGACGCAGGACCCGCTTGCCGGCAAGCAGGTGCGCATCAGCCTCGTCGCCCGCGACGGCGCCGGCCAGACCGGCCGCAGTGCACCCTATGAAATGACCTTGCCCTCGCGCAATTTCAGCCAGCCGCTCGCCGCTGCCGTTGCCGAGGAACGCCAGGTTTTCGCGCTGGACACCCGTAAGATGCCGGAGGCGATTGAACTCAATCAATCGCTGACCGTCCGCCCGGACGAGACGATCCCGGATCTCGGCAACTACCTGCTGATCGAATCCGCACTGGCACGCATGAAGCTTGCCCGCGGCGATATCGCGCTGAAGGATACCGCTGATTACCTTTGGCAGATCGCGCTCGGCATGGAAGACGCGCAGTTGACCGATGCGGAGAAGGCTCTGCGTGACGCGCAGCAGAAGCTATCCGAGGCTCTGCAGCGCAATGCGTCCGACGCCGAGATCAAGAAACTGACGGACGAACTGCGCAAGGCGATGAACGCCTATATGAAGGAGCTCGCCGAGCGCATGAGGAACATGCCGGCGCAGCCGAACCAGAAGTCGGCCAATATCCTGCGCCAACAGGATCTGCAGCGGATGATGGATCAGATCGAGAATCTGGCCCGCTCCGGCAACCGCGAGGCGGCGCAGCAATTGCTCTCCGAACTGCAGCAGATGATGAACAACCTGCAGGCCGGCCGGCCGCAGCGCGGCCAGAACCAGCAGCA
The DNA here is from genome assembly GCF_029714285.1 of Rhizobium sp. CB3090. Taxonomy (NCBI): domain Bacteria; kingdom Pseudomonadati; phylum Pseudomonadota; class Alphaproteobacteria; order Hyphomicrobiales; family Rhizobiaceae; genus Rhizobium; species Rhizobium sp. CB3090. The sequence continues at coordinate 2,965,292 of NZ_CP121662.1, forward strand.
GGGTGAAGCAAACGATAAGATGCGTCAGCAGATGGACAAGCTCGGCCGCATCCTGCGCGATCAACAGAAGCTGATGGAGCAGACGTTCAAGCTCGACCAGGCCATGCGCGACCGCATGCAGCGCGGCGACCCCAATGAGGATGGCGACGATGCGCTGAACCAGCCTATGCCGGAGCTGAACGATCCGACACAGCCGAACATGGGACAGCAGGATCAGGGCCAACAGAATCGGCAGCAAGGGCAGCAAGGCCAGAACCAGCAGGGCCAGAAGCAGCAGGGCGACAATCAGACGGATAACATGACCGCCGATCAACTGCGCGATGCCCTGAAGCAACTACGCAAACAGCAGGATGAACTCGGCAAGCAGCTCGGCGAACTGCAAAAAGACCTGGGCTCCATGGGCATGAAGCCGAACCAGAATTACGGCAAGGCCCAACAGGAAATGAAGGGCGCCTCCGGAGATCTCGGTCGGGGCAATGGCGAAGCCGCCGTGCAGGACCAAGGCCGCGCACTCGACGCATTGCGCAAGGGCACGCGCGACATGATGAACCAGCTCATGGCGCAGATGCAACAGCAGGGTCAGGGCCAAGGGCAGCAGCAAGGTCAGGCTGGCCAGGGTAATCAAAACGGCCGCGATCCGTTGGGACGTCAACGCAGCGACGGCAATTTCTTTGATGAGACAAACGAAAACAAGATACCGAACATCATCGACCCGCAGCGCGCCCGCGAAATTCTCGATGCGATCCGCGAGCGGCTGAGCAACAACCCATCATTGTCGGAAGAGCGGCGTTATCTCGAGCGCCTGCTCAATTTGGGCCAATAAAGTCACCCGGGGTTCGCCGCTATCGGCGAAGCTCATTCCGATGATCTTGCCGTTCAAGCAGCGAGCGCACGAGCAACCGCCTTGCGGATGTCCGGCAGGGCGAAGGGCTTGGAAACCACATCGACGATCTTTTCCATGAGGTCGTCGGCGCGTTCGCGCTGCTCGGCATAGCCGGTCATCAAGAGTATCTTCATCCCAGGGCAAGTCGAGGCAGCCTGATGCGCCAGTTCGATGCCGTCCATCACCGGCATGCGGATATCGGAGAGCAGCAGGTCGTAAGCGCCCTGTCTCAATTTCTCCAGACCTTCAGCGCCATCGGCCGCCTCTTCGGTCTCGTGGCCGTCCAAGCGCAGGGCGCGGGCGACAAAGGTGCGAAGAGAATCTTCGTCTTCGGTGATCAAAATTTTTGCCATGGTCTATGCTCCGTGGTCCGTCATGTTCCGCGACCGAAATCACCAGAATTCCGTTTGCGATCGGTAAACGGCGACGGTGCGATACGGCTCCGTGGTTAATGAGTCGTCATCGCTGGAGCGTATTGGGACAGATTGCCGGAGGATGGGGTTGTCCCAAAACCGGCAGCCGTTTCTGACCCCGAAATCTCAGGCGTCCCCGGTTACTACGCCGACAAAAGGCAGTTCGCGGAAGGCGTAGGCAACGTCCATGCCGTAGCCGACTACGAAATAGTCGGGGCATTCGAAACCGACATAGTCGGCTTCCAGCTCTTCCTGGCGCTTGACGCTCTTGTCGAGCAGCACCGCGAGCGTGACGTGGCGGGCGCCGCGCTCGTAGAGCAATTCCTTGGCAAATCGCAGCGTACGACCGGATTCCAGAATGTCGTCGATCAGCAGCACATCGCGATCTCGGACATCGCTGTCGATGTCCTTGACAATCCGTACGCCCTGGGAAACCGTGCCTGCACCATAGCTGGAGAGCGTGATGAATTCGACTTCCGGCGCCAACCCCGTGTCATGCAGCGCACGCAGCAGATCGGCGGCAAAGATGAACGAGCCCTTGAGAATGGCGATGACGAGGAGGTCCTTCGTCGGTCCGCTGGCGATTTCCTTCGCCATGGCGCGATTGCGCTCGGCGATCTGCTCGGCGGTGAAAAGCGGCTCGATATTCTTCCCGCGTACGACAGGCATTGAATGGCATGCTCCATAGCTGTTGCGGCACTTGTCCGCCGATCAAGCTCTAGCCCGTAGCACAATCCGGAGGGCCGACACACCCCTACTGCATGAAGGAAAGGCGAACATCCGGCATTTTTCCGCCGGGATGCTGTAATCGCGTGGAAAATCCGCGGCTCTCATGTGGCCGGATGCGGTTGACCGGCGGGTTCACCACCACGCTCGTCAGCAATTGCCCGCCGGAGAAGATATCGGCGCGGACAGGGGGCACGGAGAGCGTCGCGCCGGTCTCGTTCTCGATGATGCCGTTGACGGTGAGCACCCGCATGCCGTTCTCGTCGCGCGGCGTCAGTGTCACATGGGAAAACTGCAACGGCTCAGAGGTGGCCTGTGCCGGTGTGCCCGATAACCCCGCGAAGCCGCCGGCAAGACCGAAGACCAGGATGGCCAGAGCAACGATGAGCGCCACGAAGCTGCGGCGTGAAGCCTGCTGCAGCCAGCCTTCGGCAAGGCGTAGGCCCGTCAATGCGTGAAACAAAGCGCCCTTGGGGGCCGGCCGCGGCGATTGCGTGGGGCGGGAAACCCTGTCGCTTACATTACCGCTCGCAACGGTCCTGATACGGCTGGGGATGACCGTCACGAACTCGGCGTCGACGACATCCGGCTTCGGCCCGAAGCGGCGTGCCAGTCCCGAACCCAATGCGCGTTCGGGCGGCAACAGGTCATAGATCAATCCCGCCTGCGGTTGGCGGTGGCGAAAAGTGCCCATGACGACCTCCTTTTCCGGTGATCCACATGGTTTCACGCCCACCTAAATTCTGGGCATTGAAACGAATCCTGCCCAGTCGTAAATTTTAATGGTTAATGCTTCGCAAAGATCGCCATGAATCGGGCGCCTTTCCAGCAAAATTTACCGGCTGTTAACGCCCTTGGTTAACAAGTCGCCTGATTGAACACTGCGGAAGAGTGGACTGCCCGTTGATTCATTTTGAGAACGTCGGTTTGCGTTATGGTATGGGTCCGGAAATCCTCCGCGACCTGACCTTCGACATTCCGAGAAAATCGTTCCAGTTCTTGACGGGACCTTCCGGCGCCGGCAAGACGACGTTGCTTCGGCTTCTCTTCATGTCGCTGCAGCCGACCCGCGGACTGATCCGCATGTTCGACCGCGAGATTTCCTCGATCCCGCGCAACGAACTGCCGCTCCTGCGCCGCCGTGTCGGCATCGTCTTCCAGGATTTCCGGCTGCTCGAACATCTGACCACCTATGAAAACGTCGCGCTGCCGCTCCGCGTACGTGGCAAGGAGGAAAGCTCCTATCGCACCGACGTGCTGGAACTGTTGAAATGGGTCGGCCTTGGCGAGCGCATCAATGTGTTGCCGCCGGTTCTCTCTGGCGGCGAGAAGCAGCGTGCCGCCATTGCCCGCGCCCTGATCGACCGCCCGGAGATCCTGCTCGCCGATGAGCCGACCGGCAATGTCGATCCACCCATGGCGCGGCGGTTGCTCAATCTCTTCCTCGAACTCAATCGCCTCGGCACGGCGGTCGTCATCGCCACGCACGATCTCACTCTCATGGATCAGATCGAGGCCCGGCGCATGATTCTATCGGGAGGGCATCTCGATATCTATGACTGAGCCCGACCGCCGCAGGAGAGCCTCGAATACCGGGGCTGCCAACAACCAGGAAAGACCCGTCGCATCTCCGCCGGAGAGAAGACGGCCGGAAATGCGCGTGCGTCCGACCGGACCGATCGTGCCGTCCTCCAATATCCAGGGCAATGCGCTGATCGTCGTCATCGCCATCATGGCTTTCCTTGCCTGCCTGACGCTCGGCGCCGTCAGCATGGTGCGCTCGACGGCGGCAAGCTGGGAAAGCCAGATTTCCCGCGAAATCACCATCCAGATCAAGCCGGACGACAATCTCGACATGGACAAGGCGCTCGCCAGCGCCCGCGATATCGCGCTCGGTTTCGTCGGCACCAAAAGCGGCCAGATCGTCGACGAGGCGGCGACGGCTCGCCTGCTCGAACCCTGGCTCGGCGCCGGCCTCGACCTCAAGGAGCTGCCGGTCCCGCGCCTGGTGATCATCACCATCGACGAAACGCATCCCCCCGATTTCGAGGCGATGCGCAACCTCCTCAAGGATCAGATTCCGCAGGCAACGCTGGATGATCACCGCACCTGGGTCGATCGGCTCGTTTCGATGGCGCATACTACCGTCCTCATCGGCACCGGCGTGCTGCTCCTGGTTTTCACCGCCATGGTGCTGACCGTGGTTTTTGCCACACGCGGCGCGCTATCGAGCAACCGCCATATCGTCGAGGTGCTGCACTTCGTCGGCGCCGAGGGCACCTTCGTCGCCACCGAATTCCAGAAGCATTTCCTGAAGATCAGCCTGAAGGGCTCGGCTGCCGGCAGCGCGCTCGCCGCCCTGTTCTTCGCCAGTGCCGGTTTTCTGCAAAGCCGCACGATCGCCACGCCGCAGACCGATCAGGCAACCGCTCTGTTCGGCACATTCTCGGTCGGCGCGCTCGGCTATCTCGGCATTTTCGCCACCATGATCATCATCGCCCTGCTCACCACGGTCACGGCGCGCTTCACCGTCATGCGCACCATTTATGAGATCGATTTGATCCGCTCCGACCCCGGGAGGACCGAAACTGTGCAGAATTGACGCTACGGCGATGATTTTTTACGATTTAACGACCCGTTCCTTGCCGCAATTTGCGCATAATGACGAATCATGAGCATGGACCTGACGACTCGCAAAACCGTGAGTTCGCAGACGTTGCGGGAGCAATCCCGCAGCGACAGGCCTGTGCGGCGCAGCCTCTTCCGTCGGTTTTTGCGCTGGGGCGGCTTCGGCTTCATCATCCTTGTCGCCATAGTTTTCGGCGGCTTCCTGCATTTCGCCGATTCGATCACCACGCTGAAGCCGCCACCCGAGCCGAAGGCGGATGCCATCGTCGTGCTGACCGGCGGCTATCAGCGCATAGGCCAAGCGGTGGAACTGCTGCGCACCGGCGCCGGTAACCGGCTGCTGATCTCCGGCGTCCATCCGACCACCACGCCGTCGCAAATCCGCAGGCTGACCCAAAGCCCCGTCAGTCTCTTCAACTGCTGCGTCGATGTCGGCTATGACGCCCTCGACACCATCGGCAATGCACGCGAGGCCGCGAAATGGATCCACGCCAGAGGCTACAAGAGCATATTGGTGGTGACCAACAACTATCATATGCCGCGCAGCCTGGCCGAGCTGAAATATGTCGATCCGGCCACGGATTTCATCCCATACCCGGTGGTCAATTCCGATCTCAAGACCACGAACTGGTTCACCGATCCCAATGCCTTGCGCACCATGCTCTCCGAATATGTTAAGGTTCTTCTCGCCGGCGCGCGCAATCTCACGGGCCTGGGACGCCCGGTCGGCCTGCGCTCGCGGGAAGCGGACGATGATCGGAGCTAAGATGGTCGGCAACACGCGACTGGCTTTTTATTGACAGCGTAATCGTGTAGGCAAAGCTTCGGATGCTGGCGAAAGCCGGCGTGTTGGGAAAGCCTTGATGATCACTTTGCGTTCGATCCTGTTCAATACGACCTTCTATGCCAACTTGATCATTCGCATGATCGTGCTTTCACCGATCTATTTCCTGATGCCGCGCAAGGCCGGCTATGCCATCCCCAAGGCCTGGGCGAAATCCAGCGTCTGGCTGATGGAGAAGATCGTCGGCACCACTTTCGAAATTGAGGGCCTGGAGAATATTCCAGCCGGCAGCTACATCTTCGCCCCCAAGCATCAATCCTTCTGGGATACTTTCGCGCTGCTGCCCTATCTCGACGATCCCGTCTACATTCTGAAGCGCGAGCTGATGTGGATTCCGCTGTTCGGCTGGTATGCGAAGAAACAGCGCATGATCCCGGTCGACCGCAGCGCCCGCGGCAAGGTGATGTTTGACGTGCTGAAACGCACGCGGGAAGAGCTGTCCACCGGCCGTCAGTTGATCATCTATCCCGAGGGTACCCGCCGTCCGCCGGGGGCCGAGCCGGTCTATAAGTACGGCATCGCCCGCATGTATCGCGATCTCGATATTCCTGTCGTCGCGGTCGCCATGCATCCCGGCCTGTTCTGGCCGCGCCGCACCTTCCGCAAATATCCCGGCCATTTCAAGGTGCGTATCCTGCCGCCGATCCCGCCCAGCCTTGATCCGGACGTCTTCTTTGCGCGATTGGTCGAGGAGACGGAAAAGGCAAGCGACGAATTGCTGGTCGAAACGATCGCCAACAACCCGCATCTGCCGGTCCCGCCCACGGCGGCAAAACGCCTGGATGAGATCGCCAAGGCGAAAATGGCGGCCGCGGTTTAAGCGGAACGCCTTCGGCTCGGCGGGAGAAGGTCGATCAGGATGCTTTCCGCTTCCGCTCGATCTCGCCCACCACCTGTTCCAGCCACTGGTCGCGAATGCCCATCTCGCGCAGATGTGTCAACGTATTGAAGACATAGGCATCGTTCGGTCCGGACTGTCCGACGGCGGAATCGACAATATGGGCAGCCTCTATGGCATCGAGCGTGCCGGCATATTGCTGATGGTTCCGGTCGACAATATAGGCGACGGCAGTCACCCTCCGGCCATCCGCAAGGCGAATAGGCAGCCTCTTTTCCAGATAGACGTTGGTGACCAACTCGCGCTCGCGTAGATAATTCAGTATCTCGTCCCACTCGGCGGCGGCTATGCTGAATGCCATGCCGCGGCAGGAGCCGCCATGGTCTAGGCCGAGCACCAGGCCGGGTTTTGCCTCCGTCCCGCGATGGACCCAGGAATGAACGCAGAGGGAGCGGCGATAGCCGAAAATCAAGGCCTCTGCTTTTTCAACATAGCTAAACCCCGGATTCCACATGAGTGATCCGTAGCCAAACACCCAAAATTCGTCCATATCCCACGCCAAATCACTGTGAACACATCGGTTCAACCATTGGAGAACAACATGGCAGCGTCAAGCCAGAGCGTAGCATCCGGCAGAGGCAAACGCATGTGGCTCATCGGGCTAGGTCTGATCGTGGTCCTCGCCGGGTTTTATACCGGCGGCTGGTTTTACGCGACCACGATCGTAAAAACGACGGTGTTGAAGGCGCTCGGCGAGCAGAACGCCGCCGGCATCTCGGGCGAATGCAGCGACATGGCCTCCAGCGGCTTTCCCTTCTCCATCGGCCTCTCCTGCGCCAAGGTGACCGTCGACGACCATGTGAAGGGTGTTTCCGCCTCCTTCGACAATCTCAATGCCTCGGCACCGGTCTATCAGCCGAACCATGTCGGCTGGAGCCTGAAATCGCCGGCGGAAATCCGCACGGCGCAGGGCCTGACAGTGTCGGCCGAATGGGCTAATCTGCAATCGAACCTCGTCGCCAAGGGGCGCGGTGTCTCGCAGAGCCAGACCGTCATCGATGGCCTGAAGGCCGGCATCGTCTCCTCATTCACCGGCCAGAGCGCTGACGTGACCGCTGCCCACACAGAAATGCACGCCCGCCAGAACGGCGACGACCTCGAGCTGGCAATCGACATCGAAAACGCCACGGCAGTTATCAAGGATTTTCCGCAGACGCTGCCGACGGCATCGACAAGCGCCGATATTACCCTGACCGGCAAGGCCGGGCTGCTCGACGGCAGTGACGGACACGGCCTTTACGGTGCGGCCGGCGTTCTGCGTCAGGTGGTGATCGATATCGGCGACGGCCGCGTGATGACGCTTACCGGCCCTTTCAATTTCGACGATCAGGGCTTTCTGTCCGGCCAGTTCAAACTGCAGATCAATCAGATCGGGCCATGGGGCGACAGCCTGAAAGCAACGATCCCGGCGGCCAAGAACATGATCGATACCGCCACCAAGCTCCTGAAATCGCTCGCAGCCGGCAGTGACAAGGTCTCTGTCGATCTCACCGCCGATCATGGACGCCTGTCCCTGAGCGGCTTCATCCCGCTCGGGAAGGTTCCGCCGATCTGACCTTTACCTTCGCCCGGAAGAAGGTGGACGCGAACGGTTGAGCGTAGCGAAGCCGCGAGTGGCCGGATGAAGGGGGACTCGCAGCGAAGCTGCGAATGCCTTGAGCGGCGAGCGAAAGGCAATCTGACAATGCAACGCCCTCTCAACCTGCGCTTACGCGCATCCTTCTCCCCGCCGGGGACTATTGCAAAATTGGTTGGATATGATTCCCTGTTGTTGAACGGGGACGATTAGCATGGCGATGAAACGGACTGGTCAGTTCAGTTTTGCGGATGCGTTGATGCCGGCGAGTGGTGGCAATCAGCGTCTGGATCGGTTATCGGGACTTGTAAAATGGTACCGGTTCGAGAAGGTGCTGCAGCGGCTGCGCAATGACGCGGCTGCGGGCCGCCCGGCCTATCCGCCGCTGATCATGTTCAAGGCGCTGCTTTTGCAGTCGCTGTACGGCCTATCGGACATGGAGCTGGAGGAAGCACTGTACGATCGGCTGTCGTTCCGCCGCTTTGTTGGCCTAAGCTTGGGAGAAGCTGTTCCCGATCACACGACTTTGTGCCGGTTCCGCAACCATCTGATCGAGGCGCGACTTCTGGAGGTGCTGTTTGCGGAACTCGACAGTCAATTGGACAAAGCCGGGTTGATTCTGCGGCGTGGCACGATGCTGGATGCGACCATCATCGAGACGGGAGCCGCTCGGCCGCCGAGGGAGCGCCTGCCCGGACAGCAGGTTGGCGAACCAGCAGGAGATGACGATGACGTGGACACGGCGCCGCTGGTGAAGCTGAGCGACCCGGATGCCCGTTTCACACGGCGCAAGGGCCGGCAGGGCTCGTCTTACGGCTACAAGGCCCATGTCGGTGTCGATGAGGGCTCGGGCCTGATCCGCCGGCTGATCACCACCCCGGCCAATGTCAACGACACGGTCTGCGCCGATGATCTGATCTGCGGTGACGAACAGGCGGTATTGGCCGATAGCGCCTATCATACCCATGCCCGCGAGAAGAAGCTGAAGGCCAGAGGCATCAAGGCGCGGCTGATGCGCCGGCCCAACAAACATCACCGCACACTGCCGCCGAAGCTGCAACGCTTGAATGATCTGATCGCCCGCCGGCGCGCTGCCGTCGAGACGACTTTTGCCACATGGAAGCGCCGCATGGGTCTTTCGGTCATTCGTTATCGGGGACTAATCAAGGCGCAAGCCCAGGTGCTGATGACGGCAATCGCCTTCAACATGCGTCGCTGGGTGACGCTCAGCGCCTGAGCCAGGGCTCGGACTCCGTCCGCCGCCCACTCAAACCCAAAACAGCCACCCAAAATCAGCCCGCTAACCAACATAGCGGACCCCAAAACACGACCCTATCCCTCAAGCCGTGTCCTTTCACTCTATTATGCAACGGTCCCCTCCGGGGAGAAGATATTGCATACTACTTCTTCCCATCCAGCGCGTGACGGCCAAAGTCCGGGGCGTCGACATCCTGGCCGGCCTCGACGATCGAGCGGCGAATGGCGCGGGTGCGGGTGAAGAGATCGAAGATCTTGTCCCCCTCGCCCCAGCGGATTGCCCGCTGCAGATAGGCGAGATCTTCCGAAAAACGCGCCAGCATTTCCAGAATGGCATCGCGATTGTGCAGGCAGACGTCACGCCACATGGTCGGGTCGGAAGCGGCGAGACGAGTGAAGTCGCGGAAGCCGGAGGCGGAATATTTGATGACTTCCGACTCCGTCACCGCCTCCAGATCATCAGCCGTGCCGACGATGTTATAGGCGATGAGATGCGGCAGATGCGAGACGATCGCCAGCACCTTGTCGTGGTGTGCGGCATCCATTTCATCGACGCGCGAGCCGAGCGTTTCCCAGAAACGGCGAAGCTTTTTGATGGCGGCCTCGTCCGTGCCGGGGACCGGTGTGAAGATACACCAGCGGCCTTCGAACAGCCCGGCAAATCCGGCGTCAGGCCCGGACTTCTCCGTGCCCGCAATAGGATGGCCGGGAATGAAGTGCACATTGCCCGGCATATGCGGTTGCATCTGCGCGATGACCGACGCCTTGGTCGAGCCGACATCGGTGACGATGGCGCCGGGCTTCAGATGCGCGGAGATTTCCGCGGCGACGCTTCCCGAGGCGCCGACCGGCACGGAGATGATGACGAGATCGGCATCCCGAACGGCTTCGGCTGACGACGGCGTATAGCGGTCGCCGAGATTAAGCTCCTCGGCACGCTTCAGCGTCTCGGCGCTGCGGGTCGAAATCACCACGTCCTTGGCGAGGCCGAGCCGCTTGATATCATGGGCGATCGACGAGCCGATCAGGCCGATGCCGATCAGCGCGATACGATCGAACTGGACGCTGCTCATGCCTTGCGTCCCATGAATTCGGTCAGCGCATCGATGACACCCAGATTGGCCTCTTCCGTGCCGATGCTCATGCGCAACGAATTGGGGAAGCCATAGGCGCGCACCGCGCGCAGGATATAGCCGCGGCTGGTCAGGAACGCGTCGGCATCGGCGGCGCGCTTGCCCTCGATGTCGGGGAAATGGACGAGCACGAAGTTGGCGACCGACGGCGTCACTTCGAGGCCGATCGATTCGAAGGCCTTCGTCACCTTCTCGATCCATAGCGTATTGTGCGCCACCGCCTTCTCGGTGAAGGCCTGGTCGCGGATGGCGGCCGCGCCTGCCGCAATGGCGGCCGCGTTCATGTTGAACGGGCCACGCACGCGGTTCAGCGCATCCACCACATCGACAGGCCCATACATCCAGCCGACGCGCAGCGCCGCAAGCCCGTAGATCTTCGAGAAGGTGCGGGTCATGACGACATTGGGATTCGACGAGACGAGCTCGAGGCCGGCCTCATAGTCGTTGCGGCGGACATATTCGGCATAGGCAGCGTCGAGCACGAGGACCACATGCTTCGGCAAACCCGCCTGCAGGCGGCGGATTTCGCTGACCGGAACATAGGTGCCTGTCGGATTGGCCGGATTGGCGATGAAGACGATCTTGGTCCGCTCGGTGACCGCGGCAAGGATCGCGTCGACATCGACGGTGCGATCCTTCTCCTTGACCGTGACCGGCGTCCCGCCCGCAGCCAAGATCTGAATCTTATAGATCAGGAAGCCGTGCTCGGTGATGATGCCCTCATCGCCGGGTCCGAGATAGACATGGCAGAGCAGGCCGAGTAGCTCATCGGAACCATTGCCGCAGAGGATATTGGCGGTGTTCAGGCCATGGATGTCGGCGATCGCCTGGCGCAATTCCGTGGCTTGCCCGTCCGGATAGCGTTCCAGGTGTTCACCGGCTGCGCGGAAGGCTTCGATGGCTTTGGGGCTTGCACCGAACGGCGTCTCGTTCGAGGAGAGCTTGAACACCCGCGCCACACCGGGCGCATGCTCCTTGCCCGGCACATAGGCGGCGATATCGAGAATGCCGGGGCGCGGGACAGGCTTGTTCATTTCCATGCTCATGGGATCGACCTTGGGAAGGGCCGGAAAATTCCGGCTTTAGACACCCCCGTGGCATTAATGCGGATTGACGAATTTGTCGAGTGTTCGCGGTTCACCGCTCCGACTATGCACCGCCGCGCGTCGTCGGGATGCCGCGCGGCGCCAGCACCGGCACAAAGACGCGGCGCGAGGCGCGGACGGCGACCGGCAGGCCCTGATAGAGCCGCTTCTGCGCCTCGACGATGATGACGCCGGAAAAAGCCGGCCAGAGGGTGCGTCCGATCCGCTCGAAAGCGCGTCTGAGACGCAGGACCGTGCGCAGTTTCGAGGGAGGAAAAAACAGCGCCTCGGCCGTCGCTCCCGGCGTGAAATTGGTCTCGCGCAGCAGGGAGGTGAGCTGCCCGCGCGAATAGGGCCGGCCGGAGCCGAAGGGCGTATGCTCCATGCGTGCCCACACACCCGTGCGGTTCGGCACGACGATGACCAGCCGCCCGCCGGGCGCCAGCACCCGCCAAAGCTCCTTCAGCGTCTCGCGCGGGCTCTCGGCGAATTCCAGCGAATGCACCATCAGCACCCGGTCGATGGAACTATCCGGCAGCGGCAATTCCTCATCGAAGATCAATGCTGTCGACGAAGCCGAATCCACCGGCCAGTTCACGGCGCCCTGCCCCGCCGGCATGAAGGCGAAAGTGCGCTCGGTATCGGTGCGGAAACGATCGAGATAGGGAACGGCATAGCCGAGGCCGACAAGACGCTCTTCCGGCAGCCGCGACCAGATCGAGGCAAGCGCCATTGCGATAGACTGCTCGGCCAAGCGCCCGAGCTCGGAATGATAGAATTGACGAAGATCGACGATATCGGCGTGCATCGTCGCAAATGTTATCAGCCGCCCGTTGGACTTCAAGGCCGAACCGCCTACATTCCGATTCAACCGCATCGATGAGGACTATTTCGACCATGAAACCCTTGGAATTAGAGGTATTTATCTGCCGCTCCGACAATTTCGGCGTGCTCGTCCATGATCCCGAAAGCGGTTATACGGCGTCGATCGACGCACCGGAAGCCGGACCGATTCTGGCGGCCGCCAAGCGTCGTGGCTGGACGATTACCCACATCCTTACCACCCATCATCACACCGATCATGTCGAAGGCAATCTGGCGCTGAAGGAGCAATTCGGCTGCGAGATCATCGGCCCGATCAACGAAGCCGTCGCCATTCCCGGCATCGACCGCGCCGTCGGCGACGGTGACACCTTCGAGTTCGGCGATCACACCGTCAATGTCATCGAGACACCGGGCCACACCGCCGGCCATGTCTGTTACCACTTCGAGGATGACAAACTGCTCTTTGCCGCCGACACGCTCTTTGCGCTCGGCTGCGGCCGGCTGTTCGAACGGCCGGCGACCGATATGTGGGCGTCCCTGCAGAAGCTTGCCGTATTGCCGGACGAAACGGCAATCTATTTCGGCCACGAATATACGCTGTCCAACGCCCGCTTTGCCGTGACCATAGATCCCGACAATGAAAGGCTGAAGGCGCGCGCCGCCGATATCGAAGCCATGAGGGCCGAAGGCAAATTCACCATTCCGACGACGCTCGCGCTGGAGAAGGAGACCAATCCCTTCCTGCGCGCCGCCGATCCGTCGATCCGGCGGCATCTGCTGATGGAAAGCCGCAGCAACGAGGAAGTCTTTGCTGAAATCCGCAAGCGCAAGGACAATTTCTGATGCGCCCGGAAGAGATCATCGAGGCACTTTCCATGCAGCCGCATCCGGAAGGCGGCTGGTATGTGCAGACATTCCGTGACGAGCATGGCGGCAGCCGCGGCCATTCGACCGCAATCTACTACCTCCTGCAGGCGGGCCAACGCTCGCATTGGCATCGGGTGCGCGATGCCGCGGAGGTCTGGCACTATTATGCAGGCGCGCCGCTCGCGCTACATCGCTCCGCCGACGGCAAGGCGAGCGAGACGATCGTCCTCGGCATCGATCTGGCAAAAGGCGAGCGTCCGCAGGCGATCATCCCCGCCGATTGGTGGCAGGCCGCCGAAAGCCTCGGAGACTTCACCCTCGTTGGCTGCACTGTTGCGCCGGGCTTCGAATTTTCCAGCTTCGAAATGGCGGCTCCGGATTGGAAGCCTTCGCCGGCCTGAACTTTTCCGTTTATCGATATGAAGCACGACTCAAGGTCGCTGCTTTGTGTTCAGGCACCTTGAAAAGGCGTCGCGCTGCGTCAGCTTTGCACGGAGAGAGAGAAAATTGATTGATGTGGTGGAGGTTATTTCGTGCGTGTGTTGTTTCCCATGTTTGTTCTGGCGGGCTGCATCATGAGCCTTCCCGCCGCTGCCCTTGACGCTCCTGCCGCGCCGCCGGCGGAACGCCCGCTGAAGGAATTCGTCACCTCGGTCGAGAAGGACGGATCGATCACCTTCCGCCTCTACGCCCCTTCGGCAAAAGCCGTGACCGTGGTTCTCGGTTGGCACGATCCGATCGCGCTGCAACGCGGCGATGACGGCTTATGGGCTGCCAAGACCGAGCCGTTGAAGCCCAACCTCTATGAATACTATTTCAACATCGACGGCTTTCGCAGCATCGATCCAGGCACGAATTCGCCCAAGCCGCAGCGACAAGTGAATACCAGCCTCATCCTGGTGCCTGGCAGCATCCTCGATACGCGCAACGTTCCGCACGGCGACCTGCGGCTGGTGACGCTGCATTCCAAGGCGCTCGATTCGGAGCGCCAGATGTACATCTACACGCCGCCCGGCTACGACAACCCGTCGAAGCCCTTTCCCGTGCTTTATCTCTATCACGGCTTCGGCGACACGGTCGCGTCCTGGATTGCGCAGGGCCGAGCACCGCAGATCCTCGACAATCTGCTGGCGGAAAAGAAGATCGAACCGATGATCGTGGTCATTCCGGACACGGAAACCGACGTGCCGAACGCAATTGCGGAGAATTTCCCCGCCGCCGAACGCCGCAAGGACTTCTATCCCGTCAATGCCGAAGCAGCGGATCGAGAGCTCATCGAGGATCTCATCCCCTATATGAAAGACCATTACCAGGTGCGCAGCGATGCCGATGGACGCGCGGTCGCTGGCCTGTCGCAGGGCGGATACCAGGCGCTCGTCTCCGGCCTTACGCATCTCGGCACCTTCGGCTGGGTCGCGACCTTCAGCGGCGTCAGCACGACCACCGTGCCGGACAAAGCGGTGGACGCCGCCTTGAACGATCCGGACAGGATCAACAAGACGCTACGCAACTTCACGGTGACGGTCGGAAGCAAGGATCAAGTCGTCGGCAAGGATGTCGCCGGCCTGAAGGCGACGCTCGAAGAGAAGAAAATCAGGCACGACTACCAAGAATATCCGGACCTCCAGCATGAAATGGATGTCTGGCGGCCATCGCTGATCGCATTCCTGGAGAAGGTCTTCAAGAAGTAGCAGACCGATGGCAGGCTCGGCCGCCGCGTGTATGTCTCGGCGGCCGAGAGCCTATTCCGCTGCCTCCGCCTGCGCCGCTCCGTCACCGTTGCGACGCAGGATCATCCTGTGTGCTGCCAGTACCGCCCCGCCGGTGACCAGAAGGCAGGCAAGTGCGATGTCCCAGCTTGGTTCGGCAAAGCCGAACAATGTCAGGATCAGGGTCGAGAGCAGCGGCGCGGCATAGCTGGCCGCGCCGAGAATCTGGATATCGCCGTTCTTGACGCCGTAATCCCAGGCATAGAAGGCAGCGCCCACCGGAAAGAGGCCGAGCCCAAGCACGGCGACCCACTGCGATGCCGCGTCCGGCCAGATCGTATCCTCCAGGCCAAGATGGCAGACGAAGGAAAGGGCCGATGTCGCCAGGCAAAAGATGGTGACGACATCGGTCGACACCGCCTCGAACCGGCGCGTGATCAGTGAGTAGCCGGACCAGGTGAAGGCGCAAAGAAATGCCGCGCCGTAGCCGATGGCATAAGCGCCCTCGAAGTGAAACCCGTTGCGGCCGACGATCAGCACTGTGCCGGCAAGCCCCATCAGCGCGCCGACGATATGGTACCAGCGCAGCCGTTCGCCCGGCAAAAGCGCCGAGCCGACGACGATCAGCAGCGGCCAAAGATAGGCGATCAAGCCCGCCTCGACGGCCGGCGCATGGCGCAGCGCGGTGAAATAGAGGAAATGATAGCCGAACAGCCCGGCAACGCCGGTGACCCAGACCTTGGCCGGCTGGCGCAGCAGCCGCAGACGCTCCGGCTTCAATGCAAGAACAAGGATACCGGGAATGCTGCCGATGGCGAAACAGACGGCGAGCAACTGAAACGGCGGCATCTTGCCCGATGCCACCGTCAGCAACGCCAGGAACGACCACATCACGATGGCCGCAAATCCCGTCAATGTCGCGCGAAACTTCAACTCCGCCCCCAGTCTGTCGCCGCGGGCGTCTGTTGAAGCCCGTTTAGCTGCCGTATTTCACCGCGGTGATCGTCACTGTCCCATATTGCGTCGGGATACGGACGTAGACAGGCGCATATACATTCATGGCATCCGCCTTGGCAAACCAGATCTCCATGCCGTCGCTCTTGGCGAGATAAAGGTAATCCTTGCGCGTTCCCTTGTAGCCGCTCTTCGGCGTGAAGCGCACACCGCAGGCGATTGTCTTGCCTTTGAAACCTTCCGTCGAAAACGGGTGCGATCCCTTCGGCGAGAGTTTCAGATCCATGCGCATCTCGCCGTCGAAGACAGGCAAGGTCTGATTGCAGAGATTGAGATTGGGGGTAATCGGAAAAATCATCCCGGAAATCGGGTCGAGCACCGAATGCAGATCTCCGTCGCTGAGCGGAATCCAGCTTTGCGGCCGTTTTGGCTCCGGCGTGATCGTATTCGAGGTCACGTTGCCGTTGGTATAGGCGACATCATAGGTGCGTTCCTTTTTGCCGCTCTTGTAATAGAGCGTGTAGTGCGTCGCCTGCAGCCTGTTGTCGCCGACGGTGCCGGACACATCGGTTTTCGCATCGATTGACGTGACAAGATCGGCAAGACCGGCCGACGTGATATCGCCCCGGATGGTAAACTGCTTGTTCTTGACCTCGGTCTTGAAATCCGCCCTCGCGATCGGGAAGCCGGCAAGCGCCACGCGATACTGCGTTTCATGCCGCAGTTCTTCGGCCAATGCCAGCGAGGGCATCGACGCCAGCAGGGCCGAAATGAAAAGCCACCTTCGAAAATGAACCATGACCAAAGCCTTCAACAAAGAGCAGGCAGCATATATAGGCGCTTTATGCACCCGCTGCGACAATGAGAAAACAGCAGCTTTTTGACGGAATTGCGGGAAAGCTCAAGGTTTGGCTTGACGTAGCCGGCCGCGCTGACTATAGAACCGCAACTTTCCAATTATGGCCTGTTGGATTGCGCGCCGGGCTTTGCCCGGGATGACTATCCGATGGCCTAGAAAAACAAAAGTAGGTGTTCCATGTCCCGCATGTGCGAATTGACCGGCAAGGCCGTCCTCGTGGGCAACAATGTCAGCCACGCCAACAACAAGACCAAGCGTCGGTTCCTGCCGAACCTCTGCCAGGTCACGCTGATTTCTGACGTTCTTGGCCAGCGTTATCGTCTGCGCGTTTCCGCTGCAGCACTCCGCTCGGTCGAGCATCGCGGCGGCCTCGACGCTTTCCTTATCAAGGCAAGCGAAAACGAGCTCAGCATGCGCGCCCGCCTGCTGCGTCGCCAGATCGTCAAGAAGACCGCTGAAGCTGCCGTAGCCGCTTAAGCGACACTTCTCGATATCATACGGGCTAAAAGGCTTGCACGGATAACCTCCGGACAGGCCTTTTTCCATGTCCGGTTTTCCTCCAACTGGTGGCATCACCCAGGATAAAAAAATGCTGAAATCACGCTACACGTTTATCTATGTTCTGCTGATGACGCTCGTCGTCGTCGCCTCCAATATCCTCGTGCAGTATCCGCTGCAGGCGACGCTCGCCGGCATCAATCTCGCGGATATCCTCACCTGGGGCGCGTTCACCTATCCCGTCGCCTTCCTGATCACCGACCTGACCAACCGCCAGTTCGGTCCGAAGGCTGCGCGCAAGGTGGTGTTCGCGGGTTTCGTCGTCGGCGTGACGCTCTCCTTCTTCACCGCACAGCCGCGTATCGCGATCGCCTCCGGTTCGGCCTATCTCGCCGGCCAGCTTCTCGATATCTCGGTGTTCAACCGCCTGCGCCGCATGGCCTGGTGGCGTGCGCCGCTGTTCGGGTCACTGATTGGCTCGATGCTGGACACAGCGATGTTCTTCTCCTTTGCCTTCGCGCCTTTCTTCGTCTTCTTCGGCCCCAACGATCCCTTCGCGATCGACTGGGCACCGATCCTCGGCGTTTTCTCGACCTCGGCACCGCGTTGGATTTCCTGGGCGATCGGCGATTTCTCGGTGAAGGTGACCGTCGGTCTCGTCATGTTGCTGCCCTATAGCGCGCTGATGAACGTGCTGAAGCCGATGCAGCAGCAGGTGCGCGCCTGACCGCAAGCACCTGAATTGTGAAGCGGCCGGGAGCGCCCGAAACTCCTCCCGGTTGTTTCATGCAGCCTCGCCCATCGACATTTCTCACCCTGTCTCAAGCCGTTTGCTGGCGGTGCCGCAGATAGGCGCGGACGAGATCGCCAAGTTCTATCCTCAAGACCTCCCACTCAAGTTCATCGCGATTCGCGGCGGCATGGACGACCCCTTCGATGGCGGCGGCAAGCATCCGTCCCGCCACCTCGTCACGAGCACGATTGCGCTTGCCCGAGCTCGCGGCGATCACGGCCCGATAGCGCTTCTGATATTCTCTCTCGAACTCTTCGTAAGCAGAACGCGGCGCCGCCGGCACTTCGTTCAGCAGAACGCGGTGCAGCGCCTGGTCGACCGAATGGGCCGCAATGACGCCATCGATCAATTGCGTCACACGCTCATCGAGCGTCGAGGTCTCGCTCCAGTCGCCCGACGCAGACCAGGCGGCGAGGATATCGTTGAGATGCCGCTGCAGGATCGCTTCGGCAAGCGCCAGCTTGTTCGGGAAATACTGATAAAGCGAACCAATGCTTACGCCCGCGGCTGCGGCGACCTCATTGGTGGTGAAATTCGCCCAGCCACGCTGCGCCAGAATGCGAGCTGCCGCCTCCACGATGGCAGCCACCGTGGCGCGCGATCGCTGTTGCCGCGGCGCCTTGCGCATGCTTCTGCGTTGCGGAGAAAGGCGAGTAGTCAAGCGAAGGGCTCCGTGTAAAATCTGAGCATACGCTCACATTTTGTCCATGAAAAGCGAGCGCATGTCTTAGACCAAAACGCCGCGCAATGGCGGACCTCATCGGGAGAAGTTGAAATGAGTGCGCAGACGCTTTTGACGTCGCTGTTCCAATACAAGGCCTGGGCCGACGAAGGGCTGTTCTCGGGCTTGAACGCCCTTAGTGCCAATATACCTGCGGACGAACGCCGCGTGGCCATCCTGATCCTCAATCATGCCCACATAGTTGACCGGATCTTCGCGTCCAACCTCCAGCGTCGCGAACACGCCTATACGAGAACCGGTGCTGATGAAGCGCCGGCTTTCGAGGAACTGTACAACGCCGTCAGGGAAACGGACCGCTGGTATGTCGACTATGTCGCGGAATTGAGCGCCGAGGACCTGACGGAATCGATAGCGTTCAAATTCTCGGATGGCGGATATGGGCGAATGTCGCGCCAGGAGATGCTGGGTCATGTCATCGCCCATGGCGGTTATCATCGCGGCGAAGTGGGCCAGATCATCACCCAACTAACCGGCTCATCGCCGCCCGACACCTTTACCGGCTATCTTCACACGATCGAGCCCGTACGTCGCGAGCCGGCTTGGGGATGATCAGGCCGGCACCGTCGTCGCTATGTCCTGAGGAGGCCCGGGCCGCTATTTCATGCTAACGGCCGTATCGTCCCTCAGCCGGAATTCCAGCATCAGGCTTCGCTGCAGAATCGAATGGTTGTCATCGGAGACCGTGATCAGGTGGATCGTACCGTCGGCGGCCCGGAAGGCGTCCAGCCCTTCCATATTGTCGATCTGCAGATTGGACCCTGCTTGGAAGATGACATCGCCGTCGACGACGGCGCCCGGCTTGATATCGTCACCGGCAATGCGGCGGATACGCACGCCGATGCCATGCGCGAGATCGAAGCGCCGCTCCAGCAGCAGCAGATCGCCGCCTGGCAGAAAAACGCCGTCGCTGGCGTCGAAATCGTCGGTATGGCGCACTGTAAAGCGGCCTTCCAAAGGTCCATCCAGGATCGCCGCCAGCATGTTGCCCTGATCGTCCAGACTGCGCTCCGCGACGATCACCACTGCTCCCGCCAGCGGGCTTGATTGCGGCGCGATCATCAGCGCTTCCAGGCTGCGATTGGCTCGTAACAGCCTCTTCGGGATCAGGATCGGGATGCTGCCATCCGGCGGCGATGTCTCGAAACCGGGATCGGGATAGGTATCGACGCGATGATTTTGCTCATAGCTGACGAGCACGTGGTTGCCCCGTAACACCAGCCCTTCCGCATCCATCGCGCCCTTGCCGGCATCCGTCGCACCGAAACGGTCGACCATCGGCATGATACGGGCATCGACGATACCCTTCAGCCTGCCTTCCTCATCGCGCTCGATGGTCCCCGTCAGCCAATGGCCCGTATCCAGGACCGAAACGAAATGCCGCTGGTCCGGACGGAAGCGGATGCCGGAGAGGGCGCCGAGGAGCGCGTTGCCGGAGCTGAGTTCGAGACCGCCGAGAAATTCGAGCGCACCGAATCGTGTCTGCTCGGAACCGGGCTTGAACGCCGAAATCGCAGTCGCGTGGATATCCGCAGAGCCACCTTCCGAAGTATCCACAGAGCCACAGCCGGCGAGCAGCATCACAAGCATGGTCGCGCGGCAAAGGCGTTTCATGGGCTCTTACGGGACCTTGCAACTGACGGAGGATCGATGGACGCATCGGCCGCGGGGGACCGATGCGCGTTTGACTATCGGCTATTCAGCTTGCGCGACGCATGCGCGGCAGGCTTGACTGATCCTCGAACAGCGATGCGAGCTGCTCGGTCATGGCGCCGGCCAACTCGTCGGCGTCGACGATCGTCACGGCGCGGCGATAGTAGCGCGTGACGTCGTGGCCAATGCCGATCGCCAGGAGTTCCACGGGAGAACGCGTCTCGATCTGCTCGATCACGGCGCGCAGGTGCCGCTCCAGATAATTGCCCGGATTGACCGACAGCGTTGAATCGTCAACCGGCGCGCCGTCCGAGATCATCATCAGGATGCGGCGCTGCTCACGGCGGCCGAGCAGGCGGTTATGCGCCCAGATCAGCGCCTCGCCATCGATATTTTCCTTGAGCAGGCCTTCGCGCATCATCAGGCCGAGATTGGTGCGCGCCCGCCGGTAGGGCTCGTCTGCCGATTTGTAGATGATGTGGCGGAGATCGTTGAGCCGGCCAGGCGTCTGCGGCTTGCCGCCGGCAAGCCATTTCTCGCGCGCCTGCCCGCCCTTCCAGGCCTTGGTGGTGAAGCCAAGGATTTCGACCTTGACGCCGCAGCGTTCCAGCGTGCGCGCCAGAATATCGGCGCAGGTGGCGGCGACGGTGATCGGCCGGCCGCGCATCGAGCCGGAATTGTCGATCAGCAGCGTCACCACCGTATCGCGGAACTGCGTGTCGCGCTCCATCTTGAAGGAGAGCGCCTGCATCGGATCGATGATCAGGCGCGTCAGCCGTGCCGGGTCGAGATATCCCTCTTCAAGGTCGAAATCCCAGGCGCGGTTCTGCTGCGCCATCAGCCGGCGCTGCAGCCGGTTGGCGAGCCGCCCCACGGCACCCTGCAGATGCGCAAGCTGCTTGTCGAGGAAGGCACGCAGGCGCTCGAGCTCGACCGTGTCGCAGAGTTCCTGCGCCGTGGTCGTCTCATCGAATTCCTCGGTGAAGACGTGGTAATCCACCTTTTCGTTGAAATCGGCAAAGGGCGTGTTCGGACGGCGAGTTTCGCCCGGCGTTTCCGAATCCTCTTCACCCTCTTCGCTCATGTCGTCGTCGGAGATTTCGGCGCCGTCCATCTCGCCATCGTCCATCTGCTCGTCGGAAGCTTCGCTGTCCTCGGCAGGCGCGGAGTCGGAGCCATCATCGCTCTCGACATCCTGATCATCTTGATCCTCGCCGCTCGGCTTGTCCTCCTCGGCAGATTCCTCATCGGAATCCGGCTCCATCTCCTCGTCACCGTATTCCTCGGCCATGTCCATGGCTGACAGCATATTGCGCACGACACGCGCGAAGCTCTGCTGATCGTTGATGGCAGAAAGCAGATGGTCGAGTTCGCCGCGGGTCTTGTCCTCGATGAAGGAACGCCAGAGGTCGAGCACCTTGCCGGCGCTTTCCGGCGGCTGCTGGCCGGTCAGCTTCTCGCGCACGATCATCGCCATCGCCTCGCCGAGCGGCGCGTCTTCCTGTCGCTCGATGCCGGTGAAATTCGCCTTGGCGTATTTTTCCGAATTCATCGAATTGAGGTTGGCGGCCATGCCGCTCATACGCAACGCGCCGATCGATTCCACGCGAGCCTGTTCGACCGCATCGAAGATCGAGCGAGCATCGGCGCCCTGCGGCGCCATGGTGGCATGCACGCGCGCATCGTGGCAGGCGAGCCGCAAGGCCATGGAATCGCCAAGGCCACGCGTCACCGCCAGCTCATGCGCCGTCGGCCGCTTCGAAAGCTCCGGCAGGCGAATACGCTCGCCCGTCATCCCGGGGCGCTCGTTGGCGAAGGCCACCTCAACCTCAGCATCGCCGGCGATCGAGCGCACGCAGCCGGTAATCGCCCGACGCAACGGCTCCATGTCCACCGGAGCGCCCGGCTTCCCTTTGGAATTGTCTCCGCGACCTGCCATGACTTGCTGGCTCTTCTTCTTAGGCTTCGAGCACGATGTTGGCGGCGCTTTCCTTCAGCTCGACGCCGAAAGCGCGCTGATACTGCTCGGCGACCAACGGCCGCTCCAGCTCATCGCACTTGTTGAGGAAGGTCACGCGGAAGGCAAAGGCGACATCGCCGAAGATTTCCGCATTTTCCGCCCAGGTGATGACCGTACGCGGGCTCATGACGGTCGACAGATCGCCATTCATAAAGGCTGCGCGAGTCAGATCGGCGACGCGCACCATCTTGGATACGATGTCTCGGCCCTTATCGTTGCGGAAGGATTTCACCTTCGCGAGCACGATGTCGACTTCGTTGTTGTGCGGCAGGTAATTCAGCGTCGTCACGATCGACCAGCGGTCCATCTGCGCCTGGTTGATCTGCTGCGTGCCATGATAGAGGCCGGTCGTATCGCCAAGGCCGATGGTGTTGGCGGTCGCGAACAGGCGGAAAGCCGGGTGAGGACGGATGACGCGGCTCTGGTCGAGCAGGGTCAGACGACCGGAGGATTCCAGCACGCGCTGAATGACGAACATCACGTCCGGGCGGCCGGCGTCGTATTCGTCGAAGACGAGGGCGACGTTGTGCTGGTAGGCCCAGGGCAGGATGCCGTCCTTGAATTCGGTGACCTGCAGCCCGTCCTTGACGACGATTGCGTCCTTGCCGACGAGGTCGATACGGCTGACATGGCTGTCGAGGTTGATACGCACGCACGGCCAGTTGAGGCGGGCTGCGACCTGCTCGATGTGGGAGGACTTGCCCGTGCCGTGATAACCCGAGATCATCACGCGGCGGTTATGGGCAAAGCCGGCGAGAATGGCGAGCGTCGTCTCGCGATCGAAGAGATAGTCGGTGTCGAGGTCGGGCACATAGGCATCGCCCTTGCTGTATGCCGGGACGCGGATATCGGAATCGATGCCAAAGACTTCACGGACCGAAACGGTCGTGTCAGGAAGCTCGGAAATATCAAGGTCAATCTTGCTCATCATGTCTCCAGGGCGGGTGACTGTCACCCAGCCATATCAATCTCAGCCGTTTTTGATCCGTGACGCCGCAGCTTGTTGTCCGCATCCGTCAGGTCGGAACAACGGCGATACTTCTCCGGGACTGAAGCGAAACCTCGGCGCGACGACATGATCGCTTGCGAGCATTCTTGAACAGAGTCCCGGACAAGAAACGCCGCGTCCGGAAAATTGGCCGAGGTGCAGCCAGCCAAAAGCACACCTTGCCGCAGTCGCCTGCGGCCTCAGCCGATTTGGACCATACCTGATTGAAAGCGGAGAGCAAGGACAGGAATTAACAAAAACCGTTTTGCTTCAACAATTGATAGGCCTGAATGACGGCGCGAAACCGTTCCTCCGACCCGCGGTCGCCGCCGTTCGCATCCGGATGGTGCTTTTTCACCAATTCCTTGTAACGGCTCTTGATCTCGGCGCCGGTGGCATTGGCGCCCAGCCCCATCGTGTCGAAGGCTTTCGCCTCGAGCGTCTTCAGCTTGCGCTCCTGCGGGAAGCGCGGGCCGCGTCCCTGCCCCTGTCCGTCCTTGACGAAACCGAAGGGATCGCGCACCCGAGCATAGGAACCGGAGCGGACGTCGGAATGTAGCGGGCTATTGCGCGCCGCCTTGTTGACGCCGACGGTCCAGGTCGGGCGATGACCGGTGATGGCTTCCTTCTGGTAGCGCGCGATCTCACCGTCCGAGAGGCCGGAGAAATAATTGTAGCCCTTGTTGTAATCTTTGACGTGCTCGAAGCAGAACAAAAAGAACTGCCCTTCCGCATTGCGCCCGACCGGCGCACGATGCGTACCCTTTTTGTCGCAGCCGTCCCACTGGCAGGTCGGCGGAGCCTGTTCGGCCTCCGGCTCGCGCTTGCGGCGGGTTCGAATACGATCGAAGTATTTTGAATCGAGTCTCATGGCGGCCTAATTATGGGGCCTCAGCCACCCCACAACAAGAATTGACAAATGGGAATGTTATAGGCTTTGTGGGAACCTTTTCGCGAACGAGGTGACGGCGGGAATATGGAAACGACGCTTCAATCCCGCATTGAGAAAAAGCTCAACGACGCCTTCGCGCCCGAGCGTCTCGCTGTCATCAACGAAAGCCACTTGCACGCCGGCCATCAGCCTGACATGACCGGAACGGGCGAGACCCATATAAGAATTCGAATCATCTCCGCCAAGTTCACCGGCATGCCGCGCCTTGCCCGCCACAGGGCTATAACCGAGCTTTTGAAGCCGGAACTGGATGCTGGGCTGCATGCGCTTGCCGTGGAACCCGCAGCACCTGGCGAAACGGTGCGGTGGTGACCGGCTACTCCGGCTTCCCCTCTTCCGTTTCCGCCGGCCTGATCCTGAGCTTGGTGATGCGGTTCTTTTCCCGCTTCATGACGATGAAACGC
Source organism: Rhizobium sp. CB3090 (assembly GCF_029714285.1). NCBI lineage: Bacteria > Pseudomonadati > Pseudomonadota > Alphaproteobacteria > Hyphomicrobiales > Rhizobiaceae > Rhizobium > Rhizobium sp. CB3090. The sequence goes on from NZ_CP121662.1 coordinate 2,989,996, forward strand.
TTGCCGTAGAAGGTGAAGGCCTGGCGCTCTTCCGGAATGGTCATCGATTCGTGGATGACGAGGCCGGCGATCGTCGTGGCCTCTTCGTCGGGCAGATCCCAGTCGAGCGCGCGATTGAGATCGCGAATTGGCACGACGCCGTCGACAACGATCGAGCCGTCGGCCTCCTGCCGCACGCCTTGAATATCAAGATCATGCTCGTCGGCAATATCGCCGACGATCTCCTCCAGAATATCTTCCAGGGTGACGATGCCCTGCACTTCGCCATATTCGTCAACGACGACGGCAAAATGCTGCTTGCGGCGCAGGAAGGCATTGAGCTGGTCTTGGAGATTGGTGCTGTCAGGCACGAACCAGGGCTTTTGCGCTATTTTGACGATGTCCAGATTTTCAGGCTCGACATTGCGCTCCGCCAGCGCCCTCAAGAGATCCTTGGCGTGGACGACGCCGATGATGTTGTCGATCGTGCCGCGCCAGAGCGGCATGCGCGTATAGGGGCTGTCGAGAATGGCGCGCACCACCACCTCGGACGGATCGTCGGCGTTGATGGCGCGCATCGCCGTGCGGTGCACCATGATGTCGGAAAGCTCCAGCTCGCCGAGATCGAGCAGACCGCCCAGCCGGTCGCGGTCGACCTTGACCACCGAACCCTCGCGATGCAGCAGATCGACGGCGCCGCGCAGCTCGTCATAGGCCGACAGCATCGACACTTCCTTGGAGAGATTAATGCCGAAGATACCGAGAATCTGCCGGACGATGGTGTTGACGAAGCTCGACACCGGCCCGACCACAATGACGAAGAGACGTATTGCACCGGCAACATTCAGCGCGAAGCGGTCCGGTGTCGCAATGGCCCAACTCTTCGGCAGAACCTCAGCGAAAATGACGAGGATGACCGTCATGGCGGCTGTGGCGATCGCCACGCCGGAATTACCGAACAGGCCAAGGAACAGGCTGGTCGCAAGCGACGACGACAGGATGTTGGCGAGATTGTTGCCGATCAGCAGCGCGCCGATCAATCGGTCGCGACGCTCGATCAGCAGCCGCACGACGCCGGCGCGGGTGTCGCCATTGGCTTCCAATGTGTGGATGCGGCTGCGCGAAGCTGCCGTGAGCGCCGTCTCCGAGCCGGCGAAAATGGCCGAAATCAGCACGAGTGCGATGATCGAGATGATCTCGGGCCAATATTCCCACAGAACGGCCAACGTGCCTTGAGCGGTCATTGCGGATGTTTTTCCCTTAGGAAACTGAGAACTTCGGAGGCCGGGACGTCATCGGCGACGAAGGATTGCCCGATGCCACGGGTCAGGATGAAGGTGAGCTTACCGCTCTTGACCTTCTTGTCCTGAGCGATCGCGTCCATCAGCACCTCGGCCGGCGGCAGCTCACCCGGAATGTCGCTCATCCGCGTCGGCAGGCCGACCGCCTTCAGATGCGTCTCGACGCGCTTGGCATCATCAGGGCTCGCCAGATTGAGGCGTGAAGAAAATTCGTGCGCCAGCACCATGCCGATCGAAACGCCCTCGCCATGCACCAGCCGCCGGCCGTCATAGGCGGTCGCTGCCTCCAATGCATGGCCAAAGGTATGGCCGAGATTGAGCAGCGCCCGCGGACCGTTTTCGCGCTCGTCGGCGACGACAACGTCGGATTTCGCCTGGCAGCTCGCGGCAATCGCCTCAATACGGGCTGCACCGCCGGAAAACACCTCTTTCCAGTTGGCCTCCAGCCAGGCAAAGAAATCCGGCTTGTCGATCAGGCCGTATTTGGCAACCTCGGCATAGCCGGCGCGGAATTCGCGTTCGCTGAGCGTATTCAGCACATCGGTATCGGCAAGCACGAGATCGGGCTGGTGGAAGACGCCGACCAGGTTCTTGCCGTGATGGGTGTTGATGCCGGTCTTGCCGCCGACAGAAGAATCCACCTGCGACAGCAGCGACGTCGGCACCTGCACGAAACGGACGCCGCGGCGCACGATGCCGGCAGCAAAGCCGGCGAGATCGCCGATCACGCCGCCGCCAAGCGCGATCACGGCATCATTGCGCTCGACACGCGCCGTAAGCACGGCATCGCAGACGGCCATCAAATGCTCGAAGCTCTTGGTCTTCTCGCCGGCCGGCAGGACCAGCTTGGAAGGCTGAATACCAGCCTCCTGAAGGCTCGAAATCAGCGAATCGAGATAGAGCGGCGCGACATTTTCGTCCGTAATGACAGCGGCTCTGCGGCCCTTCAACCTTGCTGCGATTTCCTTGCCGGCGCGCGCGATCAGCCCGGGGCCGATCAGGATGTCATAGGCGCGCTCGCCGAGAGGCACGCGGACGAGACGCTCGGCCGATGTGATCGCATTCATCGTGTCTTGCTTTCTTCTTTCCCCTCGACGATGGCCATAAGGACTTCCTTGACCATGACATCCTTGCCCACATCGCGGGACAAAACCGTGAGATCGGCTTCCGCATAGATCGGATAGCGCGCATTCATCAGCTTTTCGAGGGTCTGCTTCGGATTCTCGGTTTTGAGCAGCGGTCGCGTATCGCGCTTGTTGACCCGCTCCCAGAGCACGTTGAGATCGGCTTTCAGCCAGACCGACAGGCCGCTGCGTTTGATGTGCCGGCGCGTGCGATCGTTGATGAAGGCGCCGCCGCCGGTGGAAACCACGCGAGGGCCGCCCTTGAGCAGCCGCTTGATCACCCGCGTTTCCAGCGCCCGGAACTCCTCTTCGCCATAGGCTTCGAATAGCTCGGTGATCGTCATGCGCGACACGCGCTCGATCTCGATATCGGTATCGACGAAGGGAATGCCGAGCTGATGCGCGACCAGCCGGCCGATCGAGGATTTTCCGGCCCCCATCAACCCGACGAGGACAAGATTGCGCGTACCCAATGCGGCGCGCGCTCTGTCTCTAAGGCTTTCTGCAAGGGTCAGCACTTCTTCGCTCATCGGCCCATTCACAATTTGTTTGCAAACGGTATCGTCAAATGCGCCGGTAGCGTCAAGACGCCGCAACATAAACATGCCTGCAATATCCTTCGGCTAACGCTTGTCGGGTATAATTACAATATATCGCCGGACCAATGATTGGGACGAGGAGAGTTTCTGAATGCCGACCCTGTTTCGCTTCCTTGTCATCTGCGCGGTCATCGCCGGATCGGTTTATGGAGCAATGTGGGCCTTGGTGCTGTTCGTCGACCCGCAGCCGCGCGATGTGACGATCCGCATACCATCCGAACGTGTCAATCCGCCGGCAACCGGCTCGGTGAAACAGTGAGCGCGGACATCGCCGTGAAGGATCTGAGCCGCGTTCATGTGGAAGCCTTCCTCGAAATGATGAGCGCCGAACGCGGCGCAGCGGTCAACACGCTGCAGTCCTACGAACGCGACCTCGACGATCTCCATTCCTTCCTGTCGGAGCGCAAGGTCCGCATGACGGAAGCGGCATCGAACGATCTCGGCGCCTATCTCTCCGGGCTCTCACGACAGGGCTTCAAGCCGTCGTCGCAGGCACGCAGGCTGTCGGCCATGCGCCAGTTCTATAAATTTCTCTATGCCGAGGGTCTGCGCACGGATGACCCTACCGGCATTCTCGACGCGCCGAAGAAGGGCCGCGCCCTACCGAAGACCATGGGTGTCGATGAGGTGACGCGCCTTCTCGCCCAGGCGGAACAGGAGGCGGCCGTCGAAGGACCCGATCAATTGCAGCATCTGCGCATGCTGGTTTTGCTGGAGCTGCTTTATGCCACCGGCATGCGCGTCAGTGAACTCGTTTCCCTGCCGGCCAAGGTGCTGGATCAGGAAGGGCGTTTCCTGATGATCCGCGGCAAAGGCAACAAGGAGCGGCTGGTGCCGCTGTCGCAGTCGGCCATCGCTGCGCTGAAGACCTATGGCCGCCGACAGGCGCTGGAGGCGGCAAACGCCAAGCAGCCCGCCCCGGAAAGCCCGTGGCTCTTTCCCGCAGCCTCCAAGCAGGGCTATCTGCCGCGGCAGGTCTTTGCGCGCGACCTGAAGGATCTAGCCATTCGCGCCGGGCTCACACCCTCAATGATTTCGCCGCATGTCATGCGCCACGCCTTCGCCAGCCACCTGCTTGCCAATGGTGCGGACCTGCGCGTGGTGCAGGAACTTCTCGGCCATTCCGACATTTCGACCACACAAATCTACACACATGTGCTGGAAGAACGGCTTCACCAGCTGGTGCAAACGCATCACCCCCTTGCCAAACAGGCCAAAAAACAGGATTAGGACCGGCACACAGGCTATACGTGCCGTCTCTCGTCACGGGCAAAAGGATCGGAAACGCATCTCATGCACAATTATCTCGACTTCGAAAAACCCATCTCGGATCTCGAAGGCAAGATTCACGAGCTGAAGAAACTGGCAAGCGAAGACGAGAGCATCGATACGTCCGATGAAGTCGGACGGCTCGAAATCCGCGTCCGCGAAGCCATGGCCGACATCTATTCCAAGCTCAATGCCTGGCAGAAGACGCAGGTTGCCCGCCATCCGCAGCGGCCGCATTTCGTCGACTATGCCGGAGCGCTGTTTACGGAATTCACACCGCTCGCCGGCGATCGCAAATTTTCCGAGGATGCCGCCATCCAGGCAGGCTTTGCCCGTTTCCGGGGTCAGCCCGTCGCCGTCATCGGCCAGGAAAAGGGCAACGACACCAAGACGCGCCTGAAGCACAATTTCGGCAGCGCCCGTCCCGAGGGTTACCGCAAGGCGATTCGCATCCTGGAAATGGCCGACCGCTTTCAACTGCCCGTCGTGACCCTGGTCGATACGGCGGGCGCCTACCCAGGCGTCGGCGCCGAAGAGCGCGGCCAGGCGGAAGCGATTGCCCGCTCCACGGAAATGTGCCTGGGCGTCAAGGTGCCGATCATCTCGGTGGTCATCGGCGAAGGCGGTTCTGGCGGCGCGATTGCGATCGCCACCGGCAACCGCGTCTATATGCTCGAACATTCGATCTACAGCGTGATTTCACCCGAAGGTGCCGCCTCGATCCTCTGGCGCGATTCAACCCGTGCCAAGGAAGCCGCCACCAACATGAAAATCACCGCCGAGGATCTGAAGGGGCTCGGTATCATCGACGGCATCATTCCCGAACCGCTCGGCGGCGCGCATCGCGACCCGCAGACGGTGATTAAGGCGACCGGCGATATGATTTCCAACGCGCTCGGCGAACTCTCCAGCCGTTCGGGCGAACAATTGCGCAGCGATCGTCGTCAGAAATTCCTCAATATGGGTCGCAATCTCTAACTTAAGTTCGAGATTCGTGATCTCCCAAGACGGGAATGGGGCCAAATCTTGGCCACATTCTTGTTATCGAAACCTTTATGGCAAAGAAAAGCTTGCGGGTGCGCCGCGAGCACGTCATAGGCTGGTAAGGAATTCTCAAGTATAAGCCGTCTATGATTCTGTTTCATGTTTCGATTTGAGGGCGCCGAAACAGATCGTGCGGCCGCTCTTCGTGTCTGTGGGCTAAGTCAGAATGCGCATCCGTCACCTTGCCTATGTTTCCCTGATGGCGCTGGCCCTCGCCGGCTGCAACGACACGCTCGAATCCGCGTCGATCGATCTGTCGACGGTGAAAAACAAGGTCGAGCAGCCGCTTCCGAGCCATATCCTCGCCGACATGTCGAAAAAGGGCATGGACCGCAATTCGCCGATCATGATCCGCATCTTCAAGGAAGAAGGCGTGATGGAGATCCTCAAGGCGAACCAGAACAATCGCTTCGAGGTGATCGCCGATTATAAGATCTGCGCCTGGTCCGGCCGTCTCGGCCCGAAGGTGAAGGAGGGCGACCGGCAAGCGCCGGAAGGCTTCTACATGCTGACGCCGGCCAATCTCAATCCGAACTCCAAATATTATCTCGCCATCAACACCGGTTTTCCGAACCGCTATGACGCGGCCAATGGCCGCACAGGCGCCAATCTGATGATCCACGGCGCCTGCTCGTCGTCGGGCTGCTATTCGATGACCGATCAGCAGGTGCTGGAAATTTATGCCTTCGCGCGCGACGCCTTCAAGGGCGGCCAGAAGGCGATCCAGCTCGAGGCCTATCCTTTCCGCATGACAGCGGAAAACATGGTCAAGCATCGCCTCAGCCCCAATATCGAATTCTGGAAAATGTTGAAGGTCGGCTACGACAATTTCGAAGTGACGAAGCGTCCGCCGGAAGTCGAGGTCTGCGAGAAGAAATACGTCTTCAACCAGCAGGCTACCGGCCCCTTCAATGCCAGCGGCAAATGCCCGGTCATGACCACGCCGCCCGCACTGCAGATAGCGCTTGCGACCTACGGCAAGCAGTATGACGCTGATTACAGTGCCGCTCTGAAGAAATTTGACGGCATGGCCTGGTACGACCCGACCGAAGCCGAACGCAAGGCTGTTGTCGCCAAGCAGCGCAAGGGCCATGATCTCGCCTATGCCCCGACTGGCACCGCGCTTGCGGCCGGCAAGATGATGAAGGTCGCCGATCTTGAATCGATGATGGCCAACCAGTCCGCGCAGCAGGTTGCCCGCGGCGGCACGGTAGCGAGTCCAACAACCAATCCGTCGACTGCAAGCATTCGCGTCGCGGCCGCAGCTCCCGAAGCGTCCGCGCAGCAGCAGGGCGGTCCCGTCGTAGCGACCAACATTCCGGCGAATGTGCCGATCCCGATGGCGAACCCGATGAACCCGGGCGTCAATCCGCTCGCTTATGCGCCCCAGCCCATGGAAACCGCACAGACCGAGCCGGCCAAAAAGCCGTCCTTCTGGAAGTTTTGGGCCAAGAGTGAATAGCCTGACCGACGAGGTTTACGATCTGCGCGGGCTGAAATGCCCCTATCCAGCGATCAAAACGGAAAAGCGCCTGCGCGGCATGCCGAGCGGCGCGACCTTGACGGTCGAAACGACCGATCCGCTTGCCGTCATCGACATTCCGCATCTCTGCAATGAAAAGGGGTATACGCTTCTCACCAGCGAGAAGACGGAAACGGGCCACCTGTTCGTCATCCGCAAGGGATGATCAGTTGCGGCCGATGGGCCATCCTCGTGGTTCGAGGGTCGCTTCGCTCCCACCTCACCATGAGGATGGGGCGAGTTCGTCTGCCCTTGGACACCTGACATCGTTCTCTCATCACGGGCAACAATGCACAAAGATCAGCCTCACCCTGGGGCCTGCAAGGCCCTCGAAGGGTGAGGCGGGTTGCCTGGTGTAGCCGGATTTCCGCTTCCTAAAACCGCATCCCCGGCACAGCCAACGGATTGTCCTCAAGCGCCGCCCTATCCGGCGTGTCGACGCGCGGCTTGCTCAGGAACGCGTCGAACAGGCCCTTTACGAAGTCTTCGGGCAGATCCTTGGTGATGATCACCATGCGCGTGCGCCGGTCGTCGGGATTGGGCCAGGCGGGCAGGCGCACCGGCGGATGGAAGATATTCTGCACGCCATGCAGCACGACCGGACGTTCCGGCCTGTCGGACATGGCAACGATCGCCTTCATCCGCAGCAGCTTTTCGCCATGCGCGGAGCGCAGGAGGTCGATGAACATTTCGAGCGCGATCGGATCGATCGGTTGGTTCTCGACGATCGAGAAGGAGCGGATCGACTCGCCGTGACGGTTCACGTCATGGGCGTGCTGATGCCGATGGCCGTGATGATGGTGGCCATGGCGGTGGTGGCCGTGTCCACCATGATGATGATTGTGATCGTGCCCATGTTCGTGATCATGGTCACCATCATCCGCCTCAAGCTCGTCGCGCAGCCAGCGGCCGACATCGGCGATCTTGGAGGCCGGATCGTAGAGGCCGTTGACGAGAATGGTGGCGCTGCCGGCCGCTTCGCTGTCGGCATTCATGATCTGCGCCCGCGGATTGAGCGCCCGCAGCCATCCCTCTATCATGCTGAGGGAGGCAGCACCTTCCAAACTGGTTTTGGAGATGATCAGCCGATCGGCGACCGCGACCTGCTTGCGCGCTTCTTCATGATTGTCGAGCGTCTGCAAACAGTTGACCGCATCGACGACGGTAATCACGCCATCCAGGTCGAAATTCGTGGCGATGATCGGATTGCCCATGATCGACTGCATGACTGGCGCCGGATCGGCAAGGCCGGTCGTTTCGATGACGACGCGCTTCAGCGGCCGGATGCGGCCCGTCTGCATGGCGTCCATCAGGTTCGCCAGCGTATCCACCAGCTCGCCGCGCACCGTGCAGCAGAGGCAGCCATCGGAGAGCTCGATGATGGAATCGCCGGAGCTTTCGACCAACAGATGGTCGATGCCGACATCGCCGAATTCGTTGATGATAACAGCCGCATCCCGCATCTCCGCGTCCTTGAGGATGCGATTCAGCAATGTCGATTTGCCGGCTCCGAGAAAGCCTGTCAGGATCGAAACCGGCACCCTCTCCTGCGGAACGCTCATGGTTCAGGTCCGATCAGTAAGTGGGACGCGGCATAGGAATGGGAATGCCGGTGACATCGCCCGTAGCGGCAATTTTGTCGCCCTTCACGGTCTTGTCGCCCTTCGCAGCCACATCGTCCTTGTCGCCCTTGCTTGCGGTGGCAACGTCCTGACCGCCGATCAGGCCGGCATAGACGAAATTCGGCTCGTGATCCATTTCATGGATGTAGGGCGACTGCACCTTGGTGCGGCCGGTGGGGTCACGGGTTTCGCTGCGGTGTTGTGCACCCTTAGCGCTGCAGATGTCGGCGGTAATGTCGGCAACCTCGTCCTGTCCCGGCCCATAGGGCTGCAGGCTCGCCAGCGTGTCCCGCCCGGAGAACTGGTTCTCGAAACCTTTTTCGAGGAAATTGGCGGAATCGTCGGCGCGTGCGGCAAGGCTGTCCGTTCCGAGAACGACGGAGACCAGCGTGCGTCCGTTGCGGGTCGCCGAGGCAATCTGGTTGAAGCCGGAAGCACAAATGAACCCGGTCTTCATGCCATCGGCGCCATCGAAGCGGCCGATGAGCATGTTGATGTTCGGCACCTGCTTGACGCCGTTGGTGAAGCCTTCCAGCGAGAAATAGCCCGCATATTGCGGGAACTCGCGGCGCAGCGCCACGCTGACAACCGCAAGATCGCGTGCCGTCGTGTACTGACCCTTGCCGGGCAGGCCGTTGGGATTGATGTAATGCGTGTCACGCATTCCGAGACGTGCAGCTTCCGCGTTCATGCGCGCGACGAAGCCCTGCTCGGAACCGCCGACCGTCTCGGCGATCGCCATGGCAAGGTCATTGGCGGATTTGACCAGCATCATCTTCAGCGCATTATCGAGCGTCAGCTTCTGGCCGGGCTTGAAATACATCTTCGCCGGCGGCTGCGAAGAGGAAAGCTTGGACATGACAACCGGCGTATCGAGCGTGACCTGGCCGGACTGAAGGGCGCGGAAAGTGACATAGACCGTCATCAGCTTGGTGAGCGAGGCCGGATACCACTTGCGGAAGGCTTCTTCATGGTCGAGCACGCGGCCGGTGCTGACATCGACGAGGATATGCGGATTGGCCTCGGCCACATGCGCGGTCGACAGAAAAAGCATGGATGCGGCGGCGGCCATGGGAACCAGCCGCAAAGCGGCATACAAACGATTCTGCTTCGTCGGCACGGTCAATCCTTCAGGGGTCCGGAATTTTCTCGAAAGCTCCCCCTATTTAACCTATATGGCTAAGAGAAGGCAAAGGCGATTGACGAGTTTATTGCCAACCGATCACAGCCTTGTGATCATACGCACGGCATGAAAAGGTGCGATGTGACATTGAGGGTTGTGCGTCGACTTAAATTGCTAAACCCGAATCCGATACTGAGCAGCAGGAAAAATCAGCATGCCGATTTTGAACAGAGCCGCCGAACTCCAGGACGAAGTGACGGAATGGCGCCGCTATATCCATACAAGGCCTGAACTGATGTATGCGGTGGAAAATACCGCCGCCTTCGTCGCCGAAAAGCTCAGGGCATTCGGCGTCGACGAGGTCGTCCCCGGCATCGGCCGCACCGGCGTCGTCGGCCTGATCCGCGGCAAGGGCGAAGGCCGCACCGTCGGCCTGCGCGCCGATATGGATGCCCTGCCGCTCACCGAAATCACCGGCAAGCCCTGGGCTTCCGAGACACCCGGCAAGATGCATGCCTGCGGCCATGACGGCCACACCGCCATGCTGCTGGGCGCTGCGAAATATCTGGCCGAAACTCGCAATTTCAACGGCAACATCGCCGTCATCTTCCAGCCGGCCGAAGAGGGTGGCGCCGGCGGCGATGCCATGGTCAAGGATGGCATGATGGAGCGCTTCCGCATCGAGGAAGTCTACGGCATGCACAATCTGCCGGGCCTGCCGGTCGGCCAGTTCGCCATCCGCAAGGGCGCGATCATGGCGGCAACCGACGAGTTCACCGTCACCATCAAGGGGCGCGGCGGCCACGCCGCTATGCCGCACACGACCATCGACCCGATCGCCATCGGCGCGCAAATCGTCACAAACCTGCAGCTCATCGCCTCGCGCAGCGCCAATCCTCTGAAATCGGTGGTGGTCTCCGTCACCAAGTTCAATGGCGGCAACGCCTATAATGTCATTCCCAACGATGCCAGCTTCGTCGGCACCGTGCGCACCCTCGACCCGGAGATCCGCGACCTCGCAGAACGCCGCTTCCGGCAGATAGTCAGCGGCATCGCCGCCAGCCATGACGCCGAGGCGGATATCCAGTTCCACCGCAACTATCCGGTCACCGTCAACCACGCCGACGAGACCGACCACGCGATCGCCGCCGCGCGCGACATCGCCGGCAGCGCCAACGTCATCGCCAACATCGATCCCATGATGGGCGGCGAGGATTTCTCCTACATGCTGAACGCCCGCCCCGGCGCCTTCATCTTCGTCGGCAACGGCGACACCGCCGGCCTGCACAACCCGGCCTACGACTTCAACGACGAAGCCATCGCCCACGGCATCTCCTATTGGGTCCGGCTCGCCGAACAGCGTCTGAACGCCTGAGGCGCCACCATCTCTCCGTGCGCCGACCATAGCGTACGGCCCGACAAAAGCAGATTGTCTCCGAGACGGGAAAAGGGCTTGGCTTCGGGCCCTTGCTTTTGTATGGATCAATCTCAGTGGTCCCGTAGCTCAGCAGGATAGAGCATCAGATTCCTAATCTGAGGGTCACGCGTTCGAATCGCGTCGGGATCACCAACATTTTCAAGCACTCAGCATCATTATCAGTACTTTTCGTGCGCCACAAACTTACAAGAATTATCAGCATATTCCGGCGTTTTCTAACGTTAGCGGGATTCCGTGGCGCACGGTTGGCGCATGAAATGCTCATAATCCGCAATTGCGATCAACTTGATGTCGGAAATACCTCAGATTAGTGTTTTCAAAGGGAGAGAACGGTGCAGCTAGATGATCCCCTGATTTTCATCAGCTATGCTTCAGAGGATAGGCCCAGGGTGACGCCTTTCGTGGACTATCTTACGCGAGCGGGACTCGACACGTGGCTGGATGTGCGACGCATTAAAGGCGGTGCGAATTGGGACATTGAAATTCGCCGCGCCTTAGACAAGTGCCAAATCATCGTCGTTTTCATTTCAAACAAGTCTGTAAGCAAACGAGGCTTCGTCCAACGGGAGATGAAGCTCGCCTTGGAAAAGGCGGAGGAAAAGTTGGTCGACGACATATACGTTGTGCCCGTCATCTTGGATAGTGACGCGCCATATCCAGATCAACTCAAGGGGATTCAATATATTAGCGCTGACGATGATGATTGCAATGATAAGCTTCTCGATGCAATCAGACACCAGCTTGACCGATTAGGTGCTTCTGTTCAACAGGCGCAGCAAGATGCTTCCCTAACCTGGACGTTTTCCAAATACAAAGAATCTCAAAACGGCATACCAGGTTATGAGATAGAATTTCGGGCGATAAAGTTCGAATCAGAAAAATATGAACATGTGCATGAAATTGGCGAGGTGATCAAAGGTGATCTCGTGAGATGCGCCATGGATTTCAGATCTACGATTATGAACCCAGTTCCAGAACATTTTAACTACGGCCAGGACCGATACTCTCGAACTAATACATTAGACGTTACTTGTAGCGAGCCTCGCATTGTTGGGCGAATGCTTTCCATATCATATATGTCTGATACGTACTATGCTGGCGCCGCCCACCCAAACCATCATTCCTCTTCCTATGTCTTTGTCCTTGATCCGCTGCATGTAATTCAACGCTTAGAGAGCCTGTTTAACAAAGAAGAAGATGCGTTAGTCGTAATCCGTGATGAAGCTCGACGACAGTTGCTCGCACCGCGCGAAGGAGAAGATCCCGCATACAGTCTTGATGAGGAATGGGTCCATCGTGGCACCGAAAGTTGGGACCATTTTCGGACGTTTGGCTTCAGTGAAGAGGGCCTTGAGCTCACGTTCGACCCGTACCAAGTTGCCGCTTACGCGTACGGCCATCAATTTGTTCGCATTGAATACAGACTTATCGATAATCTCTTGAAAAGGGAAATCCGTTCAACGTTGGACCGTCCGCAATACTTCTGACACACTTATCCTCTCGCTTGGTAAAGGAGAGGCCAAGAGTTCAAATCTCTCAAGCACCTCCCGAATAAAAGGTGAATGAACCTCAGCCAGATATAAAGGCGCTGATGCCTCAGATCACCCCACCAAAATCCGATTCCTCACCAGCCTCACCCCCGGCACAGCCTCGGCCACCGCGGTCGCCCGCTCAACCTCCTGCGGTGTTGCCGCCGTTCCGTCCAATCGGATTTCCTGGCCAACGGCGGTCACCGTGACGTCGGAGGCATCGAGGCCGCCGGCGACGGCGAGGGCGTTGGCGACGGTGGTTTCCAGCGCCGAGCGTTTGGCATTTTCGCTTTCTATTTCGGGCCTTGTGCCGTGAAACGTGGCTGCTTTGAAAACCATTGTCCCTTCTCCTCCGCCGCTGCCGGATGGGAAACGCGGTATCTGTGTATTGGTTCATCGGCAGCCCGAAAATTGCCACTAAAGCCAGAGATTTCAGCAGGAAAGGAGGTGGCGAGGGACTCGCCGGCAGAGCTGCGGACTTGCCGCCTCTCGCGATCCCCTGTAGAGCCATGGGCGATCACAGCAAGATGCGGATACTGGAATGACCACCGGGAGCAAGGCGCCGCGCCGCCTGACGATATTGGGTTCGACCGGCTCGATCGGACAAAACACGCTCGACGTCATCGCCCAATTGGGCGGACGCGAAGCCTTCGATATCGCCGCAATCACCGGGCATGACAATATCGATCTCCTGGCGAACCAGGCAAAAGCCTGCGGCGCCGCTCTCGCCGTCACCGCTAATGAGGACCGCTATCACGATCTCAAGGCGGCACTTGCCGGAACCGGCATTGCCGCGGCCGCAGGCCGGAACGCCCTCATCGAGGCCGCCTCGATTCCTTCCGATTGGGTGATGGCGGCGATCGTCGGCACGGCGGGGCTTGCGCCGACGCTGGAGGCCGCGCGCCGGGGCGCCGATATCGCGCTCGCCAACAAGGAATGCCTGGTTTCCGCCGGCGATCTTTTCGTCCGTGCCGTCAGCGAAGGCGGTGGGCGGCTGATTCCGGTGGACAGCGAACACAGCGCGATTTTCCAGGCGCTCGAGGATGACCAGCAGCATGCGGTCGAGCGGATCATTCTGACCGCCTCGGGCGGCCCCTTTCGCACATGGTCGCGCGAGCAGATGGCGAATGTCACGGCAGCGACGGCGCGTGCGCATCCGAACTGGTCGATGGGCCTGAAAATTTCCATCGGCAGCGCTTCGATGTTCAACAAGGCGCTGGAGATGATCGAGGCCAAACATCTGTTCAATGTCGGTCCGGATCAGATCGAGGTGATCGTCCATCCGCAATCCATCGTTCATTCGATGGTCGGCTATACCGATGGCTCGGTGCTGGCGCAGCTCGGCTGTCCGGACATGCGCACGGCCATCGGCTATGCGCTGAACTATCCGTCCCGACCGAAGCTGGATGTCGAGCGGCTGGATTTTGCCAAACTGGCTCGGCTGGATTTCGAAGCGCCGGACGAGGTCCGCTTTCCGGCACTGCGCCTTGCCCGCACTGCGCTGGAACGCGGCGGGCTGCAGGGCGCCGTCATGAATGCCGCCGAAGAGATTGCCTTCCAGGCCTTTGTCGACGAACGCATCGGCTTCCTCGAAATGGCCGATATCGCCGAAGCGGTCATGGACCAGATGATCGTTATCGGCAGCGCCGAAACGATGGATGCGGTCTTTGCCGCCGACGATGAGGCCCGCAGCCGCGCCAGCGCACTTGTCGCGCAAAAGGAAAAGGCGGCGTAACACGCCCGCGAGAAGGCGTGAAAGCCGGAAGCGGATGACTGCTCTCACAGGCAGATCAGTGAATTTTTTTGTTGGCGAGGGTCTTTCCATGGCACTGCATCTCGAAACTCCGCTGCTCGAATCCCCTTCCCTCAGCGCGGCGACAGGACGATCCATCTGGCTAAAGATGGATGCGCTTCAGCCGCCTGGCTCCTTCAAAATCCGCGGCATCGGGGCAGCGTGCGAGCATCACGCCAGAAGCGGAAAGCGCCGCTTTGTATCCTCCTCCGGAGGCAATGCCGGCATCGCAGTGGCCTATGCCGGACGCCGCCTCTCGATCCCGGTGTCGGTCTTCGTTCCGGAGACGACGACCGAATGGGCAATATCGCTGATCCGCCAGGAGGGCGCCGAGGTCTTCGTCCACGGCGCGTCCTGGCAAGAGGCAAACGAGCGCGCGCTTGAGGCGATTGACGCGGAAACCGCATTCATTCACCCGTTTGACGATCCGCTTGTGTGGACAGGTCATGCGACGATCATCGATGAAGTCGTGAGAGCAGCGGTCCCGTTCGACGCGGTCGTTCTTTCGGTCGGCGGCGGCGGGCTTCTGGCTGGCGTCGCGGAAGGGCTGACACGCAATGGACTTCAGGGAATTCCGATCATAGCTGCCGAAACCGAAGGCGCGGCATCGCTCGCGGCCTCGGTCAAGGCCGGTAAGCTCATCGAACTGCCCGCCATTACCAGCATCGCAACTTCGCTTGGCGCCCGAAAGATCTGCCAGCGCGCCTTCGAAATCGCTGAGACCCAGCCCGTCGATAGCGTTGTCGTGGATGATCGCGCTGCCGTCAACGCATGCATGCGCTTCCTCGACGACCATCGCGTGCTCGTGGAGCCTGCCTGCGGCGCAGCATTGGCGGTCGCATATTCCCATGCCGATCGATTGGCAGATTATGAGCGAATCCTGATCATCGCATGCGGCGGGGCGACGGCTTCGCTCGCGCAATTACAGGCCTGGCAAGCATAGTGATCGGCTGCTGTCGCCTTCCGATGAGCGACAGTTGCCATTCCTGGCAATGATGGTAGAGAGGAATTCCGGCCTCATTTTCAAAGGAATCAAGATGCCGGACTTCTCAACGCTCATTCTATTTGCCGCTGCGGCGCTGGTGCTGACCGCCACGCCCGGCCCCGACATGCTCCTCATCGCCTCGCGCAGCGTCAGCCAAGGCCGATCCGCCGGCTTCCTGACCTATGCGGGCATTGCGCTCGGCACCTATTGCCATGCCATGGCCGCAGCGCTTGGCCTGTCGCGGCTTTTCCTGACTGTGCCGATTGCCTATGAGATCGTGCGCTGGGCGGGCTGCGCCTATCTGCTCTATCTGGCCTTCAAGACTCTGCGTTCGCAAGGATCTGCCTTCGCGCCCTCGGCCGGACTCAAGCGTCTTTCGGGCCGGCGCATCTTCATCGAGGGTCTCGCGACCAATATCTTGAACCCGAAGATGGCCTTGTTCGTGCTCGCCCTGTTTCCGCAATTCGTCGATCCGAATGGTGGCTCGATGGTCATCCAGATGGCGCTACTCGCTACCATCCTGAATGGGATCGGCTTCCTGGTGAACGGTTCCGTCATAATGCTCGGCAGCCACATCCGAGGTCGCCTCTCGGCGATCAAGCGCATTCCGAAGCTGCCGCAATATCTCCTGGCGACGGTCTTTGCCGGCCTTGCATGCCGCCTGGCCTTGGGAAGCCGCGGCTGACCTCTGCAGTATAAAAAATCATTGCGGAAATGGGCTGCGCGCCGACATTTCCGCAATGAGAACCGCTTCAATTGTGCCAGAAGCCGTGCCTGTCAATCCCGGCACGGCATGCTGAGAAAGCCGCCTTTTACGCGACTGCCCTTGCCAGCGCGCAGCGCGACCAGAGCGCATGCAGCGCACCGACCAGATGCTCGATATCGGCTTCCGAATGCAGCGGCGTCGGTGTGATGCGCAGGCGCTCCGTCTTCTTCGGCACGGTCGGATAGTTGATCGGCTGGACGTAGACGCCCATATCGAGCAGCAGATCCGAGATCCACTTGCACTTGGCAGCATCGCCGACCAAAACCGGCACGACATGGCTCGGGTTCGGCATATGCGGAATGCCGGAGGCATCAAGCTGGGTGCGCAGCCTGCGGACCCGGTCCTGATGGCGAGCGCGTTCGAACTGGCTGACCTTCAGATGCCGGATCGAAGCGACGGCGCCCGCCGCCAAGGCCGGCGGCAGCGAGGTCGTGAAGATGAAACCGGAGGCGAACGAACGGATGAAATCGCAAAGTGCGGCCGAGGCGGCGATATAGCCGCCCATGACGCCGAACGCCTTGCCGAGCGTGCCCTCGATCACCGTCAGCCGGTCCATCAGCCCTTCGCGCTCAGCAATGCCGCCGCCGCGCGGACCATACATGCCGACGGCATGCACCTCGTCGAGATAGGTCATCGCACCATACTTATCGGCGAGATCGCAGATCTCCTTGACCGGCGCGATGTCGCCATCCATCGAATAGACGCTTTCGAAAGCGATCAGCTTCGGCGCCTTCGGATCGGCAGCCTTCAGCTTGGCTTCGAGATCATTGAGATCGTTATGTTTCCAGATGACCTTGTCGCACTTGGCGTAGCGGATGCCCTCGATCATCGATGCGTGGTTCAGCGCGTCGGAGAAGATGATCAGGCCGGGGATCTTGGCGCCGAGCGTGCCGAGCGTCGCCCAGTTGGAGATATAGCCGGAGGTGAAGATCAGCGCTGATTCCTTGCCGTGCAGATCGGCGAGCTCCTGCTCGAGCAGAACATGGTAGTGGCTGGTGCCGGAAATATTCCGGGTGCCTCCTGCACCCGCGCCACAGTGATCGATCGCCTCTTTCATGGCTTCGATCACCTTCGGATGCTGGCCCATGCCGAGATAGTCATTCGAGCACCAGACCGTTACATCTTTGGAGCCTTCAGGCGTATGCCAGGTTGCGCGCGGAAAGTTGCCGCGCTGACGCTCCAGATCGGCGAACACGCGGTACCGGCCTTCCTTGTGCAGGCCGTCCAGTTCACCTTTAAAAAATGCTTCGAAATCCATCATCTGCTCCAGAACCATGCGACCGTTTTTCATGTTTGCCGGTCTGCACGTCAACCCCTCCGCATCGCTTTCGCACTCGCTGCGGCAAATGGCCCTTAATTTTGAACAATTCCAGACAAGAATTATCAATCACCGAGAATTGACAATCAAGCCTATGTCCAGACGTACGAAGTCGGAAGAGCGGGCGGACCCGCCCTTCCGGCCTTTCTGTGAGCGATTTATGCCGCGGCCACCGCACGCTTGGCCATGACTTTGATCAAATTGGCGCGATATTCCGCCGTGGCATGCAGATCGGCCAGAAGCGTCGACGAATCGACGGTCGCGTTGGCGAGCGCATCCGGCGACCAGTTTGCCGTAAGCGCCTGCTCCATGCTCCCGTGACGGAACACGCCATCCGCGCCCGCGCCGGTGACTGCGACCCGCACGCCATCCGTTCCCTTGGCGACGAAGACGCCCGTCATGGCGTAGCGGGAAGCCGGATTGCGGAACTTGGCATAGCCGGCCTTTTCCGGCGCCTCGAAGGTTATGGCGGTAATCAGCTCACCCTCTTCCAACGCCGTCTCGAACAGACCGGTGAAGAAATCATCGGCTGCGATCTGACGCCTGTCGGTCACGATGGTAGCGCCCAGGCCCAGCATGGCCGAAGGATAATCCGCCGCCGGATCGTTATTGGCGATCGAGCCGCCGATCGTGCCCATATGGCGGACATGCGGATCGCCGATCATGCCGGCAAGATCGCAGAGCGCTGGACAGACGGCGCGGATCGCCGCCGAGGAGGCGACCTCCGCATGCGTCGTCGCAGCGCCGATCGTTACCCTGCGACCGTCGACGCGGATGCCTTTCAGCGCCGGGATATGCCTGAGATCGACGAGATCGCCCGGTGAAGCCAGACGCTGCTTCATGGTCGCGATCAGCGTCATGCCGCCGGCGACATATTTACCCTCCGTCGCGTCCGACAGAAGCTTGACGGCTTCGTCGACCGAGGAGGCGCGGTGATAGTTGGTTGCGTACATGGTTTTCTCCTCCCCTTATCTCAGGCCACGACCCGGGCCGCTTCCCACACCTTGAGCGGCGTGGCAGGCATGGTCAGGGCATTGTTGCCGATCGCATCGGTGATCGCGTTGATCAACGCCGGCGGAGAGCCGATGGCGCCCGCCTCGCCGCAACCCTTGACCCCCAGCGGATTGTTCGGGCAGGGCGTGTTTTGATGCGACAGATTGAAGGACGGCAGATCGTCGGCACGCGGCATGGCGTAGTCCATGAAGCTCGCCGTCAGCAGCTGGCCGCTGGCATCGTAATGCACGGCCTCGAGCAGCGCCTGTCCGACACCCTGCGCGATGCCGCCATGCACCTGGCCTTCGACGATCATCGGGTTGATGATGTTGCCGAAATCATCGGCAGCAACGAACTGGATAATCTCGGTCTTGCCGGTTTCCGGATCGACCTCGACCTCGCAGATGTAGCAGCCGGCGGGGAAGGTGAAGTTGGCCGGATCGTAGAAAGCGGTTTCCTTCAGCCCCGGCTCTATGCCGGCGGGGAGGTTATGCGCGGTATAGGCGGCCAGCGCCACCTGGAACCAGGGCAGCGACTTGTCGGTACCGGCGACTTTGACCTCGCCGTTTTCGATGACGATATCGCTCTCGTCGGCTTCCATCAGATGCGCAGCGATCTTCTTCGCCTTGGCTTCCACCTTATCGAGCGCCTTCACCACGGCGGACATGCCGACCGCGCCGGAGCGTGAGCCATAGGTGCCCATGCCCATCTGAACCTTGTCGGTGTCGCCGTGTACGATCGATACGCTGTCGATCGGCACGCCGAATCGGTCGGCGACGAGCTGTGCGAAGGTCGTCTCATGACCCTGGCCATGACTGTGCGAACCGGTGAGCACCTCGACGGTGCCAACAGCATTCACCCGCACTTCCGCCGATTCCCACAGCCCCACACCGGCGCCGAGCGAACCGACCGCCTGAGAGGGGGCAAGCCCGCAGGCCTCGATATAGCAGCTCATGCCGATGCCGCGCTTCATGCCGCGCGCCGCCGCCGCTGCTTTGCGAGCGGGGAAACCATTCCAATCAGCCTGCTGCATGGCGGCATCCAGCGATGCCTCGTAGTTGCCGGCGTCGTAATTCATGATGACCGGCGTCTGATGGGGGAAGGAGCGGACGAAGTTGGTTCGCCTGAGTTCCGCGGGTGAGACGCCGAGCTCGCGTGCCGCCGTTTCGACGGTGCGCTCCAGCAGGTAGGTCGCCTCCGGACGACCGGCACCGCGATAGGCGTCGACCGGCACCGTATTGGTATAGACGGTGCGAACATTGGCGTGGATCGCCGGGATCGCGTATTGGCCTGATAGCAGCGTCGCATAGAGATAGGTCGGCACGCACGACGAGAAGAGCGACATGTAAGCGCCGAGATTGGCGATGGTATCGACCTTCAACGCTGTGATGCGGTTCTGGTCATCGAAGGCCATCTTTACTTTGGAGACATGATCGCGACCATGCGCGTCGGTCAGGAATGCTTCGGTACGATCGGCTGTCCATTTGACCGGCACGCCGGTCTTCTTCGACGCCCAGAGACAGACGATTTCCTCTGGATAGATATAGATCTTGGAGCCAAAGCCGCCGCCGACATCAGGCGCGATGACGCGCAGCTTGTTTTCCGGCGCGACATTGTAGAAGGCGCTCATGACCAGCCGTGCCACATGCGGGTTCTGGCTGGTGGTGTAGCATGTATAGTGATCGTCACCGGCATCATAGATGCCGAGGGTCGCGCGCGGCTCCATGGCATTCGGCGATAGCCGGTTGTTGTGGATTTCGAGCTCGGTGACATGCGCCGCTTCGGCGATCGCCTTGTCGGTCGCGGCGGCATCGCCGAGTTCCCAGTCGAAGATCAAATTATCGGCCGCTTCCGCATGAATCTGCGGCGCGCCGGGCTTCAGCGCCTCGACCGCCTCGATAACGGCAGGAAGCTCTTCATAATCCACCACGACGGCTTCAGCCGCATCGCGGGCTTCGCCGAGCGAATCGGCCACCACGATCGCCACGGCATCGCCGACATAGCGCACGGTATCGACCGCCAGCGGCCGCCACGCGCCCATCTTCATCGGCGAGCCGTCCTTGGAGTGGATCATCCAGCCGCAGATGAGATTGCCGATGCCATCGGCCAGCAATTGCTTGCCGTCCAGCACGCCGATCACGCCCGGCATGGCCAATGCAGGCGAGGCGTCGATGCCGGTGATCTTCGCATGCGCATGCGGGCTGCGGACGAAATAGGCATACTTCATGCCCGGCGCCACCATATCGTCGGTATAGCGCCCCTTGCCCGTCAGAAATCGCTTGTCTTCCTTGCGCGCGACGCGCGCGCCAATGCCTTCAACGCCCATGATATCCTCCCATTGGGGTTCCGGGGTCGGCAAGCCGCCAAGATAACGGTCGTTGGCGTTCGCCAGACAATCTCGGTGAAATCTTATTCGGCCGCCTGCCTGGCGGCGTGCATCTCAGCATTGGCAGAAAGGACTGCCTTGACGATATTGTGGTAGCCGGTGCAGCGACAGATATTGCCGTCAAGCTCGGCGCGCACCGTCTCCTCGTCCAGCGTGCCGCCATGGCGATTGATCATGTCGACGGCCGTCATCACCATGCCGGGCGTGCAGAAGCCGCATTGCAAGCCGTGATGCTCCTTGAAGGCGGCCTGAACGGGATGCAGTTCACCATTGGCGGCCAGACCCTCGATGGTTGTAATATCCGAGCCGGAGGCCTGCACGGCCAGGATCGAACAGCTCTTGACCGATTTGCCGTCCATGTGGATCACGCAGGCGCCGCACTGGGTCGTATCGCAGCCGACATGGGTTCCTGTCAGGCCAAGCTTTTCCCTGATGAAATGGACGAGCAGCGTGCGATCCTCGCACTCGCCGCTGACCGTCCGGCCATTCACCGTCAAAGTCACTCTTGACATATTTTCCTCCTCGCCTCTCCTCCAGAGGCAACGGCCATCATTTGACTTTTTTGTAGTCCGATCAACCTCTACTTTAGAAAGACCGTGGTTTTTTCTTCCGCTCGGTCTCTTTTGTTTACCGAATGTAGACGCCGCGAGTTTAGCACCAAAAAAACCGCAAGTGCCCAATGGACAAACATATTTTGCACGATATTTCTTCTTAGCTGCAGGACTGCAAGGACAGCCCATCGTGGTGGAGCTGGAAAAATTGGGGACGGCGTTGGCCGGGGTACCGGCTTAACTAACGTTGGAGAGAGTAAATGAAGAAAGCCCTTATGCTCGCACTGGTCGGCTTGTCTATCGCAAGCTGCACCCCGACTGAACAAGGCGCCGGCATCGGCGCTGCCTCCGGCGCCATCATCGGCGGCGCCGTGACCGGTAACGTCCGCGGTGCAGCCGTCGGCGCCGCGATCGGCGGTGTTTCGGGCGCTGTCATCGGCAGCGTCGCCGAACAGCCCGGTCAGTGCTACTACCGTGACCGCTATGGCCGCCGCTACATCGACGACTGCCCGCGCGGTGGCTATCGTCGCAGCTACTACAATGGCGGCTACTGATCGTATAGCGATCGAGACACCGAAGTCCCGGGCCTGAGGTCCGGGACTTTTTGATTTCGGGCTCCTCGTCTCTTCTTGTTTGAGAGGTGTAAATCTGGCGTCGATCTGGTGGAAATGACACCAATTGCAACGCTGGATCGAAGCAATGAATAGGGAGAGAGACCGTCGTCAGCCCCGTAGAGCGCACTGAAATAGCCCTAAGTCCCGGATGAAAATCCGGGATTTTTTATTTCGCCAGCGGTCTTTTGCAGGTTTTTGAGTCTAAAAAGGTACACGCGAGACGCTTTTGCCTCTATGGTGGCCCGCGCGTTAACCCGGGGGAAACGCCAAACTGAGAAAGTTCTTATATAACCGTAAAGCGGCGCATGCATAAAAGAACTGGTCCGAGGAAGAGTATTGCGTATCGGCGAGCAGGCACCGTAATGGCGGTTGCGGCAACCATTGTGCTCGGCCCGCTTTATGCCGGAAACGCATTTGCCTTCAAACTGTTCGGCATGACGCTCTGGGGCGAGGACGATACTAAAGATGAGGTTTCCGATCCCGTTCATTACACCGTCGATTTCAAGACGGACAATCTCGACAAGGATCTCAAGGAGGCCCTGACCGAAAGTTCCATGCTGATTTCGGACAGGAAGAAGCCCGTTTCCGGCGACCTCGGCGTCGTCATCAAGGCGCGCGACGATCGCGACCGGCTGATCGCCACCCTCTATGAAAAAGCGCGCTATGGCGGCGTGGTCACCATCACCGTCAGCGGCACCAATATCGATGCGCTGCCGCCGAATCCCACCTTCGGCCGTGCGAAGCCGGTTGAGGTCAACATCAGCGTCGATCCGGGCCCCGTCTTCACGCTTGGCAAGATCAGCCTGCTCGGCGATGCGCGCGGCCTCGATCCCGCGAGTTATGGGCTTGTACCCGGCGGCGATGCCGGGTCGCTGACGATCCTGAAAGCCGGCGACAAGATCGTCGCCGACTTCAAGAACGAAGGCCATCCGCTCGCCAAACTCATCAAGCGCGATGTCGTCGCCGATCACGAGACAAACAGGGTCGATGTTGCGCTGAGCGTCGAAAGCGGCCCGGTGGCGCCCATCGGCAATGTCGGCGTCAGCGGCCAGAAATCGGTCGATCCGGATTTCATCAAGCGCTATGCCCGCATCAATGAGGGCAAACCCTATTCGCCGGACGAATTGAAGAAAGCTTCCGACCGCCTGCGCAAGCTCGGCGTCTTTTCCAGTGTCACCATCCGCGAGGCCGACAAGCTCGCGCCGGACGGCAGCATTCCCATGACCATCGAAGTGTCCGAGGGCAAGCAACGCTATTTCGGCGTCGGCGCGCAATATTCCACCATCGACGGTTTCGGCCTGCAGGGCTATTGGGGCCATCGCAATCTGACGGGCCGCGCCGATTCGCTGCGCATCGAGGGATCGGTCTCCCGTATCGGCGAAACGACCGATGTCGGCCAGCTCGACTATAGCGCCGGCATTACCTATGTCCGGCCCGCGACCTTCTACCCTTCCGCAACCTTCACCGCCGCCCTGAAGATGCAAAGCCTGCATCCGGATGCCTATGATGCCGACACCATTACCGCGAGCGGCAGCCTTGCCTACGAGCTGACCGACCGGGACACCATCTCCGGCGGCGGCGAAGTGAGCTATGAGCAAGACAGCACCGCTGCCTATGGCGATCAAAACTATCTGACGCTGGCGATCCCGCTCGAATATGTCAGGGACACGCGCGACAACAAGCTGGATCCGACCGAGGGCTATCGCGCCTCGATCAGCGCCAAGCCGAGCTATGAAGCAATGGGCGGCACGGTGTTCAGCTCCTTCGAGGGGTCGATTTCCGGTTACCAGGGCGTCGGCGCCAACGATGATGTCGTCTTCGCCGGCAAGCTTTCCCTTGGCTCGCTGATCGGTTCCAACGGTATCTCCGACATTCCGGCGACCCGGCGTTTCTATGCCGGCGGCGGCGGCTCGGTACGTGGCTACGCCTACCAGGAAATCACGCCCTATAATTCCAATGGCGATGCGCTCGGCGGCCGCTCCTATGCCACCGCCTCGATTGAAGCCCGCATCAAGATCACCGACAAGATCGGCATCGTACCCTTCGTCGACATGGGCAGCGTCACCGGCAGCACTTTTCCTGACTTTTCCGATGTTCGCATTGGCGCAGGCGTCGGTGTGCGCTACGCTACACCCTTCGGTCCCATCAGGCTCGACGTCGCCGTCCCGCTCAATAAATATGAGAATGGTACGGCATACGGCATCTATGCCGGCATCGGTCAAGCCTTCTGACACGCCGTACAGTTGCAGACGGTTCAGCACGCGGTTACAAAAATTGAGGTTACTGTCGCTCTCATGAGCATGTTGATTCGAATTCTCGGGACATTGGTGCGCCTCATCGTCTATGCGCTTGTGGTAATCCTCGTGCTTGCGATCGCCGCCGTGCTCATCGTCGGCTTTGTGCCGGCCGCAACCGGCTACGCCGTCGACCAGGTGGCAAAGCTCGTCTCTACGCCCGACCAGACCATTACGATTACTGCTCCGTCTGGCCTCTTGACTGGCAACCTTCGCGTCGGCTCGATCACAGTTACCGACACCAAGGGCACCTTCGCGAAGGTCCAGAATCTCGCCCTCGACTGGTCGCCGGTTTCGCTGCTGACCGGCACGTTCCATGCCGATCGCGTTGCCGCCGACACGGTCGATTTTCAGCGCTTGCCGGTTTCAACGGCAAAAGCGGCAGAGCCGCAGGCGGCGGCGACCGAAAACAAGGGCTTCTCACTGCCCATCGCCGTCGATATCAGCGCTATCGCATTGCCGAATCTTCGCATCGGGCAGGCCGTTGCCGGCCAGGATTTCGCCCTTGCCGCCAATGGCAGCGTCAAGGCAAACAGCAGCAGCGTCGACCTCGTCCTCGATGCCAATCGCCAGGATGTCCCCGATGCCAAGCTCTCCACCACCATTGCCTTTGCGCCGGCCGAAAACCGCCTGAACCTGAAGGCCGAAATCGCCGAACCGCGCGACGGCATGCTCGCCGGAATGCTGCATCTGCCGGGCGGGCCGGCGATCAACATCAATCTCTCCGGCGAAGGCCCGCTATCGAACTGGGCCGGCAAGCTGCAGGCCGCGCTCGATGGCAAACCGACGGTGTCGATCAATGGCCATCATGCCATTTCCGCCGATGGGCTTCACCGCATCGACGTCAAGGGCGGCGGCGACGTCGATTCATTGCTGCCGCCGACCTTCCGTCCCCTCTTCGCTGGCCAGACGACGATCGACCTTGCCGCCACCTTCGACGGCAAGGGCAAGATCGACATCCAGACCGGCAATCTCGCCACCGGCAGCGTCATCATCGCCGCCTCGGGCACGCTCGATCCCTCAGGCAATAACAGTCTCAACGCCAATCTGCTCGGCACATCGGGGCCGGTAGATTTCCGCTGGCCGATGGAAGACGGCGAGGCGCGGGCGATGATTTCGCGTGCCGATGTCGCGCTGACGGGCCAGGCGCAGTCGGTGAAGATCGACGCCAAGGCTTCGCTCGAAAGCGCCAGCACGCCGCAAGGCCGGATCGGCCAGGTGAACCTCAGTGCCAAGAGCGATGCTTTCAACCTGACCGACGGGTCCGGCCCGCTGCAGCTTCGCCTCGTGATCGGCCAGACCGCATTCATCAGCCCCGATCTCAACCGCCTGATCCGCGCGCCGGTCGCGCTGACGGCGCCCTTGCAGCTCTCACCTGACACGATCGGCTTCAACAACACGACGCTGGAAAGCGCCAGTATCGGCGGCACCGTCAACGGCAAATATACGCTGTCGTCGAAGTCGCTCACCGGCAATTTCAAGACGTTTGCGCTGCCTGCCGTGCTGCCGGAAGGTGTGTCGGACAAGTTCGAGGGGACCATCTCGCTCGAAGGCCAGGTTGCCGGCACAGTGCCGACGAAGATGAATCTTTCCAATCTGGCCCTGAAATCCAATGTCGGCGAGATCAGCGGCAGCGCCGCGCTCGATGGCCAGATGCTGACATCGGAGATCACCGGTAAACTGCTCGATCTCTCCAAGCTCGTTCCGAATGCCGAAGGACAGGCGGATATCGGCCTCAAGGCCAAGGGTCCGCTGACCGCACTCGGCATCGACGCAACGGTGAAGGCCGTCAACGTCAAGCTGGCAGGCCGCCTGCTGGATACGCTTGATATGGCGCTTACCGGAACCGCCGATCCGAATGCGCCACAGGCGAGCGTAGAGGCGAACGGCGCAATCGACGGCAAACCGATCAGCATTACGGCCAATGCGATCTCGCAGAACGGCCGCACCAGCATTCCGAAGCTTGCCGTCGAAGTCGGCGCCAACAAGCTGCAGGGCAAGCTGGATCTTTCGCCAAGTTTCGAACCGTCAGGCGCGTTGAACTTCGATCTGCCTGACCTTAGCCTGCTCGCGGCCCTGGCCGGGCAAAAGGCTGACGGCGATCTCAAGGGCTCGCTCGATCTCTCCAGCACCAATGGCAAGATCGGGCTGAAGGTCGACGCCAGCGGCAGCGGCATCCGCCGCGACGATCTCTCGATCGACAAGCCGGCCATCGCGCTGACCGTCGATGATCTCAAGGCCTTTTCCGCCAATGGTAGTATCCGCGCCGCCGCCATCGCCTCCGGCGCCAACCGTATTACCGATCTCGGGCTGACCTTCACCCAACAAGGCAGCCGCACCGTTTTCGATCTCAAATCGAACTACGACAACGCGCCGCTGACCGCCAATGGCAATGTCGAAACCGGCGGCGGCCAGACGGTTGTCAGCCTCGATAATTTTGCTGGCGCTCCGCGCACCATACCGGTGAAGCTGGCATCGCCGACCAAGATCGTCGTCAAGGACGGCACGGCAACGCTGGACGGCCTGGCGATCCGGACCGGCAGCGGCTCGGTGACGGTCAGCGGTACGGCCGGACAGATGCTGAATATTACCGCTGAGATCGCCAACCTGCCCGCCAGCCTTGCCAATGTCTTCGCGCCGACGCTTGCGGCCGAAGGCGCGATTTCCGGCAAGGTGACGGTGACCGGCAAGCCGGCCGCACCCGTCGTCGCCTTTCAGACCAATTGGTCGGGTGCGGCGACCAGCCAGACGAAATCGGCCGGCCTCGGCCCGCTCGGCATCAAGGCGAACGGGCAGTTCGCCAACAATATCGTCACTATCGACACAAACCTCACCGGCCAGAATGGCCTGGCGCTCAACGGCGGCGGCACCGTCGCCATCGCGGGCAACAAGGCCTTGGCGATGAAATTCTCCGGTACCCTGCCCTTCGACGCGGTGGCAGGCCAACTTGCCGCGCAGGGCCTCAGCATGACGGGCACGGCGAAGATCGATATTCAGATCGCCGGCACGACCGCAGCACCCGCCGTCACAGGCACGATCTCCACCGACGGCGCCAAGCTCGTCGATGTCCGCCGCAACCTCACCCTCAACGGCCTCGCCGTCACCGTCACACTGGACGGCAGACAGGCTGTGATCTCGCGGCTCAACGGCAATCTCGCCAGCGGCGGCAGCGTATCGGCAAGCGGCACGGTCGGCATTGCTCCGGACAGTGGCTTTCCGGCCGATATCCAGTTGAAATTCAACAATGCCACCTATGTCGACGGCACGTTAGTGACGGCGACCATCAACGGTACGCTCGGCATCAAGGGACCGCTGCTGACCGCTCCTGTGCTCAGCGGAAATCTGAAGCTCAGCAAGGCATCGATCACCGTGCCGGAAAAGCTGCCGGCCTCGCTTTCCGAGATCAATATCAAACACAAGAACGCACCGGCCGCCGTCAGCGCCCAGTTCAGGGATCAGAAGCCCCAGGGCCCTCGCGACAAATCCACCACTCTCGGCATCGACCTGCAGCTCGATGCGCCCTCGCAGATCTTTGTCCGCGGCCGCGGCATCGATGCGGAACTCGGCGGCAGCATCACCGTTCGCGGCACTGCGGCGGATCCGGTCGTCTCAGGTGGCTTCACCATGAGGCGCGGCCGCCTGACCATCCTCAGCCGTCGCCTGGATTTCACCAATTCCAGCAAGATTACCTTCGGTGGCGACCTGACGCCCGCCCTCGACATGGAGGCCACGTCGACCGTGAATTCCACCACCATCACCGTCGACGTCACGGGTCTGGCGACCGACCCGAAGATCAGCTTCTCCTCCTCGCCTGCCCTGCCGCAGGACGAGGTGCTGGCGCAACTGATCTTCGGCCAATCGATGTCGAAGCTTTCAGCCCTGCAGATCGCCCAGCTTGCCGATGCCGCAAGCCAGCTCGCCGGCGGCCGCTCCACATCTTTGTTCGAGGGCCTGCGCAGCCATCTCGGCGTCGACGATCTCGACGTCACCACCGACTCGAAGGGCCAAGCCCAGGTCGGCGCCGGCAAATATCTGAACAAGCGCACCTATATCGAATTGCAGCAGGGCGCCGCCAACAACACCAAGGCGATCATCAACCTCGATGTCGGACGCGGCGTCAAGCTGCGGGGTGCGGCCGGCTCGGACGGCGCGGGCGAAGCCGGGATCGTCTATGAGCATGAGTATTAATTAATAGCTTGAGGCAAAAGACCCCTCCCCAACCCTCCCCACAAGGGGGAGGGAGTTAACTCGTTGAGCGGCCTGACCAAAACAACACTGCCTCATCTTGTTGAGATTTCAGATCTTCTACTTTTGTGGGCACAGATCAGGCACGCAAAGGTTACGGTATATGGCCCCCTCCCCTTGTGGGGAGGTTTGGGGTGGGGTTTTCGCGAGGCTTGAAAGCCTCCCTTAAAACCCCATCTTGCTCGTCTTCAGCAAGATATTGGATTCCGTCGTGTTGATACCGTTGATCAAGCGAATCCGGCGCAGCGTTTCGTCGAAGGAGGCGAGATCGCGGTCTTCCAGTTCAGCGATGAAATCCCATTTGCCGTTGGTGCTGTGCAGCGCCCTCACCTGCGGCAGGCCGCGAAGCTGATCGGCGACCTTGTCCGCCAATTTGCCGAGCACCTCGATCATGACGATCGCGCGCACTCCTGCGGAGCGGGCTTCATGGCCGGTTCTGATCGTAAAGGCGGTGATGGTGCCGTTGTCGACTAGCCGTTCGATGCGCGCCGTCACCGTGGCGCGCGAGGCGCCGGTCGTTGCCGCCAAAGATGAGACGGAAGTGCGGGCGTTGTGGCGCAGCGCGCTCAGGAGGTCGCGATCTAGATCATCCATGGGCTTATCATTCTGCTAAATCATGCTGGTCAATCTGTCGAAGACTACTCGATTTTCGACAATTTTCCATCTTTTTGCTGTCATCTCCCTCATCGATAATCGAGATCGATAACCAACCTGAATCTGGGATAACGCATAAGCCTTTCCGAAAACCGCTTCGCACTTTTCGGGCTTATGCGCTGATTGGAGCGCTGCCGATGAACGTTGAATCCACATCCATCACGCTGATCGGCGTTCCGCTCGAGGAAGGCTCCGGCCGCCGCGGCGCTGGCATGGGACCGACTGCCCTGCGTATCGCCGGCATCGAGACGATGTTGACCGAACTCAACCATCGCGTCACCGACAGCGGCGACTTGCATCCGGCTCCCGCCGCCGATCTGCCGGACCATCCGAAAGCCCATAACCTGAAGGTCGTCGGCGCCTTCACCCGTGCTCTGGAGGCCAAGGTCTACGAAGTTGCCTCATCCGGCGGCTTTCCGCTGATCCTCGGTGGCGATCACAGCCTCTCTATGGGCAGCGTTTCCGGCATGGCCCGCCATGCCGCCGAGGTCGGCCGGCCGCTGTTCGTACTCTGGCTGGATGCGCATTCGGACTTCAACTCCCCGGCCACATCTCCGTCGGGCAATATTCACGGCATGCCGGTCGCCTTCTTCTGCGGCGAAGCCGAGATTGCCGATATCCTGCCGGCCTCCCGTCCGCTGGTCGATCCGAAGAGGGTGTTCCAAGTCGGCATACGCTCCGTCGATCCGCACGAGCGCCAGGAAATCCGCGAGCACGGCGTCAATGTCTTCGACATGCGCTCTCTCGATGAGCAGGGCGTGGCCGCGATCATGCGCCGGGTGCTCGACACGATCAGCGCCGCCAACGGCCTGCTGCATGTCAGCTTCGACGTCGATTTTCTAGATCCGGATATCGCGCCGGGTGTCGGGACGACTGTACCGGGCGGCGCGACCTTCCGAGAAGCCCATCTCATCATGGAAATGCTGTCCGACAGCGGTCTCGTCTCGTCGCTCGATCTGGTCGAGCTCAATCCCTTCCTCGACGATCGCGGCAAGAGCGCCCGCGTCATGGTGGAGATGGCAGCGAGCCTCTTCGGACGGAGGATTTTCGATCGCCCGACAAGGGCAGCATAGGTCTGGGGGGAAATTATCATGAGCGTATCGACCGATCTCATCGCCACCGAACAGCGCCTCGGCGCCCATAATTATAAGCCGCTGGACGTCGTGCTGACGCGCGGCGAAGGCGTCTATGTCTGGGATACCGACGGCAAGCGCTATCTCGACTGTCTCTCCGCCTATTCGGCGGTCAATCAGGGCCATTGCCACCCGAAAATCCGCGAGGCGATGATCGAGCAGGCCGGCAAGCTGACGCTGACCTCCCGCGCCTTCCGCAACGACCAGCTCGCCTATCTCTATGAAGAGCTGGCGGCGCTGACCGGCTCGCATAAGATCCTGCCGATGAACTCCGGCGCCGAAGCCGTCGAGACGGCCATCAAGGCCGTGCGCAAGTGGGGCTATGAGGTGAAGGGCGTTCCGGAGAACCAGGCGGAAATCATCGTCTGCTCCAACAATTTTCACGGCCGGACGCTGAGCATCATCAGCTTCTCGACCGATCCTGATGCCCGTACCGGCTTCGGCCCCTATACGCCGGGCTTCCGCACCATCCCCTTCGGCGATGCCGACGCTCTTGCCGCCGCGATCAACAAAAACACCGTTGCGGCGCTGATCGAGCCGATCCAGGGCGAGGCCGGGGTCATCATTCCTCCGCCAGGCTATTTCACCCGTGTGCGCGAACTCTGCACTATCAACAACGTCACCCTCATCCTCGATGAAATCCAGACGGGCCTCGGCCGCACCGGCAAGTTGCTTGCCGAAGAGCACGAAGGCATCGAGGCCGACGTGACGCTGATCGGCAAAGCCCTGTCAGGCGGCTTCTACCCCGTCTCCGCCGTGCTCTCCAATTCCGAAGTGCTCGGCGTCCTGAAGCCCGGCCAGCATGGTTCCACCTTTGGCGGCAATCCTCTGGCCTGCGCGGTTGCTCGCGCGGCGCTGCGCGTGCTCACCGAGGAGGGCATGATCGAGAATGCCGCCGTCATGGGCGATTATTTCCTCGAAGGCCTGCGCTCGATCCGCTCGAATATCGTCAAGGACGTGCGCGGCCGCGGCCTGATGATGGCGGTGGAGCTGGTGCCGGAAGCCGGCGGGGCACGGCAATATTGCTATCAGCTCAAGGACCTCGGCCTGCTCGCCAAGGATACGCATGACCACACGATCCGCTTTGCGCCTCCATTGGTCATCACCCGCGACCAGGTCGATTGGGCGCTGGAACAGGTCGATAAGGTGCTGGCCCAATAAGCCAGCCTTTAGAGAGACTTCAAGTATATCCTGCCGAAATCTCTTCTGCGGTTTAGGTTTGAGCAACATTCTTCCGCTATCTTCATGATAGCGCGCCAGATTTGGCGCCGTGCTACAACGGGAAGAATGTTCATGGCCACGATCAATTCCACCAGCTTCAGCGGCGACACTTTGGAGATCATTGCTTTCCGGCTTCATGATCAGGAGTTCTGCGTCAAGACCACCACGATCCGCGAAATCCGCGGCTGGGCGCCGTCGACGCCGATCCCCCATTCGCCGGCCGATGTCATCGGCGTCATGAATCTTCGCGGCTCGGTCATTCCGATCATCGATCTCGCCTACAAGCTCGGCATGAAGAGCACGGTCGCGAATGAACGCAGCGCCATCGTCGTTGCCGAAGTCCACAACATGGTCATCGGCATGCTGGTCGACCGCGTCTCCGACATCCTGACGATCTCCTCGAGCCAGGTTCAGCCGGTCCCGGAAGTCACCGCCTCCTTCGACCGCGCCTATTGCGAAGGCATCATCGCCACAGAAAGCGGCATGATCTGCTTCCTCAACCTCGCCAAGATGTTCAAGGAAAACGAAACGGACGAACTCGTCGCCGCCTGAAGCGGTTTCAGGAAACGCGCTCAGCGATTTTCCGCCCGGAATTGGCAAAGAACAAAGATAAAGCCGCCCCGGTTTTCCGAGGCGGCTTTCTTTATGCAATCAATATGTCTGGGGTTCAGCCAAACAGCGCGTAGGTGCTCTTGATCGTCACCCAGACACCCCAAAGCAGCGGGATGCCGACGATCGCCCAGGCGATCAACGCCTTCGCGTCAAGGCCGCCCCTGCCAATGCCGAAGGAGCCCGTCGGGCCGGCATTGGCCGCAGCGCTTTTCGCCTGCAGAGCCGCAACCTCGCCATCCGACATGAACCATTTGTCCGAAAGCGGCTTCACCAGCGCATTGGCGATCAGGCCCAGCGCCAGCATGCCGGCGAGGATGTACATGGTGAAGGTGTAAAGCTGCGCCCCTTCGACGCCAGCCGCCTTTTGCGCCTCGCGGATATAATTGACGACCACCGGGCCAATGATGCCGGCTGTCGCCCAGGCGGTCAGCAACCGGCCATGGATGGCACCGACGAACTGCGTGCCGAAGATATCGGCGAGATAGGCCGGGATGGTGGAGAAACCGCCGCCATACATCGACAGGATGATGCAGAGGGCGCCGACGAACAGCACTTTGCTATGAATACCCGCCGCCCAGGGAGCAAGCATGTAAAGCGCGATGCCGAGGACGAAGAAGCAATAATAGGTGTTCTTGCGGCCGATCTTGTCGGAGAGCGATGCCCAGAAGAAGCGCCCGCCGATATTGAAGAGCGACAGCAGGCCGGCAAAGCCGGCAGCGATCGCAGCCACGGCCGCCACCTGGTCCTTGCTGAGAGCGGCGAACGTCACATCCGGCAGACCGATCAGCGCACCGCCGAAAATTTCCTGCAGCATCGGCGAAGCCATGCCGATGACGCCAATGCCGGCTGAGACGTTGAGGCACAGCACCGCCCAGATCAGCCAAAACTGCTTGGTCTTATGGGCATCGCGCAAATGCACGTGCTTGGTGGTTATCATCGTGCTCTTGGCGACGGGCGGCGTCCAACCTTCCGGACGCCAGCCGGCCGGCGGCAGGCGATAGCCGAAAGCGCCGCCCATCATGAAGACGAAATAGATCGCCGCCATGACGATGAATGTCTGCCAGACTCCGACTGAGCCGTCGCCGCGGAAGCTGGTCATCAAAAGGTTGGCGAGTGGCGCGCCGATCATCGCTCCACCGCCGAAGCCCATGATCGCCATGCCCGTCGCCATGCCGCGCCGATCGGGAAACCATTTGATCAGCGTCGACACCGGCGAGATATAGCCGAGACCGAGACCTACGCCGCCGACGACGCCTGCGCCGATCCACATCAGCCAGAGCTGATGGAAGATGACTCCGATTGCGGCGATCAGAATGCCGCCGCACCAGCAGCAGGCCGAGACGACGCCCGCTTTGCGCGGCCCGACCCGCTCCAGCCAGCCGCCCCAAATGGCAGCCGAAGAACCGAGCAGCACGAAGAACAACGTATAGATCCAGCCAAGATCGCTGACGCGCCAGTCACAAGTGGTGGTGACGAGGGCAGAAAGAAGATTGAGACTGGTGCATTCGGCCGGCGGCGGCGATATGCCCAGCGCTTTCGACAATGGCAGCCAAAAGACGCTGAAGCCGTAAGCCATGCCGATGCAAAGATGGATCGCCAAGGCTGCCGGTGGCACCAGCCATCGGTTGAAGCCGGGCTTGGCGATAATGCGCTCGCGATCGAGCAAACCTGATGTTACAGTTTCTCTTGAAATATCTGTTTCCGCAGTCGTCATGAACAACTCCTCCTTGATTCAGAGACTTGGGACTTATAATTATTCTACTTTAAAGTGTGTAGGTAGGCAGACTCCTCCTCTCCTCTTTCTTATTACCAATTCCTAATACTAAGGCTGCATCAGTTCTGCTTAACTGGCTCCGGCCTGTGGATCAAGGCGGCGGCCTCCAGCACTAGGGGATCCAGCCCGCTGTTTCCACTATCGACTATTTCGAAAAACTGCCGCCGCATACGCGGCTCCCAAAATTTATTGATGTGCGTTGCAACGCCCTGCACCGCCTCATTGGCTGGCTGCGTTTTGAAGAAAGTGGCGATCTGGTTCGCCATATAGACGAGCTTGGCTGACGTTTTGCCGTGGGGTGTTTCGTCAGGCGACATCGGCGATGCTCCCTGGAGTAATGCGCTGCGGATGGGTGAAAATCTCGAAATCGTCGCCACGCACCAGTGCCACCAGCGTCATGCCGGCCGCCTCGGCGGTGCGGATGGCGAGTGCCGTCGGCGCAGAAATGGCAACAAGGACGGAGCTGCCCAGTATTGCAGCCTTTTGCACCATTTCGACGGAAAGACGGCTCGTGACGGCAACGACGCCCTCGGAGCCCTTGTGGCCGGAACGGATGACGGCGCCGCAGAGCTTATCTAACGCGTTATGGCGCCCGACATCCTCACGCACGGCAATCAATCCCTCGCCCGGAA
The DNA here is from genome assembly GCF_029714285.1 of Rhizobium sp. CB3090. Taxonomy (NCBI): domain Bacteria; kingdom Pseudomonadati; phylum Pseudomonadota; class Alphaproteobacteria; order Hyphomicrobiales; family Rhizobiaceae; genus Rhizobium; species Rhizobium sp. CB3090. The sequence continues at coordinate 3,024,516 of NZ_CP121662.1, forward strand.
TATAAAAGCCCGCCCCATGCACAGCACGGGTCTCGCGGTTCAGCAACTGCGCGTCGCTCAAAAGAGCGACTGCCTTGACGATGTCCGCATGCGAGACCGTCAGCGCGACCGTCGAAACATCCGGTACCTTCCGCACCGCCTGCTCGATCGATTCGATGCCGCAGAGCCCGCAGCCGACCGGCCCGGCCATATGCCGCCGCCGGGCACGCAACGCATCCGCAGCGTCATCGATCAAGGTGATCTGCACATCGATCCCCTGCTCGTCCTCGATCGGCTCGACTGCGGCAATCTGACCGATATTGGTGATGATGCCCTCGGTCAGACTGAATCCAACCGCAAAATCGTTGATGTCGGCAGGCGTCCCCATCATCACCGCATGCGAGGAGCCGCCATAGGAAAAAGCAATCGGCACCTCTTCCGGCACGGTGCGCGATCCGGAGCGGACAATGCCGTTGCGGCGCACGGTCTCAGTGGCGGTGGTGGTAGGGTTGAAACGAGTCACGAGAAACCCCTCCCCAACCCCTCCCCACAGGGGGGAGGGGCTAGATCGTGGCACTCCCCAACACAAAACTCCAGCCTCTCGTAGTGCTGCAGCTCCAGGAATATCGGCCCTTCTGATTCTCGAGATGCATCAAAGGCACTGTGGCTTAGCCCCTCCCCCTTGTGGGGAGGGGTTGGGGAGGGGTTCTGCCAATGAACCTTCACTCAGCCGCCTCCATTTTCCCGGCAATCCGGCGAGATTGCCGCGCCTGTTCGTCATAATCGATCTGCCATTGCGACGGACCGTTGGAGGGCGAGACCTGCACCGCCGTCACCTTGTATTCGGGGCAGTTCGTCGCCCAGTCGGAATAGTCCGTCGTGATGACGTTTGCTTGCGTGTCGGGATGATGGAAGGTCGTATACACGACGCCGGGAGCCACGCGGTCGGTGATCAGCGCGCGCAGCGTCGTATCGCCGGAGCGGCTGCTGAGCTTGATCCAGTCGCCATCGCGGATGCCGCGCTGCTCCGCATCGTGCGGATGGATTTCCAGGCGATCCTCCGCATGCCAGACAACGTTCTCGGTGCGGCGCGTCTGCGCGCCGACATTGTACTGGCTGAGAATGCGCCCAGTGGTGAGCAGGAGCGGGAAGCGCGGGCCGGTGCGCTCGTCGGTCGCGACATATTCGGTGCGGATGAACTTGCCCTTGCCGCGGACGAAGCCGTCGACATGCATGATCGGCGAACCGAGCGGCGTCTTCTCATTGCAGGGCCACTGCACGGAGCCCATCTTTTCCAGATAGTCGTAGGAGACCAGGGCGAAGGTCGGCGTCGTCGCGGCGATCTCGTCCATGATCTCGGACGGATGCGCATAGTTCCAATCAAGACCCATGGCCTGGGCCATCTTCTGCGTCACTTCCCAATCGGCATAACCGTTGAGCGGGCTCATCACCTTGCGCACGCGGTTGATGCGGCGCTCGGCATTGGTGAAGGTGCCGTCCTTTTCCAGGAAGGTCGAGCCCGGCAGGAAGACATGCGCATAGTTGGCAGTCTCGTTCAGGAAGAGATCGTGAACGACCACGCACTCCATCGCGGCAAGACCGGCGGCGACATGCTTGGTATCCGGATCGGACTGGAGGATATCCTCACCCTGGATGTAGAGACCCTTGAAGGTGCCCTCGACGGCCGCATCCAGCATGTTGGGAATGCGCAGGCCAGGCTCGTTGTTGAGCTTCACGCCCCAGAGCTTTTCGAAGACATCGCGCGTCGCGTCGTCTGAGATGTGACGATAGCCAGTCAGTTCGTGCGGGAACGAACCCATATCGCACGAGCCCTGCACATTGTTCTGACCGCGCAGAGGATTCACGCCGACACCCGGACGGCCGATATTGCCCGTTACCATGGCGAGGTTGGCAATCGCCATGACCGTCGTCGAGCCCTGGCTGTGTTCGGTGACGCCGAGACCGTAATAGATTGCGCCATTACCACCCTTGGCATAGAGGCGGGCAGCACCGCGCACGAGATCGGCGGGAACGCCGGTGTATTTTTCCGTTTCCTCCGGACTGTGCTGCGGCTCGGCGACGAAAGCGGCCCAATCCTCGAATTCGGACCAGTCGCAGCGTTCGCGGATGAATTTCTCGTCGAACAGGCCCTCAGTGACGATGACGTGGGCCAGCGCCGTCAGCATGGCGACGTTGGTGCCCGGCTTCAGCGGCAGATGATAGCTCGCCTCGACATGCGGCGTGCGCACCAGATCGATGCGGCGCGGATCGATCACGATGAGCTTGGCGCCCTGGCGCAGCCGCTTCTTCAGCCGCGAGCCGAAGACCGGATGACCATCCGTCGGGTTGGCGCCGATGACGACGACGACATCGGATTGCTCTACGCTGTCGAAATTCTGCGTGCCGGCCGAAGTGCCGAAAGCCTGGCCGAGGCCGTAACCGGTCGGCGAGTGGCAGACGCGGGCGCAGGTATCGACATTGTTGTTGCCGAAGCCGGCGCGCACCAGCTTCTGCACGAGGTAGGTCTCTTCATTGGTGCAGCGCGACGAGGTGATGCCGCCGACGGAGTCGCGGCCATACTGATATTGAAGTCGCTTGAACTCGGTGGCGATGTGAGCGAATGCCTCATCCCAGGTGACCTCGCGCCAGGGGTCGGTGATCTTCTCGCGGACCATCGGATTGAGGATACGGTCCTTGTGGGTCGAATAACCGTAAGCGAAGCGGCCCTTGACGCAGGAATGACCGCGATTGGCCTGGCCATCCTTCCACGGCACCATGCGTACCACTTCCTCGCCGCGCATTTCCGCCTTGAACGAGCAGCCGACGCCGCAATAGGCGCAGGTGGTGACGACAGAATGTTCCGGCTGACCGATCGAAATCACCGATTTCTCGGTCAGCGTCGCAGTCGGGCAGGCCTGCACGCAGGCACCGCAGGAAACGCATTCGCTGTCGATGAAATTCTCATGCATACCGGCCGAGACGCGCGAGTCGAAACCGCGGCCCTCGATGGTCAGCGCAAAGGTGCCCTGCACTTCCTCGCAGGCGCGCACGCAGCGGGAGCAGACGATGCACTTCGCGGGATCAAAGGTGAAATAGGGATTGGACTCGTCCTTCGGCGCCCATTTCAGATTGATTTCGCCGTTGTTGCGCGCCTTGACGTGGTTGTCGCCCTCATAGCCATAGCGCACATCGCGCAGGCCGACAGCACCAGCCATGTCCTGCAATTCGCAATCGCCATTGGCGGCGCAGGTCAGACAGTCCAGCGGGTGATCCGAAATATAGAGTTCCATCACGCCGCGGCGGATGTCCTTCAGTCGGCCCGTCTGCGTATGCACGACGATACCGGGCGCCACCGGCGTCGTGCATGAGGCCGGCGTACCGTTGCGCCCTTCGATCTCGACGAGACAGAGCCGGCAGGAGCCGAAGGCATCCATCATATCGGTGGCGCAGAGCTTCGGCACCTCAATCCCGGCTTCCATCGAGGCGCGCATGATCGACGTGCCTTCCGGCACTGTAATCTGGCGCCCGTCGATGGTGAGCGTCACCAAGGTTTCGGATTGGGAGGCGGGTGTGCCGTAGTCGATTTCGTGAACGAGGGACATGGATATTACTCCGCCGCTTCAATCAAGGGAGCCGGAGAAAAGTCCTCCGGGAAATGGGTCATCGCGCTCACGACAGGATAGGGCGTGAAACCGCCGAGTGCGCAGAGCGAGCCGAACTTCATCGTGTTGCAGAGATCGGCAAGCAAGGCGCGGTTCTTCTCCGGTTCGATGCCGCGTGCAATGTTATCGGCCGTTTCTACGCCGCGGATCGAGCCGATACGGCAGGGCGTGCACTTGCCGCAGCTTTCCACCGCGCAGAATTCCATCGCAAAACGTGCCTGTTTCAGCATATCGGCAGTATCATCGAAAACGACGATGCCGGCGTGGCCGATCAGACCATCCTTGGCCGCAAAGGCCTCGTAGTCGAACGGCGTATCGAACAGGGCACGCGGGAAATAAGCGCCCAGCGGCCCGCCGACCTGCACCGCCTTTACCGGCCGGCCAGTCCTCGTGCCACCGCCGATCCTGTCGACGATATCGCCGAGCGACAGGCCGAACGCGGTCTCATAAAGGCCGGCATATTTGACGTTGCCTGCGATCTGGAGGGGAATCGTGCCGCGCGAGCGGCCCATGCCGAAATCACGATAAAAGGCTGCGCCCTTGTCCATGATGACAGGAACGGAGGCGAGCGAAATGACGTTGTTGATAACGGTCGGGCAGTCGAACAGCCCCTTGTGCGCCGGCAACGGCGGCTTGGCGCGTACGACACCGCGCTTGCCTTCGAGGCTATTGAGCAGCGACGTTTCCTCGCCGCAGACATAGGCGCCGGCGCCGGAACGGATCTCCATATCGAAGGCCTTGCCGGATCCAAGAACAGACGATCCGAGGATGCCGGCCTTGCGCGCCATCTCGACCGCCTCGGTCATCACGGCGATCGCATGCGGATATTCCGAGCGCGTATAGACGAAGCCCTTGGTCGCGCCGGTTGCGAGGCCGGCAATCGCCATGCCCTCGATCAGCACGAAGGGATCGCCTTCCATGATCATACGGTCGGCGAAAGTGCCGCTATCGCCCTCATCGGCATTGCAGACAATGTATTTGCGCTCGCCCGACGCATCGAGCACCGTCTTCCATTTGATGCCGGTCGGGAAACCTGCACCGCCACGACCGCGCAGGCCGGAGTCGGTCACTTCCTTCACGATGTCAGCCGCCACCATGCCGACGGCACGACGCAGCCCCTTCAAACCGCCGTGAGCTTCGTAGTCTTGCAGCGAAAGAGGATCGATGATGCCGCAGCGGGCGAAGGTGAGACGGGTCTGTTCCTTGAGGAATGGGAGGTTTTCGACCTCCCCGAGACAGAGCGGATGAGCGCCGCCGGTGATGAGCCCGGCGTCGAAGATCTCAGCCACGTCCTTGGCCTTCACCGGCCCATAGCCGATACGCTTGCCATCGACCTCGACCTCGACCAGCGGCTCCAGCCAGAACATGCCGCGCGAGCCGTTGCGCACGATCTGCGCATCAAGGCCCCGGCTGGCGATCTCCTGCGCGAGAGCCTTCGCCACCTTCTCCGCTCCGAGGGAAAGAGCGGCGGCATCGCGGGGGATGTAAATCTTCAGCGTCATCGGCGCGCCTCCATCACCAGATCTTCGACGGCCTCATCGTCCAGGCGGCCATGAAGCTCGCCGTCCAGCATCGCCGACGGCGCACAGGCGCAGAGACCGAGACAGTATACCGGCTCCAGCGTCACGCTGCCATCCAGCGTCGTCTGGTGGAAATCGATGCCCAGCAATTGCTTGATCCGCGCTGCCAGCGCATCACCGCCCATCGACTGGCAGGCTTCGGCGCGACAGAGCTTCAGCACATGCCGGCCGGCGGGATGATCGCGATAATCATGGTAGAAGGTCATTACACCATGCACTTCGGCGCGAGACAGGTTCAGCGCCTTTGCGATCAACGGCAGCGTATCCTGCGGCACATAGCCAAACTCCTCCTGGATTCCGTGCAGGATTGGCAGGAGTGGCCCTTCCATCGACTTCATGCGGTCGATGATAACGCCGGCGCGGGCTGCAATCTCGCCCGAACCAAGATGCAAACTCATAAGCAGCCTCCCAGGCTTCTCCTCTGCGAACACGCGAACGCATGGCCGATGGAGCGAAAATCGCAGGGAAGAGCCGATGGATCAATAATGCAGTCTCGTCAATCGATAGAAAATTCCTATCGATCTTTACCCCCTTCAGCAAGCAATCGCGCCTCGTGCAACAAAGCAGAAACGAGTGGCGTAAACGGCTCGCGATGCGTCGCAACCAGACCGACGAGATGTTCTGCATCCGGCTCCGTAATCGGAATTTTGTGAATGTCGGCGGGAAAACCGAAGGAATCAGCGATATTCTTCGGCATGATGCTCGCCCAGCGTCCGGTCTGGACATGGGCAAACAGCACGATCATCGAATTGGATTCCAGCGTCGGCTCCACCGTTGCGCCGGCCTCGGCGAGATGTCGATTGATGATCCGCCGGTTCTGCATGTCGGCCGTCAATAGACAAAGCCGAAGATGGCCTACTTCTTTCCAGGTCACGCTTGCACGCTCGGCCAGCGGACTGCCCGCCGCCGTAATCAGATGATAGCGCTCGGCATAGAGCGGCACGCTGGTGACGCGACCGAGCGGCTCATTTTCCAGATAGGTGATGCCGGCATCGATCTCGAGGTTTTCGAGCAGGCTCAGCACCTGCAGCGAATTGCGCGAGACGATGGAGAAAGTGACGTCGGGATGCCGCTCCTGAAACGGCGCCGTGATTTTCGGCACCATGGCAAGCGCCGTCGGAATGGCGGCGATGCGGATGTGGCCGGCAAGCCCCTTGCGCGCCGCCCGCATTTCCTCGCGCATGGTCCTGGTATCGCCGACAATGCGCCGCGCCCATTCCAGCACCCGCTGGCCCTCCGGCGTCAAACCCTGAAACCGCGAACCGCGACTGACGAGCATGACGCCGAGCTGATCCTCCAACTGCCTGATCGCCGCCGACAATGTCGGCTGCGTCACCCCGCATTCCTCCGCAGCACGGCCGAAATGCTTCTGGTTGGCAAGCGCGATGAAGAATTCCAGCTTGTCGATCATTTAACTCTCCTGAATACGAGAGTTAAACGGGCCAGGGCATCAGCGCAACATTGGAAAGCAAAAGCGTGGCATGGGGCGGATTTCCGCCCAACGGTGGTTATTCGGCTCGCCCTGAGCCTAGAGACCTGCCTCGACACTCGCCGATGGACGCTCCATGAAAACGGGAGGGATGAGCGGCACCACACTCTCTGTTGCAGAAGCCGCATGTCTCGCACGAGCCGTTTTCTTCAAAAGCATCGCAAAGTCGCTCAGCGACACGCGATCGGCTCGGAGCATCTGCCGGATCATCGGATCTCGCAGAACTTCCGACATCGTCATCTCATTATTCTGCATGGGCCTATCCTCCTTTTATGTTTTGAAGGAGTATTAGCATCTCTGCATAACAATGTCGTGTCAGTCAGTTGACGATACGATGATGAATTGGAGGCCAAACCGAGGCTTCAGGAGTTTCCAAACTTCCGGATGATCAGCAACCGCCGCAGAAGGCCTGCTGCAGCGAATTGACCACAGTGCAGATTTCTGAACTGGCGACGGCATAATAGACGAGCCGGCCCTCCCGCCGGGTATCGACCAGCTTTTCCAGGCGCAACCGTGCCAGATGTTGCGACACCACCGCCTGCTGCAGACCGAGGAGTTCCTCGATCTCCGTGACGGTCTTTTCGCGCTTGGCCAGCATGAAGAGTATGCTCAGCCGCGTCTCGTGCGACAGAGCTTTCAACAGGATACTCGCCCTTCGGGCCTTCGCAGTCATTTCCTCGACATTATGCTCGGCAGCACCGACAGGCGGTGGAGACAGCGACATAGGATGGCCTCTAGTGATGAACTCACATAGAGATATGCTTATAATATTATCAGTCTATAAGCTGGTTCAAAAGGTCGCAGAATACCAAAAAAGGTCCGATTTATCAGCAGATAAGCTGTCCGCCATTGATCTCGATCACCTGTCCCGTGATGTAGCCGGAGAGCGTCGGCGCGGCGAGGAAGAGATAGGCAGGCGCGCAATCCTCCGCTGTGCCCAGACGCTGTAGCGGAATAGATCGCCGCGTCTGTTCGAGCTTCTCCTTCGACGAGTAACGTTCGTGGAAATCGGTCGCGATGGTTCCCGGCGATACGCAATTCACCCGGATACCGTCCGGCGCCAGTTCGCGCGCCAAAGCTTTCGAATAGGTGGCGACGAAGGCTTTGGAGGCGGAATAGATCGCCGACCCTGGACTGCCGCCGGTCAAAGCCGAGATCGAAACCGTATTGACGATCGCCGCCTGCCCGGCTGCCCGCAACAGCGGCAGCAGCGCCCTTGTCACCTCGACGACGGAAGTCTGGTTGAGCTGAACGATCCGGTCATACCACTCGTCGGTCAACTCGCCGGCCGGAAAGCGGCCGACCATGGTGCCGGCATTATTGACCAGCACATCGATGCGGTCGAACACGTCAGCAGCGGCAAGAGCAAAGTCCCTCGTGCCGGTCTCGCTCGTGAAATCGGCAGGAACGAGAAAGGCGCGGCGATCGAGTTCGGCTTCCATCAGAAAATCGGGCAGCTCGCGGCCGGCATCGCGGCCGACATGGACGAGGACCCGTGCGCTGCAATCAAGAAACTGCCGCGCCACCTCCAGTCCGATCCCACGGCCGGCGCCGGTGACGACGACATTGCGACTTTCGAATAGCTTCGGATGAAACACCATGACCTCCCCAATTCGCAGATTCCGCGCGTCCGCAATTGCGGAATTTTCACTTTATCATATGATGACGAAAAAACGAAAGAAAGGGAGCGTCGACAATGTTCCTATCGGGACGCCAAACGGAGATTCTGGAAATCGCCAAGGCTGAGGGGCGCGTGCTGGTGGAGGAACTGGCGCTTCGCTTTTCCGTGACGCCACAAACCATCCGCAAGGACCTGAACGACCTTTGCGACGGCCGCGTTCTATCGCGCGTCCACGGCGGCGCGATCTTTCCCGGCGGCACGGAAAACGTCAAATACGAAGCGCGCCGCTCCATCGCCGCCCCCGAAAAGCAGGCGATCGGCCGCGCCGCCGCCGGCCTCATCCCCAACAATACCTCCCTTTTCATCAATATCGGCACCACCACGGAAGCGGTCGGCGAGGCCCTGCTCGGCCACCACGAACTGATGGTTATCACGAATAACATCAACGTTGCCAACAAGTTACGAATTTTCCCCTCGATCGAGGTCGTCATCGCAGGCGGTGTCGTGCGTGGCTCGGACGGCGGCATCGTCGGGGAGGCCGCCGTCGACTTCATCAGGCAATTCAAGGTGGACTACGCCGTCATCGGCACCTCCGCCGTCGATGCTGATGGCGCGCTTCTGGATTTCGATTTCCGCGAAGTGAAAGTGGCGCAGGCGATCATTGCCAATGCCCGCCATGTCATCCTGGTAGCCGACAGCACCAAGTTCGAACGCACCGCTCCGGTGCGCATCGGCCATCTCTCGCAAGTTCATACTTTCGTTACCGACGAATGTCGCGTCGAGTCCGTCCGCGCCGCCGCGGCCGAACACGGCGTTCGCCTGGTGGAAACCTCACGCCGCCAGAATTGATCGTCTCACCGCTTTCGTCACGAAACGTTCGTTTGACATTCGGATTGATTTCGTTTTAGATGAATCAATTTTCGAATTTTCCATTTCCCAAAATGGCAGACCTTTTCGGAGGGGCGGGTGAGCGAGCAGATTTACGACATTTTCGTTATCGGCGGCGGCATCAATGGCTGCGGCATCGCTCGTGACGCAGCCGGGCGCGGCTATAAGGTGGCTCTTGCGGAAATGAATGATTTCGCCTCCGGCACGTCTTCCGGAGCCACCAAGCTCGTCCATGGCGGCCTGCGCTACCTTGAACATTACGAATTCCGCCTTGTGCGCGAGTCGCTGATGGAGCGTGAAGTGCTCTGGGCAATGGCGCCGCACATCATCTGGCCGATGCGTTTCGTTTTGCCCTATCACAAGGGCGGCATCCGCCCGGCCTGGCTCATCCGCCTCGGTCTCTTCCTCTATGATCATCTCGGCGGCCGCAAGCTGCTGCCTCCCACCGCAACGCTTGACATGAAGAGGGATCCTGCGGGAAAACCGCTGAAGGCGCTCTTCACCAAGGCTTTCGAATATTCCGACGGCTGGGTGGACGATGCGCGCATGGTCGTGCTCAACGCCCGCGACGCGGCCGACCGCGGCGCAACGATCATGCCGCGGACCAAGGTCATTTCCGCCCGCCGCGACGGTGCTGCCTGGACGATCGAAACACAGGACACCATCACCGGCGAGAAGCGTACGTTCCAGTCGCGCATGCTGGTCAACGCCGCCGGTCCCTGGGTCGACCATGTTCTGTCCGACGCCTTCGGCAGGAACCAGGTGCACAATGTCCGCCTGGTACAGGGCAGCCATATCATCGTCCGCAAGAAGTTCGACGATCCCCGCGCCTATTTCTTCCAGAATCCGGATAACCGCATCATCTTCGCCATCCCTTACGAACAGGATTTCACCCTGATCGGCACGACGGACCGCGACTACAAGGATGATCCGAAGGATGTGAAGATTTCCGACGAGGAAACCACCTATCTCTGCAACGCCGCCAGTGAATATTTCAAGGAGCCGGTCCGCCGCGAAGACATCGTCTGGACCTATTCCGCCGTACGTCCGCTCTATGACGACGGTGCCTCGAAGGCACAGGAGGCAACGCGCGATTATGTGCTGAAGGTCGAGGGCGCCGAAGGACAGGCACCGTTGCTCAATGTTTTCGGCGGCAAGCTCACCACCTATCGGCGCTTAAGCGAACATGCGCTGGAAAAGATCGGCGAGGTCATCGGCCTCAAAGGTACGCCATGGACCGCCAAGAGCTCCCTGCCGGGCGGCGATTTCCCGGTTCGCGGCTATGAGGCCGAAGTCACCAAGCTGAAGGCGCGCTATCCCTTCCTCGCCGATCCGCATGCCCGCCGGCTGGTGCGCCGGTATGGCACCCGCGCTGCCATGCTCCTTGGAGATGCGAAGAGTGCCGCCGATCTCGGCCGCCACTTCGGCAGCGATCTCTACGAGATGGAAATCCGCTATCTCATGGCGCATGAATGGGCCTATACCGCCGCCGACGTCCTTTGGCGCCGTTCGAAGAAGGGCCTCTATCTCTCGAGGGATGAAGCAGCCGCGCTGGATGATTACATGGCCGGCACGCGCGTTCACGCGTAGGCTTCCACTCTTCCCGTTTCAGCCTTCTGGATCCAGCAGCCGCGGCCCGGGGCCTTCTTTTGCCAACTCATCCCATGGGTTGCGCAGGGGACAGGTCTGCATCGAGAGGCAGCCGCAGCCGATGCAGCCGTCGAGCTTATCGCGCAGGCCTTGGAGCCGCCTGATCCTGTTATCGAGATCATCCTTCCATTGTGCCGAAAGCGCCCGCCAATCGGCGCCTGTCGGCGTCCGGCTTTGCGGCAGCGTGTCAAGAGCCGCCTGAATCTCGGCAAGCGGTATGCCGACACGCTGCGCCACCTTGATGATCGCCACCCGACGCAAGACCTCGCGGGCATAGCGCCGCTGATTGCCGCGACTGCGGTGACTCTCGATCAGCCCTTTCGCCTCGTAGAAATGCAGTGCCGAAACCGCAACGCCGCTGCGCGCCGCCACCTCGCCCACCGTCAATAATTTGGAAAATTGATCGGATTCGATTTTTCCCATGACGAGCCCTTGACCTCAACTTTACTTGAGGTTCTATAGCTCCTGCTCCGAAGCGCGTAAAGCAGGAGCAACGCATGACAGAACCAACCCGGCTGGCAATTCTCTACCGCAGCACCCGCAAGGGGCGACTATGTGACCGTGTGGTCAATTGGGTCGTCCGCGAGCTGGCAAACTATCCGTTGATCGAGCTCGATATTATCGACCCCCTGGAATTCGGCCTGCCGGTCCACCACGACAAGGAGCATCCGGCCGTCGCGGACCTCGCCGAGCGGCTCTCCCAGGCGGACGCCTTCATCGTCGTCACACCGGAATACAATCACAGCTTCACGGGCTCGCTGAAATTCGTGCTCGATCTCGTCTACGAGCCATGGCAGGGCAAGCCGGTCGCCTTCGTCTCCTATGGCGGCATTTCCGGCGGGCTTCGCGCCGTCGAACAGTTGCGGCTGGTCTTTGCCGAACTGCATGCCGTCACAGTGCGCGACACTGTCAGTTTCGCCAATCCATGGGGCCGGTTCGCCGAAGATGGCGCTCTCGAAAACCCGATCGAAGCCCGTCAGGCATTGGTGCAGATGATGGCGCGGCTGAATTGGTGGAGCGCAGCGTTGAAACCGGCTCGGGCAATACGCCCCTATCGCTCCGTCGCCGCTTGATCCCTCAACAATATTCGAATCCGGTCTTTCGTTTCTGGCAGGTGCGAAAGACCGGCTTGACGCCCGGACCTGAAATACCAGGTTCGGGCGTCTGTTGCGCACCCAGAAGTTTACCTTGCCGGAAAGCCGCACTTGCCGAAGTCGCCTCGATGACCTAACCCAGTAGCAAGGCAGTTTCGACGGTACTGGGGGATGGAGAACGAGAAACGTCTGGGAGGAGCGGATTTCATGCGCGCCGTCGCATGTCTGATGGTGCTTGTCCACCATCTTGCGCTTCGAATGAATTTCGACAAAATCCCGCCAGGCTTGGACCTGACCTTTATACTGGCGCGCTTCGGCAATCACGGCGTCTCGGTCTTCTTCGTTCTTAGCGGCTTTCTTCTCTCGCGCCCCTTCTGGCTGGCGCTGGATAGAGCCCAGCCGCTGCCTTCGTTGAAGATCTACACCATGCGCCGCGCAGCGCGCATCCTGCCGGGCTTCTGGTTTGCCCTGACGGTCGGCTTCGTGCTCAGCTTCACGGTCTATGGGTTTCCGCTCGATGGAGAGCTGATCGGCCGCTACATCGCCGGCTTTTTCCTGATGAGCCAATGGCATTGGCGCACCTTTTTTCCGGTGCAGGGTGACGGACCCCTATGGTCGATCCCCTTCGAGACGACCTGCTATGTTCTTCTGCCGATCGGGTTCCTGCTGCTGTTCTATGCGAAGCCGAGATTGCGCTCCGCTCTCGTCAGCCGCCTGTTCTGGATCGGCATTATCGCCGCCTCGCTGATCGGCCACTGGCTGGTGGTGACCTATCTTCCGACGGATAGCGTCGGGAAGGGATGGCAATATGGCTTCGAGGGGGGCGCCAAGGAGTGGATGCCGCGCTACAACCCCATCGGTTTCTTCGCGATATTCGCGATCGGGGCGCTGGCAGGCGGAATCCAGACCATTCTCCCGGCCCGCCACTCGGCAATCTACGATATCGTCGGCGTACTCGCGATCGGCATGGGCGCATGGCAATTGCCGCAGTCCATTGGCGGCGCATCGGAAGGCTATGCCTGGCTTGGCATTCCCTATCAATTCCCATTGCTTCCGCTGGCCGTCGCCATCTCGCTTGCCACGCTTCCGCAATCGCGGCTGCTTCCTAAGCTGCTCGATACCGGTGTCGTCCGTTATATCGCCACCGTCTCCTTCGGCGTTTATATCTGGCAGGATATCGTGCTGACGCTGATGACCACGCTCTTCCCCTGGACCTTCGGCACCGGCTCCGATGATGTGCTCAGCGGATGGATCACATTGAGCCTCGTCGCAATCGTCATCATCTTCGCGATCGGAACTGCCAGCTATTTTCTTCTCGAACGCCCGGTCATTCGCTGGGCCCGCACGCGCGAGCAGACGGCACGCGGCACGACACCCATGTCTGAGAAAAAGGCCGCCCAACGGAAACCATCGGGCGGCAGATAAGGTGGGAAACGAAACTCGACCGGGGAGAGGCCGAGCATCAGACGCGGGTGGCTTTCAAACGCTCTTCATCGAGAACAACGCCGAGGCCGGGAGATAGCCCCAAATCCAGCCAACCCTCATCGTGCTTGAGCGGCATCGCCATCGGATAGTCACGACGGGCCTCGCTCCACTCCGGATTGTCATACGGATATTCGAGCCAGGGCGCATCGCCGACACCCGCGGTCAAATGCGCGTTCGCCAGCACACCGATACCATTCGTCCATGAGTGCGGCGTAAATTGGACGCCCGCCTCGCGCGCCTGGTAGGCCACCCGCCGGCAGCCGGTAATGCCGCCGACCAGCGCCACATCCGGCTGGACGATATCGAAGGCACGTTCTTCGATGATGTCGCGGAATTCATAGAGTTCACGCGTCATCTCGCCGCCAGCGATGCGTACCGACGTCGCCTGCTTCAGCTCCTTCATGCCTTTACGGTCCGAACGGTGCAGCGGCTCCTCCATCCAATAGATGCCAAGCCGCTCCAGCTCCTTCGCGACCGTCAGCGCGTCCTTGAAGGTCCACGGCAATGTCGTGTCCCAGGGCATACGCCAACCCTGGTTGCAGTCGACCATCAGCTCCAGCTTGGTGCCGACACGGGCACGTATCGCCTCTAGCGCCTTCACATCATCTAGCCAGCTGCCACGCCCGCCTGCGGATGAGGAGAAGCGCACCTTCATCGCCGGAAAACCTTCGTCGAGATAACGTTCCGCCTGCTCCGCCATCGCGGCCGGCTCGCGTAGCACGCCGGAGGAAGCATAGAGCCGTACGCGGCTGGCCCGCCCACCGAGCATCCGCCAGACCGGTTCGCCGGTGATCTTGCCGGAAAGATCCCACAACGCCAGGTCCATTGGCCAGCAGCGGCCATAGTGAAAATTGATATGCGACAGGACCTCGTAATGACGCTCCAGATGCCGCGGGTCCTGGCCGATGAACAGGTCCTCATGCCCTTCGAAACCCTTCATGAGGTCGCCGGAACCGATACCCTCGCGACCCTCATCGTCTCGAACACGGACGATCGTCGCATCGAAATGCCGGCGTGGCCGCCCATCCCAGCTCGCCTTGAACGGCGGATCGAGCGGCAGCCGGTGATGGGTGATCTCGATGGAAACGATCTTGCTCATGGTCGTGCCTCCCGCAACCTCAGCCGAACTGCTGCCAGATGGTCTTGTAATCGCAATATTTGTCGATCGCATGCACTGAACGATCACGGCCGAAACCGGATTGCTTGAAGCCTCCGAAAGGCGTTGAGAAATTCGACATATCATATGTGTTGATCCATACGGTGCCCCCATGGATCGCCTCGGAAAAGCGGTGGGCGCGGTCCATGTCTTTGGTGAAGACGGCACCGGCAAGGCCATAGATCGTATCGTTGGCGATGTTGAGCGCCTCCTCCTCGGTATCGAAGGGAATGGCGGCGAGCACCGGCCCAAAAATCTCCTGCCGCGCCAGGCTCATATCATTGGTCATATCGACGAAGACGCCAGGCGAGACATAATAGCCGCCGGTCTCGCTCAGCACCCGCTCAGCACCGAAAGCGCGGCGAGCCCCTTCCTTCTCACCGGCCGCAATCATGGAAAGCACCTTGTTCATATGTTCCTCCTCGATCAGCGCACCGATCTGGGCGAACGGATCGAGTGGATGCCTGAGCACGATATCGGACTGTGTCACCGCCTCGATCTTCGCAATCAGCGCCTCCTGCACCGAGCGCTGCACGATGAGCCGCGTCGAGGCGTGGCAAGTCTCGCCGGAATTGTAGAAGCAGCCCCAGGCAGCCGCGCTCGCCGCCGCATCGAGATCGGCGTCTTCGAAAACGACCAACGGCGACTTGCCGCCGAGTTCCAACGCCACGCGCTTGACGTTCGACTGCGCCGCGTAACCCATGATCAGCTTTCCGACCTCGGTCGAGCCGGTGAAGGCGATCATGTCGACATCCACGTGCAGCGCCAGCGGCTTGCCGGCCTCTTCGCCATAGCCGGTCACGACATTGAAAACGCCGGCGGGCAGGCCCGCTTCGAAAGCAAGTTCGGCGAGGCGAATGGCCGAGAGCGACGATTGTTCCGCCGGCTTCAGCACCACGGAATTGCCGGCAGCAATCGCCGGCCCGAGCTTCCAGGCATCGATGATCATCGGATAGTTCCAGGGCGTAATCGCGCCCACAACGCCGATCGGCACCTTGCGTACCAAAGCGCGGGCATTCGGCCCGGTCGGCGCGATCTCGTCATACATTTTGTCGATCATCTCGCCGTAAAACTGGATGCCATCGGCGCAAAGGCGGACATCGACTGTCAGCGACGCCGTGATAGGCTTGCCGACATCCAGCGTCTCCAGCATGGCGAGTTCTTCGCCATGGGCGCGGATGAGCTCGGCCCAGCGAAGCATGATCTTCTTCTTTTCCAGCGGCTCCTTCTTCCGCCAGACGCCGCTTTCGAAGGCAGTGCGTGCAGCCGTCACAGCCGCGTCAACATCGGCGGCATTGCCGCGCGCCAATTCCGGCCCCCGCCTGCCATCCATCGGCCGGATACGGGTAAAAGTCGTGCCGGATGAAGATGGATGATAAGCGCCATCGATGAAATGCCGTCCTTCGAACTTGAGGCCGGACAAGACGGCTTCCCAATAGTCACGTGTGTAAGTCTTGCTCATCTCAGATTCCTTTCGGCAGCGCCATGACCGTGGCGGCAAAGCGGTCGATATCGGCATCCGTCACATCGCGGATGGTCGAACGCCGCATCGGCTGATTTTCCGGAGCACGCATTTCCCGCGCCAGATCGGTGGCGGCGAAGGGCATGAATGCCGGCGGCAAGGCGCGGATGATACCGCAACGATCCATCCAATCGGAGACGAAGGCGGGCAGAGCCGCAGCACTTTCGAGGCCGCAGGCTCTCGCGGCGGCATTGAGTTCGTCGGTATCCGCTGCGACCAGCCAGGGCAGCGTCGCTTCAAAGCCGAGGGCGGTTGCGAGCCCGTGGTGAACCGGCGCAAGACCCGCCAGCGCATGGCTGATATTGTGGGCAATCGCGGTGCCGCAATTGTCGATGGCAATGCCGGCGAAGCAGGAGCCGAGCAGCACGTCGCCCCGCGCCCCGATATTGCCGGGCTCCTTCACCGCCGTTTCCAGAGCGCCGATGATCAGCCGCAGCGCCTGATGGGCGTAGAGCTGGCCACCGCGATGCGTGTTGCGATTCGTCGCCGCCTCGAAAGCATGGATGAAGGCGTCGAGGCCGCACCAGGCGGTGAGATTGGCCGGCAGCGTGGTCGTCAACGCCGGATCGAGGATGACGAGATCGGCCTTTGTCTCCGGCCCCCAGATCCAGAGCTTCTTGCCTTGCGGGCCGGTGAAGATATTGGTGGCCGAGGTCTCCGAGCCAGTGCCGGCCGTCGTCGGCACCATGATCTTCTTCAGCGGGTTCTTCGGGAGGGGGTTAGCTGCCAGCGCATAAAACATCGGGTCTTCGCCCGATGTCGCGCAACAGGCGACAATCTTGGCGATATCCAGTGCCGAGCCGCCGCCGACGCCGATCACCATGTCGACGCCCTGCCCCAGCTTGATCGCCGCACGCAGATGCGCAAGCTTCGGCTCTCCGGCAAAATCGGAAAAAACCTGCGTCTTCACGCCCGCTTCGGCAAGCTCGCCGCTGATCTCGGTGGCAAGGCCCGATTGCGCCAGGAAGGCATCGATCACAAGCAGAACGGCACCAGCGCAATCGAAGGATTTGATCGCAGCAGCAAGGCCAGAGAGGGCGCCCTCGCCGAAACGAATGTCCGGAATGGCGGATATGGAGAAGGACACGAAGAATCCCCTTTGGGCTAACGGCTGAAAACGATACCGCAATCCTGCATCACAATTTCAGCTCTTCAAATCCGGCCATTTTTCGGGAATATTGATGATCTGAAGTTATGGAGGACCGATGCTCGGGAAAATACCGCTGGAGGCGTTTCGCGTGTTCGACGCCGCAGCTCGCGCGATGAACTTTTCCCGCGCCGGCCGCGAGTTGAACATCACCCAGGCCGCCGTCAGCCGCCGCATCAAGGGACTGGAAGATCATCTGGGCGCCGCGCTCTTTACCCGGCGCGGCCGCAACCTGGCGCTGACGCCGGATGGCGAGCGGCTGTTCCAGCGAGTACGGGCGACACTCGAATATCTTGAAGAGAGCCTCGAGCCTTTCCGCTCCGGCACGGGCGAAATCATCTCGATCGCCGCCAGCGGCTCGGTCTCGCATCTCTGGCTCGGACAGCGGCTCAAGGATTTCGGCAAGGAGAGCCCCGGCATCTCCGTCCGTTTGCTGACGACGGACTCGCCCTCGGAACTCGCGTCGGAAACCAACGATCTCGTCATTCTCTATTCCACCGGCGAGCATCCGCGCTGGAACCTGACACTGCTGATGAAGGAAGTGCTGGTGCCGATCGCCTCGCCGGATTATCTGACCAATCGCAGTCTGGAGCCGCAGGCATTGACGTCGGCCGACATTGCCGGGCTGGATCTGATCGATTACGAGCGCTTCAACGCCCACTGGATCAGCTTCCGCCAATGGTTCAGCCGTATCGGCAATCCGCACAAGGGCAAACTGCCGCGGCCGCGGCTTTCCTTCTCCACCTATATCATGGCAGTCGAGGCGGCCTTACGCGGCGAGGGCATCGCGCTCGGCAGCCTCGGCCTTATCGAAGAACACCTGCGCTCTGGTGCACTGGTCACAGTCGGCAACGACCGGGTCGAAACCGGCTTCGGATACTATCTCGGCGCGCCGCGCTTCCGCGCCCTTTCGCCGGAAGCAGGCCAGTTGCACCGGCATCTTCTCCTTGCGCAGCAGGTCTAGGTGGCAAACATCACGAAGGATAAGTCGTCGATACCTTCGCCCCAGCGGGGAGAAGGTCGTGCGGAACGCACGGGTTGAGGGGGCGTTACTAGCGAAATCATTGTGTTTTTAAACAAAAAGTGAGGCGATCGCCGGCAGCGCCCCCTCACCCGGCGCGTATCGCGCCACCCTCTCCCCGTCGGGACGAGGGAAGGACAAATCAATCTTGCTTGATTGCGCCGCGCAGATGCGTCAGTTCCATGATGAAGTGCTCCAGGCGCGACTTATGCTCGTGATGCTCGGCATCCTCAAGCTCGGCCTTGGCGGCGTTGATGCGGCGCTCCAGCTCGTCGCGGCTCATATCCTCCACCGGAATTGCGGATTCGGCAAGCAGCGTGCAACCGGTCGGCAGAATATCGGCGAAGCCGCCGAATACGATGTAATCCTGCTTCTTGCCCGATGCCGAATGCACCTTGACGATGCCCGGCTTGATCGTTGTCATCGTCGGAGCATGATGGGCCATGACGGTCATTTCGCCTTCACTGGCGGGAATGACGACATCGACAACCTGCTCCGACAGAAGCAGACGCTCCGGAGACACCAGTTCGAAATTGAAATTGTCAGGCATGACCGGTCACTTCTCGATTGTCTTTATTTCAAGGCAACGGCGCACGAAACTTCGCGCGCCGTTCGATCGGCTTTATCAGGCAGCCAGCTTCTTGGCCTTTTCGATCGCTTCTTCAATCGAGCCGACCATGTAGAAAGCGGCTTCCGGCAGGTGGTCGTATTCGCCGTTGACCAAGCCCTTGAAGCCCTTGATCGTGTCTTCGAGAGCAACGAGCTTGCCCGGCGAACCGGTGAAGACTTCTGCGACGAAGAACGGCTGCGACAGGAAGCGCTCGATCTTGCGGGCGCGGGCAACAGCCAGCTTGTCTTCTTCCGAAAGTTCGTCCATGCCGAGGATGGCGATGATGTCCTGGAGAGCCTTGTAGCGCTGCAGGGTCGACTGAACCTTACGGGCGACTTCATAGTGCTCTTCGCCGACGACCATCGGGTCGAGCATGCGCGAGGTGGAGTCGAGCGGGTCGACGGCCGGGTAGATACCCTTTTCAGCGATCGAGCGCGACAGAACCGTCGTTGCGTCCAAGTGGGCGAACGAGGTGGCCGGCGCCGGGTCGGTCAAGTCGTCGGCCGGAACGTAAATGGCCTGGACCGAGGTGATCGAGCCCGTTGTCGTCGTGGTGATGCGTTCCTGCATCTGACCCATGTCGGTGGCGAGCGTCGGCTGATAGCCCACGGCCGAAGGAATACGGCCGAGCAGAGCGGACACTTCCGAGCCTGCCTGGGTGAAGCGGAAGATGTTGTCGACGAAGAACAGAACGTCCTGGCCTTCATCGCGGAAATTTTCAGCAACCGTCAGACCGGTCAGAGCGACGCGAGCGCGGGCGCCCGGCGGTTCGTTCATCTGGCCGTAAACCAGTGCTGCCTTGGAACCTTCGCCGCCGCCATGCTTGTTGACGCCCGATTCGATCATTTCGTGGTAGAGATCGTTGCCTTCGCGGGTACGTTCACCCACGCCTGCAAAGACCGAGTAACCACCGTGCGCCTTGGCGACGTTGTTGATCAGTTCCATGATGAGAACGGTCTTGCCGACGCCGGCGCCGCCAAACAGGCCGATCTTGCCGCCCTTTGCGTAAGGAGCGAGCAGGTCGACGACCTTGATGCCGGTGACGAGGATCTGGCCTTCCGTGGACTGCTCAACGTAAGACGGAGCGTCCTGGTGAATGGCGCGCTTCTTGGAAGTGTTGAGCGGACCCGCTTCGTCGACCGGCTCGCCGATGACGTTCATGATACGGCCGAGCGTTTCGTGACCGACCGGAACGGAGATCGGCGCGCCCGTGTCCGAAACGGACTGACCACGAACCAGACCTTCGGTGGAGTCCATGGCGATCGTGCGGACCGAGTTCTCGCCCAGATGCTGTGCGACTTCCAGAACAAGGCGGTTGCCGTTGTTGTCGGTTTCGAGAGCATTCAGGATCTTCGGCAGATCGCCATCGAAAGAAACGTCCACGACGGCGCCGATAACCTGCGTAACCTTGCCGACCGAAACTGCGGCCATAGCTGCGTCAGCCATATTCTTACCCTCTTTCCCTAACCTCAGAGCGCTTCCGCGCCCGAAATGATTTCAATCAATTCCTTGGTGATCTGTGCCTGGCGCTGACGGTTGTAGTTCAGCGTCAGCTTGTTGATCATCTCACCAGCATTGCGCGTCGCATTGTCCATCGCGCTCATCTTGGCGCCCATCTCGCCGGCGACGTTTTCAAGCAACGCGCGGAAGATCTGGACGGAGATGTTGCGCGGGATCAGGTCCGCGAGGATCGAAGCCGCATCCGGCTCGTATTCGTAAATGGCGCCTTTGTGAGCGGCATCTTCCTCGACAGCGGCCGGAGCCGAAGCCGGAACGAGCTGCAACGCGGTCGGCACCTGGCTGATCACCGACTTGAATTCGGAATAGAACAACGTGCAGACGTCGAACTCGCCGCCTTCGAACATTTCGATGACACGCCTGCCGATGGCATCGGCATTGTCGAACCCGATACGCTTGACGTCGCGCAGTTCCTTGCGCTCGATGATCAGCGAAGCGTACTCGCGGCGCAGGATGTCATAACCCTTTTTGCCAACCGTGAAGATCTTCACGGTCTTGCCTTCGGCCAGCAGCTTGCGCACGTGATCGCGGGCAAAACGCGCGATCTGCGAGTTGAAACCGCCGCAAAGGCCGCGTTCGGCCGTGCAGACGATGAGCAAATGCACATCGCTCTTGCCGGTGCCGGTCATCAGCGGCGGTGCACTGTCGGCATCGCTGACGGCAGCCGCAATATTGGCAAGAACGGCGCTCATGCGCTGCGAATAGGGCCGTGCGGCCTCCGCCGCCTCCTGGGCACGCCGAAGCTTCGCCGCGGCGACCATTTTCATCGCCTTGGTGATCTTCTGCGTCGCCTTGACGGAGGCGATCCGGTTTTTCAGATCCTTAAGTGAAGGCATCCGGTATCCGTCCTAGAAGTGAGGCCCGATCAGGCGAAAGACTTGGCGTAGCTGTCGAGAGCAGTGATGAGCTTGCCCTTGGTCGCGTCGCTGATGGCCTTTTCGGTGCGGATCGCATCGAGGATGTCCTTGCCTTCCGACCGCAGGTAGGAAAGCAGGCCCTGCTCGAACTTGCCGATCTGCGGAACGGCGATCTTGTCGAGATAGCCGTTGACGCCGGCGAAGATCACCGCAACCTGCTCTTCCGTCTTCAGCGGCGAGAACTGCGGCTGCTTCAGGAGCTCGGTCAGGCGGGCACCGCGGTTCAGCAGGCGCTGCGTTGCTGCATCGAGGTCCGAACCGAACTGAGCGAAGGCGGCCATTTCGCGATACTGGGCGAGTTCGCCCTTGATCGAGCCGGCAACCTGCTTCATTGCCTTGATCTGCGCGGACGAACCGACGCGCGAAACCGACAGACCGACGTTAACGGCCGGACGGATACCCTGGTAGAACAGGTCGGTTTCAAGGAAGATCTGGCCGTCGGTGATCGAGATCACGTTGGTCGGAATGAAGGCCGAAACGTCGTTGCCCTGCGTTTCGATGACCGGCAGAGCCGTCAGCGAACCGGCACCCTTTTCGTCGTTCATCTTGGCGGCGCGCTCAAGGAGGCGCGAGTGCAGGTAGAAAACGTCGCCCGGATAGGCTTCGCGGCCCGGCGGGCGGCGCAGCAGCAGCGACATCTGACGATAGGAAACAGCCTGTTTCGACAGGTCGTCATAGCCGATCAGGGCATGCATGCCGTTGTCACGGAAATATTCGCCCATAGCGCAGCCGGCGAACGGCGCCAGGAACTGCATCGGAGCCGGGTCGGAAGCCGTTGCGGCGATGATGATCGAGTACTTCAGTGCGCCACGCTCTTCGAGCACCTTGACGAACTGGGCAACGGTCGAACGCTTCTGGCCGACGGCGACGTAGACGCAGTACAGCTTTTCGCTGTCCGGACCGGCATCGTGGATGGCCTTCTGGTTCAGGATCGTGTCGAGAATGATGGCGGTCTTGCCGGTCTGGCGGTCGCCGATGACGAGCTCGCGCTGACCGCGGCCGACCGGGATCAGAGCATCGATGGCCTTGAGACCGGTCGACATCGGCTCATGAACCGACTTGCGCGGAATGATGCCCGGAGCCTTGACGTCGACGCGTGCGCGGCGGGTCGCATTGATCGGGCCCTTGCCGTCGATCGGGTTGCCGAGCGCGTCGACAACGCGGCCGAGAAGTTCCGGACCAACCGGAACGTCCACGATCGCGCCGGTGCGCTTGACGGTGTCGCCTTCCTTGATGTCACGGTCGGAACCGAAGATAACCACGCCGACGTTGTCGGATTCGAGGTTCAGCGCCATGCCGCGGATGCCGCCGGGGAATTCGACCATTTCGCCGGCCTGAACATTGTCCAGACCGTAGACGCGGGCGATACCGTCACCGACGGAGAGAACCTGGCCGACTTCGGAGACTTCAGCTTCCTTGCCGAAGTTTTTGATCTGATCTTTCAGAATTGCGGAAATTTCCGCGGCGCGGATATCCATCAGCCGACCTCTTTCAATGCAAGCTTAAGGGTGGAGAGTTTGGTGCGAAGGGACGTATCGATCTGGCGGGAGCCGACCTTGACGATCAGGCCGCCAAGAATCGACGGATCGACGGTGACGGCGATCGCCACGTCCTTGCCGGTGACGCCCTTCAGCGCCGCCTTCAATTCATCTTCCTGCGCCGGGGTCAGCGCATGCGCCGAGGTGATCTCGGCGGAAACTTCACCGCGATGCTGTGCGGCAATAATACGGAAAGCCTTGATCATGCCCGGCAGCGCAAAAAGGCGCCGGTTGCCTGCCACGACCTTGAGGAAATTGGTAACGTAATTGCCGAAGCCAGCCTTGGTCGCCAGCGCCTCGACGGCACCGACCTGCTCTTCGGCCGAAAAGACCGGGCTCAAGACGAAACGCTTCAGATCATCGCTGTCGTCCAGCATGGCCTGGAACCGATCGAGATCGGCAGTCACTGCCGGAACGGCACCTTCCTCAAGGGCCAGCTCGAACAATGACGAGGCATATCGTTCTGCAACACCAGAAATATGCTGGGATGTGTCTGCCACGGGCACAAAATTCCCTGATTTCAACCCAAGAATCCTGCTTCCGGGAGACGGAAGTCATATGTTCTTGAATTCGTTTTGATTTCCCCCAGAAATCAGCAGGGGCTTCCCCCTACCTCATCCGAAATTCGGGGTTCGTCTAACATAGGATATTGAGACTCGCAACACGCGTAATCGCCGAATACGCTATTCGGGCGAATTTATGATGGCAAAAATTCAAAACTATGGGGATAGTGAGGGCAATCACAGCCGAAGCGAGAGCATTTTCGCTCAAATATAGCCCAATCCGTACAGAAGTGGTAGAGCCGCCAAAACCGCCTGGACAACCAGAAGTAACAGATTCACAAGAACACTTCCGCGATCCGACATGATCGAGAGGATGCGGCCAAAGGCGGCAACGGCAAAGGACGCGCCGAGCGCCAGGTAAACCATCGGCTGGGCGAGCAGAATCGCAACCAAGCCGAAGCCCAGATAGAAGCCGCCGGTCGAACGCCCCTCGGCATAGGCTTCCGGCCGCCCTTCGCGCACCTGCAATTTGAGGAAGCGATAGGTGTAGCCGGGCGCGAACATCGCGAGGAAGCCGATGAGCGCCGTAAACGCCGCCGAGCAATAGGCAAGCTGCTCGCCGAGATCAGTCGGAAAATAAAGCTCCATCGGTCGTCCCCAAATCACTTATAATATTATTGGCGTCTTATGGCACGAAGTCCGAAAAAAGGGAAAGCACTACAAAGGTTGCTTCGTCGCCGCCGGAGACAATTGCTGCCGACACTAATCGCCACAGCCGGCGGAAGCCGCAAATATGCTCGCGTATCAATCGCGCCCCAAATCCTCCTCTGTCGCATCATGAACCTTCATCAACTTTGAGCATCCGCCAAGCTCCTTAACATTCATTGCAGCCCGCTTCCTCACTTCTTTAGGTGACAAGTGGGAATTCGGCCTTCCCTCGGTTACAAGCTGTTTCAGATCGAAGCTCTCACCTTTTGCTATCCATTCCTCCACATCGGAATAGATTTCCGTATCCGGGCCGCATCCGTTCTTCTGAATATATTGAAGAATTTTGTTTCGCATCGACTTGTGCGCTGCACCGCAATATTTTTCGGCATAGGCGTGCATCATGATCACATAGGAAACGCCCATAAAGCGCCCATCGATCGGTTCACCTGGATTGTAGTTAGGACTCCTTTTGCAAAAGTTCGGCATTTCGGCTCCTGCCGACGACGCAATCAAGCAAGCGAGCAAAAAAACAAAAAGAAATTTCGACAAGGAAGCCTCTACAAACAGGTTGCTATCGACCGATTACAGTCACAAGCGATGCGATAGAAAATCACAAAAAGCTCTGCGGATCGATGTCCAGTTGCACCTGCACGGAGCCGCGCTCCTTCGGCGCCTGCGCCAGCATGGCCCTTAGAAAACCCTGCATGTCCGAGTTGCGCCGACCGTGCACGAGCAGGCGGAAGCGGTGGCGGCCGCGCACCAGGGCGAGCGGCGCTTCGGCTGGCCCGAGCACCGATATGCCTTGCACCTGCGGCGCCGCATTGCGCATGCCGCGAGCGTGCGTCTCCGCATCCTGCCGGGTATCGGCGGACACGATGATCGAGGCGAGCCGGCCGAAGGGCGGCAATATGGCTCTTTCGCGCTCCGAAATCTCGCGCTCGTAGAAAGCGCTGGCATCACCGGAAACGATCGCCTGCATGACGGGATGCTGCGGCTGATAGGTCTGCAACAAGCCATGGCTCTTGAGGCCGGTCCGCCCCGCGCGTCCCGTCACCTGCGACAGCAACTGGAATGTCCGCTCGGCGGCGCGCGGATCGCCGTTGGCAAGGCCAAGATCGGCATCGACGATGCCGACCAGCGTCATCAGCGGGAAATTATGGCCCTTGGCGACGAGCTGTGTGCCGATGACGATATCCGCCTCGCCCTTGGCAATAGCCTCCAGTTCCAGCCGCAGCCGCTTGACCCCGCCCATGATGTCGGAGGAGAGCACGATCGTCCGTGCTTCCGGAAAATGCCGCTCGACCTCCTCGGCGATGCGTTCGACGCCCGGCCCGCAGGCGACGAGATGGTCGAGCGTGCCGCATTCCGGGCAGGCTTCGGGCGTCCGTTCGGCATAGCCGCATTGATGGCATTGGATCTGGCCGCGGAATCGATGTTCCACCAGCCAGCTTGAACATTGCGGGCATTGGAACCGGTGCCCGCAGACGCGGCAGAGCGTCAGCGGCGCATAGCCGCGCCTGTTGAGGAACAGCAGCGACTGCTGGCCTTTCTCCACCGTCTTGCCGATCGCCCGGATCAGCAGCGGCGAGAGGAAGCCGCCACGCTCCGGCGCATGCCGGCGCATGTCGATCAGATGCAGGTCCGGAAGAGCCGCATCCCCGAAGCGGGTCGGCAGATGGATGGTGCTGTAGCGCCCACTCTGGCCGTTGACCTGGCTCTCGACGGAAGGCGTCGCCGAGACCAGCACCACCGGAAAATCGCCGATCCTGCCGCGCACGACCGCCATGTCGCGGGCATTATAATAGACGCGATCCTCCTGCTTGTAGGCAGGATCATGCTCCTCGTCGACGATGATCAAGCCCAGCTCTTCGAAGGGCAGGAACAGCGCCGAGCGTGCGCCCGCAACGACGCGCACCTCGCCGGTCACGGCTTGTCGCCAGACCTTTTCGCGCATGCGCGGCGCCAGATCCGAGTGCCACTCGGCCGGCTTGGCACCGAAACGATCCTGGAAGCGCTCGAGGAAACTGGCGGTCAGCGCGATTTCCGGCAGCAGGATCAACACCTGCTTGCCACGCTTCAGCGTCTCGGCGATTGCCTCGAAATAGACCTCGGTCTTGCCGGAACCGGTAACGCCGTCGATCAGCGACACGGAAAACTCGCCCTTGCGCACCTCGGCAAGGATTTCATCGGCCGCTTCGCGCTGCGGACCTTCGAGTCGCGAGACGATATAGTCCGGATCGGGCCTCGCGACGACGGGCGGCGGTGGCAGGAATATGGTTTCGAAAATACCTTGCGTGATCAATCCGTCGATGACGCTGGTCGAAACGCCGGCGGCATGCGCCAGCCCGCTGCGCGTCCACGACAGACCGTCCTTTGCCGTCTCAATGACCCGGGCGCGGGCCGGTGTCAGCCGTTCCGGCGCGCCGCCGATGAAGCGCAGACCTTCGACCATCGGTTCTGGATCGAAGGCTGCGGGCGCGCGCAGCGCCATGCGCGCCACCAGCCCGGGAGGCGATAGCGTATAGGCAGCCACCCAGTCGATGAAATCGCGCATCTCCTTGGTGAGCGGCGGGCAATCGAAGACGTGGCTGATCGGCCGCAGCTTCTTCGGATCGATGCCGCCCTCGTCGTTGCCGTCCCAGACGACGCCGATCACCTGCCTCGGCCCGAGCGGCACCTGCACGACCGAGCCGGGCTCGACCGCCATGCCTTCCGGCACCGCATAGGAATAAGGCTTCGGCGCCGGCATCGGCACCAGAACCGGAACCGTGCGGCTCATGGTCGGGTTTTCGGGTGCGGCTTCGAACAGCACTCCGAACAGATCGGACGAATCTTTGGTCATCGCGCCAGACCATGCCCCGAGCGGCGGCAAAAGGAAACCCGGGAGTGTTCCACGGCTTCTAACTAAGATGTGGAGCATTGATCGAATGTCTGTCGCATAAATTCGCGCAAAATTCAGACCTCCCGTCGAACTTTGCGACAACCCCATCTTGCCGTTGAACGCGATATTTATGGGTTCTGAGAACCAATCGGCGGCAGGCGATAGACGACTGCGCGATATTTCGAATTGGTCCGATACCCCATTATTCGGCCGCAATGTGCTTCAGCAATCCGCCTGCTGGCGATGTTCTCTTCCGCGACCGGATACTCAAAATACTCAACAGGAACATTTGCGCTGACCCATGCTGCAACTGCGCCTATCAACTCGCGCCCAAGCCCATGTCCATGAACATCGTATCGAAGCCATATGCCAAGTTCCGGTCTACCGGATTGCAGCGCATGTATGCCGACGATGCCGAGGCAACGACCGCTTCCTCTGTCACGAACGACCAGATGAATATCAGTTCGTGCTTCTATCGATGGAAGCCAAGTCTGCCAGACTTCAGCGAAAGCGACCATCGATGGTGGCGGCTCCCAAGCCATGAACCGCGTGATTTCTGGAGAAATGCAAGCGAAAACCTCGCTGGCATCCTCCGGCGTGAAAGGTCTGGCGACTGTTCGGGGCGACAAGATTTCAACGGTTGACATTCTTTATACCATCACGCGTCCTTTGGTTCAGCGTTCGCAATGTACCGACGACAGGACAAAAATCGATCTCAAAAGCCAGGGCTGTCCACGCAACAACCAACGCCGTCAAGCGGAATGTTCCGCGACCGCCGCCGCCGTATCCTGGACGGTGATCGCAGGAGCAATCGGCGTGAAAGTCGCATTTCCGTCCGCCGCCAGATCGAAGACGGTGTGCTTCTCCAGCGCCTTCGTCACTTCGTTGACCTCGCCGTCCAGTTGCTCGACCGGAATGAGATTGCCGATCATGAAATCGAAGCGGTCGCCGCGCTTGTTGAGGAGTTCGTGGAACACCGTCATGTCACGCAGTTCCGTCGACCATTTGGCAAACCAATAGAACAGCCCGGAATTGCGCGCCGTCAGATGCACCGGCAGGATCGGCAGATTATACTTGCGCGCCAGCCCCACCGCCGAGGTCTTCCATGGCCGCTCGTTCAGCCTGCCGTTGGCCCAATAGGCAATGCGGCCGGAGGGAAAGAGCACAGTGACCTTGCCCTCGGCAACGGCGCGATTGGTGAGCTGCAGCGTTTCGCGCGTCTTCAGCTTGCTTTTATATTCCTCACGCCATTCGACGGGGATGATCATCTCGGCGAATCGCGGATTGACGCGGACAGCGTCGCGATTGGCGAAAACCATCATATCGGGCCGGCGCGTCTTCAGAAGATCGAAAACGGCGACGCCGTCGGCAATGCCGGTCGGGTGGTTGCTGACGAGAATGAAGCCGCCGGAAGCCGGGATGCGCTCGGCATGGGTCACCCCAATATCCAGTTTGAGCAGATCGCTCATATATTCGAAGCACTGGAAACCCGGCAGATTGGCGACATCGTCGGCAAATTCGATCGCCTTGTTATAGCGCAGCAGCGTGTAGAGAAAGGGCCGCATCAACGGCCAAAGCGGGTTGCGAACGATCTTCTGGCCACGCTCGGCGATCAGCGTATCGACGATATGTCCGGGCTGGCCCTGAGACACCAAAGCGATCGCTTCTGCAAGTTGTCCCAATGCAGTTATCGAACCGCGACGTGCCATGAAATGCCCTGGATGGTTGGGTTATACTCTATCGCAATCGAATATGATCGAAGCATGACGAACGCCTCGCGTATACCCGCTTAAATCGATATTGACTTAAGGACCAGCCTATACGCAGTTGAAAAGGACTACTGCGATCTTTCCGTACGCAAAAGAGAGGCACGGCACAGTAGGAATGTTAGCGATTCCATAACCTTCCCTCCTTCAAAGTGGCAGAATGAATTTGCATTTCAAGGGGTTTTCCACTGAACGAGTTGCTGATTATCGCCGCTCCCGAGTTGATGGCCGAGCGCAGCCGATGGCTGGAGACGCTCGGTGAGGAACGGCGGCTTTCCGCTCATACGCTGGATGCCTACGAGCGCGACACGCGGCAATTCCTGACGTTTCTGACCGGCCATCTCGGCGGCCCGGCGACGATCAAGGACATCCACGCGTTGCGTCCCGCCGACTTCCGCGGTTTTCTGGCTGCGCGCCGCAAGGATGGCGCGGGAGCACGTTCGCTCGGGCGCAACCTCGCCGGCCTTCGTTCGTTGCTGCGCTATCTCGAAAAGAAGGGGCTGGTGAATGCGGCCGGCGCTGGCGCGGTGCGGTCGCCGAAACAGCCGAAATCGCTGCCGAAACCGCTTTCCGATACCCAGGCAATCACCGTCGTTAGCGACCAGGCGCAGATGCATGACGAGCCGTGGATCGCCGCGCGCGATACGGCGGTGCTGACCCTGCTCTATGGCTGCGGCCTGCGTATCTCCGAAGCATTGGACTTGACGCCGGAAGACGTGCGCCCCGGCGCGACAGCGCTGCGCATCACCGGCAAGGGAAACAAGACTCGGCTGGTGCCGCTGCTGCCCATCGTCGTCGAAGCGGTCGAAAGATACCGCGCGCTCTGCCCCTATCATCTCGACGAAGGCACACCGCTCTTTCGCGGCGCACGCGGCGGCAAGTTGCAGCCCGGCATCATCCAGCGCGGCATGCAGAAGCTGCGCAGCGCCTTCGGGCTACCGGACACGGCGACGCCGCACGCGCTGCGCCATTCTTTCGCCACGCATCTGCTCGCAGGTGGCGGCGACCTGCGCACGATCCAGGAATTGCTCGGCCATGCCAGCCTTTCGACGACACAGGTCTATACCGGCGTCGATTCGTCACGGCTGCTGGAGGTTTATGATCGGGCTCATCCGCGGGCATAAGAAAGCATTAACCTCTCGCGTTAAGGGAATATGCGTCTCAGGCGGATAGAGCAGAAGCATGTATCGGCATGTCTCGCGAAAGCCATGTTAGCGCTTTAGGAGTCGTGCCCTCTGCCAGCGGAAGGTTTAGATGATTTCTGCCCTCGAACCTAAGACGATGCGGTCGATGAAACCGGCAATCGGCGACCTCCTCCTTTGGCTCGCCGCAGCCTTTCCGTTGATGCTGTCAGCTCTGTTGATATCAACCATACTGAGCTTGCAGCCGGCGCATGCCGCCGAGACGGCATCCGGTGGCGGTAGTGCCAAAGATCCGTTTGGAAAGCTGCAGAAAGACGATTTCGCCAAAATCGGAGCCTTACTCAAAGAGGCAACGTCCGATAGCTGCGGCGGCAAGGATCTGATGGCTGAACTGCAGAAAAGCGACCCCGCGAAATATGCCTCGATCCTCGCCGAGGGTGACAAGGTGGCGAACGGCAAAAGTATTTTCTGGAAGATCGAAAAGCCTGGCCTGAAACCCTCCTGGCTGCTCGGCACCATGCATGTCAGCGACGCACGCGTGCTGACCATGCCGAAGGGTGCTGCCGAAGCAAGTGCTGCGGCCGATACGATCGTCGTCGAATCCGACGAAATCCTTGACGATAAGAAAGCGGCGGCGGCGCTCTTCGTCAATCCGTCTTTGACCATGCTGACCGACGGCTCGACCATCAGCCAGCATCTGTCGCCCGAAGAGAATGCCAAGCTGGAAGCCGGCCTCAAACAGCGCGGCGTGCCGCTCGCCGCTGTCGCCCATATGCAACCCTGGTTGATTTCGAGTTCCTTCGAAATGACGAGCTGTGAAGTCCGCCGCAAAGCGGCCGGCATGAAGTTCCTCGATCAGAAGCTTGCGAGCGACTCGGCCGCTAGCGGCAGGCAGGTCAAGGGCCTTGAGACACTGGCCGAACAGGCCAAGGCGATGAGCGATCTGCCGGTCAAGCTTCACCTGAAATCACTGATCCAGACGCTGGAACTCGGCGACAAGATCAACGACGTCAACGAAACCATGACCGATCTCTATCTCGCCGGCAATATCGGCGCGATGATACCGATGCTGAAGACTATCGAACCAGACGAGACGCTATCCGACGAAGACACCGCCACCTTCGAACAGCGCATCATTCTTGACCGCAACAAGGTGATGGCGGAGCGCGCCGCACCCATCCTCGCCAAAGGCAACGCCTTCATCGCCGTCGGCGCATTGCATCTTGTGGGCGATCAAGGTCTCGTGGAACTGCTGCGCAAGCAGGGTTTCACCGTGACGGCTCTAAATTAATCGACACTTCGAAAGACCCCTCCCAGCCCTCCCACAAGGGGAGGGAGTTAACGCGTTGCGCAACCGCGCCAAACGGTGGCGTTCAGTTTGCACGGCAGGCCAATTTCGCATAGCCACCGGTGGCAAGGTTTGAGCCGGAAGGTATGGCATGTGAAGCCCCTCCCACTTGTGGGGAGGGGCTTCACATATTACATATGGATCGGCTTGAAGAAGGTCGCGAGTGCGGCTTCCTTCACGGCTTCCGACATGGTCGGATGCGCATGGCAGGTGCGGCCGAGATCTTCCGACGAACCGCCGAATTCCATCAATACGGCAATCTCGTGGATCATCTCGCCAGCGCCGAAGCCGACGATGTGGCCGCCGAGAACGCGGTCGGTGTCCTTGTCCGCCAGAATCTTGACGAAGCCGTCGGTCGCCAGCATCGCACGGGCGCGGCCGTTGGCGGTGAAGGGGAATTTGCCGACCTTGTAGGCGATACCCGCAGCCTTCAGCTCTTCCTCGGTCTTGCCGACAGAAGCAATTTCCGGCTGCGTGTAGACCACATTCGGAATGACATCGTAGTTCACATGGCCTGCCTGGCCGGCGAGGATTTCGGCAAGCGCCACACCCTCGTCTTCCGCCTTGTGCGCCAGCATCGGGCCTTTCACCACATCGCCAATGGCATAGATGCCGGCGACATTGGTCCTGAAATGGCCATCGATCTCGACCCGGCCGCGATTGTCGAGGGCTACGCCGGCCTCTTCAAGGCCAAGACCCGCCGTGTAAGGCTTGCGTCCGGTGGACACCAGCACGACATCGGCATCGAGCACCACCTTGTCGCCGCCCTTGACCGGCTCGAAGGTGACCTTGGCGCCATTGCCGACCTTCTCGACGCCGGTGACTTTGGCACTGAGGTGGAAGTCGATGCCCTGTTTGGCGAGCATGCGCTGGAACTGCTTGGAAACTTCGCCGTCCATGCCGCCGAGAATGGTGTCGAGATATTCGACGACGGTGACCTTGGCGCCGAGGCGCGACCAGACCGAGCCGAGTTCGAGGCCGATGACGCCGCCGCCGACGACGATCATGTTGGCCGGCACCTTGTCGAGCGCGATGCCGCCGGTGGAGGAGATGATCACCTTCTCATCGATTTCGAGAGGCACGCCGGGAATGCCGGCAACGTCGGAACCGGTGGCGATGACGATGTTCTTGCCTTCGATCTCGGTCACCTTGCCGTCGTCAGCAGTGACTGAAACCTTGCCGGCAGCAACGATCTTGCCGGTACCCTGGAAGGCATCGATCTTGTTCTTCTTGAAGAGGAAGGCGACGCCGTCGACATTCGCTTTCACCGTCGCATCCTTATGCGCCATCATCTTCGAGAGATTGAGCGTCGGTGCCGTGACTTCGATGCCGAGCGCGTCCATGCCATGGCCGGCATGATGGAACATTTCGGAAGCGTGCAGCAGTGCCTTGGACGGGATGCAGCCGACGTTGAGGCAGGTGCCGCCGAAGGTGGTGCGCTTTTCGACGACTGCCACCTTGAGACCGAGCTGCGCCGCCTTGATGGCGCAGACATAGCCGCCTGGGCCGGTTCCGATAATGATCACATCGTAGGACATATCTTAATTTCCTTGTTTGCTATCTCTGTTAGTCAGTCGCGCGCGCCAATGCGAGGCGGATGCCGAAGCCGACGAGCGCCGTTCCGGTGATGCGGTTGAACCATTTGCCGCTGGCGATGAAACGATCGCGGACCGGCTTGACGGTGAAGAAGACGGAGACGCCGGCAAACCAGGCGACGAGAGCCGCCGCCATGCCGATGCCATAGGAAAACTGGATCAGCGCCGGCGTGTCGTGATGCACGAGCGTCGAAAACAGCGACAGGAAGAACAGCACCGGCTTCGGATTGAGCGCATTGGTGATGAAACCCGTCGCCAGGCAGCGCCAGATGGAAACCGGCTTGCGGTCCTCCTCGCCGATCTCGATCTCCTTCACCTTGAAGCCCGGCTGGCGGAAGGACTTGATGCCGAGATAGACCAGATAAAGGACGCCGGCCCATTTGATCAGGCTGAAGAGCATCAGCGATTTCGAGACGATGAGGCCGAGGCCGAGAATGGTGTAGCTGACGTGAAAGAGCAGAGAGAAGCCCATGCCGAGCCCGGTCATGACGGCCGCACGGCGGCCATGCACGATGCTCTGGCGCAGGATGACGGCAAAATCAGCGCCCGGTGCAACGATGAAAATCGAAAACACCGCCATCAGGCCGAGGAATTCCAAAACATACTGCATGATCACTGCCCTTTCCGATCAACGGCCGCCGCTCACATCGAGGATGGCGCCCGTTATATAGGATGCCTGGGGGCTCAAGAGGTAGAGGATGGCGTCAGCCACCTCGTCCGCCGTCCCCGCCCTCTTCATCGGCAGTTGCGGGGCAATCTCGCGCGGCCGGTCGGGCAGGCCGGCGGCAGCGTGGATTTCCGTATCGATGATGCCCGGCCGTACGGCGTTGACCCTAATGCCCTCGGCCGCCACCTCTCGCGCCAGCCCAACCGTGAACGTGTCGATCGCACCCTTGGACGCAGCATAATCGACATACTGTCCGCCGCCGCCCAACGTGGCCGCCACGGAGGAGAGATTGACGATCGCGCCACCCTTGCCGCCATGGCGGGTGGACATGCGGCGGATGGCTTCTGCGGCTGCGAGCAACGAGCCGGTAATATTGATGCGAAACATCCGGTCGAGTCGCTCCGGCGTCATCTCGTCCAGACGCTGCACACGATCGACGATGCCGGCATTGTTGACGAGGCCGTCCAGCCCGCCGAAATGCCCGTCGACGGTTGCGAAAATGGTGCGGATGTCCTCGGGCGAGCCGACGTCGCCGGCGACCGCAATCGCCTCCCCACCGGCATCGCGGATCGTGGTAACGACTGCGTCCGCCGCCGCTTTGTTCGAGGCGTAATTGACGGCTACGGACCAGCCTTGCCGGGCAGCGGCAACCGAAACCGCCGCCCCGATGCCGCGGCTGCCGCCGGTGACGAGAAGAACAGGGGATTTGCCAGTCATTCGCCGCATCCTTTCAAGGTCAAGACATCCCAGGGGGCGACGGTCGCTTTGCCTTTGCCCCAGATAGAGGATTCACGGATCGAAGGTCCGAGCGCCGGCAGGACCAGCCGCGCCGCAGCGCCCACGCCCTCCGCCGGCAAGGCGCTGATATTGCCCGTCCGATCGGAGGCATAGATCATGCCCTGCCATATGGTGCAGGCGCGGAGATCCGCGCCCGTCACATCGCCTTCCGGGCAGTCGAACATGATCAGGCCGTTGGCGCGCAGTTGATCATCCGAGCGCATCACCACGCCATCCGCTACAATCGGCGTGTTGCGCACCGAGAATTTGAACTTGTTACTGGCGGCCGCCGCCTCGGAACCGACAGGTTCGAAACGCAGTTCGTAGGCATTTTCCACGTCGCCGTAGATAGCTTTTTCCTGCACGCATTCATCCGCCAGCACAGGCGCGGGAATGGCTGCAAACGCCATTATCGCCCAATGTATGGGGGCCAATCGTGCCATCGTGTGGTTCGCCGACAAGGTCATTCTCCCTCCGGCGCGGCCAGCGGATCGCTAGCGACGATGCGGACGGACGTCCGTTCGACATCGCCCATATGGAAGGCGGTGATCGACCGGCCGGCGAGATCGGCGTCGCTCCACGACGCCAGATCGAGATTGCTGCAGAGCTTTCCGGCGTCGAAATCATCCGCAACAGCGGAGAATGGCATCCACGCGGCGACGGCGCACAAGAGTCCGCGCATCGTCCGCATGGGCCATTTCGACATGAGCCGGCGCTCCCTTAGAGATCGAGAACCAGACGTTCCGGATCTTCCAGGCTTTCCTTGACGCGCACGAGGAACGTCACTGCTTCCTTGCCGTCGACGATGCGGTGATCGTAGGAGAGCGCCAGATACATCATCGGGCGGATAACGACCTGGCCGCCGATGGCGACCGGACGTTCCTGGATCTTGTGCATGCCGAGAATGCCCGACTGTGGCGCATTCAGGATCGGCGAGGACATCAGCGAGCCGTAGACACCGCCGTTGGAGATGGTGAAGGTGCCGCCCTGCATGTCGGCCATGGAGAGCTGGCCGTCACGAGCTGCCTTGCCGAGGCGGCCGATTTCCTTCTCGATCTCGGCGATCGACATCTGGTCGGCATCGCGCACGATCGGAACGACGAGACCCTTGTCCGTGCCGACAGCAACGCCGACGTGGCAGTAGTTCTTGTAGATGATGTCGGTGCCGTCGATTTCGGCGTTGACGGCCGGGAGTTCCTTCAACGCATGCGTGACGGCCTTGGTGAAGAAGCCCATGAAGCCGAGCTTAACGCCATGCTTCTTCTCGAAGATGTCCTTGTACTTGTTGCGCAGGTCCATGACGGCCTTCATGTCCACCTCGTTGTAGGTGGTGAGCATGGCAGCGGTGTTCTGCGCATCCTTGAGGCGCTTGGCGATCGTCTGACGCAGGCGGGTCATCTTCACCCGCTCTTCGCGGCCGGCATCTTCGACGGTGGTCGGTGCACGGGCGGCAACCGGAGCAGCAGGCGCGGCGGTGGGAGCCGAGGCAGCCTTGGCGACAGCCGTAATGACATCACCCTTCAGGACCTGGCCGCGCTTGCCGCTGCCATCGACCTGATCGGCGGAGAGGTTGTTTTCGGCAAGCAGCTTGGCGGCGGCGGGCGCCGGCGGCATGGCGGAAGCCGGTGCGGCAACCGGAGCAGCGGCTGCCGGTGCGGGTGCGGCGGCAGCAGCCGGTGCGGCAGCCTGGGCCGGAGCAGCCGCGGCGCCATTACCAGCGCTGATCTGGCCGAGCAGCGCGCCGAGGCCGACGGTTTCACCGGCCTGGACGACGATTTCGGACAGCGTGCCGGCTGCGGGTGCGGGAACTTCGATCGTCACCTTGTCGGTTTCCAGCTCGAGAATCGGCTCATCGGCCTTGATGGCATCGCCGACCTTCTTGAACCAGGTGCCGACGGTCGCCTCGCTGACGGATTCGCCGAGGGTAGGAACGCGGATTTCAGTGGCCATTGTTCAGATCCTGATTTTTCGTCGTTATAAAATTTAGATGGAACTTCCGGCGGCAGGCGGCCGGAGAATGATCGAGGGCATCGGCGAGATTTCGATATGGAAACCGAGCCCGGCGAGAACGACGGGATCGGCATCACCAAGCGCCTTGGCGGCAGCGGCGTCTTCCACATCGACGACAGCCATGCCGAAAGCACCGTCGGCCGCGAAGACCGGACCGACGACAATTGCCGTTCCGACACTCGCATGTTCGCGCCAGTAGGCGGCGTGTTGCTGCATGGCGGCCATCTCCTCCCCTGTGGCGTCATGCGGGAAGCTGGGGCGCGGCGGCACAAGTTTCAGATGAAAATAGGCCATCGCGCACCCCCTATTCGCCTTTAACCGCCGAGCGCGTCCTCAAGGAATGCAGCGAGCTGCGCCAGATGCTTGGACATCAAGCCCGTCGCCGGAGAGGCGGCGGCCGGACGGCCGGTGTAGCGAACCCGCTGGTACTTGGCATCGATATGGGCAAGCACCCATTCCAGATAGGGATCGATGAAGGACCATGCGCCCATGTTCTTCGGCTCTTCCTGGCACCAGACCATCTCCGCATTGCGGAAGCGGCTGAGCTCGTTGATGAGCGCCTTGGCCGGAAACGGATAGAGCTGTTCGATACGCAGCAGGTAGATATCGTCGATGCCGCGCTTCTCGCGCTCTTCCAGCAGGTCGTAATAGACCTTGCCAGAGCAGATGACGACGCGACGGATCTTGTTGTCCT
The DNA here is from genome assembly GCF_029714285.1 of Rhizobium sp. CB3090. Lineage (NCBI taxonomy): Bacteria > Pseudomonadati > Pseudomonadota > Alphaproteobacteria > Hyphomicrobiales > Rhizobiaceae > Rhizobium > Rhizobium sp. CB3090. The sequence goes on from NZ_CP121662.1 coordinate 3,061,484, forward strand.
TCTGCAGCTTGATCGGGCCGTCCTTGATCACTTCCGCATCGTCCCAGAGCAGGCGATGGAACGAGGTTTCCCCGGCCATCTCCGCAAGAGCGGACACCGCACGCTTGTGACGTAGCAGCGACTTCGGCGTCATCAGGATCAGCGGCTTGCGGAAATCGCGCTTCAACTGACGGCGCAGAATGTGGAAATAGTTCGCCGGCGTGGTGACATTGGCGACCTGCATGTTGTCTTCGGCACAGAGCTGCAGATAGCGCTCGAGGCGGGCCGAGGAGTGTTCCGGACCCTGGCCTTCATAGCCGTGCGGCAGCAGGCAGACGAGGCCGGACATGCGCAGCCACTTGCGTTCGCCCGATGAGATGAACTGGTCGAAGACGACTTGTGCACCGTTGGCGAAATCGCCGAACTGCGCTTCCCAAAGCGTCAGCGCATTCGGACGAGCCAGCGAATAGCCGTATTCGAAGCCAAGCACGGCCTCTTCCGACAGCATCGAGTTGATGACTTCATAGCGGGCCTGGGTCGGCGACAGATTGGCGAGCGGGATGTAGCGCTCTTCGGTTTCCTGATCGTAGAGAACCGAATGACGCTGCGAGAAGGTGCCGCGCTCGCAGTCTTGGCCGGACAGACGGATCTTGTGGCCTTCGACCACCAGCGAGCCGAAAGCCAGCGCTTCCGCCATCGCCCAGTCGATGCCTTCGCCTGTCTGGACCATGCCGGCGCGGTTTTCCATGAAGCGCTGGATCGTGCGATGCGCATGGAAACCTGCCGGAATTTCCGACAGCTTGCGGCCGATATCCTTCAGCATCTTCATCGGCACGGCAGTCTTGCCGCGACGCTGCTCGTCGGCATTGTCGGCCGCATGCAGGCCCGACCACTCGCCGTCCAGCCAGTCGGCCTTGTTCGGCTTATAGGACTGGCCGGCCTCGAACTCCTGCTCGAGATGAGCACGCCAGTCGGCCTTCATCTTCTCGACTTCGCCTTCGGTCAACACACCTTCGCCGACCAGCCGCTCGGAATAGAGCTGCAACACTGTCTTATGGGCACGAATGACCTTGTACATCTTCGGCTGCGTGAAGGACGGCTCGTCGCCTTCATTGTGGCCGTAGCGGCGGTAACAGAACATGTCGATCACGACCGGCTTGTGGAACTTCATGCGGAATTCGGTCGCGATCTTCGCCGCATAGACGACCGCTTCCGGATCATCGCCGTTGACATGGAAGATCGGCGCCTCGATCATCTTGGCAACGTCCGACGGATAGGGCGACGAACGCGAGAAGGCCGGATTGGTGGTGAAACCGATCTGGTTGTTGATGATGACGTGCATCGTGCCGGCGACACGGTGGCCGCGCAGACCGGAAAGGCCGAGGATTTCAGCCACGACGCCCTGACCGGCGAAAGCCGCGTCGCCGTGGATCAGCAACGGTACGACCTTAGAGCGTTCGGAGAGCGGAATGATGTCGCCGTCCCAAAGGGTGGCGCTCATATCCTGCTTGGCGCGGGCCTTCCCCATGACGACGGGATTGACGATTTCCAGATGCGACGGATTGGCCGTCAGCGAAACGTGCACCTTGGTGCCGTCGAAATCGCGATCCGAGGAAGCGCCGAGATGGTACTTGACGTCGCCCGAGCCTTCGACCTCGTCCGGCGCGTAGGAGCCGCCCTTGAACTCATGGAAGATCGCGCGGTGCGGCTTGCCCATGACCTGGGAAAGCACGTTGAGGCGGCCGCGATGGGCCATGCCGAACACGGCTTCCTTGAGGCCGAGCTGGCTGCCGCTCTTCAGAATCTGCTCCAGCGCCGGGATCAGCGATTCGCCGCCATCGAGGCCGAAACGCTTCGTGCCCTTGAACTTGACATCGAGGAACTGCTCGTAGCCCTCGGATTCGATCACCTTCTGCAGGATCGCCTTTTTGCGGTCCGCGCTGAAGTTGATCCCCTTATTGACGCCCTCGATACGTTCCTGGATCCACGCCTTCTCTTCCGGATTGGAGATATGCATGAATTCGACGCCGAGCGTCGAGCAATAGGTGCGCTCGAGGATTTCCATCATCTCGCGCACGCTCGCAAATTCAAGGCCGAGCACGTTATCAATGAAAATCTTGCGGTCGAGGTCGGCCTCGGTGAAGCCGTAGGCTTCCGGCGACAGTTCCTTGTAATCTTCCACGGGGGCGGCGATGCCGAGCGGGTCGAGCTTGGCGTGCAGGTGGCCGCGCATGCGATAGGCGCGGATCATCATGATGGCACGGACGGAATCGCGCGTCGCCTGCAGGACGTCGGCGGTATCGGTCGGCTTGCCGGCGGCTTCGGCCTTGGCCTTCACCTTGGTTTCGATGACCTTCTCGACGATGCCCCAGTTGCCGTCGAGTGCGGAGACGAGCTCGCCATTTGCCTGGATCGGCCAGTTCTTGCGCTGCCAGGAGGCGCCCTTGGCGGCCTTCTTCACATCGTCAGGACTGTCTTCCAGTGCCTTGAAGAATGACCGCCACTCGTCGGCGACCGACGATGGGTCTTCCTCGTAACGCGCATAAAGCTGCTCGATATAGGCAGCATTGGCGCCGTCCAGGAACGAGGTGATCTGAAATTGCTCGTTGGCTTCTTGCCTTGCCATGGTGATATGCGGACACTCTCGTCCGCCTCCCGACTTGTTTGCTTTGCCGGCTTATGGAACCCGGCGACCATATTTATTTCGTCTGCGATCCTTGGACCGCACATCTGCTCTTACAAATTCGAAAGCCGGACGGGATGTGCGGATGCCGCCGCCCGTCCGGGTCTTGCTACAGGTAGGATCAGCCCTTCAGGACTTCCACCAGCGTCTTGCCGAGACGTGCCGGCGAAGGCGACACGCGGATGCCTGCCGATTCCATCGCTGCGATCTTGTCTTCCGCGCCGCCCTTGCCGCCGGAAATCACGGCGCCGGCATGGCCCATGGTGCGGCCGGGAGGTGCCGTGCGGCCGGCGATGAAGCCGACCATCGGCTTCTTGCGGCCCTTCTTGGCTTCGTCCTTGAGGAATTGCGCGGCGTCTTCTTCCGCCGAGCCGCCGATTTCGCCGATCATGATGATCGACTTGGTTTCGTCGTCGGCGAGGAACATTTCCAGGACATCGATGAATTCGGTGCCCTTGACCGGGTCGCCGCCGATGCCGACAGCCGTCGTCTGGCCGAGGCCTTCGTTGGTGGTCTGGAACACGGCTTCATAGGTCAGCGTGCCGGAACGCGAGAGAACGCCGACCGAGCCCTTCTTGAAGATGGAGCCCGGCATGATGCCGATCTTGCATTCGTTCGGGGTCAGAACGCCCGGGCAGTTCGGTCCGATCAGGCGGGATTTGGACTTCTGCAGGCGATCCTTGACCTTGACCATATCGGCGACCGGAATGCCTTCCGTGATGCAGACGATCAGCGGGATCTCGGCTTCGATCGCTTCGAGAATTGCAGCAGCAGCACCTGCCGGCGGCACGTAGATGACCGAGGCGTTGGCGCCGGTCGCATCCTTGCCTTCAGCAACCGACTTGAAGATCGGCAGCTTTTCGCCGTCCTTGCCGGTCCAGGTTTCGCCACCCTTGGAGGGGTGGATACCGCCGACCATCTTCGTGCCGTGATAGGCAAGCGCCTGTTCGGTATGGAAAGTGCCGGTCTTGCCGGTCAGGCCCTGAACGAGAACCTTGGTGTCTTTGTTGATGAGGATCGACATCTTGCCTCAGGCTCCCTTGACTGCCTTGACGATCTTCTGGGCGGCATCGTCCAGGTCATCGGCCGAGATGACATTGAGACCGGATTCATTGATGATCTTCTTGCCGAGCTCGACATTGGTGCCTTCGAGGCGCACGACGAGCGGAACCTTCAGACCGACTTCCTTGACGGCTGCGAGCACGCCTTCGGCGATGACATCGCACTTCATGATGCCGCCGAAGATGTTGACCAGGATGCCTTCGACAGCCGGGTCTGCGGTGATGATCTTGAAGGCCGCGGTGACCTTTTCCTTGGTGGCGCCGCCGCCGACATCGAGGAAGTTCGCCGGCTCGGCGCCGTAGAGCTTGATGATGTCCATGGTGGCCATGGCAAGGCCGGCGCCGTTGACCATGCAGCCGATGTTGCCGTCGAGGGCGACATAGGCGAGGTCATACTTGTGCGCTTCGATTTCCTTGGCGTCTTCTTCGGTCGTGTCGCGCAGCGCAACGATGTCCTCGTGACGGAACAGCGCGTTGCCGTCGAAGGAAACCTTGGCGTCGAGGACACGCAGGCGGCCATTGGTCATGACGATCAGCGGGTTGACTTCGAGCAGGGCCATGTCCTTTTCGACAAAGGCCTTGTAGAGGATCGGGAAGAGCTTGGCAGCGTCTTCGCGGGCAGCGCCTTCGAGCTTCAGCGCGTCGGAAAGGGCGGCCGCGTTGGCAGCCGTAACGCCGGTCGCAGGGTCGATGGCGACGGTGATGATCTTTTCCGGTGTGTCGTGCGCAACGGTCTCGATGTCCATGCCGCCTTCGGTCGAAACGACGAAGGCAACCTTGCCGACCGCGCGGTCGACCAGGATCGAGAGGTAGAGTTCGCGGTCGATATCGGCGCCGTCTTCGATGTAGAGGCGGTTGACCTGCTTGCCGGCCGGGCCGGTCTGCTTGGTCACCAGCGTATGGCCGAGCATTTCCTTGGCATTGGCAACGACATCCTCGATCGACTTGGCGAGGCGAACGCCGCCCTTGGCGTCGGGGCCGAGTTCCTTGAACTTGCCCTTGCCGCGACCGCCGGCATGAATCTGGCTCTTGACGACGTAAAGCGGGCCAGGAAGCTGCTTTGCTGCGGCTTCAGCTTCGTCGGCGGAGAAGATGGCAACGCCGTCCGCGACGGGTGCGCCATAGGTCTTCAGCAGAGCCTTGGCCTGGTATTCATGAATGTTCATGGATTTATCCTTATTGGAACGCGGAAATTACTTCAGCGACGGCGCGATGGTGGCGCAGGCTTCGCAGAGGCCGGCAACGGCCGCGACCGACTTGTCGAAGGCTTCCTTCTCGGCCTTGTTCAGGTCGATCTCGATGACGCGCTCGATGCCGCCGGCGCCGATGACGGTGGGAACGCCGACATACATGTCCTTCACGCCGTACTGGCCGGAGAGGTATGCGGCGCAAGGCAGAACGCGCTTCTTGTCCTTGAGATAGGATTCAGCCATCGCGATGGCGGAAGCGGCCGGAGCATAGTAGGCCGAGCCGGTCTTCAGCAGACCGACGATCTCGGCGCCGCCGTCACGGGTGCGCTGGATGATTTCTTCGAGGCGCTCCTTGGTGACCCAGCCCATGGTGACGAGGTCGGTCAGCGGAATGCCGGCAACGGTCGAGTAACGGGCGAGCGGCACCATCGAGTCGCCGTGGCCGCCGAGAACGAAAGCGGAGACGTCTTCGACCGATACGTTGAATTCCTTGGCGAGGAATAGGCGGAAGCGCGACGAGTCGAGCACGCCGGCCATGCCGACGACCTTGTTGGTCGGCAGGCCCGAAAACTTCTGCAGAGCCCAGACCATGGCGTCGAGCGGATTGGTGATGCAGATCACGAACGCGTCCGGGGCATACTTCTTGATGCCGGCGCCGACCTGTTCCATGACCTTGAGGTTGATGCCGAGAAGATCGTCGCGGCTCATGCCCGGCTTGCGGGGAACGCCGGCGGTGACGATGCAGACATCAGCGCCCTCGATCGCGGAATAGTCGCTGGCGCCGGTGAGATTGGCGTCGAAGCCTTCGACCGGCGAAGACTGGGCGATGTCTAGGCCCTTGCCCTGGGGAATGCCGTCCGCGATGTCGAACAGGACGATGTCGCCCAGTTCTTTCAGGCCGGCGAGATGCGCCAGCGTGCCACCAATCATGCCAGAACCAATAAGTGCGATCTTGTTGCGCGCCATTTCGGTGTATCCTTTGCGATCAAAATCCGTGGCGGGACACCTTGCAAGGCATCCACCGTTGCCGCCAATCGCATAGACCCAAAGGCCGAAATTGGCAATTGATTATTTTTGGATCAGGTATTTCAATCGGTTAGATCAAAAATGTCTTACGTAAACGTAAGACATTCTGTCACTAAATCGTTACTCGGCAGCGCGCTTGCCGTGAGTCTGGGTGAGATATTCCGCGCTGCGCATTTCGAAAAGCCGCGACGCGGTGCGGTCGAATTCAAAGCCTTCCGTGCCCCGTCTTTCGATCAGAAGATCCTCCGGCATCGCCTCGGCCGAAACGAAAAGCCGGACCCCATGATCGTAAAGCGTGTCGATGAGAATGATGAAACGCTTGGTCTGATTGCGCTTTTCCGGCCCGAGCTTCGGAACGCGGTCGAGAAAAATCGTATCGAACCGTTTGGCGATCGCCAGAAAATCGGCCGCACCCAAGGGCTGTTCACAGAGATCCGCGAAGGAGAAGCGAGCCATGCTATCGGCGGCGAGCGGCACATGGATGGAACGTCCCTTCATCGGGATCTCCAGCGGCTGCGCCTTGCGTCCGTGCAGCACCTGCACCCATGACGCATCCATCGCCATGTCGGTGCGCTCATTGATGGGGATCAGATAAACCGGCTGGCTGTTCAACTTCTCCATGCGGTAATCGGTCGGCGAGTCCAGCGTAACGACATCGACATGGCGTTTCAAAAGATCGATGAAGGGCAGGAACAGGCCACGATTGAGACCGTCGCGATAGAGATTGTCCGGCTCGACATTCGATGTGGCAACCAACACACAGCCGAGCGAAAACAGCTCGGAAAACAGCCGCGACAGGATCATCGCATCGGCGATGTCTGTCACGGAGAATTCGTCGAAGCAAAGCAGCTCCGCCTGACCATAAAGCTCGGCTGCGACCGGCGGCACCGGATCGGCCTGCTTGGTTTCGCCGTTCTTGAACTTCAGCCGATGGGCGGCGATGCGGTTGTGCACGTCTGCCATGAACTCATGGAAATGAGCCCGGCGTTTTTTGCTGCAGGGTGCCATGCCGAAGAACATATCCATCAGCATGGTCTTGCCGCGCCCGACACTGCCATGGATATAGAGGCCGCGAACGATCTGGGCCGGCTTCTTGCGCGCGGCAAACATCCAGCCGAGCGCGCTCGATTTGGTTGCCGGCCGCTTCCGCTTGAGATCGGCAAGCACGAGATCGAGGGATTTCGCCACATCCATCTGCTCCGAATCCACCTGGAGCGATCCGGAAGCCGTCAGCGCCTTCAAATGTTCGACGACGCTGATGGAATAGTCGGGCATGGGCTGCATGGGGTGATACCCGCCTGTGCAAGGAGGAAGCGGCGGGATGGCCCAACCGCTTCAAAAGAGCTTTATCGGCTGAGGCTGAGCGGCTGACCGGAGGCCGTGGAGCCGTTGAAGCGCGAATCGGCCGTCTTGTAGAGCGTGCCGATCTGGCTGCCATCGCGGTTCTTCAGGATAACCTGCTTGCCGGAAACTTCCCAGGACCCCATCGTCGTCAGCTCGCCCGCACAACCGCGCGTGCCGCCGCGCGAGCCGCTGCCGAGATTGGTGAGCGTCAGGAACATGTCGCAACTCGAACCGCCATTGCTGACCTTCCAGCTACCGACCATGGATTCCTTGGTCACGTCCTGCGCAGAAGCGGCCATCGCCTGCTGTTGCTGCTGGTTGGCAGCATTCGGCGTATTCGTCGGCGCTGCCGGAAACTGTGAGGCGCCGGTCGTTGGCGGAAGCTGGCTGGATTGGACGGAAGGAACGGGCTGAGCCTGCAGTGGCGCGGGAGAATATTCGTCGTTGTTGTATGCTGTGCGCTGGCAACCGGCAAGCGACAGACCTATCGCCGCAGCCGTCGCTGCATATCTCAATTGCATCATCATACTCCTAATTGTCCACCATCGATGTTTGCAAACTGGCGCTTAGTTAGGTTGGGATTATCGTATTTCACTTTGGTTAATCAAGTCGCTACACGGCATAAATCGCTGGAGGCCATAGCTCCGCAAGAATCCGGTCATTTCAAGGCTTAACCCGACGAACCTCATCCAGATAGAAATGATTGGCGAGTTGCTGCATCTTTTTATCGCGTTCGGCGTCCTGACGAAGTTTGCTGGAGAAATCGGAATAACGTGCAAGCGAGCTCGATAAAAATTCCGTGAGCTGCGCCGGCGGCGCGCCTTCGCCCATCTCGCGGGTCTCTTTCTTGAGAGCCACCAATTGCAGAATTGTTGCTCGCATGCTCTCGGCAATGTCGATGTCTTCGAGGCATTCGAGCATGTTCATCGGCGGCAGTTTGGCGAAATCAGTCTGCCGCATCCACTCCAGCGCTATGGCAGGCCGAATGCCGTAAAGTAACTTTTTTAACCGTATTGGTTCGGCTTCATCGCCCGGCCGGTTCTGCTTCATCAGGCCAATATAGTGATGAGCAACCTTTTCCGGCACCATGATCGTTTCCAGCAAAGCGCTAAGACGCTTACGGAAGCCGGGCTCTTCTTCATAGACAAGCGGTGATTTCAACCATTCAACAAGAACGGCATTGCCTTTCAGCGCTAGGAGTAGCGCCTTCCGCAATTCCCAACCGCCGGTGTCGATGTCTCCAACAATGGGAAACTCAATGACATCGCGATGCGGAAACAGGGAAAAATGATCCCGCTCCGGCCTGATATAGACAAAGCGGCAATCATAGTCGCTATCGGGTGACGGGAACCCCCAGGCTCGGCTTCCGCTTTCGATGGCAAGGCCGATGCGAATCCCCTCGGATTTGACCGAGGCAAGCCGCAAGCGAATTTCAGCTACCGCCTCCGGTGCAAAGCTTTCCAGCGTCATGCGACTGCGATCCCCATCACCTCGCGATATTGAGCAGGCGGTCAGATCCGCCGCTCGACCATCATCTTCTTGATTTCGGCGATCGCCTTGGCCGGGTTCAGACCCTTGGGGCAGGTCTGGGCGCAGTTCATGATCGTGTGGCAGCGATAGAGGCGGAACGGATCTTCCAGATTGTCGAGACGCTCGCCCTTTGCCTCGTCGCGGCTGTCGATCAGCCAGCGATAGGCCTGCAGAAGAACAGCCGGACCGAGATAACGGTCGCCGTTCCACCAATAGCTCGGACAGGAGGTCGAGCAGCAGGCGCAGAGGATGCATTCATAGAGGCCGTCGAGCTTCTGACGATCCTCATGGCTCTGCTTCCATTCCTTCGCCGGCGGCGGCGAAACCGTCTTCAGCCAGGGCTCGATCGAGCGGTGCTGGGCATAAAAATTCGTCAGGTCCGGCACGAGGTCCTTGACGACGGGCATATGCGGCAGCGGATAGATCTTCACCGTACCCTTGATCTCGTCCAAGCCCTTGGTGCAGGCGAGCGTGTTGGTGCCGTCGATATTCATCGCGCAGGAGCCGCAAATGCCTTCGCGGCAGGAACGGCGTAGCGTCAGCGTCGGGTCGATCTTGTTCTTGATGTAGAGCAGACCGTCAAGCACCATCGGGCCGCAATCGTCGACGTCGACGTAATAGGTGTCGATGCTTGGGTTCAGGCCGTCATCCGGGCTCCAGCGGTAGACGCGGAATTCCCGCGTGTTCGTCGCGCCTGCCGGCTTCGGCCAGACCTTGCCTTCGCGCATCTGAGAGTTTTTGGGGAGAGCGAGTTCAACCATGGTCAGTTCCTCTCAGATCAGTACACGCGTGCCTTCGGCTCGATCTTATGCGGATCGATGCCTTCGGCGATCAGTTCGGTATGAACGGGACGATAGTCGAGCTTCACATCGCCTGCGTCGTTGACCCAGGCGAGCGTATGCTTGCGCCAGTTTTCGTCGTCGCGGCCGGCGAACTTGCCTTCGGTGTAGTCCTCGCGGGCATGCGAGCCGCGGCTTTCCTTGCGGGCTTCGGCGCCGTAGATCGTCGTGATGGCGTTGGCCATCAGGTTGTGCAGTTCCAGCGTCTCGACGAGATCGGAATTCCAGATCAGCGAACGGTCGGTGACCTTGACGTCGGGCAACTCTTTCCAGATTGCCGAGAGGCGGCGGCAGCCGGATTCCAGCGATTCCTGCGTGCGGAACACGGCGGCGTCTTCCTGCATGGCGCGCTGCATCTTTTCGCGCAGCACCGCCGTCGGCGTCGAGCCGCTGGCATGGCGCAAACGGTCGAAGCGCTCCATGATCTTGTCGCAGGCGGCAACATTGACCGGCGGCACCGGGCTTGCCCGGTCGATGACCTGACCGGCGCGGATGGCGGCGGCGCGACCGAAGACCACGAGGTCGATCAGCGAGTTGGAACCGAGTCGATTGGCGCCGTGCACCGAGGCGCAACCGGCTTCGCCGACGGCCATCAGGCCCGGCAAGACACGCTCCGGATTATTGCGGTCGGCATTCAACACCTCACCCCAATAATTCGTCGGAATGCCACCCATATTATAGTGGACGGTCGGCAAAACCGGGATCGGATCGTGAGTGACATCGACGCCGGCGAAGATGCGCGCGCTCTCGGAAATACCCGGCAGGCGCTCGTGCAGCACGGCCGGATCGAGATGGTCGAGATGCAGGAAAATGTGATCCTTGTTCTTGCCGACGCCGCGGCCTTCGCGAATTTCCAGCGTCATACAGCGCGAAACGACATCGCGCGAGGCAAGGTCCTTGGCTGACGGCGCATAGCGTTCCATGAAACGTTCGCCTTCGGAGTTGACGAGATACCCGCCTTCGCCGCGCGCGCCTTCGGTGATCAGGCAGCCGGAACCGTAGATGCCGGTCGGATGGAACTGCACGAACTCCATGTCCTGCAGCGGCAGCCCGGCGCGGGCAACCATGCCGCCGCCGTCGCCGGTGCAGGTGTGAGCCGAGGTCGCCGAGAAATAGGCGCGGCCGTAGCCGCCGGTCGCCAACACCACCATCTTGGCGGCGAAGCGATGGATCGTTCCGTCGTCCAGGCACCAGGCGACGACGCCGGTGCAACGGCTGCCATCGTCGGACATGATCAGATCGAGCGCGAAATATTCGACGAAGAATTCCGCGTTGTTGCGCAGCGACTGGCCATAAAGCGTGTGCAGGATGGCGTGGCCGGTACGGTCGGCCGCTGCGCAGGTACGTTGCACCGGCGGGCCTTCGCCGTAATTCTGCATATGGCCGCCGAACGGGCGCTGATAGATCTTGCCTTCTTCATTACGCGAGAACGGCACGCCGTAATGCTCGAGCTCATAGACCGCCTTCGGCGCCTCCATGGCGAGATACTGCATGGCGTCGACGTCGCCGAGCCAGTCGGAACCCTTGACGGTGTCGTAGAGATGCCACTGCCAGCTATCCGGCGTCATGTTCTGCAGCGAGGCGGCGATACCGCCCTGGGCTGCGACCGTATGCGAGCGGGTCGGGAATACCTTGGTGATGCAGGCGGTACGGAAGCCCTGCTCGGCCATGCCGAGCGTGGCGCGCAGGCCTGCGCCGCCGGCGCCGACGACGATCACGTCATAGGAGTGATCGACATATTTGTAGGCTTTCCCGTTTTGAGCAGGCCCATTCTGAGGAGATGAGTTCGGTGCCATCGCTAATTATCCTACGAACGCGATCTTCAGAATGGCGAAGAGACAGAGCCCGGCCACGATGATCGCGAAAAATGTGTTGAGCATGAGAAGGGCGATCTTGCTGATCTCGCTTTGGACATAGTCCTCGATGATAACCTGCATGCCGATCCTCATGTGAATGACGCCGGAGACCACCATCAGGCCGAAAATAACGGCAACGATCGGGTTCGACAGCGCATGCACGACTTCCGCGTAGGGCGCGCCGGCATAGATCATCAGGAAGATGACGAAGAAGATGATGAGGGGAACGTTGGCAACGGCAGTCAGGCGCTGGCGCCAGAAATGCTCCGTACCTTCCTTGGCGGAGCCAAGACCGCGGACTTTGCCCAGAGGAGTGCGCATATCCATGAGAAATATCCTTTAAAGCATGATCCCGAAAGGCGCCAAGGCGCCTTCGAGAACAATCCTGCCAATCAAAGCCGGATGGCGATGCCGATGATCCAGACCAGTGCGGTAAGACAGAGCGAACCGACGAGCGTCGCCTTGGCCATCCTGGTCGAGACAGCCGGATCATGACCGTATCCGAGATCCCAAATGAAATGGCGGAAGCCACCGAGCATATGGTGCAGCAGCGCCCAGGTATAGCCGAGCAGGACCAACCGGCCGATGATCGACCCCATGATCCAGTTGACCAGCTCGAAATAGGCCTGGCCGGTCGCCGCCGCGATCAGCCACCAAGCGACCAGCAGCGTGCCGAAATAAAGCGCGCCGCCGGTGATGCGGTGGACGATGGACATGACCATGGTGGGAATGAGTTTGTAAACTTGCAGATGCGGCGACAGGGGCCGGTTTTGTGTGACGTTCGCCATCAGAACCTCGCGGCGTTACGGTACGCTTCTATTCCGGACATTTCCGGGGCAACACACCCTTGGGAAAGTCCTGTGTGCGTTGCATCAATTGCGACCATTAATCACCGAAATGCGTATCGACAAGCACAATTGCTGTCTGCATTGAATTTAATCGATTCGGACCAGCCGACAGCTTTAGCGAGTACGCAGAAACGGCACTCTCCGATTGGCGGCCCGATACGATTTTCCCGCCAGCCGAGTAGACTTCATGTCGCTCTTGAGGCACTCTGTTCTTCATATTTTATTAAGGATTTAGTGCGCGAGGCGAACCCATGGGACAACATCTTTTCAAGGCAGCAACGCTCGTTTTGGCGGCCGCCGCCCTTCTGTCCACGTCGGCCTCGGCGGGCGATTATCACCAGGGATACCGGCCGTTCCGCCATGATGGGCCGTTTCCGCTGCATGAAGCCTCCTGGCCGCAGCGCCACGCGCAGCCGCGCCCGGCCGGAATTGTCCTTATGGATCGGCGATATCCCACCCGCCTCGGTGCCTATGCCGCGGCGACCGCCGTTTCGGCCGACTATCGCCATGGATATCGGCCGTTCCACCATCGCGGCCCGGTTCGGTTGCAGCAAATCTCCTGGCCTCAGCGCTACTCGCAGCCACAACCGGCCAGAATCATCCTCATGGATCGGCAATATGCGGCTAATATCGGCACATATGCCGGCACGGCCGATATGTATCAGGCCGATGGCGGGACTTATATCGTCGGCTATGGCGGCGGCTACGACCCATATCAAAACGAATCCGCTGCGCTGAAGCCGAGGGCCAAGGTCATCGACGTCAAACGGGCTGGCAATGCCTGCTCGTACGAAGCCGGCGTCTGCGTGATCCGTCCGTGACGGTCATTAGCCGGCAATGAATCGCCAGACCGTCGTCTTCTTGACCTCGCTATCCTCCAGCGCCCGCGTCACCGGCACCTGATAGCTGGCCTCAGTCTCCAGACGATCCTTGGGCAAATAAGCCCTGCCCGGATCGCCCACCAACACGAGACGGCCCTCGCCTGCCAATTGCCGGAACCAGGGGATCAGGCGATCGGCAAAATTGCGATCGTAGAAGACATCGCCAGCAAGAATGACATCGGCATCCGTCATCCGGTCAATGAGATCGTCGCCGGTGAAGTCGAGCGCGACGCTGTTTTCCGCCGCATTCAGCCGTATCGCCGTTTCCGCCCAGGGATCGATATCCGCGGCGAGCACATGGCTGGCACCTGCAAGCTTCGCCGCAATCGCGACGAGGCCGGAGCCGCTGGCGAAATCCAACACCCGTTTTCCGGCGACCATACCGGGATGATCGAGCACGTAGCGCGCAAGCCCCTGCCCGCCCGCCCAGGCGAAAGCCCAGAAGGGCGGCGGCAGACCGATCTCTTCGAGTTCTTCCTCCGTCTTCAGCCAGAGATCATGAGCCTCGCTCGCCAGATGCAGCCGGATTTCCGGCACATGCGGCGGCGTCATGAGACTGGTGTTCGAAAGGATGAAACTTTCCGGATCGGTCTTCAAATCATCCTCGAACTAAAGCAATTCCAGGAAAAGTGCGAAGCGGTTTTCCGTCCGGAATGCGTAAAAACAAAAGGTTAGAGCGGGAAAGCGATCCCATAAAGCGCTGAACCGCTCTAAGTGTCAGACGGGCGGATTGTCGAGTTCGCCCATGCGGCAGACTTCCAGATATTCCTCATCGGTCACCGGCTGCACGGAAAGCCGCATCGAGGTGACGAGCGACATCTGGGCAAGTTTCGGATTGGCCTTGATATCCTTCAGCGACACCGGTTTCGGCATGTCGCACACGGCGCGGATATCGACGCAATCCCAGCGCGGGTCTTCCTTGGCGGTCGAATCGGGATGAGACAGCGCGCAGACCTCGACAATGCCGACGATCTCCAGCCCCTCGTTAGAATGATAGAAGAAACCCTTGTCGCCGATCTGCATCGCCCGCATGTTGTTGCGGGCGAGATAGTTGCGGACGCCGGTCCATTCCGTGCCCTTTTCCCCAGCCTTCTTCTGGGCCTCCCAGGACCACGAGGACGGCTCGGATTTATACAGCCAATGCGCCATGCTCACGCCTCCGGATTGTTGAAGACCCAGTTGAAAGGCTTGATCTCGACGGTCTCGAACAGACCGGCCTTGGTATAGGGATCGGCATCGGCGATCGCCTTCGCTGCATCGATCGTTTCGGCACTGACGATGGCGAGAGTGCCATTCGACTTACCATCCGCATCGAGGAATGGACCCGCCATCTTCAGCGTACCCTCGGCATTGAGCTTGTTCAGATACTCGAGATGGGCGGGGCGCGTGTCCATGCGGACATTCAGGTGACCGGGCTTGTCCTTGCAGACAAAGGCAAACAGCATAGTTTCATTCTCCTATGGGAATCATGTTTGAGATATGATTGGCATTCGGCGCAATTATCCAGTCCTCCTCCGAAGAGGATTGACAATATCCAGACCCCAAAAGTCTTTTTCGTTGTCGGTCACCAAAATGCAATCATTTACGATCGCCACCGAAGCGATAATCATATCAAAGGAATTACGTGGCCGACCAGCGGCTCTCCCTTCAGCCATAAGCTGTGCCCAAACCAGCCCAGCATGCTCGTCAAAGGGAAGAATCCGGCCGGCAAACACTGCCTGCGGCCCTGCGCTACTTGAAAACCACGCCTCCAGCAAATTGCGTTTGCACCCCGCCGGCAAAATCAAAATACCGCGTTGAATCTCGGCAATTGCAAGCGATGGAACAAACAGATCGCTATCTAGCTGCTCGGCATACCATGCCAAAAGAGCCAGAGAGGGTTCAGGCTTGATCGCATTGCTGACGATATTGGTGTCAAGCAAATAGCGCTTCACAGATCAATCTCACGCGGCTGAGTTCGCAGCCGTTCGAGATCAAGTTCCGCATCCTCAAGAGGAAAACTCCGCAGCGCGGCAATGACGCCACCCTTCTTCGGTGGCTCCCCTGAGATCGTCTTGGCGACAACATCGCGAATACGGGCTGATTCGGGACTGTCTTCCGCCAAACGCCGCGCCAGCGAGCGAATGAGAGCACGATCGCCATCAAGCCCAAGCACCTCGAAACGGGCCAGACCACGTTCGCTAAGCCTGGAACGATAATTCTGAATCGCGCGTTTTTGTGAACTGCTCATCACGGCCTCCCGCTATATCCAGTAATATATCCAGAGCACCGTCGATATTCAAGTCATTCCGTCGTAATCGGCCGCGTCATCAGTTGCTCGATTGCCGTCGGGATATCCAGCTTGCCGTCGATGATGGCCGAGACCGCTTCGGTGATCGGCATATCGACGCCGAGCCCGC
The DNA here is from genome assembly GCF_029714285.1 of Rhizobium sp. CB3090. Classification (NCBI taxonomy): domain Bacteria; kingdom Pseudomonadati; phylum Pseudomonadota; class Alphaproteobacteria; order Hyphomicrobiales; family Rhizobiaceae; genus Rhizobium; species Rhizobium sp. CB3090. Next base: position 3,077,120 of record NZ_CP121662.1, read on the forward strand.
GCGCCAAGCGCGCCGCGATAGAGGCGGCGTAGGCGCCTTCGACGAGATCGCCATGCGATGGATCGACCGTTTCGCCGCGGCCGAGTGCGATGCCGAAACGCAGGTTGCGGGACTGGTGGCTGGTCGCAGTCAGCACGAGATCGCCGAGGCCGGAGAGCCCCCGCACCGTTTCCGCCTTACCGCCCTTGGCGACGATAAAGCGCGACATTTCCGCCAGGCCGCGGCTGATCAGCGCCGCGCGCGCCGAATCGCCGATGCCCCGCCCTTCGACAATGCCGCAAGCAATGGCCAAAACATTCTTCAGTGCGCCGCCAAGCTGCACGCCGATACGATCGTCGGAGGCATAGAGACGGAATGTCGGCCCTGAAATCGCCTGCGCCAGCCGTTCCGCCACCGCCATATCACTGGCGGCGATCGCCATTGCCGTCGGCAGGCCCTTGGCAATATCGGTCGCAAAGCCCGGACCGGAGAGAACCGCGATGGCGTGATGCGGCAATTCCCGCTCCAGCATGTCGGTCAAGAGATCGCCGGAAACCTTGTCGATGCCCTTGGCGCAGGTAACGACAACGGCATCCTCTGCGAGATAAGGCCCGTAATGACGTGCAGCATCCGCCTGCGCCTGCGACGGCATGGCAAAGAGCACGATGCCGGCATCCGAAATTGCGTCAGGCTCGGCAGAAAATTGCAGCGAATCCGGCAAATCGATGCCCGGCAATGCTGCGTCGTGCATCCGGTCGGTGCTGAGATCGGCCATGACCCCCGCGTTGCGCCCGACCAGTGTCACCTGGCTCTTTCCGGTCAAGGCGATGACGGCGGCGAGCGCCGTACCGAATGCGCCGGCGCCGATCACTGCAATGCGTTCATTGCCGCTCATGCCTTCGCTCCTCGTTTGCCATGCCCCAAAAGAGTTTCTGCCTTCTGATCGAGCGGCCAGCGCGAGCGCGGCTGCACATCGAGACCATCGGGCGTTGCACCTGTCGCCATGCGCTCCAGCCCCGCCCAGGCAATCATCACCGCATTGTCGGTGCAGAGCCTGAGTGGCGGCGCGATGAAGCGGAAGCCATTGAGGTCGCAAAGCTCCTGCAGCGTGCGCCGCAGTTCGAGATTGGCCGCGACACCGCCCGCAACCACCAGCGCCGGCTTGTCCGCCGTCTTCGGAAATTCCTTTTTGAAGCGCTGCAAGCCGCGCCCGATCCGGTCCTTCAAGGTGCGCGAAATCGCTTTCTGGAAGGAGGCGCAGATATCGGCGATGTCCTGCTCGCTCACCGGCGCGATCGCCGTTGCCGCCTGCCGCACCGCGGTCTTGAGGCCGGAAAAGGAAAAATCGAGACGGGTCTCACCGACCAGCGGTCGCGGAAAATCGAATCGATCCGGATCGCCGTTCTTGGCGGCCTCTTCGACCGCCGGGCCGCCGGGATAGGGAAGACCGAGCAGCTTCGCCGTCTTGTCGAAGGCTTCGCCCAGCGCATCGTCGATCGTCGTGCCCCAGCGCTCATATTCGCCGACGCCGCGCACCAGGATCAGTTGCGTATGGCCGCCGGAGACGAGCAGCATGAGATAGGGAAAAGTAAGACCATCCGTCAGCCTTGCCGTCAGCGCGTGGCCCTCTAAATGGTTGATAGCATAGAGCGGCTTGCCGGTCGCCCTCGAAATAGCCTTGCCGGTCATCAGCCCGACAAGCAGGCCGCCGATCAGACCGGGGCCGGATGTGGCCGCAATGGCATCGACGTCGGCCAGCGACACGTTGGCGCGCTTCAGGGCCTCGTCGATCAACGTATCCAGCGCCTCGACATGGGCCCGCGCGGCTATTTCGGGCACAACGCCGCCATAGGCGCTATGCTCGTCCAACTGGCTCAAAACCACGTCGGAAGCAATCGTGGCGGTGCCGTCATCCCGGCGCTCGACAATGGCCGCAGCGGTTTCGTCGCAGCTTGTTTCGATGCCGAGAATGCGAAGAAGGGACGCCATGGAAGCTGTTCGTTGCCTGTTGATCGATTGCGATGAAGCGGAAATATGGTTACGGAAACTGTCGGTAACAACGGATCAAAGCGGATGCAAACAAAACCTTTCCGGATCGGCACGCGCGGCAGCCCGCTGGCGCTGGCGCAGGCGCACGAGACCCGCGACCGCCTGATGGCGGCGCATGGCTTGCCGGAGGAGATGTTCGAGATCGTCGTTCTGAGCACCAAGGGCGACCGCATTACCGACCGTTCGCTGGCAGCGATCGGCGGCAAAGGTCTGTTCACGGAGGAGCTGGAACAGAAACTGACCACAGGCGAGCTCGATTTTGCCGTACACTCGGCCAAGGACATGGCGACGAAGCTGCCGGAGGGGCTGGCGCTGTCAGCCTATCTGCCGCGCGAGGATATCCGTGATTCCTTTATCGGCCGCACTGCGCCAAAGCTGATCGAGCTGCCGCATGGCGCGACCGTCGGCTCCGCGTCGCTGCGCCGCCAGGCGCTGATCCGGCGCCTGCGTCCCGATATCAACGTCATTATCTTCCGCGGCTCGGTCGAAACGCGGCTACGTAAGCTGGAGGAGGGTCAGGCCGACGCGACCTTGTTGGCGCTTGCCGGTCTGAAGCGGCTCGGGAAGGTGGATGTGATCACCGACATTCTGGATCCGGACGAATTCCCGCCGGCGCCGGCGCAAGGTGCGATCTGCATCGAAAGCCGCATCAGTGACGACAGGACGAACGACCTGCTCTCCGCCATCAATGACGCACCGACCTTCGATACCGTTTCCTGCGAACGCGGCTTCCTGGCAGCACTCGACGGCTCCTGCCGCACGCCGATTGCCGGCTATGCAGTCTGCGAGGGCGACCACATCAGGTTCTTCGGCATGATCCTGACGCCCGATGGCCAGGAGGTACACACCACCACTATCGAAGGTCACCGCCGGGACGCCGAGGCACTCGGCACCAATGCCGGCCAGGCGATCCGTGCCGAAGCCGGCAGCACCTTCTTCGAAGACTGGACCTGATTCCGGATGCGCGTCGTCGTCACCCGTCCTGCGCATTCGGGTGAGCGCACCGCCCGGCGGCTTGCGGAAATGGGGCATGAGGCGGTGCTTTTGCCGTTGTCGAAGCCTATCCGCCATATCGACGCGACCCGGCAAGCCCTATCGGACACTCGGGGCGCAATTGCCGTAACGAGTGCCGAAGCGATCCGCACATTGCGCGCAATAGGCCAGCCCCTCCAGCCTCATCTCGGCCGCCCGCTTTTCGCCGTCGGCAAAGCGACTGCCGACGAGGCTAAAAACCTTGGTTTCATCCATGTTTTCACATCCGAGGGCAGCGGCACCGAGCTGGCAGAACTGATTTCCCGCGAATGGGCCGACATTCCTCAAGCCCCCCTGCTCTATCTCGCCGGCTCGCCGCGCGCCGCAGGTTTCGAAGCAAGATTGACGGGGCTGAATATCCCGTTCCAAACGGTCGAATGCTATCGAATGCAGAATATCATCATCGAAGACGCCACCCTTCGCCGGCTTTTCTTCGATGCTTCCGCCGATGCCGTACTGCTTTATTCGCATCAAACCGCGAAACGATTCTTCAGCCTGCCTTTCCTGCAGCGCCATCAGAACCTCCTCGCCTCGACAAGATTCCTTTGCCTCAGCGAAGCGATTGCAGAGGCCGTCCCGCCTTCCCTGCATTCTCATGTGGATATTGCTAATATGCCGGACGAAGACAGCCTTCTGGCGCTTCTTGCTGCGAAGTGAGGTCGCAATTTTGATCTAAGCTCTTTCCATAACCGACTTGTCTGTCTAATTTCGCTGCAGCGCATGAAAAGAGGACCTCATGGTATCGGGAAACCCGCCAAACCATTCGAAGCCCAACGACGAGCCGATCACGATCGATCTGGAAGCTGAGGAAACCGCTCAAGCCGCGGCTTCCGAAGAGATGACGGAGCGCCACCACAGCGAACCCGGCAGCTCGTCCACCAATGAGGTGGAAATACCGCCAAAAGCGGAACAGGAGCCGGTGAAGGAAGAGGCCGATGAACCCGTCGCGGAAGATGCGGCGGAAGACGGAAAAGCCGCGACTGCCCCGGAACCTGAACCCGCCCGCTCTCCTGCCGAACAACCCGCCGCCCCCCAGCGGCAGCCAGGTGCAACGTCCGGCCTGATCGCCGCCGGTATTGTCGGTGGCCTGATCTCCCTCGTCTGCGCCGGCGCCATCCAATATGCGGGCCTCCTGCCCGGCGGCGGTAGGTCGGCAAAGGACCATTCCGCCGATATCGCAGCGCTCACCGCCGAAATCGACGGCCTGAAGCAGACGGTGTCCAATCTCGCCGCCGCTCCATCGCCCGACGCCGCCCTTACCGCCCGCGTCGCAGCCCTTGAAGCAGCGGGTGCCAACAACACAGCCGCGAGCGGATCGTCGAGCAGTAGCGATGCCGACCAGAAGATCGCCGCGCTCAGCGCCGAAGTGGATCAGTTAAAGACGAGCCTTGCTCAGGCGACGCAAAGTCAGGCCTCCTCCGACGCGGATGTCAGCAAGCGCCTTGAGGATGCCGAAAAGAAGCTGAATGCACCGAGCCAGGAAAGCGCTGTCGCCCGGGCCATCGCGGCGGCCGCCCTGAAGGCGGCGATCGATCGCGGCGGCCCCTTTCAGCCGGAGCTCGACACCTACGCCAATGTCGCGCCTGATGACCCTGCCATTGCTGACCTGAAGGCCTTCGCCCAGACCGGCATCCCCTCGCGCGCCGATCTCATTCGCCGGGTATCCGACGTTGCGACGGCGATCGTCACTTCGACACAGCAGGACGATCCGAACCAAAGCTGGAGAGACCGGTTGCTCGCCAGCGCCAAATCCCTGGTGCAGGTGCGCCCGGTCGGCAATGTCACCGGCGACAGCGTCGCGGCTATTGCGGCTCGCTTCGAGGACAAGGTGAAGAACGGCGACCTGCCCGGCGCGATCACCGAATGGAACAGCCTGCCGGACGCCGCCAAATCGGCCTCCGCCGCCTTCAAGCAATCATTGGAAGCCCGTATCCGGGTCGAGGACCTGGTCAGCGACGCGCTGTCGAAGGCGATTGCCGGCACCGGAAAACAAAGCTGAGGGCGGAGAAGAGAATGATCAGACTGCTTATTTTCGCCGTTCTCGTTCTGCTGCTCGGCTATGGCTTTTCCTGGCTTGCGGATCGCCCCGGCGATCTTTCGCTGGTCTGGGGCGGCGAGCTCTATCAGACCAAGCTCATCGTCGCCGCCGGCATCCTGATCGCGCTGATCGCCGCCGTCATGGTGGTCTGGTGGTTCATCCGCCTGATCTGGACCTCGCCGCATTCCGTCACCCGCTATTTTCGCGCCCGCAAACGCGACCGCGGCTATCAGGCATTGTCCACCGGGCTGATCGCCGCCGGTGCCGGCAACGCGCTGCTTGCTCGCAAGATGGCAGCGCGCACGCGTGGTCTGATCCGCGCCGACCAGGAGCCGCTGATCAACCTGCTCGAAGCGCAGGCTGCGCTGATCGAAGGCAAGCATGACGAGGCCCGCCAGAAATTCGAGCTGATGGCGAATGACCCGGAAACCCGCGAACTGGGTTTGCGCGGCCTCTATCTCGAAGCCAAACGCCTTGGCGCGCACGAAGCGGCGCGGCACTATGCCGAAAAGGCCGCCGACCACGCCCCCTATCTGCCTTGGGCAGCGCAGGCGACGCTGGAATACCGCAGCCAGGCCGGCGATTGGAACGAGGCCATCAAGCTTCTCGACCAGCAGAAAATCGCCCGTGTCATCGATAAGGATACCGCCAACCGGCAGCGCGCCGTATTGCTGACCGCACGCGCCAACGAAAAGCTCGAAGGCGATCCATCCGGCGCCCGGGACGATGCGCTGGCAGCACTGAAACTCTCCCCCGATTTCGTGCCGGCCGCGCTGACGGCGGCCAAGGCATTGTTTCGCGAAGACAAGGTGCGCAAGGCCGCTTCCATTCTCGAACAGGTCTGGAAGGCCGAGCCGCATCCGGACATCGGCAGAGCCTATGTCCGCGCCCGCAGCGGCGATTCCGTCACCGATCGCCTGAAGCGTGCCGAACGCCTGGAGGCGATCCGCCCGAACAATGTCGAAGCACTGCTGGTCACGGCAAAGGCCGCCCTCGACGCCCGCGACTTTGCCAAAGCCCGCGCCAAGGCGGAGGCCGCAGCCCGCATCGATGCCCGCGAAGGCGCCTTCCTGCTGCTGGCTGACATTGAAGAAGCCGAGACCGGAGATGAGGGCCGTGTCCGCCATTGGATGGCCCAGGCATTGCGCGCACCGCGCGATCCGGCCTGGCTGGCCGATGGCTTCGTCTCCGACAAATGGCTGCCCCTGTCGCCGATCACCGGCCGCCTCGACGCCTTCGAATGGAAAGCGCCCTTCGGCCAACTCGAAGGGCCGGTGGAGGAGGGCACGACCGTCTCGGTCGATGCCGCGCTGAAATCGCTGCCGCCGGTACGCGAGCCTGCTCACGCGACCGACACGACAAAATCGACTTCACCAACAGTTGCATCGCCGTCTGCCGATACATCTGTTATGGAATTGGAGCCGGTCGCGACGAAGCCGGCACCCGCGGCACCCGCCGCCAAGGTCGTGCCGGCGAAGGAGCCGGAACCGAAGCCCTTCTTCGGCCGGGCGCCGGATGATCCGGGCGTGAAAGATCTCAAGCTTGAACCGGAACCCAAGACACGGCTGAAGCTCTTCTAGAGCAATTCCAGGAAAAGTTGCGTGAGCGGTTTTCCGTCCGGAATTGCAAAAACAAAAAGATAGAGCGGTTCTCAGTTTCCGTGAAAAGCTGAACCGCTCTAAGAATGGAATCGAATGTTCGAACGCTTTCAGGAATTCTTTCAAAACCTGACCAAGGAACACCCCAAGTCCGGTTTTGCTCCCGATGATCCGCGCATCGCGGTTGCGGCGCTCTGTTTTCAGGTGATGGAGGCTGACGGCAAGATCGAGGAAAGCGAGAAGAAGCGGCTTCGCAAACTGCTGAAGAGCCAATACGGTCTCGACGGTCGCCAGCTCGACGCGCTGATTGCAGCAGGCCAGGAAGCCGAGAGCGAGGCGGTCGATTATTATCGCTTCACCTCCGATCTGAAGCGCCATCTCAACAGCGAACAGCGCCTCGAACTTCTCGGCATCCTCTGGGACATCGTCTATGCCGATGGCGAACGCAGCGAAATGGAGGACCATGCGATCTGGCGTATCGCCGATCTCTTGGGCATCTCCGACCGCGACCGCGTCGTCAAGCGCCAGGAGGCAGCCGCTCGTGCCCCGGGTCCCAGGAAGGAAACGGGGGATGATGATTGAGGCGCCGCAGGGCGGCAGACAGCGTCCCGTATTGATCGTCCTGCACCAGGAGCGCTCCAGCCCCGGCCGCGTCGGCCACATGCTTTTGGACAAGGGCTATGATCTCGACATCCGTCGGCCGGTGCTCGGCGACGGACTGCCGACGACGCTGGAGGGGCACGCCGGGGCGGTGGTCTTTGGCGGCCCGATGAGCGCCAATGATCCCGACGATTTCGTCAGGACCGAGATCAATTGGCTCGACGTGCCGCTAAAGGAAAACCGCCCCTATCTCGGCATCTGTCTTGGCGCGCAGATGCTTGCCCGCCATCTCGGCGCCAAGGTCAAAGCCCGCGATGACGGCAAGACCGAAATCGGCTGGTATCCGCTACAGCCGACGGAAAAGGGCCGGCTTCTGATGCGCCATTGGCCGCAAATGGTCTATCATTTTCACCGTGAAGGTTTCGACCTGCCGCACGGCGCCGATCTGCTGGCAACCGGCGAGACCTATCCCAATCAGGCCTATCGCTATGGCGCCAACGCCTGGGGTTTGCAGTTCCACGCGGAACTCACCCGCGCCATGATGCAGCGCTGGGTCGTGCACGGCGAACACCGCTTCTGCATGCCGAATGCGCAGCAGGGTCGCGAGCATCTGGAAGGCCGCATGATCTTCGACCCGCCGCTCAAAGCCTGGCTATCCGAATTCCTCGACCTCGTTTTCGAGGGCAAGCAGGCAATGGCCGCCTGACCGGCAGCAACATCCCGTCGTCAGCCTCACGGCGCCTCACGCCACCTGCGGCTCGCCCTCGCGGTCCGGCGCGTTCAGACTGTCGATCTTTCGTAGCTGCGGGAAGCCGCTTGCCCAGATGATCGCGACGGCCAAGGTGCCAATGCCGCCGATGACGACGGCGGGGACAGCGCCGAAATAGCGCGCCATCGTGCCCGCGCGAAACTCGCCAAGCTCGTTCGACGCGCCGACGAAGACCATGTTCACGGCATTGACGCGGCCGCGCACGTGATCTGGCGTCCAGAGCGTGATCAAAGTTTCGCGGACATAGACCGAGATCAGGTCGGAGGCACCCATAATTGCGAGCGCCGCGATCGACAGCCATGGCGTATGCGAAATGCCGAAAACCAATGTTCCCAGACCAAACATCGCGACGCCGATGAACATGCAGATCCCGGCCCGGTGCCGGATGGGATAGGTTGCCAGAAATAGGGCCATGGCAATGGCGCCGAAACTCGGAGCCGCACGCAACAGGCCAAGACCCCAAGGACCAAGCGCCAGAATATCGCGCGCGTAGACCGGCATCAGCGCCACGGCGCCGCCAAGCAGCACGGCGAAGAGGTCGAGCGAGACGGCGCCGAGCACTACCTTCTCCGACCAGATGAATCGGAAGCCGGCAAGAATCTCGTTCAAACTCCTCGATTCATGCGCAACGCGTTGCTGCGGTTTCGGAATGAGGAAAGTCAGCAGCGAGCCGGCGGCGAAGAAGACGACAGCAACGGTGTAGGAAACGCTCGCGCTGACACCGTAAAGCAAGCCGCCGGCGACGGGGCCGAGAATGGCGGCCGCATCCCAGGACATGGAATTCCAGGTCACCGCGTTCGGCAAGTCCTCTGGCGGAATGAGATTGGGAGCAAGCGACTGCATCGCCGGCGTCATGAAGGCGCGCTCGATGCCGAAGACGGCAAGGATCGCGAAAACCGCAAGCGGCGCGAAGGTGCCGGAAACCGTCAGGAAGAGCAATGCCGCGGTGCAAATCGTGCCGACGAAAATGCAAATGGCGGCCACCATACGCCTGTTGTAGCGGTCGGCGACGGTGCCGGTCACCAGGATCAGGAGCAGCGAAGGCAGGAATTGCACCAGGCCGATCAGGCCGAGATAGATCGGATTGCCGGTATGGTCATACATCTGCCAGCCGACGGAGACGCTGACCACCTGTGTCGCGAAAGCCGTCAGAAACCGGGCAAAGAAGAAATAGGTGTAGGCGACATGCCTGAAAGCGGCAAACCGGTCACCGCTCGGAACCGACGACATGAGATGAGGCTTTCCGGCCGGAGCTGGTGAGAACGCTCGGCCTGTTAAACATGATTCAGCGTGCTTCAAAGCATGGGACTTGCCCGTTAAGTCGCCAATGTCTACATGTCTGTCAACCGCGAAATGGAGACGGATATGCTCGCCTTATTTCAAACCATTGATCTGGCTTTGAATCTTTATACTTGGGTGCTGATCGCCAGTGCCATTTTTTCATGGCTCTATGCATTCAATGTCATCAATTCGAGCAATCAGTTCGTCAACTCGGTCGGAAGTTTCCTCTATGCGGTTACCGAGCCGGCGCTTCGTCCGATCCGGCGCGTGCTGCCGGATCTCGGCGGCATCGACATTTCGCCGATCATCCTGCTGCTGATCATCTTCTTCTTCCGTTCCCTGATGTGGAACACGCTCTATCCGCTCGTCGGCCGGTGAGTGAAGCCTGGCAGCTCTTTGCTGACCATGTGCGGTTGTCCGTCCGGCTCACGCCCAATGGTGGGCGTGATGCGATCGACGGGTTCGAGACCGGCGCCGACGGCGAGGCTTATCTAAAGGCGCGTGTCTCTGCCGTGCCGGAAAAGGGCAAGGCCAACAAGGCGATGATCGCACTCATCGCCAAGAGCTTCGGCATCCCCAAATCCTCGATCAGCCTGATTTCCGGCGATACGGCGCGTAAAAAAATCCTCCGGATCGATGGCGACCCGGAGGATTTGACAGGAAAGCTGAAAGCTCTGCTGAAGGACTGATCAGACCTTCGCCTTCTTGGCGCGCTCGACGGCTTCGAGAATGAGCTCGCCGGCCTCCTTCGAGCCCTTCCAGCCAAAGATTTTGACCCATTTGCCGGGCTCAAGATCCTTGTAGTGCTCGAAGAAATGCTCGATCTGCTTCAGCGTGATTTCCGGCAGATCGGTATATTCCTTGACCTTCTCGTAGCGCAGCGTCAGCTTTGGCGAGGGAACGGCAATGATCTTTTCGTCCTTGCCGGAATTGTCTTCCATCATCAGCACGCCGATCGGGCGGACGTTGATGACGCAGCCCGGAACCAGCGGACGGGTGCTGGCGATCAGCACGTCGATCGGGTCGCCGTCTTCAGAGAGCGTGTGCGGAACGAAGCCGTAATTGCCCGGATAGGTCATCGGCGTATAGAGGAAACGGTCGACGACCAGCGTGCCGGCGTCCTTGTCCATTTCATACTTGATCGGATGACCGCCGACCGGAACTTCAACGATGACGTTGACGTCTTCGGGCGGGTTCTTACCAATGGAAATCGCGTCGATGCGCATGCGTGTCCCCTAATAAGGATGGTTGCTGCCAGCCAGATAATCGGAATCATGACGCAACGCAACAAGGCATTGGGACGACGCTGGATTTTAGTCGATTGTGGCAGCAGCCGCCATGTCGCGCAAAAGTACGCAGCGGTTTTGCGATAACGACATGCGCAACAAGCCTAAAACGCAAGAAGCGAGTCTGAAGGACCGCGACATGCTTTAGGGCCAGACGAAGCCGATCTTCTTGAGCTGCTTGCGGTCGAAGGTTTCGATACCCTCGCAGAAATCGGCGCCGCCTTGGCCGCGATAGAAGCGGTCGGCATTCTCGTTTTCCTCGAGGCACCAGACGACCAAGCCCTTGCAGCCGAGCGACTTCAGGAGCCGGCGCGCTTCGCCGAAGAGAAGCCGGCCAAGGCCGATGCCCTGATATTCCGGGCGAAGATAGAGTTCGTAGATCTCGCCTTCCTGAGGCAGTGCGCGGGCGCGGTTGAGGCCGAGCGTGGCGTAACCGGCGATCTCGCCAGCGACATCGAGAACCAGTAGTGTCGCCGGGCCGCTGGTCGCCTTGCGCCACCAGGCTTCGCCGCGGCGCTCGATCATGTGGCTCAGCGCGCGGTGCGGAATGATGCCGGCATAGGTGTACTGCCACGACTGGCGGTGCACCTCGGAAATGGCTCGGGCATCATGCGGTTCAGCCCGCCGAACATCGATCGACAACGTCTTCATAACGTCTACTCTGGTCCCGCCAGCGAAAATTAACCATCCACAAATCATGCGGACAGGCGATTTGCCCACAGTCTTTACCTGTGGACGGCTACTGAAAATTAACCCCTTTTTAACCTTTGCAACAAGGGCTCAAAAATCGAACACACAAAATAAACCCCGGCACAGGGGCCGGGGTCAATTCGTCCGAAGCGGTACTAGTCGCGCAATTATGCGTAGCGAGCTTTCTCGAAACGCTTACGCTCGTTCGGATCGAGGTACATTTTGCGCAGGCGGATCGACTTCGGCGTAACTTCGACGAGCTCGTCGTCCTGGATCCAGGAGAGCGCGCGGTCGAGCGTCATGCGGATCGGCGGCGTCAGCTTCACGGCTTCATCCTTGCCCGCGGCGCGGATATTGGTGAGCTTCTTGCCCTTCAGCACGTTGACTTCGAGGTCGTTGTCGCGGCTGTGGATGCCGATGATCATGCCGGCATAGACCTTCTCGCCGGCGTCGATGATCATCGGGCCGCGGTCTTCCAGGTTGAACAGGGCATAGGCCACGGCTTCACCGGCTTCGTTGGCGAGCAGCACGCCGTTGACGCGGCCGCCGATCTCACCCTTGTACGGCTGATAGTCATGGAACAGACGGTTCATGACGGCAGTGCCGCGCGTATCCGTCAGCAGTTCCGACTGGTAACCGATCAGGCCGCGGGTCGGCGCGAAGAACACGAGACGGACGCGATTGCCGCCGGATGGACGCAGCTCGGCCATTTCGGCCTTACGCTCCGACATCTTCTGCACGACGATACCGGAATGCTCTTCGTCGACGTCGATCACGACTTCTTCGATCGGCTCGAGCAACTGGCCGCTTTCGTCCTTGTGCATGACGACGCGCGGACGCGAGACGGCAAGCTCGAAGCCTTCACGGCGCATGGTTTCGATCAAAACGGCAAGCTGCAATTCGCCACGGCCGGATACGTAAAACGAGTCCTTGCCTTCGGCTTCTTCGATTTTCAGCGCAACGTTGCCTTCGGCTTCCTTGAACAGGCGGTCGCGGATAACGCGCGAGGTGACCTTGTCGCCTTCGGTGCCGGCATAAGGACTGTCGTTGACAATGAAGGACATGGTGACGGTCGGCGGGTCGATCGGCTGCGCGACGAGCGGCTCGCTGACCTGCGGATCGCAGAAGGTGTCGGCGACCGTGCCCTTGGGAAGGCCGGCGATGGCGACGATGTCACCTGCCTGCGCTTCTTCGATCGGCTGACGCTCGATGCCGCGGAAAGCGAGGATCTTGGAGATACGGCCGGTTTCGATGAGGTTGCCGTCAGCGCCCAGAACCTTGACGGCCTGGTTCGGCTTGATCGAGCCGGAATGGATGCGGCCGGTGATGATGCGACCGAGGAAGGGGTTGGCTTCCAGGATGGTGCCGATCATGCGGAACGGGCCTTCGCCGACCGTCGGCTCCGGAACGTGCTTGACGACGAGGTCGAGCAGCGGCGCCAAACCTTCATCCTTCGGACCTTCCGGCGAATAGTTCATCCAGCCGTTACGGCCGGAGCCGTAGAGGATCGGGAAGTCGAGCTGCTCGTCGGTGGCATCGAGATTGGCGAAGAGATCGAAGACTTCGTTGATGACTTCATCGGCGCGGGCATCCGGGCGGTCGATCTTGTTGATCGCGACGATCGGGCGAAGACCCACCTTCAGCGCCTTGCCGACGACGAACTTGGTCTGCGGCATCGGGCCTTCGGCAGCGTCGACGAGAACGATCGCGCCGTCCACCATCGACAGAATACGCTCGACTTCACCGCCGAAGTCGGCGTGGCCGGGGGTGTCGACGATGTTGATGCGGGTTTCCTTCCAGACGACCGAAGTCGCCTTGGCAAGAATGGTGATGCCGCGTTCCTTTTCGAGATCGTTGGAGTCCATGACGCGTTCGGCAACGCGCTGGTTCTCGCGGAAGGAGCCGGACTGCTTCAGGAGCTCGTCAACGAGGGTGGTTTTCCCATGGTCAACGTGCGCGATGATCGCGATGTTGCGAAGTGCCATAATCTTGTATCTCTGAGGCTGGGGCGCTGTATGAAGTAAACACGCCAATTACGTTTGGCGCGCTCATACCCTTTTTTTCGCGAATGCGAAAGGGGGGAGGCGCGAAAGCTCGTTCGCACGCCTCCTTAAGTCATCAAACCCAGCGCTGGCTATCGAAGTCCGATAGCTTGGATCAAGCCGCCAGCCCCTTCTTCCTCAGCATCGCGTCCGGGCTCGGCAGCTTACCGCGGAAGGCCTTATAGGCATCCTCCGGATCGACCGAGCCGCCCACGGAATAGATGTTGGCCTTCAGTTTTTCGGCCATATCCGGATTGAACGCGTCACCGGTTTCCTCGAAGGCGGCGAAGGCGTCGGCATCCAGCACTTCCGACCACATGTAGGAATAATAGCCGGCCGAGTAGCCATCGCCGGAAAACACGTGCTGGAAGTGCGGAGTGGCGTGCCGCATGACGATCGAATTCGGCATGCCGATCTCCGAGAGCACTTCGGCCTGCACCGCCATCGGGTCTTCGACGGCGCCGCGCGTATGGAAGGCCATATCGACGAGCGCCGAGGATGTGAATTCCACCGTATTGAAGCCGGCATTGAAGGTGCGGGCGGCAAGAACCTTGTCGAGCAGAGCTTGCGGCATCGGCGCGCCGGTCTCGTAATGGACGGCATATTCCCTGAGGATCGCCGGTACGGTCAGCCAGTGTTCGTAAAGCTGTGACGGCAGCTCGACGAAATCGCGGGAAACGCCGGTGCCCGACACCGAAGGATAGGTGACGTTGGAGAGCATGCCGTGCAGCGCATGGCCGAATTCGTGGAACAACGTGCGGGCATCATCGATCGACAGCAGCGCCGGCTTGCCCTCGGCCGGCTTGGCGAAATTGCAGACGTTATAAATGATCGGCAGCTCGCCGACATGACCATTCTTCAGCGGCAACTTATGCTGCGATTGAAACGAGCTCATCCAGGCGCCGGAACGCTTGGAGCTGCGGGCGAAATAATCGCCAAGGAACAGTGCTACCAGCCTGTCCGAGCGATCACGGATCTCGAAGACGCGCACGTCGGGATGATAGGCGGGAACGTCCTTCTGCTCGACGGCGCGAATGCCGAAGAGGCGGCCAGCGACATCGAAGCAGGCGGCGATGATCTTTTCGAGCTGCAAATAGGGCTTCAGTTCGGTCTCGGAGAAATCGAACTTCCGCGTCCTGATCCTCTCGGCGTAGTGCCGCCAATCCCAGGGCATGACCTCATGATTGCGGCCTTCCTCGGCGATCAGAGCGGCGATATCACCCTCTTCCTCGCGAGCACGGTCGGCCGCCTTCGCCCAGACCGCCCTCAGGAGTTCATTCACCGCCTCCGGTGTCTTAGCCATGGTGTTGTCGAGCTTGAGTTCGGCGTAGTTGTCGTAACCGAGCAGCTCGGCCTTCTCGGCTCTGAGCGCCAGCGTCTCCTTGATGATCTTGCGATTATCCGTCTCGCCGCCGTTGGCGCCGCGCGCCACCCATGCTTTGAACGCCTGCTCGCGCAGATCGCGACGCTCGGACGAGGCCAGGAAGGGCTCGATGATCGAGCGCGACAGCGTGACGGCATATTTGCCCTCTTCGCCGCGCTCGCGCGCGCCCGCCGCCATCGCATCCCTCAAAAAATCGGGAAGGCCGGCAAGATCGGATTCTTCGGAGAGGATCAATGCCCAGCCCTTTTCGTCGGCAAGAACATTCTGTCCGAACTGCGCGCCGAGACCCGCCAGCTTCTCGTTGATCTCGGCAAGCCGTTCCTGCTCAGCCTTCGCCAGCTTGGCGCCCGACTTCACGAAGCCCTTCCAATGCCGTTCCAGAACGCGGGTCTCTTCCACGGTCAGGCCAAGCTCCTCACGCGCTTCCCACAGCGCATCGATGCGGGCAAACAGCGCGGCATTCATGCCGATCTTCGAATAGTGGCGCGACATCTTCGGCGCGATCTCGCGCTCCAGAGCCTGGATCACCTCGTTGGTGTGTGCCCCGGCCCGATTCCAGAATAGAGCGGAGACCCGGGACAGCTCGTCGCCGGCGATTTCGAGCGCCGTAACGGTGTTGGCAAAAGTCGGCGCCTCGTCGTTATCAGCGATCGCATCGATCTCCGCATCGTGAGCTGCAAGCGCGGCGTCAAAGGCCGGCGCAAAATCGGCGTCTTTCACAGCATCGAAACGCGGCAGGCCCTGATGTCCCGTCCATTCGACGAGCGCTGGATTAACGGCGGTTTGGGAAGACATGCAAGGCATCCTTTCGGCAGGCATCTGATCGAAGCACGATATAAGACCCTCGCCGCCAAATTGGTATGGCAAGGATGGAACAAAAAAGAGGAACGCTCAGGCCTTCCGCCAGCCGAGCAAGCCGGGCGTCGCATGCCACAAAGCCTGCGCGGCAAAGCCCATGAACAGCACGCCGGAGCAACGCACGATCAGCCGCTCATGGGCACGGTAGAAACGCCGGACGGCGCCCGCACCGATAACGCCGATGACGATGATGTCGGCGGTGATGAAGCCGACGAAGGAAACTGCGAGCAGCAGCGGCAGCGCGCTGAACGTCAAGGCACCTGCCGAACCCGCCACCAGCGCCGTAAACGTTGCCAATGCCACGGGATATCCTTTCGGATTGGTGACGCCGAAGATCAGGCCGCGCCGGAAGGGGCGTTCGACGTTGAGCAAGGCTTTGCCGTCCTTCTTCGGTTTGGCGGTGAAGGCATTCCAGCCGATCCAGGCAAGATAGAAACCACAGAGCGAGCCGAGCACGTCGAAGACGATGGTACCGATAGTTTTCGCACCAATGATCGCGACCAAAGCGAGCGATGACCAAATAATATCGCCGACCAAATGACCGCTCACGAAGAAGGCGCCAGCCTTGCGCCCCTGACCCGCGCCGATGCCGAGCAGCGCCAGGAAAGCCGGCCCGGGAATAAGCACATAGAATAACGCCGCCAAAAATGCGCCGATGATAAGTGATTGCGTCATATTGGAAGTTCCCGCTGATAATCAGGGCAGATTAGCAACGCGTCGAATCGGGTCAAGCTGAACAAGTCCCTTGAAAAAGGAAGAATCCATTGAATTTGGGGGGCGAAATCACTAAAGATTGATTGGGGCCTAAAAACAAAGCGTAAGTAGGGAAGCGCTTATGAGCAGCAGGATAGATACGGATTCGCTTGCCTTTCTGGTGGCGGATTGCGCCCGATTGATGCGAGCGGCCTTCGAGCGGCGCATTATGGCCGCGGGGCTGGGTTTGACGGCGGGTGAAGCGCGCACGCTCATCCAGGTCGCCGCTGTCAATGGCAGTCGTCAACTTGATATTGCCACTCGCATGGGGTTGGAGCCGATGACGGTTAGCGCCTTCCTCGACAAATTGCAGGCACGTGGCCTGATCGAGCGTCAGCCCGATCCGCTCGACCGTCGCGCCAAGCGCATCGTGCTATCGGAGGCGGCTGGCGCCAAGCTGAAGCAGATCGGTTGCGAGATCTTCGCGGTGGAAAAGGATGCAATGCAGGGCTTCGATCACGGGCTGCAGGATGAATTCCATCATGCGCTACGCGCCTTCCGCAGCAATCTGCAGAATGCGGATCTGCCAGCGGAGGTGGAGCGGGAACTGAGGGTCGTGGAGTAAATCAGGCCCTTTCCATCCAACCATCCGGAAAGAAAAACCCGCCTCCGGCACAATCGGAAGCGGGTTAATATTTTATCGCGAAGCTGATTACTTCGACAGATTGCGCTTGGCGAGCGTACGCAGGCGTAGCGCGTTGAGCTTGATGAAGCCTGCAGCATCCTTCTGGTCGTAGGCGCCCTGATCGTCTTCGAAGGTCACCAGCTTGTCGGAATAAAGCGACTTCGGGCTTTCGCGCCCGATGACCATGACATTGCCCTTATAGAGCTTCAGGGTCACTTCGCCCTCGACATGTTCCTGGCTCTTGTCGATCAGCGCCTGCAGCATTTCGCGTTCCGGCGAGAACCAGAAGCCGTAGTAGATCAGCTCGGCATAGCGCGGCATCAGCTCATCCTTGAGGTGAGCGGCACCCCGATCGAGCGTGATGGATTCGATAGCGCGGTGAGCGGCGAGCAGGATCGTGCCGCCAGGGGTTTCGTAAACACCGCGCGATTTCATGCCGACATAACGGTTCTCAACGAGGTCGAGGCGGCCGATGCCGTTGTCACGGCCGTAATTGTTGAGCGTTGCGAGCAGCATGGCCGGGCTCATGCGCTGGCCATTGATCGAGACTGCATCGCCCTTTTCGAAGCCGACCTTGATGATAGTCGCCTTGTCCGGAGCAGCTTCCGGCGAAATCGTGCGCATGTGCACATATTCCGGTGCTTCCTGCGACGGATCTTCCAGGACCTTGCCCTCGGACGAGGAATGCAGCAGGTTGGCATCGACGGAGAACGGCGCTTCGCCCTTCTTGTCCTTGGCAACCGGAATCTGGTGCTTCTCGGCGAATTCGAGCAGGTCGGTACGGCTCTTGAACGACCAGTCGCGCCACGGCGCGATGATCTTGATATCGGGGTTCAGCGCATAGGCCGACAATTCGAAACGAACCTGGTCGTTGCCTTTGCCCGTCGCGCCATGGGCGATGGCATCGGCGCCGGTCTTGTGGGCAATGTCGATCAGGTGCTTGGAGATCAGCGGCCGGGCAATCGACGTGCCGAGCAGGTAAACGCCTTCGTAAACGGCATTGGCACGGAACATCGGGAAGACGAAATCGCGCACGAATTCTTCGCGCACGTCCTCGATATAGATCTCCTTGATGCCGAGCATCTCGGCCTTCTTGCGCGCCGGCTCCAGCTCCTCGCCCTGGCCGAGGTCGGCGGTGAAGGTGACGACTTCTGCGCCGAGCTCCGTCTGCAGCCACTTCAGGATAATCGAGGTGTCGAGACCGCCGGAATAGGCGAGAACGACTTTCTTCACGTCTTTATGTGATGCCATGGTGATGAGGTCCGTTTCAATGCGAGCCCGCGGAGACGCCCGCAAACCCTGTGTCGCGGCACTTTTAGCGAGATTATCGCAAGGCGCAAGGGGAAGTGCGGTGGAGTGGGTACGGGAGCAGCGTCACAGATGCGCGCCGATATTCATTCGCTGATGCAGGATACGGATGATCGCCACGGCTTCAACATCATCCTTGTAGACGATAAAATGCGAGCCGCAGGCGAGCGCGAGATAACCGGGTTTGACACCATTGATCCTGCGACCGCGCACTGCTCCAGCCGCCAATTCCGGAAAACGTGCGATCAATTCATTGTAGTAGGCATTTGCCTGCTGGAAGGACCATGTTTCAAATGTATATCGCCAAATCGCATCCAAATCCTGTCGCGCTTTCGGCAAGAGCTTATAGGATCGGCGTTTAGCGGGCATACTTGCGGTGCAGCTCCTTCAGAAAAGCTTCACCGTCAAATTCCTCCGGCTTCCCCGACGCCTCGCCCTCAGCGATGGCAGCCGCGATAGCTTCTATTTCCGCCCTACTACGCAACAGTTTCAATGCAGCGTCAATGACTTCGCTCGGTGAATCGTAATTGCCGTGGCTGATCTGTTCGTCGATGAACACATCCATCTGCTCATCAATCTCTACGGACATATGCTTCGTCACGGGCGCGACCTCCGGTCGGTTTGACTTGATTACGGAAAATACCATATTCGGCGGCAACCAAACAATGCCAGAGGGAGGACTCTGCTCATGACGGATATTCAAGAGATTTTCAAGAAAGCCAATGTAGCCGTCATCACCGGCGGCGCCTCCGGCATCGGGCTCGCGGCGGCGAAATATTTCGCAAAACTCGGCATGAGCGTCGCCATCGCCGATCTCGGCCGCGACCGGCTCGCCGCTGCACGCGCCGATCTCGTAGCGATCGCCGGCGAGGACCAGATCATGGCCGTCGAGACCGACGTTGCTCATAAGGACCAGTTGGAAGCCCTGGAACGCGCCGTCCTGCAGCATTTCGGCCGGGTGCATGTGCTGATGAACAATGCCGGCATCGGGCCCGAAACCTCGATCTTCAGCCCGCAGGCCGGGTGGGACAACATCCTTGGTGTCAATCTTTTGGGTGTCATCAATGGTACACGCGTCTTCGGACCCGGCATGCTGGCACATGGAAAACCCGGCCTGATCATCAATACCGGCTCGAAGCAGGGAATCACTACGCCGCCCGGCAACCCCGCTTACAACGTCTCCAAGGCCGGTGTGAAGGTCTTCACCGAGGCGTTGCAGCACGAGCTGCGTAACACCCCAGGCGCCAAGATTGCCGCGCATCTTCTGATCCCCGGCTTCGTCTTCACCGGCCTGACCAAGGGTGACCGCCAGGAAAAGCCGGCGGGAGCCTGGACCCCGGAACAGACAGTCGATTTCATGGTGGAGAGCCTCAAGCGCGGCGACTTCTACATCCTCTGCCCGGACAATGATGTTGCGCGGCCGACGGACGAGCGCCGCATGCTCTGGGCCGCAGGCGATATCATCGAAAACCGCCCGCCGCTGTCGCGCTGGCATCCCGACTATGCCGAAAAGTTCAAGACATTCCTGGAAAAGAAGGATTGATTTGCAAATAGCCGAAAGCTGGATAAGACAGCGCTGATACTCTTATCCGGCGTTCGGAGCATGTCATGGACTTCATACCCAGCCTGCCGACCCTTCTTGCTTTTTCGGCCGCGAGCCTGCTGCTGGCGGCAACCCCCGGCCCCGATATGACCCTGTCGATCAGCCGCGCCTTAGCGCAGGGTAAGAAGGCAGCGCTTTTCGTGGTCCTCGGCACCAGCCTCGGCATCGTCGTGCATACGTTGCTGGTGGCTTTTGGCGTTTCGGCGTTGATTACTGCCTCGCCGCTCGCCTTTACCGTCCTGAAAACCGGTGGAGCCGCCTATCTGCTGTGGCTGGCGATCCAGGCGATCCGCTTCGGCTCCAGCCTGTCGGTCAAGAAGGTCGATATGGCAAAGGGCACACCGCTCACCAACATCTCCACCGGCTTCTGGGTCAATCTGCTGAACCCGAAGGTCATCATCTTCTTCATGACCTTCCTGCCGCAGTTCGTCACGGCTGGCGACCCGGCCGTCACGCAAAAGCTCCTGTTCCTGGGCTTCTTCTTCATCGTGATCGGCATGCCGGTCAACGCGCTTGTCGTGCTTGCCGCCGACCGCCTGTCGGCTTGGCTGCAGAAGAACCGCGGCGTCATGCGCGGCCTGGACTACGCGTTTGCGAGCGTCTTTTCGGTCTTTGCCGTGAAGATCTTCCTCACCCATTCCCGCTGAGAATGGGGCAGCGCCCGGCGAACCGGCCGGCGATCCACCAATAGACGGTGGCGCCGGCGGCTCCAAGGAAAGCAAAACAAACGACGATGGTGATCAGATTGAGAGTCTGCGGCCGCTCGACGCTGCCTGAGATCAGAACCGATGCCGACGCTGACAGCAAGGCGCCGTAGAGGGCATAACCGTACCAGCGGCGCATACCGCGCCATTCGAAAATCGCAATGACAACAAGCGATGGCAGAATGCTGACGATCATCGCGAGCTTGGTCAGCGCGACGGTGAGCACGAAGAGTTCAGGGGCGGCCGTTCCCGGCATGGTCCAGGCGGCAACGCAAGCCAGCACGAAGCCCATCAGAACACAGGCCACGAGATAGCCCCACAGGAGCCGCATCGGCTTGCGTAAACCGAGAAGCATCGATTCTAGTCCTCGCCGTGGTTGGCGATCATCATGGCTTCGAAAGCGAGCCGTTCGGTCTTGCGCATACGCTCCGATTCCGACTTCAACTGACCGCAGGCGGCAAGAATATCCCGGCCACGCGGCGTACGGATCGGCGAGGCATAGCCGGCCGAATTGATGAAATCGGCAAACTTCTCGATCTGCTCCCAGTCGGAACACTGGTAGTTCGTGCCCGGCCACGGATTGAAGGGGATGAGATTGATCTTGGCCGGAACGCCCTTCAGGAGCTGGATCAGCCCCTTGGCATCCTCGAGGCTGTCGTTGACGCCCTTCAGCATCACATACTCGAAGGTGATGCGCCGGGCGTTCGAAAGGCCGGGGTAGGCGCGGCAAGCGTCCATCAATTCCTTCAGCGGATATTTCTTGTTGATCGGCACGAGCATGTCGCGCAGATCGTCGCGCACCGCATGCAGCGAGATTGCCAGCATGACCCCGATCTCCTCGCCGGTGCGATAGATTTCCGGCACGACGCCGGAAGTGGAGAGCGTGATGCGGCGCTTGGAGAGCGACAGGCCGTCGCCGTCGGAGGCGATCAGCAGTGCCGTCTTGACGCTGTCGAAATTGTAGAGCGGTTCGCCCATGCCCATCATGACGATATTGCTGACCTTGCGGCCTTCGGCGGGCATGATCGTCCCCTGCGGCGCTTCACGGTCCGGGAAATCGCCGAGCCGGTCGCGCGCCAACAGGAGCTGCGACAGGATCTCCTCCGCCGTCAAGTTGCGGACGAGGCGCTGCGTACCGGTGTGACAGAAGGAACAGGTGAGCGAACAGCCGACCTGGCTGGAAATGCAGAGCGTGCCGCGACCCTCTTCCGGAATATAGACGGTTTCCACTTCGACCGGCCGGCCGGCGCCGCGCGGGGGAAAGCGCAACAGCCATTTACGGGTGCCGTCATTGGAAACCTGCTCCTCGACGATCTCCGGCCGGACAATGGTGAAATGCGTCTTCAGCATTTCACGCATGTCCTTGGAGACATTCGCCATGGCATCGAAATCGGAGACGCCGCGCACATAGATCCAGTTCCAGAGCTGGCTGACGCGCATCTTGATCTGCTTGTCGGCAACACCCTTTTCCTTGAGTGCCGCCCCCATCTCCTCACGCGTCAGGCCGATCAGCGACGGTTTCGGCGAAAGCTCGACCGGCTGCGACACGGGCATCGGCTTCAGCTTGGATGAGGTCATGACATCGATCGCGGACATAGGATCATTCCAATGGTTCATATCGGCGATGCCCCAAAGCCGGAAAGCTGCGGGCGTGGGCAAGGCACTGAGATCAGAAGGTTCATTTGGCAGCGGGGCAAGAAGTTGCAACTACACCGCTCGTCGGCGCGGCCTTTAGCATTAATTTCAGCGCGCGTCATCCCTTCTGAAGAAAGGCAAAAGGCCAGCCATAAGGCCGGCCTCATCGCTTTGGTTTGGATAGAAACCCGATCACTTTGACGTGATCATGGCATCATCGATCTTATTTGCAGCTTTCGATTTGCTTCAGCGCCGCGGTGACGCCCTTCAGCGAGTAGGTATAGGAAGTGCCGGTGCCCTTCTTCGAGGTCGCGGTGACCTTCAGCGAATGACCGGACTTGAGCGCTGCGACCAGTGCCGGCTCCTGCGCGGCATTCTCGACCCAGGCGGCCTTGTCCTTGGTGAACATCACGAAAGTCTTGTTGTCGATGACGACGTCGACCTTGGAATTTTCCTTGAGCGGATAGCCCATCATCGCCTGCGGTTCGTAGGAGATGTTCTGACCCGGACGTTGGGAAACGATGAAGAAGTTGTCGCCATGATCGATTCCGGAGGCCGGCATCTTGGCTGTCGGCACGGAGAGAACGTAGCAGACCTTGCCGGCTCCGGACTGGTAGGAATAGGCGCCCCAGGCATCGAACTGCTGGATGCGCGTCGGAGCTGCCGGTGCTGCCGCCTGCGCCTGTGCGGGCGCTGCCTGCTTCTTGGTCTTGGTCTGCGCGGATGCGACGCCGGTGCCGGCCAGAACGAGCGAGAGGGCGATTGCGAAGCTTTTTACAAACATGGTTTCCTGCCGATTTCTTGCGGTCCAGAGCTCAAGGCGATTTAAATAACGCACGCCTATGCTCGTGAGCTGCCCTATTTTGACTTTATTTAGGTTACCAAACCGTCAACGGGGCGGCGAATGCCCCTGATCTGTGCCGTTTCAGCCCAAGCGGGCCGGACCTGAAATGCATCAGGAGGAATTGGAAACCCGGATGGCGGAACACCACCCTATGGGATCGATTTAAGACAGAAAGATTCGGGCAAGAGTTTGACCTCTCTAAAATCAGGAAGACCTCATAAAGGCCTGGAAACCCGGCAGGAATCCCACCAGCTTCGATAGGACGCGGATCAAGCCGTTTTTGCAGCCTCAGGCTCGTTGGCCAAGGCCTGGTCAGCGGCGTCATAATGCTCCTGGCGGATGTGACCTTTGATCATACCGAAGGCGAGCGTCAGCACCGCAACATCGTCCGAAAAACCGATGACGGCGAAGAAATCCGGGATGATGTCGACCGGCATGACGAAATAGCCGAGCGCGGCCAGCAGAATGCCGCGAACGCGCGTCGGCGTTTGCGGATCGAGCGCGCAATAGAAAGCCGCGACGACATCGCGGGAAAACGGGATATAGCGCGCCGCCTTGCGCAATGTCGGCCAGAACTTGCTGCGCACCGACTTTTCCTGCCGTTCTTGTGTCTCTTCGTCACCAGGCATCAGGATTTCCCCGTACTTGATGTCATCCATTCCGCTCATCCCCATAGGAAGCCCTTCCTGGGCCGCATAAACATATGGTGATCGGCACCTGCGATTCAATCAGCGCGCCGCGCCGCCGCCTTTTCCATCGCCTTGGCGAGTTTGATGTCCTGCTCCGTCAGGCCGTTGGCGTCATGCGTCGTCAGCTTCACATCCACGCGAGAATAGACGTTGAACCATTCGGGATGGTGATTGAACTTCTCCGCCGCCAAGGCTGCTTCGGCCATGAAGCCGAAGGCTTCGACGAAATTACGGAATTTGAAGCTCTTCGACATCGAAAGGCCATCGGCTGCCAACGTCCAACCACTGAGACTAGCCAGGTTTTCATCGATTGCCGCAGGTTCCAGCTGTTCGTATTTCATGGCAAGATCACTCCTCTTTATCGATTGAACGATA
Source organism: Rhizobium sp. CB3090 (assembly GCF_029714285.1). NCBI lineage: Bacteria > Pseudomonadati > Pseudomonadota > Alphaproteobacteria > Hyphomicrobiales > Rhizobiaceae > Rhizobium > Rhizobium sp. CB3090. The sequence continues at coordinate 3,101,262 of NZ_CP121662.1, forward strand.
CTATGGACCGTCACGGAATTCTGTTTGTTTGCGCCGGCAACATCTGCCGTTCCCCGCTTGCCGAAGGCATTTTCCGGCACCTTGCGACCGAAGCCGGGCGAGACTCCGAGTTCGAGATCGATTCGGCCGGCACCGGCGGCTGGCATCAGAGCGAAAGGCCGGACCGCCGCTCGATAGACGTGGCGTCAGGCCATGGCGTCGATATTTCCGCTCAACGCGCACGCCGCATCGCGACAGCCGATTTTCATCGGTTCGACCTGATCCTGGCAATGGATCAAGACAATTTGAAGAATTTGCGCAAGATCGCGCCTGCCGATGCGCTCGGCAAGCTGCACCTCTTCAACGCCTTCACGCTTGGCAGCCCCAAAGATATCCCAGACCCCTATTATGGAGGCCACGAGGATTTCGAAGCGGTCTATGCCATGCTCTTGGCAGGCTGCAGAGCGCTATTGCCCATGGCGGGAAAGGCGCTGCGAGCCTCGTGAAGCGGGAATATCTCTTCCGTGAGGTAGGGACCGCCGCCGACCGATTCGCGTGAAGACAGCAACACGAAGCGTCCTACTGTGAACGGCGCCGTGTGGAAGTTGCCGCGGCCGGAGAGATAGTGCACCACATCATCCACCCGCGACGACTTCAGCCGCGCGAGCGTGACATGAGGGGTGAACTTGCGCGGATCCGGCGGCAAGCCGATGCGCTGGCAAATGCGCTCGATTTCGGCCTGCAGCGCATACATATCGGGCGACTGCGTGACGCCGGCCCACACCGAATGCGGCTTCTTCGAGCCGAAGGAGCCGATGCCTTCTAGCCGGAGCTGGAATTCCGGCCGGTCGATGCGGTCCAGCCGCTCGACGATTTCGTCGGCGGTACGACCGTCGACATCGCCAATGAAACGCAAAGTGATGTGATAGTTTTCAACGTCGATCCACCGGGCTCCGGGAAGACCGCCGCGCAACAACGAAAGGCTCATGGCCGCGTTGCGCGGAATTTCGAGGGCGGTAAAAAGTCTCGGCATAACGAGCACTCCCCGAATCTCTTGCAGATAACAACAGGGAATCATGCAATTGCAGTCGGTGCAAGCTCCTATTTCGCATGTGCGACAATCGTCCCAATGAAACTCGTCGCTGCGGACTGAAAACGTTGCACCATCACATCGACTCCCTGCGGGTTCGGATGCATACCGTCGCTCAATTGTAAGTCCGCATGCGTCGCGACGCCATCGAGAAAAAATGGATAGAGCGGCAGTTGATATTTGTCGGCGAGCCGCTTGTAGATCGGGTTGAACTTGGCCGCATAGTCCGGCCCCATGTTCGGCGGCGCCAGCATGCCGGCGAGCAGGATGGGAATGTTGCGCTCCTTCAGCCGGCTGATGATGGCGTCGAGGTTCTTTTCCGTCTGTTCGGGCGGAATGCCGCGCAATGCGTCGTTGGCGCCGAGTTCCAGGATCACGCCATCGGTTCCGTCCGGTACCGACCAGTCGACCCGCGACAGGCCGCCGGAGCTGGTATCGCCGGACACCCCGGCATCGGCAATCGCCACATCCAGCCCCTTGGCTTTCAGCGCCGCCTCGAGCTTGGCGGGAAATCCGTCCCCCGGCGGTAGCTGGTAGCCGGCCATCAGGCTGTCGCCGAGGCCGACCAATTGGATGGTTCGTGCATCGGCGGCACCTGCAACGCCAAAGAAAAGACCGAAAGCAATGACAGCGAAGTGAAACGCAGCAACTTTAAAACTCATGATCCATTCCCTAAATTCGCGGTAAGGGCCAAATCGCGCCCGCCACGGTCTTTGACGTATATAGGGCGTTCGCATTGGCAAAAACCATCATCGAACTGAAGAAGGCGGATTTGACGCTCGGCACCGCCGCTGCCTCCGTCCACGTGTTGAAGGGCATCGACCTCACCGTTGCCGAAGGCGAATCCGTCGGCATCATCGGCCCTTCCGGCTCGGGCAAGTCGACTTTGCTGATGGTGCTCGCCGGCCTCGAAAAGCTCGACAGCGGCGAATTGTTGATCCGCGACACGCCCCTGCATAGCCTCAGTGAAGACCGCGTCGCCGATTTCCGCGGCCGCAATATCGGCATCGTGTTCCAGTCCTTCCATCTCATCGCCAATATGACCGCGCTGGAAAATGTCGCCGTGCCGCTGGAGTTGGCCAATGTCCGCAATGCCTTCGACATCGCCCGGCGCGAATTGCAGGCTGTCGGCCTTGGCGAAAGGCTGAGCCATTATCCCGGTCAGCTTTCGGGCGGCGAACAGCAGCGCGTGGCGATCGCCCGCGCGCTTGCTCCGTCGCCAGCCCTATTGATCGCCGATGAGCCGACCGGCAATCTCGACACCGATACCGGCCGGCAGATCGCCGACCTGCTTTTCGCTGAGCAGGCCGAGCGCGGCACGACCCTGCTGCTCGTCACCCACGACCCGGCGCTCGCCGCCCGCTGCTCCCGCCAGATCCACGTTCGCTCCGGCGAAATCGAGGGCGACAGCGCCCGCGCGCGGACAAATAAGGCAGCGATGGCATGACCGCGGCGGGAGCGCGCCTGACGCTTGCCTTTCGCCTGGCGCTGCGGGAATTGCGCGGCGGTCTTGGCGGCTTCTACATTTTCCTTGCCTGCATCGCGCTTGGTACCGGCGCAATTGCCGCCGTCAACTCCGTCTCGCGCTCGATCACCGACGCGATCTCGACGCAGGGCCAGTCGCTGCTCGCCGGCGACGTCCGCTTCGAACTCAACAATCGCGAAGCGACGCCGGATGAACTTGCCTATCTCAACAGTCTCGGCCAGCTCTCCCGATCCACCGGCCTGCGCTCCATGGCCCGCCTGCCCGACGGTTCCGACCAGGCGTTGGTCGAGGTCAAGGCAGTCGACGGCGCCTACCCGCTCTACGGCACCTTCGAGGCCGATCCGGATCAGCCGCTATCGACGCTGCTGGCTGCCAGAGACGGCACCTACGGCGCCATCGTTGCACCTCTGCTACTGGAGCGGCTGAACCTCAAGATCGGCAGCGAGCTGCTGCTCGGCAATACCAGGCTCCGAATCACCGGCACGGTGAAGACCGAGCCGGATTCGGTATCGGAAGGTTTCGGCTTCGCGCCGCGATTGCTCACCAGCCGCGACGCTTTGGTCGCCTCGGGCCTGATCACGACCGGAAGTCTCGTAGAGCAGGTCTACAAGATCCGCATGGACGATCCCGCCAATGGCCTGAACAACATCGCCGCCCGCGCCAATACGGCGTTTCCGCAGGCCGGCTGGTCGATCCGAACGAGCGACCGGGCGGCCCCCGCGCTCGCCGACAACATCACCCGCTTCTCGCAATTCCTGACCCTGGTCGGGCTGACCGCACTCATCGTCGGCGGTGTCGGCGTCGCCAATGCCGTGCGCGCCTTCCTCGATTCGAAGCGCACAACCATCGCCACCTTCAAATGCTTGGGCGCGCCGGCTTTGGTCGTGGTGATGATCTACCTGATGCAGATCGCCCTGATTGCACTGGCCGGCATCGCTGTCGGTCTCGTGCTCGGCGCCATCGCGCCATTGCTCGCCTCGCAGTTCATGGCCGAATTTCTGCCGATTTCGACCGCGCCGCGGCTTTATCCCGGTCCGCTGACGCTGGCGGCGCTCTTCGGCCTGCTGACGACGCTCGCTTTTGCCATCCTGCCGCTCGGCCATGCCCGCGAAGTGCCGGCGACCGCGTTGTTCCGGGAACAAGGTTTTGAGACCCGCCGCCTCCCAAGCTGGCCCTATCTGCTCGCTGCCGGCCTGCTCATGGCAGCACTTTCGGCGCTTGCGATCTTCACCGCCTACGACCGCTTCATCGCCGTCGTCTTCGTTGTCTCGATCGCCGTCGCCTTTGTCGTGCTGCGCGCCGTCGCCGCCTTGCTGTCGTGGTTTGCCCGCCGCAGCCCGCGCGTCCATTCACCGGCACTCCGTCTGGCGATCGGCAACATCCACCGGCCGGGAGCGCTCACCGCCTCCGTCGTACTCTCGCTCGGCCTCGGCCTCGCACTCCTGGTAACTTTGACGCTCATAGACGGCAATATGCGCCACGAGCTCACCGGGCGGATGAGCGAACAGGCGCCGAACTTCTTCTTCGTGGATATTCAGGGTTCGGAGCTCGACGGTTTCCGTAAGGTCGTCCAGGCTCAGGCGCCGGAGGGCAAGCTCGCCGAAGTGCCGATGCTGCGCGGCCGCATCGTCGCCTTCAATGGCGAGGATGTGAGCAAGATAAAGGCGCCGCCGGCCGGCCAATGGGTGTTGCGGGGCGACCGCGGCATCACCTATGCCGACACTATGCCGGAGAACGCTGCCCTTACCGAAGGGCGTTGGTGGGGCAAGGACTACAGCGGCGAACCGCTGGTCTCCTTCTCCGACGAGGAAGGCAAGGCACTCGGCCTGAAACTCGGCGACGCCGTGACCGTCAACGTGCTCGGTCGCAACGTGACGGCCAAGATCGCCAGCTTCCGCAAGATCCAATGGCAGTCGCTGTCCATCAACTTCGTGATGATCTTTTCGCCCAACACCTTCAAGGGCGCGCCGCACGCCTGGCTCGCGACCCTCACCGATCCCAGTGCAACGCCGGCGCAGGAAGCCGCGATCCTGAAGAACGTCACCAACACCTATCCGACGATCACCAGCGTCCGCGTCAAGGATGCGCTGGATATCGTCAACACGCTGGTCGGCCAGCTCGCCGCCGCCATCCGCGCCGCAGCCTCAGTGGCGCTCATCGCATCCGTGCTGGTCCTTGCGGGCGCGCTCGCGGCGGGAAACCGCGCACGCACGCATGACGCGGTCGTGCTGAAAACGCTCGGCGCGACGCGGGCCATGCTGATCCGCGCTTTCAGCTACGAATATCTGATGCTGGGTGCAGCAACCGCCGTCTTCGCGCTGCTCGCCGGTTCCGTCGCCGCCTGGTACATCGTCAGTCGCATCATGCACCTGCCGTCGACCTTCCTTCCGGACGTCGCTTTCTCGACCCTCATCATCGCACTGCTGCTGACGGTCGGGATCGGCTTGATCGGCACTTGGCGCATTCTCGGTCAGAAGGCAGCACCGGTCCTGCGTGAACTTTGAGCGCAGAACACGAAAATCGTCGTGGATTTTCGAAAAGACTTCTACGCCGCCAGCATATCTGGACATTAACCGAGCATCCGGAAATTGCTCGATATTACGCCGATTTAACCCTGCCGCCACCGCTTGGCCCTTGTGCACCCGGCCCGAAAGCCTCATATTCTGTGCAGGCATGCTGGAGCTCCGCAGCGGCGCCTGGGACCGAAATGCCCGACACGCTACTCACATCGGAGCTTAAAAGAGGAAAACATGGCTGACTTTCGCAACTACCAAAACCGGACGCCGCAAGCAGGCGCGCAGACCGGCGCGATGATCGATGAGGGCCTTCGGGCCTACATGTTCAAGGTCTATAACCTGATGGCGCTGGGTCTGGCGATCACAGGTTTGGCTGCTTACGGTGCCTTCTCGCTCGCATTCGCCGACGGACAGATCACGGCTTTCGGCCAGGCAATCTACCTGAGCCCGCTGAAGTGGGTCGTTATCTTCGCGCCGCTGGCGATGGTGTTTTTCCTGAGCTTCAGGATCAATCGCATGAGCGTGGCCGCCGCGACGACGACCTTCTGGATCTATGCCGCGCTGGTTGGCCTGTCGCTGTCGTCGATCTTCATCATCTACACCGGCCAGAGCGTCGTGCAGACTTTCTTCGTGACCGCCGCCTCCTTCGGCGCGCTGTCGCTGTTCGGCTACACGACGAAGCGTAACCTGTCCGCGATGGGCTCGTTCATGATGATGGGTCTCTTCGGCCTGATCATCGCCATGCTCGTCAACATTTTCTTGCATTCGTCCGCTCTGCAGTTCGCCATCTCGGTGATCGGCGTGCTGATCTTCGCAGGCCTGACCGCCTGGGATACGCAGCGAATCAAGGAAATGTACTATGAAGCCGACGACGTTGCCGTTGCCGGCCGCAAGGCGATCATGGGCGCGCTGACGCTTTACCTGGACTTCATCAACCTGTTCATGTTCCTGCTGCAGTTCATGGGTGATCGCAAATAACTGCTGCAGCATGAATGATCGTTCGAAAAGGCGGCTTCGGCCGCCTTTTCTGTTTGCTTTGCGGCTTAGCACGCGGCTTTATATCCGCGTCTTGGAATCGCAGATCAGGCAATAAAACGCAGATGTCCTTCCGCCTTCGCAACGCCACACCAGCCGACCTTCCCTTTATCACCGCAATCTATCGCGACTCCGTTTTGAACGGCACGGCAAGCTATGAGATCGTCCCGCCGGGCGAAGAGGAGATGGCGGGCCGCTTCCAGGCGATCCGCGACAAAGGCTATCCCTATATCGCCGCCGAAGGCGAAGATGGCACCTTTCTGGGCTATGCCTATGCCTCCGCATTCCGTACACGGCCCGCCTACCGCTGGATGGTGGAGGATTCGATCTATCTCGCGCCCGAAGCGCGCGGCCGCGGCATCGGCAAAGCGTTGCTGGCAACTCTGGTGGAAACCTGCCAGGATCTCGGCTTCCGCCAGATGATCGCCGTCATCGGCGGCGCGCACCCGGCCTCCGTCGCCCTCCACCGCGCCGCCGGTTTTATGGAGACGGGCTTGCTAAAGGGCACCGGCTACAAGCACGGCCGCTGGCTGGACACGATGCTGATGCAGAAGGCGCTAGGCGAAGGCGCGGAAACGGATCCAGACCCTTCAGTCTATCCGGGGACGTTGTTTGGGGGGTAGTATCGGCCTGCCTATATGCCAAGCCCCTGATACCCACTCTCCGCAAACATATAGCCAGCGGAGAGAAACTACTTCTCCACCAACTTCAACTGCTTATCGAAAACCTTCAACACCTGGTTCAGGTCGTGGCCGCGCTTCAGGATCATGCCGTTGGTATTGATCACGGAAAACGCGCCCTGCTTGGCGGCCAGCTTTGGATTTTTCTCGATGCGGAAGAGAGGCAGCTCGCCTGCGCGCTTGAAGACCGAGAAAACCGCCTTTTCCCTGAGATGGTCGATGGCGTAGTCACGCCATTCGCCTTCGCCGACCATACGGCCGTAGATCCACAGAATTGCGTCCAGCTCCCTGCGATGGAAGGTCACCGGCAGCGGGTCCTTGCTCTGTCTGTATTCTCTGAGATCAACGACGACGGAAGAAGTGGTGTCGACGGAACGGCTTTCGCCGTGTCGCAATTCCGGCTGATCAGTCATCAATCCCCCAGGGGTTGCGTCATGACAAGAAGATGACAGTTTGCCTCACCCACATTAAATTGCAAGACCAAGAGCCACTCACAATTTCTTGCGCTTCGATGAAAGCATCTTCGGGCCGCCGTATTTCAGTCAAAACGACGCCCCATTTACCGGAACTATAGGGCTCGGTTTGGTGCCGCCGCGCCAGACCGAGCCCGGCCGGGGGCGTGTCGACCGAACCCCAGCCCCGAATGCGCCCTCGCCGGGCACCCCTTCTTTTTGGCGCCAGCCAAAATAGGGGCCGTTTGACGGACGACAGAAAAACAGATCAGCCGTCGGTCCCGATTGTCAGGACGGTCGCGCCGATGATCGCCGCCGGGTCGCCCGAGGGTGTCGAGGATTGCAGCAGAACCGCGAGGCCACGCCGTCCAGCCTTGTCCAGCACATTGGCGGGCAACACGACATTCATCGCCTTGCCGTCCCACATGCCGACGGTTTCCACGTCGGAAACCGCGTGCAGATAGGTGATTTGTTGGCCATTGTTTTCACCGGCCTTCGGAGAAACCTGCTGTTCCTTGTCGAAATAGGCGACAACCACATTGGCCTTGCCCTGGCCGGAGCCGATCTTGATCTCCAACTCATCGCCCTTCATCGCAGCACTGACGGGAACCGTCAGGCCCTTGCCCTGACGCTGGAACTCGTCGAGCTTGAAATTGATGGCGTTCAGATCGGCACCGTTCAGATGATCGCGGCCATTGATGATCGCCTGCGGCGTATAGACACCGCTGCGGCCGAGGGTGCGGGCATAGGCATATTGCCGAGCCGTATTGTCCTTGGACGCCATCGTGTCGTTCCAGCCGAGATAATTCCAATAATCGACGTGATAAGCGAGTGCAACGATGTCGCCTTGGCGGATCAGCTTCTGAAACGCAGCATCGGCCGGCGGACAGGAGGCGCAGCCCTGGGACGTGAAGAGCTCGACGACGCCCTTGATTTTGGCAAGCTCCTGCGCATGCAGCGAACTTGCGAGCGCGATGCCTGCCAGAAGTGGAACCAAAAACCGTAAGCGCATGCCATTACCTCTTTCCCAGACCTTGAAGGCCATATGCCAACGCGACCCCCGAAACCGCGTCGCGCTTTTCAGGATATCCGTAAGGCCTCATCAAGCCTGATAAATCTGAAACAAGAGATAATCGCTAAGCACGATGACGCAAAGTCACGAAGGGGTGAGACGAAGGCCCGGAGACGTTAGCGTCGTACACATCGGCGTGAAAAACAAGACGCCGCCGGAGAGCTATGCTCCGGCGGCGTGTATAAGCTGTTTTAGCGCCAATCAAGCCGCGAGATCGCGCAGAACGGTCTGCAGGATGCCGCCATTGTTGACATAGGTCACTTCATCCAGCGTATCGATGCGGCAGATGATCGGAACGTCCTTCACTGAGCCGTCGCCATAGGTGATCTTGGCGATCTTGCGCTCACGCGGCTTGATGTGTTCCAGGCCCTCGATCGTCACGGTCTCGTCGCCCTTCAGGCCGAGGCTGGCCCAGGTGGTGCCCTCCTCGAAGACGAAGGGGATGACGCCCATGCCGACCAGGTTCGAGCGGTGGATACGCTCGAAGGACTGGGCGACCACGGCGCGCACGCCGAGCAGGTTCGTGCCCTTGGCAGCCCAGTCGCGCGACGAGCCGTTGCCGTATTCGACGCCTGCGAAGATGACGAGCGGAACGCCCTCGGCCTTGTACTGCATGGCCGCGTCGTAGATCGAGGTCTCTTCCTTGGACGGATAATGGATGGTGTAGCCACCTTCCTTGCCGTTCGGGCCGAGCATGTGGTTGCGGATGCGGATATTGGCGAAGGTGCCGCGCATCATGACTTCATGGTTGCCGCGGCGCGTGCCGTACTGGTTGAAGTCGGCAATGCCGACGCCATGGCCGATGAGGTAGGAACCGGCCGGCGAGGCAGCCTTGATCGAACCGGCCGGAGAAATGTGGTCGGTGGTGATCTTGTCGCCGAAGAGGCCGAGAACGCGGGCGCCCTTGATGTCGGAAACGCCGGCGCCTTTCTTGCCCATGCCCACGAAGTAAGGCGGGTTCTGCACATAGGTCGAGTTGTCGTCCCAGGCATAGGTCTGGCCCGGAGGAACCTGCACGGCCTGCCAGTTGGCGTCGCCCTTGAAGACGTCGGCGTACTTGGTTTCATAAAGTTCGCGAGTGACATACTTCAGGATGAATTCCTGCACTTCCTGCGAGGTCGGCCAGATATCCTTGAGGAAGACCGGCTTGCCGTTCTGATCTTCGCCGATCGGCTCCTTCGTCAGGTCGAGCTGCACAGAGCCGGCGAGCGCATAAGCGACGACGAGCGGCGGCGAAGCCAGGTAGTTTGCCTGGACGTCGGGCGAAATACGGCCTTCGAAGTTGCGGTTGCCCGAGAGCACGCCGGCAACGATCAGGCCCTTGTCGTTGATCGTCTTCGAGATCGGCGCCGGCAGCGGGCCGGAATTGCCGATGCAGGTGGTGCAGCCGAAGCCGACCAGGTTGAAGCCGAGCTTGTCGAGATCGGCCTGCAGGCCGGACTTGGCGAGGTATTCGCCAACGACCTGCGATCCCGGTGCCAGCGAAGTCTTGACCCACGGCTTGCTCTTCAGACCTTTGGCAACGGCGTTGCGGGCGAGCAGGCCGGCAGCGATCAGCACCGATGGGTTGGAGGTGTTGGTGCAGGAGGTGATGGCGGCAATGGCAACGTCGCCATGGCCGATATCGAAATCCGCGCCTTCGACCGCATAGCGGTTGGAGAGCTGGCCGGGCTTCTTGTATTCGGTGTCCAGCGAAGTGGCGAAACCGGAAGCGATGTTTTCCAGCGCGATACGGCCTTCCGGACGCTTCGGGCCGGCCATCGACGGCACAACGTCGCCAAGGTCGAGTTCCAGCGTATCGGTGAAGACGAGATCGGAACCGTCGCCTTCGCGCCACATGCCCTGAGCCTTGGAATAGGCTTCGACGAGAGCGATGCGATCCTTCGCACGGCCGGACATGTTGAGATAGTGCAGCGTTTCCTTGTCGACCGGGAAGAAGCCGCAGGTCGCGCCGTATTCCGGACCCATGTTGCCGATGGTGGCGCGGTCGGCGAGCGGCATGTTGTCGAGACCGGGACCGAAGAATTCGACGAACTTGGAAACGACGCCCTTCTTGCGCAGCATCTGCACGACGGTCAGCACGAGGTCGGTCGCGGTGACGCCTTCCTTGAGCTTGCCGGTCAGCTTGAAGCCGATGACTTCCGGCAGCAGCATGGAGACCGGCTGGCCGAGCATCGCGGCTTCAGCTTCGATACCGCCCACACCCCAGCCGAGAACGCCGAGGCCGTTGATCATGGTCGTGTGCGAATCGGTACCGACACAGGTATCCGGATAGGCGATCGTTTCGCCGTCCTCTTCCTTCGTCCAGACGGTCTGGCCGAGATATTCGAGGTTGACCTGGTGACAGATGCCGGTGCCGGGGGGAACGACGCGGAAGTTCTTGAATGCCTGCTGGCCCCACTTCAGGAAACGGTAGCGCTCGCCGTTGCGCTGGTATTCCAGCTCGACGTTCTTGGCGAAAGCCTGCGGCGTGCCGAATTCGTCGACGATGACAGAGTGGTCGATGACGAGATCGACGGGGACGAGCGGATTGATCTTTTCCGGATCGCCACCGAGCGACACCATTGCGTCGCGCATCGCAGCAAGGTCGACCACCGCCGGAACGCCGGTGAAGTCCTGCATCAGCACGCGCGCTGGGCGATAGGCGATTTCGTTCTCGACGGTGCCCTTGTTGGTCAGCCATTCGGCGACGGCAACGATATGGTCCTTGGTGACCGACTGACCGTCTTCGAAGCGCAGCAGGTTCTCCAGCAGCACCTTCATCGAATAGGGAAGCTTGGAAACACCGGGCAGACCATTGGCCTCAGCCTTGGGCAGGCTGAAATAGACATAGTCTTTCCCGTTCACGGTCAGCGTGGAACGACAATTGAAACTGTCAAGAGATTTAGACACGAGAGACCCCGTTTCTGATAGCCAACACAGTCGTGCGAACGCCTATGCACTTTATGCACATCAGGATGCGGGTACGGCCATTTCCGCTGTCCGCACGTAAGGCAGAAAACCTTATGTTCGGCGCAAGGATGAAATTCACGCCGACCGCTGGCGTGGTTGCGGGTCTTATAGATAATTTCGTAAAGACTTGCCAGAGTGGCAAAGCGCAATTTTGGACAATTTTTTTGCGCGCGCAGCAATGAAAACGGGAAAGCCTGAGCGGATGCATCTAAGCGCTGAAAACCTGGCGGCAAGGCGGGGCGAGGACCTGATTTTCACGAATGTTTCCTTTAGCTTGAGCAGTGGCGAAGCCCTCATTCTGACCGGCCGCAACGGCTCCGGAAAATCGACGCTTCTGCGTGTTGTGGCGGGCCTGCTGAAGCAGGAAAAAGGCCGCGTCGTTTTCACCGATTCTAAGGGCGAATCAGACCGCCCGCCGTGCGAGGCCAGCCACTATCTCGGCCATCGCAATGCGATGAAATCCGAACTTACCGTGGCCGAAAATCTGTCCTTCTGGAAAACCTTCTTGGGCGACATGCCAGGCGGCGTCGCTCTGGATGTCGACGAAGCGGCCGATGCCATCGGCCTTGCCGGCATCACCCACCTGCCCTTCGGCTACCTCTCCGCCGGCCAGCAACGCCGAATCGCCTTCGCGAAACTGCTGGTTGCTTATCGCCCGATCTGGATACTCGATGAACCCACGGCGGCATTGGACGCGGCGGCAGATCGGCTGCTTGCGCAGCTCATCACGGCCCATCAGAAGAATGGCGGCATCATCCTTGCCGCCACGCATCAACCTTTGGGCTTGGAGAATGTGCAGCAAATGCGGATGACGGGGTTTGCCGGAGTGAGTGAAGGGGTGTGGGGATGATGATGTATCCTCTGGCAGCCTTGCGACTACTGGCAAGACCCCTCCCCAACCCCTCCCCACAAGGGGGAGGGGACAGGCTGCGGCAAGCTCCCGACAAAAGTTGCAGCATTGTGTTTTACAGGTTCGGAGGCATTGAGAACGTGGTTTTCCGGCGCATACCGAACGCGCGGCATAGGAGCCCCTCCCCCCTGTGGGGAGGGATTGGGGAGGGGTCTTTCGCGAGCAAAGCTGGAGAATGGTTTAGGGAGCTCGCCGTATGACCGCCCTCTTCCTCCGCGACCTCCGACTTTCGGTTCGCGCCGGCGGTGGTGCGCTCATTGGCATTCTCTTCTTTCTGACTGTCGTCGCCGTCATTCCCTTCGGCGTCGGCCCCGATCTGAAGCTTTTATCGCGCATCGGTCCGGCCATCGTCTGGATCGGCGCGCTGCTGTCTGCCCTGCTCGGCCTCGACCGCCTGTTTCAGGCCGAACGCGATGACGGATCGCTCGACCTGCTGGTCATGCAGGAAACGCCGCTGGTGCTGACCGTGCTCACCAAATGCGCCGCCCACTGGACGGCGACCGGCCTGCCGCTGGTCATCGCTTCGCCGTTGCTCGGCCTCTTCATGAACATGAACGAGGTGGCGATCGGCGCGACGGCGCTGACTTTGCTTGTCGGCTCGCCGGCCATCACCTTCATCGGCGCGGTCGGCGCCGCCGTTGCCGTCGCCTTGCCGCGCGGCGGGCTGCTGGTGTCGATCCTCGTGCTGCCGCTGACCATTCCCGTGTTGATCTTCGGCGTCAGCGCCACCTATGCCGCCGTCGAAGGTCCGCAGCCCTTCCTGCCGCCCTTCCTGATCCTGATCGCGCTCACCCTGTTCTTCGCCGTGCTCGGCCCGGCGGCGGCGGCTCTCGCCTTGCGCAACACGACGGATTGATAGGCCTGAGACAATGCGGTCGATTGCCGTAAAAGCGATATCGGTTTAAACAAGAAAAATGAGCGATATCAGCCCCGCGATCAGCCGATTTTCCGACCTGGCCAACCCGACACGGTTCCTGGCGTTTTCGGCACGTCTTATTCCCTGGCTGGCGGCGATATCAGCCGCGCTTTTTGCGATTGGCCTTTATTTCGCCTTTTCGACCGAAGGCGATTACCAGCAGGGCGATACAGTCCGCATCATGTATATCCATGTGCCGTCGGCCTGGCTGTCGATGATGTGCTATACGATCATGAGCATGTCGGCGATCGGCACGCTGGTCTGGCGCCACCCGCTCGCCGATGTCTCCGCCAAGGCGGCCGCACCGCTCGGCGCCGCATTTACTCTTGTTGCCCTCGTCACTGGCTCGCTCTGGGGCAAGCCGATGTGGGGAACCTATTGGGTCTGGGATGCCCGGCTTACTTCCGTTTTCATCCTCTTCCTGATGTATCTCGGGCTGATCGCGTTGAACCGCGCCATGGACGATCCGTCAAAGGCCGCGCGCGTCAGCGCCGTGCTGATCCTGGTCGGTTTCGTCAATATTCCGATCATCAAGTTCTCGGTCGACTGGTGGAACACGCTGCATCAGTCCGAAAGCATCATGCGCGTGGGCGGCCCGACCATCGATGCGCAATTCCTTTGGCCGCTCTTCACCATGGCGCTTGCCTTCACGCTGCTGTTCTTCACGCTGCATCTGATGGCGATCCGCAACGAGATCTGGCGCCGCCGCATCGCCGCGCAGCGCCGTCTCGCCGCCCGCATGGCTGCCCGGGAGGAATAGCATGACGCATCCCTTCTATGTCTACGGCTCCTATGGCTTTACCGCCGCCGTGATAATCGCCGTCATCGCCTGGACGTGGATCGACGGGCGTCTGCGCCGCAAGGAAATCGCCGCGCTGGAAGCCTCCGGCATCCGCCGCCGGTCGCAGCGCACCCCGGAAAGCAAGACGAAATGAGCTTGGGAACCGAAGAAGGCAGCAAGCCGAAATCCGGCAGTACCGGCCGCTATCTGCTGGCGCTCATTCCGCTGATCGTCTTTGCCTGCATCGCCCTTGCCGTCGGCAAGGTGATGTACGACCAGGAAGTCCACGGCACCGATATTTCCGCTATCCCCTCGGCCCTGATCGGCACGAAAGCCCCGACGCTGGCGCTGGCGCCGCTCGACGGCTCCAATCTGCCGGCGCTGACCGATGATGCCATCAAGGGCAAGCTGACGCTCGTCAACGTCTTCGCCTCCTGGTGCCTCCCCTGCCGCGAGGAACATCCGCTCCTGAAGCAACTCGCCAAGGACGGACGACTGAACATCGTCGCCATCAACTATAAGGACACGGGCGAAAACGCCCGGCGTTTCCTCGGCGAACTCGGCAATCCCTATAGCGCCATCGGCATCGATCCGAACGGTTCGGCCGCCATCGACTGGGGCGTCTACGGCATTCCCGAATCCTACCTCGTCGCCCCAGACGGCACGATTCTCTATAAGCAGGTCGGGCCTTTTACCGCGAACAGCCTCAAAGAGGGGCTGTACCCCGCCATAGAGAAAGCCAAGGCGAAGCCGGCATCTTGAATACCTTCTCCCCTCGGGGAGAAGGTGCCCGCCCTTCGACAAGCTCAGGAGGCGGATGAGGGGGCCGAGTAGCGAAGCGACGAGGGCCTTGAGCGGCAAGCGAAAGGCAGTCTTACGGTGCAACGCCCCCTCAACCTGCGCTAACGCGCATCTTTCTCCCCGCCGGGGAGAAGGTAAAATCACAATCCAGCCTGCCAGGTCTTGATCGCCTCCACCGGCCAGACCAGCATGATGATGTTCAGCGTGAGATTGTCGCGGATCAGCCAGCCGGTTAGCAGCTCGAAGAAAATGGCGATTGCTACCGTCAGCAGAACCGGCGCGCGCCACGCGAACAGGAAGCCGACAACCATGAACACCGCGTCCATCGCCGAGTTCAGGATGCTGTCGCCGAAATAGTCGAGCGAGATCGTCGCCGTGCGGTAGCGGTTGATGATAACAGGCGAATTCTCGAGCAGCTCCCAGCCGGATTCGATCAGCATGGCAACGAACAAGCGCATCGACAGCGGCTTGCGGCGCATGATCAGATGTGTCAACCCGAAGAAGAGAAAGCCGTGAATGATATGCGACGGCGTGTACCAGTCGGCGATATGCTGCGAATTGCCGCTGGATTTCACGACGGGTTCGAAGAGCTTGACGTAACCGCAGGTGCAGATCGGCACCCGACCCATCATATATTCCGCGACGATCTGGACGAGTAGAACCGCGGCGCAGGCAATGAACCAGAAGCTCTGCTGCCGATAGCGATTTTCGGCGTCAGCCAGCGCCGTCATTCTTCTGTTTCCGCCGGCGGATTGACCGTGTGCTTCATGATCAGCGGCATCTGCGACAAGGTGAAGACGATGGTGATCGGCATCGTGCCCCAGACCTTGAAGTTGACCCAGAGATTATCCGCAGCTTTAACATCGGGCAGATAGTACCAATTCGATCCGCGCCAGACGATTTCGTTGAGCACGGCGAGAAACAGGAAGAAGATGCCCCAGCGCAGCGTGAGCTTGCGCCAGCCTTCGCTATCCAACTGGAACGCAGCATTGAAGACATAGCCGAGCAGCGATCTGCCGAAGGTAAGCCCGCCGAGCAGCACCACGCCGAACAGGGCATTGATGATGGTCGGCTTCATCTTGATGAAGGTTTCGTTCTGCAGATAGATGCCGAGCGCGCCGAAGGTGACGACGACGATGCCGGAGACGAAGGGCATCAGCGGCAGATGGCCGAGCATGATCTTCGAGACGATGAGCGAGGCCACCGTCGCCGCCATGAATAAGGCGGTGGCGACGAAGAGGGGACCGCCCAGTGCCGACAATGCCGGAAAATGCTGCACCAGCCAGTCGCCTCGCAGATTGCCGAAGAAGAAGACCAGCAAAGGCCCAAGTTCCAGCACCAGCTTCAGCAGCGGATGATGCCTGTCGGCAGCACTTGGGGTCAGGTCACTGTCGCTGGTCGTCATCGCGGCACTCTCACTATCATCGAATTTGGTCTTGTCGTTCATGGACCGATCCCGGCGATGGCCTGGGCAAAATCCTCGGCCTCGAACGGCTCGAGATCGTCTACACCCTCGCCGACGCCGATGAAATAGACCGGCAGCTTATGCTTGGCCGAGATGGCCACCAGAATGCCGCCGCGCGCCGTGCCATCGAGCTTGGTCATGATCAGGCCGTTGACCCCTGCGACATTGCGGAAGATTTCCACCTGATTGAGCGCATTCTGGCCCGTAGTCGCATCCAGCGTCTGCAGGACGGTATGCGGCGCGTCCGGATCGAGCTTGCCAAGCACGCGAACGATCTTTTCGAGTTCCGCCATCAGCTCCGCCTTGTTCTGCAGGCGGCCGGCGGTATCGATGATCAGCACGTCGCTCTTGTTGGCCTTGGCCTGCTGGAAGGCATCGAAGGCAAGGCCGGCGGCATCGGCGCCGAGCTTGGTGCCGATGAATTCCGACTTGGTGCGGTCGGCCCAGATCTTCAACTGCTCGATGGCAGCGGCGCGGAACGTATCGCCGGCAGCCACCATGACCTTCAGCCCCGCACCCGATAATTTCGCCGCCAGCTTGCCGATCGTCGTCGTCTTGCCGGTGCCGTTGACGCCGACGATCAGGATGACATGCGGCTTGTGACCGAGATCGAGCTGCAACGGCTTGGCGACCGGCTTCAGCACCTTGGCGATTTCCTGCGCCATGATCCGACTGACATCCTCGCCGGTCACGTCCTTGCCGTAGCGTTCCGAGGCCAGCGTATCGGTGACCCGCATGGCAGTCTCGAAGCCAAGATCGGCCTGGATCAACAGATCCTCCAAATCCTGCAGCGTCTGATCGTCCAGCTTGCGCTTGGTGAAAAGCGCCGTGATCTGGCCGGTGAGCTGCGACGAGGTGCGCGCCAGGCCGGCGCGCAGGCGTTGGAACCATGAAAGCTTCTGCTTGGGGGCTTCCGGAATGGGAGCTGGAGCGGGGGCCGCGGTGGCGAAGCCCTTGGGGAGGATGGGGACTGCGGCCGCGGTTTCGGTGGTTTCCGATGAAGGTTCTGAGTCCGTTGAAGATTCTGTGCTTTCCGACGAGAACTCCGAGTTTGTCGAGCCTGCGTCACCCCCCTCTGTCCTATCGGACATCTCCCCCTCAAGGGGGGAGATCGTTTCGGAGGCGGTCTCGTTAGGCTCATCACCAACTTCAGTCGCTACAGGATACTCTGCCGTAGCAGCTTTCTCAGCCTCGATCACCTGAGCATTCAATGAAGTGCGCAAGTCGTCTTCTGCTTGCGCATCCGCCCGCTCTTCTTGCTCAGCCGGCGCCTCACTCTCCAAACGATCTCCCCCCTTGAGGGGGAGATGTCCCGAAGGGACAGAGGGGGGTAACGCAGGCTCCGCAAACTCGGATGCAGCGGAAGATTCCGTAACAGGCGCCTCTTGCGCAGCAGCCGCTTCCTCAACCGGCAAAACCTCTTCCGGCGCCTGTTCTTCCGTCGGCTTTTCGCGGCCGAAGGTGAAGACTTTTTTGATGAAATTGAGCGCCATGAAAATTCCGTGAGCGAGTAGGATCAGGCCGCGTCGGCGGCCGAAAGTTGCATGTCGAGATGCTTGCCATTGTGGCCGGTGATCGCCACCTGCACAAGCTCGCGCGGCCTGAGGCCTGGGGCTGCGGCAAGCGTGAAGTTTTCCGTATGTGCCAGCCCGTTATTCTCCACGAGCAGCCATTGCCGCGTACCGACCATGGAGTCGAGATGGGACTGATGCAGTTTTTGTCCAGCCAAGCGCAGCCGTGCAGCGCGTTCCTTGATCAGTGCGCGGTCGAGCTGCGGCATTCGCGCGGCAGGCGTACCGGGACGCGGGCTATAGGGAAAGACATGCAGATGCGCAATACCAACCTCTTCCGCCAGGCTGACGGCGTTTTCGAACATTTCTTCCGTTTCGGTCGGAAAACCGGCGATCATATCGGCGCCAAAGCTCATTTCCGGCCGCAGACGGCGAGCATCCTCGATAAAATTGATAGCATCGGCGCGTGAATGCCGCCGCTTCATCCGCTTCAGGATCATGTCGTCGCCATGCTGCAGCGACAGATGCAGATGCGGCATGAAGCGCGGCTCGTCGGCGATCAGGTCCATCAGATGTTGATCGGCCTCGATGCTGTCGATCGAGGAAAGCCGCAGGCGGCGGATCTCGGGAATCTGTTTCAGCAGCGTCTTCGCCAGAAGGCCCAGCGTCGGCTGACCGGGCAGGTCGGCGCCGTAGCTGGTCGCATCGACGCCGGTCAAGACGATCTCGCGATAACCGCTTTCGACGAGATTGCGCGCCTGGCTCACCACCGCGCCCATCGGCACGGAACGGGAATTGCCGCGGCCATAGGGGATGATGCAGAAGGTGCAGCGATGGTCGCAGCCATTCTGTACCTGGATGAAAGCGCGCACATGCCCGTCGATATGCCGGATCATCTGCGGCGCGGTGGCCCGCACGCTCATGATGTCGTTGACGCGCAGCTTCTCTTCCGCCGAAACGCCGAAATCCGGTAGCGAGCGATAGGAAGCGCTCGTCAGCTTCTCCTCATTGCCGAGCACGGCATCCACTTCGGCCATTTCGGCGAAAGCCTGCTTTTCCGTCTGCGCGGCGCAGCCGGTGACGATAATGCGGGCATGGGGATTGTCGCGCCGTGCGCGGCGGATCGCCTGGCGCGCCTGGCGCACGGCCTCGCCGGTGACGGCACAGGTATTGACCAGGATGGCATTGTTGAGCCCGGCTTTCTCGGCCTCGGCTCTCATCACTTCGGATTCATAGGTGTTGAGACGGCAGCCGAAGGTGATGACCTCGACCCCGCTCACCGCGCCTGAGCCCCCTGCTCCCGATCGCGCGTCCAGCGACCAGTCACGGGATCGACGGAGCCTGACCATTCCCATTCCGCCGGACCGGTCATGACGACATGATCGTCGCTTTCCCGCCACTCTATCGTGAGCTGGCCCGAGGCGGGGGCAGAGGCGACATCGATCGTCACCTTGCGGCCGGTGCGGCCGGTGCGGGCCGCGCAGACGGCGGCCGAACAGGCGGCCGAGCCGCAGGCAAGCGTCAGCCCGGCGCCACGCTCCCAGGTGCGCGTGCGCAGCGTGGTCGGCGAAAGCACTTGCGCCAAGGTGATATTGGCGCGCTCGGGAAACATCGGATGGTTTTCGAGCAGCGGCCCGAAGCGGGCGAGATCGTAGGACATCGGGTCCTTGTCGACCCAGAAGATCGCATGCGGATTGCCCATCGACATGACCGAAGGCGAATGCAGGACAGGATTGTCGATCGGCCCGATCTGCAGCTCGATGCGGCGCGTGTCGGCGAATTCCTCGGCGAGCGGGATCTTGTCCCAGGCAAAAACCGGCTTGCCCATATCGACCGAGATCGTACCGTCCTCATGCTCGACCGCATTCAAGATGCCGGCGACGGTCTGGAAGGTGAATATCTTCTTGCCGGTCTCGGCCGCAAGCGCCTGCACGACGCAGCGCGTGCCGTTGCCGCAGGCCTGCGCCTTGGTGCCGTCGGAATTCAGAATATCGATCCAGGCGTCGGTACCCTCTGCCTTCGGATCGTGAATCGCCATGATCTGATCGAACCCAGTGGCCGGATCGGCATTCAACGCAATCGCCGCAGCCGCTGTCACCACGTCTTTGCGGCCGCGCATGTCGACAACCAGGATCTTGTTGCCAAGCCCGTTCATCCGCGCGAATTCGACCGTGTTGCTCATGATGGTATGTCCGTCAGTGTTTTCGAGCTGTATATGGCGGAAATGCGGGGGAATTACCAGTGGCATGATGACTCCCTCGCCCCGCCTGCGGGGAAATGATTGGAGCAGGGGCCGCATGTTGGCGCAGGTAGCAAGGACGGCCCTTATCTGCTGGCAATGTTTCCCGTTTCCACCCATAGGCCACAATGTAAACCATGCTAGGCCTCTTTTTCTCCTTTACTTACTTAAATTACTATTTTAACTTTCAAATGCGCGAGACGCCGAAGGAGGCCTGGATGACAGAGCTACGGACCATTGAAATTGACTTTGATGTGCATAAGCGGATCGAGCTAGCACGACAAAGTTTTGCTGAAACGCCTAACACTGTGCTTCGGCGCCTGCTCCAAATCGAAGATCAAGCGCTCGCCGCCCAAGTCACAGATACTGGAGGCCGTCCTTGGGCAAGCAAAGGCGTCACGCTGCCACACGGCACGGAACTGCGAATGGAATATAACGGCCGCGTTCATACGGGCATCATTCAAAACGGGGCATGGTTGGTGGAAGGGGATCGATACAGTAGCCCTTCTGCGGCGGCCGGTGGCGTCGCTCTAACAAAAGACGACAAACGAACTAACCTTGACGGATGGAAGTACTGGCACATAAGGCGGCCGGAAGAAACAAAGTGGATCGCTATTAGCTCGCTCCGACGCTAAGTAGCTGCGAAGGCAAGGAGCATCGTGATGTCTCTTTTTTGGCGAACTCGCGTCACTGATGAAGAGAATCCAGAGCTCTGTTTGTTGGCGTTGTGGTGGTAATCTAAGCCGTTGGGCAGGCGATCGTTCCAATCCACCTCCTCCCCGCATCATGGGCAACATGTTTGATCTTAAACCATAGGCACATCGAACACTTCCCCCGCTCTCAACGGCCTAAACCGATCCGGTTCCACACCCTCGGCCTTCAAGGCCACCTCCAGCGCCTTCACCGGCGCATCGATCGCCTCGTCCGTGAGCTGAAAGGTCGCGAAATGATGGCCTGCGACGTGGGCGGCGTTGCAGAGCTTCATGCCTTTTACCGCTTCTTCCGGATTCTGATGCTGACCCTTCATGAACCAGCGCGGCTCGTAGGCGCCGAAAGGCAGGATCGCGAGGCGGAAGCCGCCGTGCTTTTGCCGCGCCGCCTCGTAATTCAAGCCACCGTGAAAGCCGGTATCGCCGATATGGTAGATCTTGCCGGCGGGAGTCGTGATGACGAAAGCGGCCCAGAGCGCCATGCGGCGGTCGCCCGCGCCACGCGCTGACCAGTGATGGCAGGGCTCGGCGTCGACCGTCACCTCGCCGGCGATGCCGATGCGATCGCCCCAATCCATCGTCGTGATCCGGGCATCGGGCGCCCCGCGGCGGATAATGGCATCGTTGCCGAGCGGGGTCAGGATTTTCGGTGCATGTGTCTCGTGCAGCCGCTTCAGCGTCGCGAGGTCGAGATGGTCATAGTGATTGTGCGAGACCAGCACGAGATCGATCGGCGGCAGGTCTTCGAAGCGGATGCCGGGCGGCACCGCCCGTTTCGGTCCGATGAAGGTGAAGGGGCTGACGCGTTCCGACCACACCGGATCGGTCAATATATTGAGACCGGCCGCCTGGATCAGCATCGTGGCATGGCCAACCATCGTCACCCGCAGCGCATCGCCGAAAACACGACTATCGGGCGTGGCCGGCGGAAACAGGCTGACGACCGAACGCGGCCAACGCGCGCGGCCGCCGCCGAGTTGCCATTTCAACAAGTCGCGGAAACCACCCGGTTCCACACCGCCCGGATTGAAGAAGCGTAACCCGTCGAAATGATCGGAGATTGGACCTTGATAATAGGGGTTCGATGTCTTCCGGAAGCCGGATTTGTCTGTCATGAATGCGCCGATGGATTTTTCTCTGGGCCAGATGTGGGGTAAACATCGGGCTTTTGAAAGCCTTTGCGCCCTCTCGGCTTGACTTTCGCACCCGTTTCCTGTTTATCCCCGCCATCTGCGACGAGCACAAGCCTCCGAGCCACCGACCGGGACCCGTTAAGGTATAAAGAGATCCCGGAGGTCAACACCCGACAGCGCGATGCGCCCTCGGGTGCTTTTTGGCTTTGCGTCTTGTTTTCGTCATGGAAAAGCACGACGTTTTCGGGCGGGAACCGCGCACACGCGCAAGTCCAATCCCAAGCGATCGATAAGGAAGAACTGATGTTTGAAAACCTCCAGGACCGTCTTGGTTCCATTCTGAATGGACTGACAGGCCGCGGCGCGCTTTCGGAAGCCGATGTTTCCGCAGCACTTCGCGAGGTTCGCCGCGCGCTGTTGGAAGCCGACGTGGCGCTGGACGTCGTGCGCTCCTTTACCGATCGCGTCCGCGAAAAGGCCGTCGGCGCCGAAATCCTGAAGTCGATCAAGCCTGGCCAGATGGTCGTCAAGATCGTTCACGACGAGCTGATCGAAATGCTCGGTGGCGAAGGTGTCGGCATCGATCTCAACGCGCCGGCTCCGGTCGTCGTCATGATGGTCGGTCTGCAGGGTTCCGGTAAGACGACCACCACGGCGAAGATCGCCAGCCGCATGACGAGCCGCGACCGCAAGAAGGTCCTGATGGCCTCGCTTGACACGCGCCGTCCGGCCGCACAGGAGCAGTTGCGCCAGCTCGGCGTTCAGACGGGCGTCGACACCCTTCCGATCATCGCCGGCCAATCGCCGACCGATATCGCCGCGCGCGCCGTGCAGGCCGCCAAGCTCGGCGGACATGACATCGTCATTCTCGACACCGCCGGCCGTACGCATATCGACGAGCCGCTCATGGTCGAGATGGCGGAGATCAAGAAGAAGTCCAATCCGCACGAAATCCTGCTGGTCGCTGACTCTTTGACCGGTCAGGACGCCGTCAATCTCGCCCGCAATTTCGACGAGCGCGTCGGCATCACCGGCCTAGTGCTGACCCGCATGGACGGCGACGGCCGCGGCGGTGCCGCCCTTTCGATGCGCGCCGTCACCGGCAAGCCGATCAAGCTGATCGGTGTCGGCGAAAAGATGGGCGAGCTGGAGGAATTCCACCCTCGCCGCATCGCCGACCGCATCCTCGGCATGGGCGATATCGTTTCGCTGGTCGAAAAGGCGGCTGAGAATATCGACGCCGAAAAGGCGGCCGCCATGGCCGCCAAGATGGCCAAGGGCAAGTTCGATCTGAACGACCTCGCCGACCAGCTCAAGCAGATGCAGAAGATGGGCGGCATGGGCGGCATCATGGGCATGATGCCCGGCATGGCCGGCATGAAGGACAAGATGGCCGCTGCCGGTCTCAACGACAAGCTTTTCGGCCGCCAGCTCGCCATCATCTCCTCGATGACCAAGGCCGAGCGCGCCAATCCTGACCTCTTGAAGCATTCCCGCAAGAAGCGCATCGCGGCCGGCTCCGGCACCGATGCCGCCGACATCAACAAGCTTCTGAAGATGCACCGCCAGATGGCGGACATGATGAAGATGATGGGCGGCAAGGGCAAAGGCGGCATGATGAAGCAGCTCATGGGCGGCCTTGCCGGCAAGATGGGCCTCGGCGGCGGCATGGGGGGCATGCCCGACCTGTCGAACATCGATCCCAAGCAGTTGGAAGCCCTGCAGAAACAGGCGGAAGCCGCCGGCCTCGGCCGTCCCGGCGCTATGCCGGGCGGATTGCCGGGTCTGGGCGGCGGTGGCGGTTTGCCGGGTCTCGGCGGCGCCAAGCTCCCTGGCCTCGGCGGTGGTTTCCCGGGCCTGCCCGGTTTGCCGAAGAAGAAGTGAGAAGGATCACAGACTCCCATGATTGATCCAGATGTCAAGGCCCAATTGGGTAACTACCGCCAGTCGATCGACAATATCGATGCCGCTCTGGTGCACATGCTGGCCGAACGCTTCCGCTGCACGAAGGAAGTCGGTGTGCTGAAGGCCAAATACAATCTGCCGCCGGCCGACCCGGCGCGCGAGGAATACCAGATCGAACGCCTGCGCCACCTGGCAAAGGACGCAAATCTGGATCCGGATTTCGCCGAGAAGTTCTTGAACTTCGTCATCAAGGAAGTCATCCGGCACCATGAACAGATCGCTGCGGATCTCAAAGCATGATCCCGAAAAGTGTAAAGCGGTTTTCGGAAGAGATCATGCGACACATAAAAACAGCAGCGCGAAGTAACCATACCGCCAAAACGAAGCGGTCAAGAAAAGCCTAAGGAGTAAAGACATGGCACTGAAAATTCGTCTCGCCCGCGGTGGCTCCAAGAAGCGCCCGTACTATCACGTTGTCGTAGCTGACGCCCGTTCGCCCCGCGACGGCCGTTTCCTGGAGACCCTCGGTTCCTGGAACCCGATGCTTGCCAAGGACGACGCCAAGCGCGTTGAACTCAAGGCCGAGCGCATCAAGCATTGGCTCGACCACGGCGCCCAGCCGACCGATCGCGTTCTGCGCTTCCTCGCCGAGGCGGGCATTGCCAAGCGCGAAGCCAAGAACAACCCGGAAAAGGCAAAGCCGGGCAAGCGCGCCCAGGAACGCGCCGCTGAAAAGGCACAGAAGGCTGCTGACGCCGCCGCCGCTGCTGAATAATCGGCCGCAACGGCCATTTGAAACGGGCGGCATGGCGACATGCCGCCCGTTTTTTGTTCACATCGGCGAGCGTTCATCTTATGAGAGAACGCAATCGATCCTCTGGCAGTCGGCACAGGACCATGACGAAACTTGAAAACCCGGTATTGATGGCCACTATCGGCGCCGCGCAGGGCCTGAGAGGCGAAGTGCGCGCCCGCGCATTCACCTCCGACCCCACAGCGCTCGGCGATTACGGCCATCTGCATAGCCTCGACGGCCGCAGCTTCGAGGTACTGGAGATCCGCGAAGCCAAGAACGTGGTGATCGTCCGCTTTCGCGGCGTCAACGACCGCAATGCCGCCGAGGCGCTGAATGGGCTGGAACTCTATATCGAGCGCGACAACCTGCCGGACGACGAGCTGGAGGACGACGAGTTCTTTTATGCCGATCTCGAAGGCCTGGAAGCGGTCGATGACAAAGGCACCGGCTACGGCACGGTCAGCGGCATCTATGATTTCGGCGCCGGCGACCTGCTGGAGCTGAAGGGCCCGGGCAAACGCCCGGTGCTCATCCCGTTCTCAGAAGCTGCCGTGCTGGAAATCGACCTGGAAGGCGGCAAGATCCTGATCGACCCTATGGCGGCGGGCTTGGTCGACAACCCCGACGATTTCACCGGCAAGCCACCGAAGCGGCCCGATAAAACCAAGAAATGACCCAAAACAAAGAAATGGCTCGGCCATGAGTTTCCGGGCAACCATCCTGACACTGTATCCCGAGATGTTTCCCGGCCATCTCGGCACCTCGCTCGCGGGAAAGGCGATGCAGCGTGGGCAATGGTCGCTGGACACCGTGCAAATACGCGATTTCGCGACCGACAAGCACCGCACCGTCGATGACACGCCGGCCGGCGGCGGCGCCGGCATGGTGCTGAAACCAGACGTGCTTGCCCGCGCCATCGACCACGCCAGCGAAAACGACGACCGCCCGCGCCTGCTGATGAGCCCGCGCGGGAAGCCGCTGACACAGAAGCGGGTGCGTGAACTCGCCGCCGGCAACGGCGTCATCATCGTCTGCGGCCGATTCGAGGGCGTCGACCAGCGGGTGATCGACGGCCGCAATCTAGAGGAAGTCTCGATCGGCGACTATATTCTTTCCGGCGGCGAGCCGGCGGCCCTGATCCTGCTCGACGCCATCGTCCGCATCCTGCCCGGCGTCATGGGCAACGATCTTTCGGGGCTGCATGAGAGCTTCGAAGGCGGCCTACTCGAACATCCGCAGTACACGCGGCCGCAGGTCTGGGAAGGACGCGAAATTCCGGTGGTACTGACTTCAGGCAATCACGGCGCCATCGCCAAATGGCAGAGGCAAGAGGCGGAGCAATTGACGAAAGAGCGCCGGCCGGATTTGCTCGATCAAACGCATAAGAAATAACGGATCGAAGGCGACGAGAGTGCCTGGGCAACCCTCATTGATCGAAATTTGTCACAATCAAAAGTAGCGTATTCCTCGCTAATACCTCGGGGTAATTGATTCGACTGCGTGCCCTCACTATCATCCGCCTGCCTGAATTTGAGCATGTGTCATTCCTCTCAAGGCATCAAACCTAAGGAGCTGAGCATGAGCAATACCGTTGACATGAAGTTCGAGATTGTCGTCATCCCTGTTTCAGACGTCGATCGCGCCAAGCGCTTTTACGATGGGCTGGGTTGGAGGCTCGACGCCGATTTCGCCTCCGACGATGGCGGCTACCGCGTCGTCCAGTTTACGCCACCGGGCTCCGGCTGCTCCGTCATCTTCGGCAAGACCGTCACCGCAGCAGCACCCGGCTCCGCAAAGGGCCTGTACCTGATCGTCTCCGACATCGAGGCCGCCCGCAAGGAGCTGCTCGGCCGCGGCGTCGAGGTCAGCGAGGTGTTCCACGACGCCAGCGGCGCTTACGCCGGCACGGACGAACCCTACCTGTTTGGGCGAATTCGGGTCAGCGGTCGAGACCCCGATCATCGCAGCTACCGCTCCTTCGCCTCATTCAACGATCCGGATGGCAACGGCTGGCTATTGCAGGAGATCACAGGAAGATTGCCCGGACGCGTGGACGCGAATACGACGACATTCACTTCGCCGGCCGATCTCGCAAGCGCGCTCCGCCGTGCAGAGATGGCCCATGGCGAACATGAGAAGCGAACCGGCCAGCGCGATGAGGAATGGCCGACTTGGTATGCCGAGTACATGGTTAGTGAACAGGCGGGCAGACCGCTGCCATTGTGAGTTGCCGCCACGACTCGGCGAGAAGCTGACGAAAGAATGTGGTCTGAATTGCTCGATCCGCCACTTCGGAAGTGGCGGATCGAAGCTTCGTGGCAGAATGCCCGACCGAAGCCGGGCATCGGAAATTACTTCTGTAACGCGGCGGCGGCCGGTGCGCCGCGCATCCTGAGCACGTAGTAAACCCCGCCGCCGATGGCGACGCCGAAGAACCAACCGTAGGTTCCCCACCAATCCGGCAGAATGCTGGTGAAGGTCGGCAGGATCGACGAGAACAGGCCGCCGATGACGAAGGCAATCAGAGCATTGACATGCCAACCGCTCTGGAATTCGAACTCGCCATTCTCATGGTAGAGCGCCTCGACGTTTAGTTGACCTTTGCGGATCAGATAATAGTCGACCATCATGATGCCGAAGATCGGACCCATGGTGGAACCGATGAAGTTGACGAAGTGCGCGGCACCCGTCTCCCATGGTGCGAAGGGATAAAGCACCAGCGCAATCAATGCCGCGATAAAGCCGCCGCGCTTGAAGCTGATGTGCTTCGGGAAGACATTGGCGAAGTCGAAAGCCGGCGAGACGAAATTCGCCACGACGTTGATGCCGAGCGTTGCCACCGCGAAGGTGAGCGCCGCCAGCAGCGCCAGGAACCAACTGTCGAATTTTGCCGAGATTGCTTCCGGATGCAGCAGCACTTCGCCATAGACGGCAAACGCGGCCGTCGTCGTTACGCCGGCAAC
Source organism: Rhizobium sp. CB3090 (assembly GCF_029714285.1). Taxonomy (NCBI): domain Bacteria; kingdom Pseudomonadati; phylum Pseudomonadota; class Alphaproteobacteria; order Hyphomicrobiales; family Rhizobiaceae; genus Rhizobium; species Rhizobium sp. CB3090. The sequence continues at coordinate 3,128,654 of NZ_CP121662.1, forward strand.
GAGGCAGAAAGCCAGAAGGTTGATCGGCAGACCCCACAGATTGCCCTTGCGCAGGGTTTTCGTGTCCGTGGCATAGCGCGAGAAATCGCAGAAGTTCAGATAGAGCGCCGCAAAATAGGTGATCCAAGTCGCGGCGACCGCGGCGAGCGCGGCAAAGCTGCCCGGCTCGCCCGGCACGCCGGCATCCTTGGTCTTCTCGAGCAGCACGTCCCGCGGAATTTCGGAACCGAAGGAGAAGGTGCCGGACTTCACGATCAGATACACGGCGAGGAAAAGCATCATCACCCAGACCGCTGGACCAGCCAGATCCTGGAACTTCCGCACCGTCTCCATGCCGTGCTGAATGATCAGCAACTGCAGGCCCCATACGACGACATAGCAAATGACTTCCAGGGTGGAATGGCCGAGCAAGTGACTGTTCTGGTGGAAGGCGAGAAGACTGTCATTGCGGATCAGCAGCGCGACGATTGCGCCCGAGGCGGCGGCCGTCTGCGCGCCATACCAGAAGCAGGCGACAACGGCGCGCACCAGCGCCGGCAGATTGGCGCCGAATGTGCCGAACGAAGCACGCGCCAGCACCGGGAAGGGCACGCCGGTCCTGACGCCGGCATTGCCCACGAGGCTCATGAAGAAGAAAATCACCAGCGAGCCGATGCCGATGGCAATGACGAAATTGATGAAGCTGCCGCAGAGCAGAAAAAGGCTCGCGGCGAGATAATAGCCCCACAGGCTATGGACGTCTGAGGTCCAGACGTTGAAAATGCTGAAAGCCCCCCACTTTCGTTCTTCGGCGGGCGCCAGATCCTCGTTGTAAAGCGAGGGCGATGGATTATTCACTGTCATGACTGCCTCTTTTTTTCAGTTCCCCTGACGAAAGAAGTGTGCCGCAGGTCGCGAATTTTGACAATTATTTAAACCCTTCGCATGCCGGCTTATTTTTTAGCCAGCGGAAGGAATGTATCTCTTAAAAAGCGGCCCCTCGCTCACGAAATTGCCCCGCAAGGGGTGACAAAGCCGCGACAATAGAGTATGTGCGCGGCCGGCATGGGAAATTTCCCATCAACCACCAAAGAAAAGCAGACGTATTCGCTCCTGCCTTTGCGGGCATATATCCAAGGCGAGACCTTCCGAGGGCCGACCAAAGATAGATCGTTCAGAGCGCTCTGGCTGTTGAACCAACAAAGAGGTTGATAACATGAACATCATTCAGCAGTTGGAAGCCGAACAGGCCGCCAAGATCGAAGCCAAGCGCACTCTCCCCGAGTTCTCGGCCGGCGATACCGTCCGCGTCAACGTGAAGGTCACGGAAGGCAACCGTACCCGCGTCCAGGCCTATGAAGGCGTCTGCATTGCCCGCTCCGGCGGCGGTCTGCAGGAAAACTTCACCGTCCGCAAGATCTCCTACGGCGAAGGCGTCGAGCGCGTATTCCCGGTTTACTCCCCGATGATCGAAAGCGTCGAAGTCGTTCGCCGCGGCAAGGTCCGTCGCGCCAAGCTCTACTACCTGCGCGACCTGCGCGGCAAGGCTGCCCGTATCGTCGAAAACACCGGCACGCGCGCCCGCAAGCTCAACGATTCCGAGCGCCAGGCCATTGCCGAGGAAAAGGCTCGCGTCGAGGCTGAAAAGGTTGCCGCAGCTCAGGCTCTCGCAGCCGAAAAGGCAGCAGCAGAAGCCGCCGAAGCAAAGGCAGCAGCCGAAGCCGCTGCAGCCGCCGCGGAACCGGCAGCAGAATAAGCTTTCCTCAGGGATCGCAGAGATCAAGGCGGCCTTCGGGTCGCCTTTTTTGTTGCGGGGAAAAAGACGAAGGAAAATTCTCCGCGGACCACAAGCTTTGGACCGGCTTTTCTGTTTTTATCGTCGCCATCATGGCAATAGCCTTGCCATTCGCTTTCTAAATATGACAATTTTCCGTTGCGCTATTCGGGGAGATTTCCATGGCATTCCGTCGTTCGTTCCTTTTGGGCCTTACCGCCTTCGTGCTTGCACCCTTTGCTTCTTTCGCCGCCGACCTGCCGAATCTCAACGGCAAGACCGTGGTCGTCGTCACCGAGAATGCTTATCCGCCTCTGCAATTCGTCGACCCCAAGTCCGGCAAGCCGATCGGCTGGGAATATGACGCGATGAACGAGATCGCCAAGCGGCTGAACTTCAAGGTCGAATACCAGAACACGAGCTGGGACGCGATGATCCAGGCCGTCTCCGAAGGCCAGTACAACATCGGCATGACCGGCATCACCATCAAGGAAGACCGCAAGCAGAAGGTCGATTTCTCCGATCCCTATATGCGCTCGCAGCAGTTCATGCTGGTGCGCGGCGACGAGAAGCGCTTCACGGATGCCAAGAGCTTCGCCGCTTTCAAGGAAGGCCTGATCGGAGCGCAGCCGGGCACGACCCCTTTCTACACCGCCGTCTATGAAGTCCTCGATGGCAACGAGCAGAACCCGCGCATCAAGACCTTCGAAACCTTCGGAGCGACCGTGCAGGCGCTGAAGACGGGCGATGTCGATCTGGTGCTGACCGACGGCACGGCCGGCAAAGGCTATGTCGATGCCTCGAACGGCGGCCTGAAGCTGATCGGCGATCCGCTCGGCACCGAGGATTTCGGCTTCATCTTCCAGAAGGGCTCCGATCTCGTCGCCCCGATCAACGCCGCCATCGCCAGCTTGAAGGCGGACGGCACCCTCGACGCGCTGAACAAGAAGTGGTTCCTCGATTACAAGATGGGCCAATGAGCCCTGCAGATCGACATACTGGAAGCCCGCTCTGATGGCACTATTGGCAGCCCCGGGCGGGCCCCGCGGCAAGGAGGACTTTCCCTGGTGGTTGGTCGCCCTCGCCATACTCGGCGTCGTCGTTTCCATCGCAATCGCGGCAAACGGCCTCTACGCCCAGATATTCTCTCTTCTGCTCAACGGCATCGGCGTCACAATTTTCGTGACGCTGGTGGCATTTACGCTTGCCATGCTGCTCGGCCTTGGACTTGCGCTGCTCGGCCTGTCGGATTTCCTCGTGCTGCGGCAAGTCGCGCGCTTCTATATCGAGATCGTGCGCGGCATTCCGATGCTCGTGCTGCTCTCATACGTCGCTTTCGTCGGCACGCCGGCCTTCGTCGCCGTCTATAACTTCATCATCTCGCCGTTGATTTCCGCCGGCTGGACAAGCCCGCTTGTGGTACGGGACGTGCCGTTTGTCTGGCGCACGATCATCGCGCTGACGATCGGCTATTCATCCTTCATCGCCGAGATCTTCCGCGCCGGCATTCAGGCGGTCGACCAGGGCCAGATCGAAGCGGCAAAAGCGCTGGGCCTCACCCGCTTCCAGCGCTTCCGCCTCGTCGTCTTTCCGCAGGCGATCCGCGTCATCCTGCCGCCGCTCTCCAACGACTTCATCGCGATGGTGAAAGACAGCTCGCTAGTGTCCGTCCTCGGGGTTGCCGATATCACCCAGCTTGCCAAGCTCTACTATTCGGCCAATTTCCGCTATTTCGAAACGCTTTCGATCCTCGCCTTCATCTACCTGTTGCTGACGATCGGCCTGTCGCTGCTGCTGAGGCAACTCGAAGCCTGGATGCGCCGGCGTTCGGGCAGTGATCGCTCCGCCTTCCCTCGTATGGCGGCCGCACAGCCGCCGGGCGCGCAAACGTGATGGCTGCGGCCATGCATCGACCCCTTTCCCGCACATCCTATTGCCACCATTGCCGAAGGTTTTGAAAATTGGTATGAGCATCGGCATGAATAAGATCATGAGCAAAGACGGACAAGTCGTCACGGCTTTCGTGCTGCAGGACCATAAGCGCCTGCCGGCCCGATTCTTTGCGATGATTTCTGGCGCGCTCAACAGCCGACTTCGCTGATCACTCCCGAGGCCGGCGGTCCTGATCCGTCACTCCCCATTTTCGACAATGCCAATATGGATTTGTAGCCATGAGCGCTCCACGCACCCTCTACGACAAAATCTGGGATGACCATCTCGTCGACGCCCAAGACGATGGCACCTGTCTTCTCTATATCGACCGTCATCTCGTTCATGAGGTGACGTCGCCGCAGGCTTTCGAAGGCCTGCGCATGACCGGCCGCAAGGTCCGCGCCCCGGAAAAGACACTCGCCGTCGTCGACCATAACGTTCCCACCTCGCCCGATCGCCATCTCGGCATCAAGAACGAGGAAAGCCGCATCCAGGTCGAGGCGCTGGCCCACAACGCCGCCGAATTCGGTGTCGAATACTACTCGGAAAACGACAAGCGCCAGGGCATCGTCCACATCATCGGTCCCGAGCAGGGCTTCACCCTGCCCGGCATGACCATCGTCTGCGGTGACAGCCACACCTCGACCCACGGTGCCTTCGGCTCGCTGGCGCACGGCATCGGCACGTCCGAAGTGGAACACGTCCTGGCGACCCAGACGCTGATCCAGAAGAAGGCGAAGAACATGCTGGTGCGGGTCGACGGCCAGCTTCCGCCCGGCGTCACCGCCAAGGACATCATTCTCGCCATCATCGGTGAGATCGGCACTGCCGGCGGCACCGGCTACGTCATCGAATATGCCGGCGAAGCCATCCGTTCGCTGTCGATGGAAGGCCGCATGACCATCTGCAACATGTCGATCGAGGGCGGCGCCCGCGCCGGCCTGATCGCGCCTGATGAGACCACCTTCGAATACATCAAGGGCAAGCCGCGCGCGCCGAAGGGCCAAGCACTGGAACAGGCGATCGCCTACTGGAAGACGCTGAAGTCGGACGAAGGCGCGCATTACGATCGCATCGTCACGCTCGACGCCGCCAACCTGCCGCCGATCGTCTCTTGGGGCTCCTCGCCGGAAGACGTCGTCTCCGTTCAGGGCATCGTGCCGAACCCGGACGAGATCCAGGACGAGACCAAGCGCGCTTCCAAGTGGCGTGCGCTCGACTATATGGGCCTGAAGCCGGGCACGCCGATGACCGAGATCAACATCGATCGCGTCTTCATCGGCTCCTGCACCAACGGCCGTATCGAGGATCTGCGTGCAGTCGCCAAGGTCGTCGAAGGCAAGACGGTGGCTTCGACGGTCAACGCCATGATCGTTCCGGGCTCCGGTCTCGTGAAGGAGCAGGCGGAAGCCGAAGGTCTCGACAAGATCTTCAAGGCTGCCGGTTTCGACTGGCGCGAGCCGGGCTGTTCCATGTGCCTCGCCATGAACGACGACCGCCTGAAGCCGGGTGAGCGCTGCGCCTCCACCTCGAACCGCAATTTCGAAGGCCGCCAGGGCTTCAAGGGCCGTACCCACCTGGTATCGCCTGCCATGGCCGCAGCCGCCGCGATCGCCGGTCACTTCGTCGATATCCGCGAATGGAACTGATCGGTTTTAGGTAACCGATGGAAAAGGCGGCTTTCCGGCCGCCTTTTTTGTTGTCTCGATGGTCGGCGCGCTTGTCGGCTCCCCGTCGCGCTATTTTATCGTTCCGATGCGATTGCCGGATCGGTGGGCGCTGATTTCCTGGCGGAAGGAAGCTGCTGTGCGCGTTGGCTGAGCCAGACACTGCCAAGCACGATGGCGATGCCCAGGATCTGAATCGGGCTCAGTTGCTGGTCCAGCACTCCCCAGCCGAGGATCACGGCGGTCATCGGGCTGAGAAAGCCGAGCGGCGAGACGACGGATGGCTCCAGGCGCGACAGGCCGCGAAACCAGAGAATATAGGTGAGCGCCGCTCCGATCAGGCCGAGATAGGCAAAGCCCAAGATATTGGCGGCGGTCGGAAAGGGAAGCGGCGGCTCCATCATCATGGCGAAAGGCAGCAACAGCAAGCCGCCTGCTGTCAACTGCCAGGCGGTGAAGGTGAGCGGCGAGACATCCGGCCGCCAGCGCCGGCTGAGCACGGTGCCGGTCGCCATGGAGACGGCACCGCCAACCCCGGCCGCGATGCCCAGGGGGTCGAGTGCTGCCCGCGGTGTAAGGATCAGAAAGGCGACGCCGATAATGCCGGCAACAGCCGCCACGATGGAAAGGCTGCGGATCGGCGAGCCGAGCAAGAGCCGCGCGAGCACGATGACGATCAGCGGCTGGATGGCGCCGACGGTCGCCGCCACTCCGCCCGGCAGACGGTAGGCCGAGATGAACAGCATCCACCAGAAGATGGAAAAATTCAGCGCACCGAGGACGAGCGACCTCGCCCACCATATGCCGTGCGGTAACCGCCGGACAATGGCGAGCAGAAGCAGCCCTGCGGGCAACGCGCGCAACAAGGCGACCGTCAGCGGATAGCCGGCCGGCAGAAGTTCTGTCGTCACCAGATAGGTGCTGCCCCAGATCGCCGGCGAGATCGCGGTCAGCAACAGGTCGCGCGTCATGTCATATGTCCGAATTTATCTTGAGATCAAGATAATTCAAAATATCTTGACGTCAAGATAATTTCATGGCGATGTCTCGGCATGGATCGCATCGACAAAATTCTTGCCCAATGGAACCGGGAACGGCCCGATCTCGACACCACCCCGATGGGATTGATCGGCCGCCTCGGAAACGTCGCCCACTATCTCGGCCGCGAGATGGAGAGGACTTTCACGCAATTCGGCTTGAATCGCGCAACCTTCGACGTGCTGGCGACCCTCCGCCGTTCGGGAGCGCCCTATGCTCTCTCACCCAGCGATCTAATGGCCGCCATGATGGTAACCTCCGGCACCATGACCAACCGCATCGATCAACTGGAAAAAGCTGATCTCGTCGCCCGCACAGCCAATCCTGAAGATGGCCGCAGCTTTCTGGTATCGCTGACCGAAAAGGGGTTCGCGCTGATCGACAGCGCAGTGACCGCCCATGTCGAGACGCAGGCGCGTCTCGTCGCAGGTCTGTCGGAAGATGAGAGAGCGGCGTTGAATACGCTGCTCGGCAAATATTTAGCCGACTTCGAAACCGCTGCGCTGGAGAACTCCATCGCAGTCTGAACCCAGAAAGTGGCCCGTAGATCACGGGCCACCGTCACGCTCAATATTCTTGTCGAGTCGGCCTGAACAGGATCTCGTTAATGTCGACGTCTTCCGGCTGACTCATCGCAAATGCGACCATGCTCGCAAAGGAATCGGCAGGAATAGCAAGCTCATAGACTTTCCGGACCCGCTCGGCCACATCGGCTTCGGTGATGCTATCGGGAAGTTCGGTTGCGACCGCACCGGGCGAGATGATGGTTGTCCGGATATTGTAAGGTTTGACCTCCTGCCGCAGCCCTTCGGAGATCACCCGCACGCCATGCTTCGTAGCGGCATAGACCGCTCCGCCCGGATTGACCTTGTGGCCGGCCACCGAGGACACGTTGATGATGTGGCCGCTCTTCTGCGCCTTCATGTGCGGCAGCGCCGCTCCGATGCCGTAAAGCACGCCCTTCAGATTCACATCGATCATGCGATCCCAACCTTGCAGCGCTCCAGAGGGGAATGCGGCATCAGCCCGGCATTGTTGATGATGACGTCGATGCGGCCATAGAGCTTAACCGCATGGTCGACGAGACGCTTGACCTGCTCGAACTGCGTCACATCGGTCTGCAGGACGGCTTGAGGATCCAGCGAAAGCTCTTCAGCGAGAGCCTGCAGGCGATCGAGGCGACGCGCTCCCAGCACCAATTTGGCTCCGTCCTTCGCGAGGCGGCGGGCAGCCGCCTCGCCGAGACCGCTGCTTGCTCCGGTGATGACGACCACCTTGTCCGTAATGCCTTGTGTCATGGCTTTTCCTTTCCGGGCAACGCGCCCTTAACGATTGACCCTTGCTTGCAGATGCGGAGGATAACGGTCCCCCTTCACGGCGATCTGCGAGAGGGCACTCTCGATATTGCGGAGATCGTCGGCGGCAAGCGTGACATCAGCCGCTCCGATGTTCTCTTCTAGCCGATGCATTTTGGTGGTGCCGGGGATCGGAACGATCCAGGGCTTTTGCGCGAGCAACCAGGCAAGGGCAATCTGAGCCGAGGTCGCCCGCTTCTGCGCCGCGATCGCGCCAAGCAGATCGACGAGGGCCTGATTCGCTTTTCGGGCTTCCGGCGTGAAGCGAGGGACGATGTTGCGGAAGTCCTTGCTGTCGAATGTTGTATTTTCGCTAATCGCGCCGGTGAGGAAGCCTTTCCCCAGCGGGCTGAACGGAACGAAGCCGATGCCAAGCTCTTCGAGTGTCGGCAGAACCTCCTTCTCCGGCTCCCTCCACCAGAGCGAATATTCGCTTTGAAGGGCAGCGACCGGCTGGACCGCGTGGGCACGCCGGATCGTCTGTGCGCCGGCCTCCGACAACCCAAAATGCTTGACCTTTCCCTCCTGGATCAGCTCCCTCACCGCGCCGGCGACGTCCTCGATCGGGACGTTCGGATCGACGCGGTGCTGATAGAAAAGGTCGATGACGTCGGTCTTCAGACGTGTCAGGGCGGCTTCGGCAACCCTGCGAATATATTCCGGCCGGCTATTCATGCCGCTTTGGCCGCCATTCGCATCGAATTCGAAACCGAACTTCGTTGCGATCACGACCTTTTCCCGAATGGGTGCCAGGGCTTCGCCCAGAAGCTCTTCATTCTTATAGGGGCCATAGGCTTCGGCGGTGTCGAAGAAGGTCACACCACGTTCAAAGGCCGAGCGGATCAGCTTGATTGCCTCCTGCGTGTCCGTTGCCGGACCGTAGCCATAGCTCAGGCCCATGCAGCCGAGACCAAGGGCCGAGATTTCGAGACTGCTGCTTCCAAGTTTGCGCTTCTGCATGGCTTCTTCTCCCTCAGGCTTGATATTGCTCGTCGCTGACATGCTCCATCCACTCGACGACCTTGCCGTCGCGATGTTCCTGGATGGCGATGTGGGTCATGGCCGTGGTGGGAGAAGCGCCGTGCCAATGCTTCTCGCCGGGAGCGAACCAGATAACGTCCCCCGGCCGTATCTCTTCGATCGGACCACCCTCGCGCTGCACCCGGCCCAACCCGGCCGTCACGATCAGGGTTTGACCGACGGGGTGAGTATGCCATGCCGTGCGAGCGCCCGGCTCGAATGTGACGCTGGCAGCGGCCGCGCGCGTGGCATCACGAGCTTGAAACAGCGGATCTATGCGGACCGTTCCCGTGAACCAGTCGGCCGGTCCCTTGCCCGATGGCTGCGAACCGTTTCGTTTGATTTCCATGATCTTCGTCCTCTGAGCGAAAGGCAGCACGATCAATTCCGGCTGCTGATGCCAGAGATTTAGAGCGTGCGATTGGCCCCGATTAGATGGTAGAAGTGGCAAAAGCTTATGAGAAAGATTCATGAATGCCGCGTCAGCCCGTCAATGATCTGATTGCGTTCCTCGCCGTGGCGCGGGAACAGAGCTTCACCAAAGCAGCCGCAAAACTCGGAGTTTCACAATCGGCACTCAGCCATACGATCCGAGGACTTGAGGCTCGTCTGGGGCTGAGGCTGTTGACGCGCACCACCCGCAGCGTCTCGCCGACCGAAGCAGGCGAGCGACTGCTCGTCACCATAGGTCCCCGCTTTGACGAGATCGAAAATGAACTGGCGGCTCTCAGCGAATTTCGCGAAAAGCCGGCAGGCACCATTCGCATCACCGCCGGCGAGCACGCGGCCGAAACCATCCTTTGGCCGGCCCTCGAGCCATTCTTGCCGCAATATCCTGATGTCCATGTGGAGATCATCGTCGATTATGGCCTGACCGATATCGTCGCCGAACGATACGATGCCGGCGTGCGGCTAGGCGAACAGGTGGCGAGGGACATGATCGCGGTTCGCATCGGTCCGGACATGCGCATGGCTGCCGTCGGCGCTCCCGCCTATTTTGAGAACAGGCCGAAACCGCTGACGCCGCAGGATCTGACCTGTCACAATTGCATCAATCTGCGCCTGCCGACCTATGGCGGCATCTATGCTTGGGAATTCGAGAAGGAAGGGCATGAGCTGAAGGTGCGGGTCGAAGGCCAGCTCGTGTTCAACAATATTGCACTCCGCCTGAATGCCGCATTGGCGGGTTTGGGGCTGGCATATCTTCCGGAGGACATCGTGCAGCCCTATTTGCGCGACGGTCGGCTCGTCAGGGTTCTCGAGGATTGGTGCCCGCCATTTACCGGATATCACCTCTACTATCCGAGCAGGCGGCAGGCCTCACCGGCCTTCGCGCTGGTGGTGAATGCGCTCCGCCGCCGCATTTGAAGAGATCGCGATTGCAAAGCGTAAAACGGCTCGGAGTATTGACCCCGAGCCTTCGTAAATCCGGTGGAGAGATGGTCTCTCTGCAAACTCCGCCCGTCAGAACGCCGCCTTCATCGGATCAGGCCCGATGCGCCCGCCAGTCGAATCCAGCTTGGCGATATCGGCTAGATCATCCGCGTCGAGCTTGAAGTCGAACACGTTGAGGTTTTCTTCGATGCGGCTCGGTGTCACCGATTTCGGGATAACGACCAGACCATTGTCTATGTGCCAGCGGATGATGATCTGGGCTGGCGTGCGGCCATGCTTGGCGGCGACCTTGCCGATGACGGCGTTGCCGAGAAGCTTGCCCTGGCCGAGCGGGCTCCAGGACTCCGTCTTGATGCCGAGCTTGTCGTGCACTTCGCGCAGGGCCTTCTGCTGGAATGTCGGATGCAACTCGATCTGGTTCAGCACCGGGGTGACGCCGGTCTCGCCGATGATGCGGTCCAGATGCTCCTGGCCGAAATTGGAGACGCCGATTGAGCGGGCGCGGCCTTCCTCCTTGATGCGCAGGAAAGCCTTCCAGCTATCGAGGTAACGACCGCGATGCGGCGACGGCCAATGGATAAGATAGAGATCGACATAATCGGTGCCGAGCCGCTTCAGGCTTTCATCGAACGCCCTTAAGGTCGAATCGAAACCCTGGGCATCGTTCCAGAGCTTGGTGGTCAGGAAAATGTCCTTGCGGGCAATGCCGGACCGGCGCATACCTTCGCCGACACCGTCCTCATTGGCATAGATGGCAGCCGTGTCGACATGGCGATAGCCCGCCTTCAGGGCCGTGCTGACGGCCATCGGCGCGACGTTCTCCGGCGTCTGCCAAACGCCGAGCCCGACTTGCGGAATGGAATTGCCGTCGTTGAACGTGATTGTCGGTTGCGTGGTCACGATAAGTCTCCAAAGAATGAGAAGCGGGTGGAGTGAAGGCGTGATTTAAATTCGCAAAGAAAAGGTTCCGGGCCTAGCCCGCGCGGGCGTGCCGGTCGCAAACCTATATAGTGGGCAATATTGGTATTTTAACCCCGCCCACCGGTCAGATCACCCGGATGATCGTTCCCTTGCGCAGCAGCGGAAGAATTCGCTGCATGTCGCGAAGATGGACTGCGATGCAGCCCGCCGTTGGCTCGTAGCCAGGCTTGATCAGATGAAAGAAGATCGCCGAGCCGCGATGGCGCCGGCGCGAGCGGATGTTCCAGTCGAGTACCAGGCAGATGTCGTAGAGCCCGTCTCGCCGCAGCATCTCTTCATGGCTTGGCTTGAAGGGTGCTTTGACGAGCCTGTTGTAATTGGCATCCTCCGGCTGGTCGCACCAGAGCATATCCTTGCGAATACGCCGCATCTGCAAAGGGGTCTGAAGAAAGGGGACATTATCGCCGCGAACAAAGCCGTAAAGCAGCTTCATCGCCGCAATCGGCGTCGCGCCATCCCCTTCCCGCTTCAGCGCGCTGCGCCCCGATCGACCGATCGCCGCCGGCACCGTCAGCGGCCCGATCCGCACCAGGGCGCGCGTGGGTTTTCCCGGCGCCGGACGGACGACGATTGTAGAAAAGGCCCGCCTGCCGCCCGCCCTTGCTTTTTGCATTTTCCTCACATGTTTTTGCTTTGCGTGTGATTTCGTTTGAAATCATAGCAGTTTCAATTGGACGACCAAGCCTGAGCCGCCTCACGACTTGCTAAAAATGCAATTTGGCGTAGGACTTAAGAGGCAAAAGAACGAGGACCGCAACCGCATGACCGCACGCACCATTCTGCTGGTGGATGATGACAACGACCTGCGCGAAATGCTCGTCGAGCAACTGTCCCTTTACGAGGAATTCACGGTTCAGCAGGAGGCGACCGCCGGCAAAGGCGTCCAGGCCGCTCGCACCGCTCCTGTCGATCTGCTGATCATGGACGTCGGCCTGCCCGATATGGACGGCCGCGAAGCGGTGAAGCTGCTGCGCAAGAACGGCTTCAAGGCACCGATCATCATGCTGACGGGCCATGACACCGATTCCGATACCATCCTCGGCCTCGAAGCCGGCGCCAACGATTATGTCACCAAGCCCTTCCGTTTTGCCGTGCTGCTCGCCCGCATTCGCGCGCAACTGCGTCAGCACGAGCAGAGCGAGGACGCGACCTTCACCGTCGGCCGCTATCTTTTCAAGCCGAGCCAGAAGCTGCTGACCACGGAAGACGGCCAGAAGATCCGCCTGACGGAAAAGGAAGCGGCAATCATCCGCTATCTCTACCGCGCCGACCAGAAAGTCGTCACCCGCGACATCCTTCTTGAAGAAGTCTGGGGCTACAATTCCGGCGTCACCACCCACACGCTGGAAACCCACGTCTATCGCCTGCGCCAGAAGATCGAGCGCGATCCCTCCAACGCCGAAATCCTGGTGACGGAAAACGGCGGCTACAAGATCATTCCATAGGCGATAGAGATGGCGCTCAACGACGATATCCGTCTGCTGTCGCAATTGCCGCTATTCCACGGCATGGGCGATGAGCCATTGCGGTTGATCGCCTTCGGCGCCGACCGGCGGCATGTCACGGCCGGCCTCACTCTGTTCCGCGAAAAATCGCCGGCTGAATGCGCCTATGTCATCGCCCGCGGCAGTTTCGAGCTAACCACCCTGGATCCCTCTGGCCAACCGCAAGTCGAGGCCACTGTGCATGCCGGTGCCATGCTGTCCGAGCTGGCGCTGGTGACGCTGGTGGAGCGGAAATATACCGCCGTGGCGCTGGAGGACTCCGATGTCATCCGCATCACGCGGGCGCTGTTTCACCGGCTGATCGAGGAATATCCCGACGCCGGTCTGCTCATCCAAAACCGTGTGCGCGAAAATTTCGCCGTCCTTGCCAAGCAGGCGGCGGCACTCCTGCATCGCTTTTCGTGAGACCCTGGCCTCGGCGGTTGCGCTTCTCAGAGATTGAAATACGCGGTCACCGGCACATGGTCGGATGGGCGGTCCCAGCCGCGTGCCGCTTTCAGGATCTCTATGCGTTGCAAGAGTGGGCCGAGATCGGATGACGACCAGATGTGGTCGAGACGGCGACCGCGATCGGCTGCTTCCCAATCCTTGGCGCGGTAGCTCCACCAGGTATAGAGCTTCTCGTTCTCCGGCACCTGCTGGCGCATCAGATCGAGCCAGGCCCCGCGCTTCATCACCTCAATCAACCCGTCGGTTTCGACCGGCGTGTGGCTGACGATCTTCAGCAACTGCTTGTGCGACCAGACGTCGTGTTCGAGCGGCGCGATGTTGAGATCGCCGACGAGGATCGCGGACGTGTTCGGCTCGGCATTGGCATGCAGCCGCTTCATCTCCTCTATGAAATCGAGCTTATGACCGAATTTCGGATTGATCGTCCGATCCGGCTCGTCGCCGCCGGCGGGAACGTAGAAATTATGCAGTCGGATGCGCCGGCCGCCACGCTCGAAGATCGCCGAGATATGCCTGCTGTCGCCGACTCCGCAATAATCCTGCCGGTGATCCTCGGTCAGAGGGATACGCGACGCGATGGCGACGCCGTGATAGCCCTTTTGCCCATGGACGATGATGTGCTCGTAGCCGAGCGCCCTCAAAGGCGACAGCGGGAAGAGCTCGTTCGGAACCTTGGTTTCCTGCAGGCAGAGAATATCGGGCCGGGCCTGCATCACGAACTGCTCGACGATCGGCATGCGCAGCCGTACCGAGTTGATGTTCCAAGTCGCAATCGAAAATCCCATGCCCAAACCCTTATCCGAAGTCAGGCTAGGGATTTAGACCGGCAGCAAGGGAAAAGGAAGATCATTCAATCTCTTCTCCCCGCCCCATCATGGATGGCAGGAAATCACCGGTTCGTGCCGGTGTAATCGATCCGGAAAACACTGTCGTCAAAGGACAGATTGGTCTTCACATTGTTGATGATGACATCGGTCGTTTTGCCCTGGGGATCGATGACCGTCCATTGACGCAGGTCGTACGTCTTGGAATCGAAGATCATGGCGATGGTCGAATCACCGAAGACGGTGCGATTGCCGAGCGTGATCTTGGTCAGGTCCGGCTGCGCATCGACATTGCGCACCATGTCGGCGGAAAGATCGATCTTGTTGGCGAGCAGCAGGCTCAGCGGCGTCTTCGAGAGCTGATACATGTTATTCGTGTGCGTCTGGTCGTTGATGACCTGGACGTTGTTGCCGTCGCAGATAACGCGCATGCGGGACGGCGGGTCATAGTTGAAGCGCATCTTGCCGGGACGCTGGATGAAAAACGAGCCGCTCATCTGGTCGCCACGCGGCCCGATCTGCAGGAAGCCGCCCTTCATCGTCTTGATGGACGAGAAATGATCTGCGATCGCCTGAGCAATGCCGGGATTGAGTGCCGCAGCCTGTGCCTGCGCGAAGGCCGCAACGGGTATCGCGCCTGCCGCGCCCGCCGCCAGCACAGCGCCGAGGAAATGACGGCGGGTCAGGTTCAGGCGGGTCGAGGGCTGCGCATCGGTCTTTTTCATCGAATTCTCCTTCAATGCTTTGTCCATGGCGCGCAAAATCGGCGTCTTCATGGCGCTGCGGCCCATGCGCGATCAAGGGCCGCGATCAAATCTCCGAAAGCATATTCGGGATGTGTGACATGGGGCTAGCGACCCTTAGCGATCGAGAACATCCGCTTCGGTCGGCACGAGAATCTCGCGCTTGCCGGCGTGGTTGGCCGGGCCGATCAGGCCTTCCTGTTCCATCCGCTCGATCAGCGAAGCGGCACGGTTATAGCCGATGCCGAGGCGGCGCTGGATGTAGGAGGTCGATGCCTTGCCGTCGCGCAGCACGATCGCCACGGCCTGGTCATAGGGATCCTCCGAGTCGGAAAGGTTGGCCGTACCTGCCGGACCCTGACCATCGTCGTCGTCATCGTCGTCGGCAGTGATCGCATCGAGATATTGGGGAGAGCCCTGCGTTTTCAAGTAGGAGACGATGTCTTCCACTTCGCCGTCGGCGACAAACGGGCCGTGGACGCGCTGGATGCGTCCGCCGCCGGCCATGTAGAGCATGTCGCCCATGCCGAGAAGCTGTTCGGCACCCTGTTCGCCGAGGATCGTGCGGCTGTCGATCTTCGAGGTAACCTGGAAGGAGATGCGCGTCGGGAAGTTCGCCTTGATCGTGCCGGTGATGACGTCGACGGACGGACGCTGCGTCGCCATGATGACATGGATGCCGGCCGCGCGCGCCATCTGCGCCAGACGCTGCACGGCGCCTTCGATATCCTTGCCGGCGACCATCATCAGGTCGGCCATCTCGTCGATGATGACGACGATGTACGGCATCGGCTTTAGATCGAATTCCTCGGTCTCGTAGATTGCCTCGCCGGTCTGGCGGTCGAAGCCGGTCTGCACGGTACGGCTGATCGCCTCGCCCTTGGCGACGGCCTGCTCGACGCGCGTATTGAAGCCGTCGATGTTGCGCACGCCGATCTTCGACATCTTCTTGTAGCGCTCTTCCATCTCACGGACGGTCCATTTGAGCGCGACCACAGCCTTCTTCGGATCAGTGACGACGGGCGAGAGCAGATGCGGAATGCCGTCATAGACGGAGAGTTCGAGCATCTTCGGATCGATCATGATCAGGCGGCACTGTTCCGGCGTCATGCGATAGAGCAGCGACAGGATCATGGTGTTGATCGCGACGGATTTACCCGAGCCGGTGGTGCCTGCAACAAGCAGATGCGGCATCTTGGCGAGATCGGCAATGACGGGCTCGCCGCCGATCGTCTTGCCGAGCGCCATGGCAAGCTTGGCCTTCGAGCTTTCGAAATCGCGGCTGGCGATCAGCTCGCGCAGGTAGACCGTCTCGCGCGTGGAATTCGGCAATTCGATGCCGATGGCGTTGCGGCCGGGAACGACGGCGACGCGTGCGGCGATCGCGCTCATCGAGCGAGCGATATCATCGGCAAGACCTATGACGCGCGAAGACTTGATGCCCGGCGCAGGCTCGAGCTCATAAAGCGTCACGACCGGGCCGGGACGGACATGGATGATCTCGCCCTTGACGCCGAAGTCCTCGAGCACGCCCTCGAGCATGCGGGCATTCTGCTCCAGCGCATCGGAAGACAGCGTTGCGTCCCGCACGATGGTCTTCGGCTCGGCAAGCAGATGCACGGCCGGAAGCTGGAAACCATAGGGACGGATGAAGGAGGTCTGCGCCTCGCGCTCGGCGCGGATGCCGGGCTTCGGTCGGGCAGCGGCAGGAACGACGCGGTGGCCGGCATGGCCACCGGGCACTTTCGGCGAAGCAGCACGCAGCGCCCATTCGTCCTCTTCATCATCCGGCAAAATGCCGGCCGGGCGCGGTAGCTCGCGTTCATAGGAGGGATCGTCGTCCTCATCCTCGTCATCGTCGATGCTCATCGACGGCGGAGAAACGACGCGGCGCGGCGCCGGGCCGTCCATCGACGGCTCGACGCGTTCGCCGCGAACCACAGGCGCCTTGGCGCGCGCCGGCTCGTTCAGCGTGCCGAACTCGTCGTCGTTGAAGTCGTAGGGCGCATCGAAGGCGTGGTCGCGGCGCTTGCGCGGCCCCATGCCGAACAGGCGGCGAAGCCGCGCCTGCGTATTGTACCAGGAGTGCATGAGCGCGCCGAAGGCCAGGAAGCCGCCGCGATCGTCATCCTCGTCATCATCACCAACGCTACGCGCACGGCTCTGCGTGTTTTCATATTCCTCTTCATCCTCCTCGTCTTCCGGCAGGCTGCGGCCAAGAACGCCGGCGGCAAACAGCATGAGCCAGGCCGCGGGAATCGCGAGAATGGAGCCGAACACCGTGGCGAAGACGCCGCTCGGATAGGTGCCGATGAAAAGAGCGGGAAAGCGCAAAAGGATGTCGCCGATGACGCCGCCGATGCCGTTCGGGATCGGCCAGGTCGGCGGCGCGGGAAAGCAGGCGATGGAACCGGCGGCAACGATGGCTCCGCCGACCCAGGCGCCGAGGCGAGCCGGCACGCGATGGATTCTGCGGTTGGAAATCAGCGCGAAAGCCCAGGCAACGACCGGCAGCAGCGCGACGACGGAGGCAAGACCGAGTGCCTGCATCAGAATGTCGGCGAAGGCAGCGCCTGGAAAGCCTAGTATGTTCGTCGGTGCGTTGCTCGTGGCATAGGAATAGCTGGGGTCCATGACGTTCCATGTCGCCAGTGCCGCAACCGCAAGCGCCAGCAGGAACAGCAGCGCGAAGCCGCCGAGGCCCCTCACCTGTCGCCAAACCACTCCCGAAAGCGAAAGACGGCCGGAAGGACCGCCCAACGCTGCCGAATTGCTTCTGCCCATATTATCCAGCCCGTTCGTTGTCGAAAGCCGCGCGAATCGGCCTCATGGCCACTCACAGAGTACGTCAGCTCTACCTAATCAGAGGAGGGTTAATGCCATGTTAACCATGCGGGTGCGGCGGGCGAATCGGTGAAATATGGGCTTGTGGCGAGCGGTCGCGCCAAAAAAAAGCCCGAACCGAGGTCCGGGCCAAGAGCGGCTCACCTTTGATAGATGGGCCGCGACGGGATGTTGAGCGGCGCCGGGAATTTGTCCCGGCGCCTCAAGCTGCAGATCAGGAATTATGGTAGGCGGCTTCGCCGTGGGAGGCGAGGTCGAGACCTTCGCGCTCGGCTTCCGGCGACACGCGCAGGCCGACGATCATGTCGACGATCTTGTAGAGGATCGCCGAACCGATGCCGCACCACAGGATGGTCGTGATGACGGCCGTGAGCTGCACGCCGACCTGGCTGCCCATGGTGACGCCGTCTGCATAACCGACGCCTCCGAGCGAGGCGCTGGCGAAGATGCCGGTTGTGATGGCGCCGAAGATGCCGCCGATGCAGTGTACGCCGAAGACGTCAGCCGTATCGTCGTAGCCGAACTTGTTCTTCACGACGGAGACGAAGAAGTAGCACAAGGGGGAGACGATCAGGCCCATGACGATCGCGCCCATCGGACCGGCGATACCGGCGGCAGGCGTGATGGCGACGAGACCGGCGACCATGCCCGAAGCGCCGCCGAGCATGGAAGCCTTGCCGCGGGTGAAGGTTTCAACCAGCGACCAGGAGATGATGGCGGCTGCGGTGGCGATGAAGGTGTTCACGGTCGCGAGCATTGCGCCGCCGGAAGCTTCGAGGTTCGAACCGGCGTTGAAGCCGAACCAGCCGACCCAGAGCATGGATGCGCCGACCATGGTCAGCGTCATCGAATGCGGGGCCATCATGTCCCTGCCGAAGCCGACGCGCTTGCCGACGAGCAGGGCACCGACGAAACCGGCGATACCGGCGTTGATGTGAACGACGGTGCCGCCCGCGAAGTCGAGAGCGCCCATCTTGAAGAGCATGCCGTTCGAATCCCAGACCATGTGAGCGATCGGGAAGTAGACGAAGGTCGCCCACAGCGCGCAAAAGAGTATGGCCGCGCTGAACTTGATGCGCTCGGCGAAGGCGCCGATGATCAGGGCCGGCGTGATGGCGGCAAAGGTCATCTGGAACAGCATGAAGATGAACTCAGGAATGACGACGCCCTTGGAGAAGGTCGCAGCCGTGGTCGCGGTCGAAACGCCCGACAGGAACATCTTGGCCGTGCCGCCCCAATAGGGGCTTGTGCCGCCACCGAAGGCGAAGGAATAGCCGTAGAGAACCCAGAGGAGCATCACGACAGCGCCGATCATGGTGCACTGCATCAGAACCGAAAGCATGTTCTTCGAGCGGACGAGGCCGCCGTAAAACAGCGCAAGACCCGGCACGAGCATGAAGAGCACGAGGATGGTGGAGATGAACATGAAGGCGGTATCGCCCTTGTCCGGAACCGGAGCAGCGGCGGTCGCGGCAGCAGCAGCCGGAGCGGCCTCCTGCGCGAAAGCTATCGCCGGCGTAAGCAGAGCCGCGGAAAGCGCGCCCACCCGTGCGAAGGTGGAGGAAAGCTTAGTAGATGTCATTGCAAATAACTCCCTGATCGGCCGTCTCTTACAGCGCGTCTGAATCGGTTTCGCCCGTACGGATGCGCACGGCATGGTCAATCGAGTAGACAAAAATCTTGCCGTCGCCGATCTGCCCGGTCTTGGCGGACGAGGCGATCGCTTCGACTGCCTTGTCGACGATTTCGGTTGCGACCGCGACTTCGATCTTCAGCTTCGGCAGGAAGCTGACGGCATATTCCGTGCCACGATAGATTTCGGTATGTCCCTTCTGACGCCCGTAACCCTTCACTTCGGTCACAGTCAGGCCTTGGATGCCGACAGCCGTGAGGGCCTCACGGACCTCATCGAGCTTGAACGGCTTGATAATGGCCATCACAATTTTCATCTGGTTTCCCATCCTTTGTTACCCTCGGCACGGAGCCGATTCTCCTTGCCGCTGACGACTGTTTCAGCAGCGACCGAAGATACACATTCAAGGGACGTGCCAGATTCGTGACACTATTATAACCAATTGAAATTTAAAGCCTTTATGGAGGACACCTAATAAAGCGGCAGATCGCGGCGCCGATCGCGCATAAATAATATGCAAATTTGAAAATTTGCATATTATTTAATCATTTGCCTTTTTACGAATCAATCCTTCCTGCGCAACCGACGCAATCAGGACACCGGACCGAGTAAAAAGGCTACCGCGGGCCAATCCGCGCGCGCCCGAGGCGCTTGGACTGTCCTGTGTGTAGAGCAACCAGTCATCGAGTTGGAACGGCCGGTGGAACCACATGGCATGATCGAGACTCGCGACCTGCAGGCCCTGATCGAAAACCGAGGTGCCATGCGCATGCAGCGCCGCGTCGATGAGCGTCATGTCCGAGAGATAGGCAAGCACCGCATTCCGATAAAGCCGATCGTCCGGTACCGGTCCGGTCAAGCGAACCCAGATATCCTGCCGCTGGCTGGGCTGCGAACGAGAAAAATAGCGATCGAGAGACACCGGCCGGATCTCGATCGCCCGCTTCCGCTCCCAATAGCGGCGCACATTCTCCGGCGCGTTGGCGATATAGCGCTCCTTGATCTGCTCTTCGTCCATCAGCTCTTCCGGAGCCGGCACTCGCGGCATCTCGCCTTGATGCTCGAAACCGGGCTCGTCGATCTGGAAGGAAACCGTCATTGCGAAGATCGCCTTGCCGTGCTGGATCGCCAGCACACGGCGCGTATTGAAACTCGAGCCGTCCCGCAGCCGGTCCACCTGATAGAGGATCGGGACAGCGGGATCGCCGGGGAGCATGAAATAGGCATGCAGCGAATGCGCGAAACGATCATCCGTCACTGTCCGCTGCGCCGCCATCAGCGCCTGGCCGATCACCTGCCCGCCGAAGACGCGCTGCCAGCCGACCTGCGGACTGTTGCCGCGAAACAGGTTCATCTCGATCGTTTCCAGATCGAGTGTCGCGAGCACGACTTCCATGGCAGTCATTTTCTCATTCTCGCGCGACATTTTGATTGAACTCCGACGGTAGGAACCACGAATGGGATGCTCTATATAGAACAGGAAATGACAGTAGGACACGGGGAAGCGCTATGTTGGACATGCTGATAGTGGGTGGCGGTTATGTGGGCCTCGCCGCTGCGGTCGCCGTCAAGCAGGCGGCCCCCCATCTTGACGTCATGGTCATCGAGGCCGCCCCGGAAACCGCCTGGAAGAAGGATATGCGCGCTTCGGCGATCATCGCCGCCGCCTCGAAGATGCTGAAGGTTTTCGGCATCTGGGACGAGATCAAGCCGGAAGCGGAACCGATCACCCGCATGATCGTCACCGATTCGCGCACCGGCGATCCTGTACGCCCGGTATTTCTGACGTTCGACGGAGAAGTGGCCGAAGGTCAACCCTTCGCGCATATGGTTCCGAACCTCACCATGGTCGGCGCGTTGCGCGGCGCCTGCGAACGCCTCGGCATTACGATTCGCCACGGCGTCAGCGCGACAGACTTCAAGACCGGCGATGCCAATGTCACGCTGACGCTCTCGGACGGCAGCGCGCTGGAAGCAAGGCTGCTCGTCGCCTGCGATGGCGTGCGCTCCAAGCTCCGCGACATGGCCGGCATCAAGACTGTAAGCTGGGACTACGGCCAGTCCGGCATCGTCGTGACCGTCGAGCACGAACGGCCGCACAATGGCTGCGCCGAGGAGCATTTCCTGCCTTCCGGCCCCTTCGCCATCCTGCCGCTGAAGAACAATCGCGCCTCGCTCGTATGGACCGAGCGCACACCGGACGCCGACCGGCTGGTCGCCGCCGACGATCTGGTATTCGAAGAAGAGTTGGAGCGGCGTTTCGGCCACAAACTCGGTGCACTGCATACGGTCGGCGAGCGCCGTGCCTTCCCGCTCGGCCTGACGCTCGCCCGCGATTTCGTCGCACCGCGCTTTGCGCTCGCCGGCGACGCGGCCCACGGCATCCACCCGATCTCCGGCCAGGGCCTCAATCTCGGCTTCAAGGATGTAGCCGCATTGGCGGAAACCGTGGTCGAAGCGGACCGCCTTGGCCTCGATATCGGCTCGATCAACATTCTCGAACGCTACCAGACCTGGCGGCGCTTCGACACCTTCCGCATGGGGGTAACGACCGACGTGCTGAACCGGCTGTTCTCCAACGACATCACGCCGCTGCGCATCGCTCGCGATTTCGGCCTCGGCCTCGTCGACCGGCTGCCGCAACTCAAATCCTTCTTCATCGGCCAGGCCGCCGGCACTGCTGCCAGGGACAATCCGCGGCTGCTGGCGGGCGAGGCGATTTGAGTTCCGTTTGCCTTTGCCGGTAACGCCCCCCTCAACCTGCCCTTCGGGCATCCTTCTCCCCGCTGGGGCGAAGGTACTACTTCTTGCGGCACAGAATCCTACCTTCGCCCCAGCGGGGAGAAGGTCGAGCGCAGCTCGGGTTGAGGGGGCGTTACCGGGAAAAATCCGCCTCAATCCTCGATACGTCGCGCCTCCGAGATCAGCATGATCGGAATGCCATCGCGGATGGGATAGGCGAGCCGCGCATTTTCCGACACCAGCTCGTTCTTCTCGCGATCGTAACTCAGCCGTCCCTTGGTAAGCGGGCAAACGAGAAGATCGAGAAGTTTCGGGTCCACCTTGCTGACGGTGATGTCCATCGCAAACCCCTACTGCATGACCGAATCGGTATCGCCGAAGCGGGCGAGGACGATTTCGATGATGGCAATGAAGGTTTCCGCCCGTGTCTTCAGGTCGGGCGCTTCCAGCAGCGCCTGCTTCTCGGCGGGGTCGAAGGGAGCCATCATCGCCAGCGAATTGACCAGCGTCATATTGCTGGCGCGCTCCACGCTCTCCCAGTCCGCCTCCAGCTTGTTGGCATCGAGATAAGCCCGGAAGGCCGAAAGCAGTGCCGAACGATCAACCGTATCTTCCTCGTCGCGCGACTTGAGGTCGGAAATGAAAGGCGTAATGCGGAAGGTGCGGTAGGGATGATGGCCGGTGATCTCATCCATCAGCCGGAAACGGCAGATGCCGGTCAGCGAGACGATATAGCGGCCATCGCCTGTCTCGGCGAAGGATGTGATGCGACCAAGGCAACCGACATGCGAAAGATGCGGCGTTTCCGGCGGCTCGCCGAGCGCCGGCTGCACGACGCCGACCAGCCTGTTGCCGGCGATCGCGGCATCGAACATCGAAAGATAACGCGGCTCGAAGATATTGAGCGGCAACTGTCCGGTCGGCAGAAGCAGGGCACCGGAAAGAGGAAAGACAACAACCGATTCCGGCAGATCGCTTGGCTTCAAATATCTGGCATTGCCGACTTGCATGATTTTCGTCCCGCTACTCACTGCGCCGCTCATTTATGAGATGCGCAAGAACGATATCCAACGGACATTGTTCCGTCACACGCCACGCCACAGGACAATGTGGCCCCCTCTACCGAAAACACAAGAGGATTTCCGGACAAAATGCCGAAGCATTTCGCTTTCCTGTCCCACCGAGGCAGCCTCTGCACCCTGGATGGCGTAGGTGCCTTCCGGATGCTCCTTTAAACGGACGACGTCTTAGGAAAACAGGATCGACGAAAGCTTGCGGCGCGCGGCAATGGTCGCCGGGTCCTTCGGGCCCCAAACCTCGAAGAACTGCAGCAACTGGCGGCGCGCACCGTCATCGTCGAAGGCGCGGTCGCGGCGCATGATCGTCAGCAGATGCTCGGCCGCCTCATCGCGCTTGCCCTCGACATTGCGGATCTTGGCGAGCTTGATGCGCTGCTCGTGATTGTCGGGATTGAGCGCCAATTCACGCTCAAGCGCCACTGGATCGCCGAGCTTGCGGGCTTCTTCGATCTGATCGAGCTTCTTCACCACGGCCTGGATGCCGGCATCATTGGCAAGCGTTTCCGGTAGATCGGTCAGCGCCTCGCGCGCCCTCTGGCTCTGGCCGGCCGCGATCATGCACTCGGCCATGCCGGCAAGCGCCTTGGCATTTTCCGGATCGGCCTGCAGCACTGCGCCGAACAACTCAGCGGCGCCATTGATATCGCCGGCGGCGAGAAGACCGGCCGCCTCTTCCAGAATCGCTTTGATCTCCGCCGCCTGATCGCCTGCAGCGTCAGCCGGACCGCCGAGGCGATCGATGAACTGGCGAATCTGGCTTTCGGGGACGGCACCCATGAAACCGTCGGCCGGACGGCCGTTGACGAAAGCGATGACCGCCGGAATCGACTGGATACCGAGTTGCCCCGGAATGGCCGGATGATCGTCGATGTTCATTTTGACCAGTTTGACGCGGCCCTTGCCCTCGTTGACGACCTTTTCCAGAACCGGCGTAAGCTGTTTGCACGGGCCGCACCAAGGCGCCCAGAAATCCACCAGAACCGGCTGGTTGCGCGATTCTTCGATAACGTCCCGCGCGAAATTCGCCGTCGTGGTGTCCTTGATCGGCGAAGCGCCGCCGGATGCGACAGGTGCGACACCATAGGATGCCGAGCCCGACATCTGGCCGCCGAAGGAAGCGTTATAAGGATTGTTTGAACCGCTCATGAGTATCTCCCGCCTGCCGGTATCCTGGACCCTTTAAAGCATGTTTCCAAAAGGAACGCAGCTTTCGGATAAAATCATGCCCAATGAAATAGCCCGAGCGAGAGGCCAATTCGAAGATAGGTCATCTCGCTCTCATCGTAGCGCTAAAATCGTATGTCAGCCCGTCACTTTCAAGACTAGCGGCGTATGACCCGTCGCCTCCATGAAGCGCAAGAGATCGCCGCTGCCAATTGAGGTCGTCGCATCGTTCGACAACGGATGGCAATTGACGATGTCGTGCTCCATCAATTCGGCATCGAGGACAAAGGTGACATTCTTGCCCGTATCGTTGATCGCCCCGAAGGCCGTCACCGCGCCGGGAATGACGCCCAGATATTCTAACAGCTTTTCCGGTTTGCCGAAGGAGACTTTGCTGGCCGCGCCGATCAGCGTGTGCACCGTCTTCAAATCGACATTCGCATTCTCCTCGACCGTCAGCAGGAAGAAATTGTCCTTCTTGTCCTTCACGAACAGGTTCTTCGTATGCCCGCCGGGGATTTCGTCGCGCAGCGACACCGATTCGGCAACGGTGAACACCGGCGGGTGATCCTTGGTGCTATGGGCGATGCCGAGGCCATCCAGGAAACGGAAAAGATCGTCGCGGGTTTTCGGGCTATTGTCGGTCATGGGCGTCTCGCAATAAAAATGACGCGCCCCTGATACGTCGCCCGCAAAACCATTGCAATCTTCCAGACGACAAAGCCAGGCGTTCCGGGGCTTTCCGGCGGGCAGCGTAAAAAATACAGATTTTTCTTCGCGACCTCGTCATTTCCCTGTTGCATTTGAAAAATGGTTAGGCCATATAGCGCCCGTCGCCGCAAGACGACGCCCAGCGGTCCAACACACTACCCCGGACTGTTGCGGATATGAGCGGGTGTAGCTCAGGGGTAGAGCACAACCTTGCCAAGGTTGGGGTCGAGGGTTCGAATCCCTTCGCCCGCTCCATTTTCCAAAAAAATCAATCGGTTGGAATGGCCTTTCGAGGCCATTTGGCGTTTGCCACGAAGGCCGGACATTTCGTCGGTAAGCGCCTTACGACTTGCAGATCCAGTCAACCGGTAATGCGAAATCCTGTCGGCATCTCCGCTAGCGTGGTCGGTTGCTTCTCCACGCTGGAAACCGATGCGCCAGGAGGCCCATGCCAGAAACGCTCGATCATGGTCGAAATCGCGGTATCAGGTCCGGCAATCAAAGTGGCGACGGATCCATCCGATTCGTTGCGGACCCAGCCTGCCAAACCGAGCCTCAACGCCTCGTTTCGGGTCCAAACACGGAAACTGACACCCTGTACCTTACCGGTTATCCGCACCAGGGCAGCTTGATAATCATCGGACATAGCCACACCCATCTGAGAACACCATTAAGAATGCCAATCAGCAAGGCGGTGCGCAAGGGACGTCCAGTGCCCATGCCAGCCGCTTCTGGCCGATATTATTGAAAAACGCGGCACATCTGCCCCGCGCCTCACTCAGGCATAAAGCCGCGCAGCGCGAAATAGCCGACAGCTCCCGCGATGATCGCGATGCCCGACGCTTGCGCCAACGCCATGCCGTATCCCCGCGTGCCGGCCGAGAAGGCCAGGGCCGCCTTCGTCACCACATTGACGACGACGGCAATGAGGATGACGGCAGCGGCTGTGTTGACGTCGATCGCCGAACCTGAAAGCCGTGCGGTTGAAAGCGTGATGGCGTCCACGTCCACCAGCCCGGAGATTACGGCCACGACGAAAAGGGCCGACATGCCGATATAGCTGATCGCCATCTTCGAGATCAGGCTGATCAGCCCGAGCAAGGCGGCGAATGAAAACACCATGCGCAATTCGAACGGGTTCTTCAGCTCAATTTCCGGCACACCCCCTTCAGGGCTGGAGCGCCAGACCCAGAGGAAGCCCGCAATCAGGAAGCCGACAATCGCCGGTACCAGGCCGGATGCCAGCGGCAAAAGCAGGTTGAAGGAAAGGGCGCTGCCGATGACCAAAACGCGGACGAAGGACAAGGCACCGGCAATCGCCGCCCCAGCGGCCAGATGTGTGGAACCTTGCGGCGCCTCCTTCGAATGGCGAGCGAAGGAAAGCGTCAGTGCCGTCGACGAGACCAGCCCTCCCGCGGCACCGGCGAGCAGTACGCCACGGCGCGTCCCCATCAGCTTGATGGCAACATAACCGGCAAAGGAAAGCGCGGCGATGGTAATGGTCAGCAGCCATAGAGAGAAAGGGTTGAGCGCTTCCCAGGGATCGAGCGCCCTGTCCGGCAGCAGCGGCAGCGCAATCACGGTCATTGCCAGCAACACCAGCGCCGAGCGCAGTTCCGGCCAGGTCAGTCCTCTAAGAAAACCGTGCAGACTGTAGCGTGCCGCAAGAATTGCCGTCGTTGCGACGCCGCCCGCTGCCGCCGTCACAATGTCGCCGACGGCAGCCAGAACCCCCAGTCCGAAGACGACGAGAGCGGCGACGACCGAGGTGATGCTGTAATCCTCGTCCTCCGTCGTTTCCTGCCACTTGCCGGCAATATAGATGAGGCCGAGCAAGGCGGCGATGGTCGCCGGCAGCAATGGCCCAATTGTGGACTGCAATATGCCGGCTATCCCACCGAGAAAACCGGTGAGGCCGAACGTGCGGATGCCCGCCGTTCTGCCGCCTGCCCGAACGTCGCGCTCCCGCCAGCCTCGTTCGACACCGACAAGCAGGCCAATGGCAAGCGCCACACCGAGGCGTTGAAAGATTTCGCTGTGTTCCATGGTATGACGATAGGCTTGTTACGCCCGGGCGCAATCCACCTTCGATGAACCGACCGCCTCGACATGGCCATTGCCGCCCGGCGGCTAAAGCTCGTCGCGATCTTTCGGATTCGCTCTCACGCTTTAGCCCTTTGTTTTTGCATATGGTTTTCGAAATGCCGCCGCACACTTTTGCGCGACATGCATTAGAAAAACAGCCGTTTCAAACTCGCTTCGTTTTTCACGCCATGTTGATAGAAGTCGATGATGGATGCGGCAAGCTCCTGGCACCGATCGTCGTCCTTGATCCCCTTTTCAACGCAGATCTGGTCGAACACGCGCTGGCAGATTTCGATGTCTTCGTTCTGCAACGGGATCTCACTTGCCACCACCAAGCTGCGGATCATGAACTGCCCCTTATCAGTCGTCATAACCAAAAAGCGCCCCGCCCGAGAAGCCTCCGGCAGGGCAATGAAAGGAAATGCATGAGACTTGTTAAGTTTAGCGCAGACATGATGCGAATCAAGAAAACTGCGCGTTTAGTTTCGCAGTCGCGACAATGTGAAGAGCCGGGATTTCGACGAATCCCGGCTGTCGATCCTGCTCATATCATGGATATACGTCAGATTTCATGCATCGCGCGGCTCAAATGGCTGCGGCAATCCGACAATTTATGTGCCTTGAGAGAATCCGTTGCCAGGGTCAACTGTCTCAATGCGATTTTCTTATGGGCCGCATTTGGGATTGCGTCGGCCTTTGTCTGCGTGTCTGCGATCGTGGCCGCATTGCATTCGGTCCCTGGCTTGCTCATGGGCGAGCTCGCGGCATAGAGCGGCGCAACACTTGCGGCAAAGAAGAGGGCTGTGGCTAAAACTGGTTTCAGCATTTTGCTATCCTCCGGGACGGAATGTCCCGGCGACAAACGTGGCTGGCCGATCGGTGTTCCAATGCAACAGTGCGTAAAAACATCGCACCAAGACCCAATTCGTTCGCCCTTAGAACGATTGATATCCGATCTGCTGCCGACTTCCGACTGACATTTCCACGCGGCTCATGAAACCCGCATCGTTCCTCTGTGGGATGTTCCGGAGCAGGCGCCGGTGCGACAAAGTCCGGCTGCATTCTTGAGCCATGGAAACAAATGAAGAAATCCAGGGAAACCAGGCGCGTTGTTTCAGCTTCTTGTTCTACGCGCAACCGACAGCGACGGACCCTGATCATGAATTCTTGGGCGAAACCTCTTCTCCTCTTTGAAGTCACGCTCTTCGCCGCAGCCTCGCTCGTCCACTCCGGCGTACTCCCTGGCGGTTATGAGCATGCACGCGCCGCGACAGCCGAAGGGTTGATCGCGGTGGTTCTGGCTTGCGGGATATTCGCGTGCCTCTTCCGACCGGCATGGACGCGTTCAGTGGCTCTTGCAGTCCAGAGTTTCGCGCTTTTTGCTACTCTCATCGGCGCATTCACCATCGCTATCGGCATCGGCCCGCAGACGATGGCAGATCGTGTCTTCCATTTGCTTTTGCTGCTGGTGCTGATCTCAGGCTTTGTCGCCACCTTCAAATGGAACAGTTGATAGGGTGGATAGAATTTCGACGAACGCCTGATAGCAGCGGATGTCAGTGCGACTTCTGCACGCATCAGCCACCGCGATCGAAAACCCTTCAGGGGTCTCAAATCAGTCTCAATTGAAGTTCAGGCCTCTGCATTCGACCTCAGATGGATCATGGACAGAGCCTGAATGAAACGCCGAACGATTTTGCCGATCGCGATGCTGTCGCTCCTGCCCGTCCCGGCCCTTGCCCACCCGCATATATTCATCGATGCCAAGTTCGAGGTGGTCGCAGCACCGGACGGCTCGATCGCCGAGCTTCGCAACGTCTGGCGTTTCGATGAAGTCTTCTCCTCGTCGGTGCTGTTGGATTTCGACAAGAACGGCAACATGACGTTGGATCCAAGCGAACTCAAGGCCGTGGGCAAGACGGTCAGGAATTCGCTTGCGCAGTACAACTACTACACAAACGTCACCAGCAACGGCAAAGCGGTCACGATGGCGAAGCCCGAAGCGATACAGGCGGACTATAAGGACAACGCCCTGATACTGACCTTCGCGTTGAAGCCGCAGCAGAAGACGTTCCTCAAGGGAACCACGATCTTCGGGATTTACGATACGACGCTCTATACCGCAGTCGATTTCGCCGCCGACAGCGATATGGCCACCTCCGGCGAGGCATTTGCCCGCTGCAAGCGCAAGGTGGTGAGGCCCAATCCGAACGAGATCATCGCGCAGAACCAGGCCACACTCACCAGCATGTTTTTCAACGACCCAATGGGAACGAATTATTCGCAGCTCGTGGCGACGAGGCTGGAAGTTCAGTGTTGAGATCGCTGTCGAGCTGAGGAACCATTCCTACACCGAAATACGGGTGCGGAAACGCAACCGTTACCCGCCATGGCCCCTCAAGTTTTTTCTATTTGTAAAACGTCAGGCTGTGTTAGTAATGCCGCGGGGCAATCTGCGTGCAAATTGGGCGATCAAGGACAGGTGTCGGCAAAGTGTTCAGCGTCAAAACATCTTTGTTCAACAGGTTCGCGGCACTTGCCGGCATGACTTTGCTGTCAGCATCCGCAACGGGCGCAGTTCCGGCGCAAGCGCAGGAGGCGGCGAAGTCTGATTCAACGACCTGGGTCGTGACGCTTGGCGGCACCGTGGAATATGGGCCTTCCTATGAGGGATCGAAGCATCTTTCCTTCAGCGGCATGCCGTCTTTCGACGTCCATCGCCTTGGCGAAACTCAGGACTACAGCGCCCCGGACGATAACATCGACTATAGCCTTTTCGAGGTCGGCGGCATCGAAGTCGGCCCGGTCGTCGGCCTGAGGGGCGGGCGCTCGGCATTTGACGATTCCCATCTGGAGGGACTGCGCAGGGTTCACTGGAATTTCGATGCAGGCGCGTTCGCGCAGTACTGGCCGATGGAAAATCAGTTGCGCGTGCGCGCCGAGACGCGCCAAGCGCTCTGGGGCGGCGACGGTCTCGTCGCCGATCTGTCGCTCGACTGGTTCCAGCCTGTCGGAGACAGTTGGCTCCTCTCCGCAGGCCCGCGCATGTCGTTGGCAAACTCCACCTACATGCGCAACAATTTCGGGATCTCCGAGAGTGAAGCGGCGAAAAACGGTCACGTCGACGCCTTTGACGCCGGCGGCGGCCTGAAATCCGTCGGCTTCACGGTGGCGGCAACCTACACGTTCTCGCCCGCCTGGAGCATGCAGGTCTATGACAAATACAGCCGCCTGGTGGGCGATGCCGCCGACAGCCCGATCACCTCGCAGATCGGTTCACCCAACCAGAACGTTATCGGCTTTACGCTCAACAGAACGTTCGACGTCCGATTTTGAAGCTTGGTTCGCTTCGTTACGGGCAATGTAGTCCCGCGTCACCGGCACGGTGTCGTTGCGCTTACTGATCTGGATCTGGAAGACAACGAGATCTTCGTAGCGGAACGCAGCCTCGGCGGTCGAAAGATAATATTCCCACATGCGGCAGAAGCGCTCGTCATAGAGTTCCGCCACCTCGGCCCAGCGCGCCATGAAGCGCTCGCGCCAGTTGGCGAGCGTCCAGGCATAATGCAGGCGCAGCACCTCGACATCGGTGATCGTCAATCCCGCCGCCTCGATCTCCGGTACGATCTCGGAAAGTGCCGGAATATAACCGCCGGGGAAGATGTATTTATCGAGCCAGGGCGTGGTGAAGCCAGGCGTCGCCGAACAGCCGATGGTGTGCAGCACCATGATGCCGTCATCCTCGAGCAACTCGGCGCATTTGCGGAAGAAGGTGCGATAGGATGCCAGCCCGACATGCTCGAACATGCCAACGGAGACGATCCGATCGAAATGACCAGTCAAGCTGCGGTAATCCCTGAGCGCGAACTGAACCTCCGCCAGCGATCCGTCCATGGTGCTGGGAACCCGTTTCGAAGCATAGTCGTGTTGCTCTTCGGATAGCGTGACGCCGAGCACATAGCCGCCCGGCGCCTGCTCGGCCAGGTGCAGGGCAAGGCCGCCCCAGCCGCAACCGATATCGAGAATGCTGTTGTCCGGCTCTATAGACAGCTTGGCCGCCAGATGCCTTTTCTTCGCCAGTTGCGCCTCTTCCAGCGACCGGTCAGGATGCTCGAAATAGGCGCAGGAATATTGCCGGTCCGGATCGAGGAAAAGCTCGTAGAGCCGGCCATCGAGATCGTAGTGATGTGCGACGTTTGTCTTGGAGCGCCCCGGCAGATTGCGGTGACGGAAAATCCGCAGCCTCGTGCGGATATGATCGATCACGCGGGCGATGAGCGGATGCGTGCTGTTCTGCGCCTCTCGTAGCATCATCGCCACGAAATCATAGAGCGAGCCCTGTTCGACGAGGAAACGGCCATCCATGTAGAGTTCGCCAAGCCGCAGGTCGGCGTCGACGAGGAAAGCCCATTCAGCGCGGGTGTCCGTGAAACGGACATGCACCGGCTGACCGGTACCATCGCCGAAGGTCAGAACGCGGCCGGCGGCTGTCGTCACCGTCAGAGATCCTCTTGTCACGATATGCGACAGCGCGCGTTTCACGCTCCAGTCCGCAAGGCCGGACACGATGCCAAGGCCCTTATTTTGGCGATGGTCTTCAGCTTGCAATCTGGGCATCACTTATCCTTACCCGTGTCGGCACTGAGCGAACCGTGCTTTGAACCCCAGTCATTTTGGTCTGATTTTTCGCCGGCAGCACTTGCGATCAACCAGACGCCTGTCAGGATCAACCCGCTGCCAATGACCTGCAGGCCGACGACCGGTTCGCCGAAGACGAACCAGCCGGTGGCGATGATCAAAACGTAGCTGATGCCGGAAAGGGGAAAGGCCCGGCTGAGATCAAGCTCGGAAAGCACGTTCATCCAGATGAAGAAGCAGAGGATTTCGGCGGCGATTGCCGCCAAGATCCAGTGCGACGCAAGCGCCTGCCACAGCCAATCCGCTCCGGCAGCACCGTCCAATTGCGCGGCTCCGTGCTTGATGAAGAATTGGTATAGCGTGTTCAACACCGGCACAGCCAACCAGGATAGACGCATCGACATCATTAGCTCGCCTCGTCTGTCGAAAACAGCGGGGATACCAGCCGCAATATTTTCTGAAGAACGGGATTGCGATGGCGAAAGAACATCGCGTTGGCGGTGAGAGTGCTGCCGAGCCGCACCTTGTTCTCATAATAGGCCTGGCCGCTCTGGTAACGGCCGATGCCGTGTTCCAGGCAATAGCGCAGATTGGTGAACCAGCTCAGGAAATAAAGATTGTAGGGCCGACCCTCTTCGCCATCCATGCAAAAGAATTTATCGATGGCGACGCGTCCGTCATGGACGATCAGA
The DNA here is from genome assembly GCF_029714285.1 of Rhizobium sp. CB3090. Taxonomy (NCBI): domain Bacteria; kingdom Pseudomonadati; phylum Pseudomonadota; class Alphaproteobacteria; order Hyphomicrobiales; family Rhizobiaceae; genus Rhizobium; species Rhizobium sp. CB3090. Next base: position 3,160,905 of record NZ_CP121662.1, read on the forward strand.
TTCGCGGCGAGAAGCCTGTCCTCGACGAAATAGAAGGCGCAGAAAGAACGACCCTCCATGCGAGAGAGAATTCCCTCGAAGTAGCCGGCCGTCAGTTCTTCGAACTGCCATTCGCTGCGATTGCGAGTATCGTGATAGAGCCTCATGACCTCAGGCAGAAAATCGCCGAAATCCGTGCGGATCTCGACCCTGACCTCGGCAAAGGATTTCAACTTGCGGCGCATGTCCTTGCGCGTGCCAGAGGAGAGCCGGGCGAGATATTCGTCGATCGTCTTGAAATCGATATCGAGCCAGGCGGTGGGCAAGCCGCCGATCGTGGCGTAACGGCGGGCCGAGAGCGGGCCATCGAGTGCGGGGGCAATCGGCTGCGGAATATCCTTGAGGCCCATCAACGCACAATCTTCCGTCGCCGCAAGCTGTTCGAAGAACGACAGCAGCTCGGCAAACAGCACTTCCCGGCGTTCTAGCGGAACATCAGGATGAAAGCCGACCGAACCCGTTTCCGTGCAGGGCGAACCGAGACAAGCAAGGCGCAGCGTCAGGAAGCCCGGGAAGCGCTGCCGCACGCGGCGCACCATCCTGCGCAGCGCGCCCTCTTCCAGCGTCGTATCCAGCGCATACGGGCAGAGGAAAGCCGGCATGGCGGCGCTGACCCGCCCGTCCTCGACGACCGTGATGTAGCGCCATTCGAAGCCCGCGATGCCGGCCTCTTCGATGGAGAGCAGGCAATCAAAGTCCTCGACCTGATCGTGGAAGCAGGCATTCCAGGCCTCGCGGCCGATGGCGCGAATGCTGAAATGCACCTCGGCAACGGGATCGCGAACCGACGCCGGCGAAGCGTCAAGCGAAAGCTGGAACATGGCTCGCCTCAAAGAAATCCGCAGTGAAATCGGCTACCTGCCGATGCTGACGGTCGACATGGATCATATGGTAGCTGTCCTTGATCCATCTGAGTTCGTGTGGACCGCCGATATGGTCGGAGATGTAGCGCGCATGCCTGGGATTGCTGAGGTCGTCATCCTCGGCGTGCAGGATCAGCGTCGGCGTCTTGATCTGCGGCAGTCGGCCCCGGAGGGCCTTGCCCAGTCGGTGCATCTCGACGAGCCCTCTGCCGGGGAATTTCTCGAGAACACCCTCTCCCCCCATAGCCTCGATCAGCTTGCGCATCCGCTCGTCCTTGATCCCAAGAGACGCGGTTTCGCGAAAATTGAGGCGGTCAAGAAAGGGAATGCGGGAAAGCCAGCCGATCTGCGACGACAGCAGCGGATAATAGAAGGGAACGTCCCACCCGTCATAGTGAAAGCACGGGGAATAGATGGCCACGGCACGGATCGTCTCCGGGTGCCTTTCGGCCGCCAGCATCGAAAGCTTTCCGCCGACACAGATGCCGGCGGCAAAGACCTGCTGCGTTCTCTGCGCGAGCAATTCCGACGCCTGCACGACGCTCTCCAGCCAATCCTCCCATCGTGTGCGCCGCAGGGTGCCGGCGTCCACGCCATGGCCGGCCAGCAGCGGCGCATAGACGCTATAGCCCTTGCGATGGAGATGGCGGGCGACCAGCTTCATTTCGGCCGGCGCGCCGGTCAGCCCATGAATCAACAAGACGCCTTTGCCATTCGAGCCTTCCAGAAAAAAGCTCAGTCCATCAGCCTTCATGATGAGAAAGCTCCGCCTGCCGGTTTTCCTTGGCCATGAAGCCAAGCGCGTGACAGGTGCTGATGACGTGCGTGCCGGCCTTTTCCTGCTCTTCCTTGATCTGCTCATGCAGCGCGCGCATCTTCGTCCAATGGGTCCGCGGCCGGTAATGGTGCTCGGCGTGATAACCGTTGCCGAACCACAGCCAGTTGTAGAACGACTTGTGGCTGCTGACGCCCCAGGCGATCGGCTCGTCCGGATCGCCATGCAGATGCTCGTAATAGCCATTGAGCGACGACAGGCAGTTGCCGAAATAGTAGAACGGCACGAAGAACAGCACGGCCTTCCAGTCATAGATCAGCGCGATCGCCGCAAGGCCGAGGAAGAAGAACAGCTCGAACCGGCCCCATTTCGCATCGAACGGCCGGTTGCGGGCGATAGCCTTGTGAATATCGCCGAGGCTGTCACGGAAGAAGCTTAGCAGCGTGTAGGACCATACATTCTCCGGCTCGCCGTTGCGGCCGTGGCGGTAGATCGACAGCAGATCGATCGTATCGCCCTTTTCATCCGGCCGGTCGCTGTTGCCGGAATGATGGCGCATATGCACCCAATGATAATAGGTCTGCGAGAAGCCGATCGCGACGGATTCCAACAGGCTGAACGCATAGTTCATCCAGCGCGGCTTGAAATAGGGCGTGTGGATGAAATTATGGGATATGCTGTTGATGTTCCACGAGATCGACACGGCATACAGGCAGCCGAGGACAGCCGAGAGCCACAATGGCCGGCTTTCGAAACCGACGATCAGATAGATGTCGAAGGTGAGATGCGCGACGGCGGCCAGAACCGGCACGACGTCCCATCTGGTGTGCGCGAAGATTTTCATAATCCGGTTACTCCCACACAAGCCACACCGGCGGTCACGAGGAACACACCCGTCGCGTGGCGGAGGTTGATGTTTTCTTTGAAGATCAGGGCTCCGGCGAAGACGATGACGACATAGCTCAGCGCCATCAGCGGAAAGGCGATGGACAGGGGGACGTGCTCAAGCACGGCGGTCCAGGCCAACAGTTCCACCGCCCAAAAGAAGATGCCCAGCCATGTGACGGGCTTGGCGAGCGCCGAAAACAATGCGGTTTGGCTTGCCGACTGCTTGAAACAAACCTCGCGCGCCGTTTCCGCCAGCACGCAGAAAAGGATCAGGCCGAGCATGGGAAGGGTCAGGCTGCCGCTCATGCCATGTACTCCGCCAGGACCTCCAGCAGCGCGTGGTTGGCGGCACTGTTGATGTTTCTGATCGCTTCGGCCTTTGGCCGGATATGCGGCTGATCGATAAAGATCTCGGCCCTTTTCAAAAGCCTGGTCTGGAAACTGCCCGCATAGCTCGGGGCGGAGTAGTCGCCGATGACGTCGGCGCCGATGATGCGATGGCGATTGCCGATTTCACTGATCAGCGCCAGGAGATAGGGCAACCGCATGCGGCCCTGATCCCAGTTCGTCACGGCGTCGTCCGCCGCCAGCACGTCCTTGTCGATCGTCAGATAGACGGCTTCGGTGCGAATCCGGCTCAGCATCCGGTCGATGAAATTTTCCTCACCGATCTCCAAAATGGATTTCCAGTGCAAGGCCCCCTTTTCCTGACGATAGCTGGCGCCGCTGCCGTAATCGGCCAACACGCGGCTCGGCGGATGTTCATATGGATAGAGTTCCAGCTTGCCTTCGCCGAGCCAGTGCAGATTGGCGCCCTTGCGCTCCGGGCTGCGAAGGTCGCGGCTGCAAACGCCGATGGTGATGACCTTCTGGATATTGCGGTTGGCGAGCGCGCTGTTGACCCAGGATCCGCAATGCATGCCGCCATTGAAGGTGACCCAGTCCGGGTGATTGTCGAAATGGATAAGCGTCACCGGCACGGACTGCCGCTCCAGCGCCCCGTCAAGAAGCAGCGCCGTTATATGATGAAAGTCGCCCGAGCCCATGAAGCAGAGCTGCGGATTCTTGCCGGCTGCGGGAGTGTTCCGCACGATATTGCGGCTGAGTTCGGCGAGCGCCTTCTGCTTGCTCCAGAGACGGACCGCCTTGCCGGTTGCCTTATCGACGTATTGGCACGCGCCCGCAAATTTGCAGGCGCGCACGAAATCTGGCTGCAACTCCAACGCATCATCGAGATGAAGAAGAAGGAGTTGCACCGACTTATCTCCGGGCTGCGCGCGTGAGAAGCTGATCGAGCAGGGCAATCGCCAGATCGATCTCCTCACGGGTGATGAGCAGGTTCGGCGCGAAGGTGATGACGTTCTTGTGGTAGCCGCCGACATCGAGCACGAGGCCGTACATCTTGGAACCGACCTGAATGTCGCCCTTCATGCCCTCGTCGCAGAGCCAGTCCATCGTCGCCTTGTCCGGCGTATAGCTGTCGTCCTTGCAGATCTCCATCCGCAAGGCCAGTCCGAGACCGTCGACTTCGCCGACGATGGCATGGCGCTTCTGCAATTGTTTCAGCCCATCGAGGAAATAGGCGCCCTTGGCCATGATGGCCGCGCCGAAATCCTCCTCTTCCAACATCTTCATGGTTTCGAGAGCCACGGCGGTCCCCATCGGGTTGCTGGCGAAGGTGGAATGCGTCGAACCGGGCGGGAAGATCTCCGGGTTGATCATCTCTTCCCTAGCCCAGACGCCTGAAAGCGGATTGAGCCCGTTGGTGATCGCCTTGCCGAAGACGAGAGCATCGGGCGAAACGCCGAAATGCTCGATCGACCAGAGTTTGCCGGTGCGGTAGACGCCCATCTGGATTTCGTCGACGACGAGCAGGACGCCGTGATCGTCCAGTACCTTCTTCAATTCGATGAAGAAGTTCATGGGTGGAATTACGTAGCCGCCGGTGCCCTGGATCGGCTCGATATAGAAGGCGGCATATTCGGACTTGCCGGCCTTCGGATCCCAGACGCCGTTATATTCGCTCTCGAACAGGCGGGCGAATTTCTGAACGCAGTGATGCCCGTATTCTTCCTTCGACATGCCCTTCGGGCCGCGGAAGTGATAGGGGAATTCGACAAACTGCGCGCGATCGCCGAAATGGCCATAGCGGCGGCGGTAGCGATAGCTCGAGGTGATCGCTGAAGCGCCGAGGGTGCGGCCGTGATAACCGCCCTCGAAGGCGAACATCAGGCTCTTGCCGCCGGTGTAGTTGCGGACCAGCTTCAGCGAATCCTCGACGGCCTGCGAGCCGCCGACATTGAAATGGACGCGGCCCTTGTGGCCGAACTTGCTCTCGGCATCCTGGGCGATCATCGCCGCAAGCTCCACCTTTTCACGGTGCAGATATTGCGAGGCGACCTGCGGCAGCCGGTCGAGTTGACGGTGTGCGGCGGCGTTCAGGCGTTCGTTGCGATAGCCGAAATTGACGGCGGAATACCACATCTGCAGATCGAGGAACGGCGTCCCGGCCTGGTCGTAGACGTAAGAGCCTTCGCACTCCTCGAAGAATTTCGGCTTTGCCGTGTAGTGGACCGTATCGCCATGGGAGCAATAGGTTTCCTCGAGGATGCGCAACTCCGCCTCAGATTTGGCGTGCGACTCCATCTCGCCACTGAAGGCTTCGACTACATTGGTTTTCATTAAATGCCTCTTGATCTGTTTTATGCGATCTTGGATTGCAGCAGCGCACGGTGTCCGCGTGCGGCGGTGGGAAGAATGGCTTTCATTTTTGGAAGCAGGTCGACGAAGCTTTCGAAGCCGACATAGGGAATGCCCTGGTCCTCGCAGTAATCGGCGAGCTTGGCTTTTGCGAAGACCAGATCGACCTTGTCGGAAACACAGAAATCGCTTCGCCCATCGCCGATGTAGATCTGCAGTTCGGTACCCTTGACAACCCGGCATTTGCAGACGCCTGAACCGGACATGCATCCGGTTGCCGTGAGCGACGGAGAAAGAGAATACAATTCTCGGCCATGAGCGAAGCGATGGGTGAGGATGTTGGCGACTATCCGCAGGTTTTCGATGCCATGACGCGCCAGGATGTGGCGAATGAAATAATCGACACCGTCGCTGACGATCGTTACGGGCAAGTCGCTGCGGTTGCAGTATGACAGGAAGTCCTCGAAGCCGGGGTCGATGGACACCTCGTCCAGGAGAGCGTCGAGATCTTTCCGGCTCGCTTGCACGAGTGCGATCTGCCGGCGCATGCACTCGCCCGACCCGATCAATCCCCGCTTCCACTGCTGTTCTATGTCTTCCCATTCGGAACCGGCGAAACGGGACAACACCATATCCGTCGCGTCTTCGATGGATATGGTTCCATCAAAATCGCAAAACACCTGCATGAAAATATCCCTTCGCCTTATCCTGGGGTTGCGTTTAACAACGACGGATGAGCCAGGCATGAGGGCAGGATGATGCGAAAATGAAAAATGAAGCGGTATAAGAGTCCGTGAAAGCTGAACCGGCTATGAGAACCATGCGCTCGGATGAATGTGCTAATGCATGTCGCGCAAAAGTGTGCCGCGGTTTTGCGAGAACGACATGCAAAAACAAAGCGCTAAAGCGAGGGAGCGAATCTGAAAGATCGCGACGAGCTTTAGGGCAGCACTATTGGTTCTTGGGCAGCAGCAGGTCGACCCTCAAGCCCGTGCCCCAACGCGGCGTCGATAGCTGGATCGACGCTGCAAGCCGGTCGGCCGTATCGGCGACGATTGCCAGACCGAGACCCGCCCCTTCTGTGTGCAGCGTATTGAGCCGATAGAACCGCTGGAAGACCGCCGCCCGCTCATCGGGTGGAATGCCAGGCCCGCTGTCGCTGATCGATATCCGCCAAAGCGCGCTTTCGGAGGAGATCACAACTTCGATCTTGCCGCCGACCGGCGTGTACTTGATGGCATTGTCCAACAGGTTGCCGATCATCATGCGCAGCAGCGATTCGTCCGTTTTGACTTGCACCGCCTCGTCGCCATCCAGCAGGATATCGAGCTGCCGGCTGGTGATGATATTGCCGAATTCCGCCAGAACCGACGCCACCATATGATAGAGCGTCACCGGCGTCGGATTGAGGGGATGATGGCTTACCCTGGCAAGCCGCAACAATTGCTCGATCAGATGTATGGCGCGATTGTTGCTGGCCACGAGATCGGCGATGATCGTCTGCCTTTCCTGCTCGCTGTCGCTGTTGCCCAGCATCTGCAGCAACAGCTTCACGCTAGCCTGCGGGGTGCGCAATTGATGTGCCGCAAGATCGGAGAAACGCCGCTCGAGTGTCAGTGAGTGACCGAGTTTCTCGAGAAGCTGGTTGATCGAGCGGCCGAGCGGCAACAGGTCTCGCGGCAGACCCTGGACAGGAATGGCGGAGAGATCGTCGGGCGACCGTGTGCGGATTTGGCGTACCAGACCGTGGATCGTGCGCAAGCTGCTGTTGATGCCGAGCCAGATGAGAAAGCCGATGACAGGCACGAGCACGAGCAACGGAAAGAAGAGATTGAGCAGGATGTTGGAGACAAGCGTTTCCCGAAGAGCGATCTTCTCTCCGATCTCCATGACGATGGTCGTGTCCGGTATCGGAAGCGAATAGACCCGCCATTCCTCTCCCTTATAAGTGATCGTGGTGAAGCCGACCTTCTGCTGCGGCACGTCGGAGAGGAACGCGTTGCTGCTGTAGAAGCGAATACGACCGTCCACCCAGGCGCGAAACATGTGAGCATCGGCATAGTCATCGGCGTCCTCGTTGAAGGATAGCTGATTGTCCATGTTGAAGTCGATGTCATCGATCTTCTTCGGAGAACGGTCCGGCGATCGTTCCAGAGGGCGGCGCAGCAAGCTCCAGATAACGTTCGCGTCATCGATAAGCTGGGCATCGTAGATATTGTTGATCTCGCGCGTGGCGCTGTTGAACGCGAAGGCGCCAATCACCACGATCGTCACCACCACGACCGGCGCGATCCTGAAAAAGAGTTTGCGGGTTAGCGTGGAGTTGCTCATCGCTCGATCATGTAGCCGACGCCGCGGATCGATTTGATGAAATCCGTGCCGAGCTTCTTGCGCAGATTATAGATCGTCACCTCGATGGCGTTGCTTTCGACGGTGTTCTCGGCATCGTAGAGCGCATATTCGATATCGTTCTTGGTCACGTATCGGCCGCTGCGCTCCATCAGCAGCTTCAGCAGATGGAATTCCTTGGCGGTAGTATGAACCTGCGCGTTGCCCTTGCGGGCGACCATCGCCGACGGGTCGACCTCGACATCGCCGCATCGAATGAGGCTTTCGGTCCGCCCGTCGCGGCGGCGGATCAGGGCGCGCAGACGGGCCAGCAGCTCGTCGAGATCGAAGGGCTTGACCAGGTAATCATCGGCACCCTCGTCCAGGCCTTCAACTTTCTGCCGTACGGAATCGAGCGCTGTCAGCAGCAGAACTGGCACCGCATTGCCCCGGTGCCGAATGCCTCTCAGAACTTCCATGCCATTGAGCTGCGGCAGGTTGATATCGAGAATGACAGCCGCGAAATGCGAATGCTGCGCGGCTTCAAGACCGGACTCGCCGTCGCGCATCCAATCGACGCCATACGCATGCTTCTCCAAAGCCTTCTTGAGGGATGATCCAAGAATATTATCGTCTTCAACAAGCAGAACACGCACGGTCGATCTCATCTCGCCAAGAGGGATTGTGAAGCCGATTTGAACCGCAATTGAAGCGGCCTTGTGGCAGAGGTATAATGCGGTGTTGAGTTCAGCAAGACCTGCAAGAGCGTATCCGAGCTGCTTCACAGTGCCCGATTGTCTTTCCCATCCCTCCCCTGGCATTCGATCATCAGAGACGTTTGTTTTACATATTTTATCCATAGACTGAGAATGGAGCTGAGGAATGCAGGGACATGAAAACGCTCGCTCTTGCTGTTCCGTCGCTTATCTCGATCACCTTCGCCCTTTCCGTCACCGCCTTGGCTGCGAACACTGCAACCACAAGAAACAGCGATTCTGCCCCATGCGCTGCCATGGTGAATAGTATCAATGAGGGGTTGAAGACATCGGCGATCAGCGCCGCCGACAGAAAGAAGGCACGCGACCTGGTGGCCGAAGGCCTGAAGCGCTGCAAGGTCGGCGACTATTCCGGCGCCGACAGCCATTTCATCGATGCCTTGAAAATGCTGCACAAATGACGCACCCGGCGCTTCCGTCGGCCAGACCATCGTCGCCTGGGTTCTAATGCGTGTCGCGCAAAAGTGTGCAGCGGTTTTGCGAAAACGACATGCAAAAACAAGGAGCTCTAAAGCGTGGGAGCGAATCTGAAAGATCGCGACGAGCTTTAAGCAGGTAGGCTTCCGATCATCCGGACCCCAATCGCCGCATCGCCGCCGCCAGCACATCGAAAATGCGGGTATCCGTCGATTGCGCGACATTGAAACGGAGGAAATTGCTTGCCGTATCCCTCTGACTGAAGGCATTGCCGGGCGCGAGGATGATGCCTTCGGCAAGGCAGGCGCGGGCGACCTCGGCTGCATCAAGACCCTCCGGCAATCGGCACCAAAGGAACATGCCGGCCTGCGGCTTCAGCCAGGGCGTCATGCCGATTGCCTCCAAGCGGACGATGGTTTCGTTCATGGCCTTGGCAAGCCGGACCCGCAACGCCTCGATGTGCTTGCGATAACTTCCGTCCTTCAGGGCCGAGAACAGCAGCTCGGCCCCCAGTTGGCCGCCGCTGAAGTTGGTGGCGATCTTCAGATCGACAAGGCTGTCGATCCAGTCGCGCCGCGCCGCGATGAAGCCGCAGCGGATCGAGGCAGACAGCGTCTTTGAAAAGCTGCCGATATGGATCACCCGATCGAGCCCGTCATAAGCGGCAAGCCTTGGCGCCGGCACATGCTCGAAATCGGCAAAAATATCATCTTCGATGATGATCAGGTTGGAAGCATCCGCGAGCTTCAAGAGGCGATGCGCCGTCACCGGCGACAATATGGCACCGGTCGGATTGTGAACGGCGGAATTGGTGATGTAGAGGCGGGGAGCGTGTCTTTCGAGCGCCTCTGCGAACTGCTCGATATCCGGCCCCGTCGGCGTGAAGGGCACGCCGACGATATTGGCCCTATGCGCCCGCAAGAGAGCATGAAAATTGAAATAGCAGGGATCGTTGACCAGCACGGTATCGCCGGGTTCGAGCAGGAATCGGCAGAGAAGATCGATGGCCTGGGTGCCGGATTCCATAAGCATGACCTGATCGGGCGACGCGGCGATGCCGTGCTCGCCCATACGCCGGGCCAGAAGCTGCCGCAATGGCGGCAGGCCGAGCGGCGTTCCATAGTTGGTCAGAATGTCGCTGCCGCCGGTCCGCGCCAGGCTTCGCATCGCTCGACGCAGCGCCTCCTCCGGCATCCAGGAGGGTGGAAGCCAGCCGCAGCCGGGCTTCAGAACACTGTCATCCACCTCCAGCGATTGCCGCGAGATCCAGAGCGGATCGACATCGCGTTCGCGCCGGGGAGCGATCTCCGACAGGGAAAGCGGAGCGAGCGGCCCGCAGACGTAGAAACCCGAACCGGGCCGCGAGCGGATGACGCCCTCGGCCGCAAGCCGGTCATAGGCTTCGACGACGGTGGAAACGGATACCTGCATCGTCCTGGCGAAGCTGCGCACCGAGGGAAGCCGCGCCCCCGGCGCCAGGCTGCGCGCGGCGATACGATCCGCAATCGCCGCCATCACGCCCTCGATGCGTGTGCCGTTGGCCGCCTTCATGACGATGACATCGTTCATCCGTACTGCCCCTCATACCATAACAGTTTGCAAAAATTGTACTGCACCGTCTCTGGAATGACCAGCCGACTTCGCTGATACCGGGCAGCAAACTAGGAGCATCGGCATGGACAAGACGACAAGCGGCTGGATCTACGGAATGACGGGCGTGCTGATTTTCAGCGGCTCATTGCCGGCAACACGGGCGGCGGTCATGGATTTCGATCCCGTCTTCCTGACTGTCGCTCGCGCCGCGATCGCCGGCATCCTGGCGCTGTGCCTGCTGCTCGCCTTTCGGGAAAAACGGCCCGTTCGCAGCGATATCATCCCCCTTGCCGTGGTGGCATTGGGCTGCGTCGTCGGTTTTCCGCTGCTGACGGCGCTGGCGCTCAAGCACGTCACTTCGGCGCATTCGATCGTCTTCATCGGATTGCTGCCGCTGGCCACCGCCATATTCGGTGTCTTGCGCGGCGGCGAACGGCCACGGCCAGCCTTCTGGCTGTTTTCCGGTATCGGCAGCGCCATCGTCTGCGGTTATGCGCTCGCCCAAGGCATCTCCGCCTCGCCGGTCGGCGATCTGCTGATGCTGGCGGCAATCCTCGTTTGCGGGCTCGGCTATGCCGAGGGTGCAGTGCTGTCGCGCCGGCTGGGCGGTTGGCAGGTCATTTCCTGGGCACTGGTCCTGTCGCTGCCGGTCATGATCGCGCTTTGCCTGTTCACCATGCCGCAGGGGATCGGCGGCATCGGCGAACCGGCCTGGATCGGCCTGATCTATGTCTCGCTCTTCAGCATGCTGATCGGCTTCATCTTCTGGTACCGCGGATTGGCACAGGGCGGCATTGCCGCCGTCGGGCAATTGCAGTTGCTGCAACCCTTCTTCGGCCTGGCGCTCGCCGCCACCCTGCTGAAGGAAAGCGTCAGTTGGTCCATGCTTGCTGTGACCCTTGGCGTTGTCGGCTGTGTCGTGGGCGCAAAGAAATTCGCACGATAGGGACTCTTGAAGGCACTGACTGTCCTTGCCCTTCTAAACCGATCGGTCTAGTGTGGCTGCATCGGTTTAGAAGGAGCAAGTCATGGCAACCGCACTCGTGCCGCCGTTCACCCGCGAAACCGCTATTGCCAAGGTCCGCCTGGCTGAAGACGGCTGGAACAGCCGCGATCCGGAGCGCGTCTCGAAGGTCTATACCGAAGACAGCCAGTGGCGGAATCGCGCCGAATTTCCGCGCGGCCGCAAGGAAATCATCGAATTCCTCACCCGCAAATGGGCCAGGGAGTTGGACTATCGGCTGATCAAGGAGCTATGGGCTTTCGACGGCAATCGCATCGCCGTGCGTTTCGCCTATGAATGGCGCGACGACAGCGGCCATTGGTTTCGCTCCTACGGCAACGAAAACTGGGAATTCGACGCTGACGGCCTGATGCAGCGCCGCTTCGCCTCAATCAACGATATGCCGATCAAGGAAGAGGATCGGAAATTCCATTGGCCGCTCGGCCGCCGTCCTGACGACCATCCGGGGCTCTCCGATCTCGGGCTCTAAGAGAAAGACGATGACCCGCACCGTCTTCGAAAAATCGGACGCCATAACCCTCGTCGCCGAAGTCTTTCGCGAACTCGGCTATGAGGGTGCGTCGATGAGCAACATCACGGCGCGCACCAAACTGTCGAAGGGCAGCCTCTATCATTTCTTCCCTGGCGGAAAAGAAGAGATGGCGGCGGAGATCATGGCCAATATCGACGCCTGGTTCGTTAACGAGATGTTCAAACCGCTCGAAGAGGATGAACCACACACCGCCATCGCCCGCATGTGGGAAACGACAGACATTTATTTCCGCTCCGGCCGCCGCATCTGCCTTATCGGCGCCTTCGCCCTCGACGAAACGCGCGACCGTTTCGCGGGCACGATCCAGGCCTATTTCAACCGATGGATTGAAGCGCTTGCCGGCGCTTTAATGAGAGCGGGCGTTAAGACGGGAGAAGCAGATGCGCTCGCCGAAGAAGCGGTTGTCGGCATCCAGGGCGCGCTGACGCTTGCGAGAGCGCTCGGCGACGATGGGATTTTCGGACGGACGCTTCAAAGACTGAGGGAGCGGATGGAAGCCAGGTTGACGTGAGTCGTGTGCCGGATCTAAGGCTTGGCCGGCGCTGCGCGATGCCATCCTCGCCGCATGTCAGGCGCTCCTTGCCGCCATCCAGGGCCGTTCACGCGACATAGTGGCACCGCCTCTGCAGGCGACAGCCCTCTGGTCACTCGTGCACGGCTTCGCTATGCTCTGGGTCGAAAGACGCCTGGACCGCATAATCGATTCCCGGCGATGAAATGACGGATAGTTTGCTGGACGCGGTGCTCGCGGCCATCCGTCTTGTCGATGATTGAGCTTTCTGAAGGCAGCCGCCTATTGGTACATCCGGCGGCGCTTCCATCTTAAACAATCGTCCACAAAAGCGTGGCAGCATCAATCATCTTTGATTTGCAACTGTCCGAGCTCCTATGCTCAGCAGAAACGGGGGGCGTCGAGGAGATGGATCAGACTATGCTGCAACAGACCAACGAAACCGACGATGCGCTGATCGATCGCCTCCAACGTTCGGCCTTCGACTATTTCATGCTCTATACCAATCCGGAAAATGGGCTGGTGGCGGATACCTCGATCAAGACGAGCCACTGCAGTATCGCCGCCGTCGGCTTCGCGCTGTCGAGCTATCCCGTCGCTGTCGAACGCGGTTGGATCAGCCGCGCGGATGCGGCGGAGCGCGTGTTGACAACGCTCAATTTCTTTGCCGAAAGCCAGCAGGGCGAAGAGCGAGGCGCCACCGGTCATCGCGGCTTCTATTATCACTTCCTCTACATGGCGACCGGTAAACGCGCCTGGAACAGCGAACTTTCGACCATCGATACCGGCCTTTTCCTGATCGGTGTATTGACGGCGGCCGCCTATTTCGACGGACCTGATCAAAACGAAGAGGACATTCGTACGCAGGCGCAGTTTCTTTATGAGCGCTGCGATTGGAATTGGGCACTGAACAAGGGCAAGACGATCAGCATGGGCTGGAAGCCGAGCAGCGGCTTCCTGCGCTGGCGTTATCAGGGCTATGACGAGGCGATCTTTCTTTATGTGCTGGCACTCGCTTCGCCCACCCATGCCGTGCCGTCATCGAGCTACGACGCCTTCGCCTCGACCTATACCTGGATGATGTTCAAGGAGACGCCCTACCTCTATGCCGGGCCGCTGTTCATCCATCTTTTCTCGCATGCCTGGATCGATTTTCGCGGCATCGCCGACAGGCATGTGGCCGACAAGGACACGGACTATTTCCGCAATACCCAGACGGCCATCGCCGTTCAGCGCGATTACACCGACCGCAACCCCGGCCACTTCATCGGCTATGCCAAGGACATCTGGGGGCTCTCAGCCTGCGACGGCCCGAATCCTACCGGCACCAAACACAGCCGGCGTTACAGCCCGAAAGTTCTCGGCTATGCCGCCCGCGGCGCGCCGCTCGGTCCCGACGACGGCACGATCGCACCCTGGGGGCCACTATCCTGCCTGCCGTTCGACCGCAAAGCCGCGCTCGATGGCACCAAGGCCCTGCTTGCCACCTATCCGAACCTGTTGCTGGACGGCCGCTTTCCCGGCGGCTTCAACCCGAGCGTCAGAGGCCCCGGCCCGGAAGGCTGGGTCGACGATCGTTCGGTTGCCATCGACCAGGGCCTGCTCGTCATGATGATCGAAAACGAGCGCACCGGACTGATCTGGAACCTGATGCGGCAATCGCCGATCCTGCGCCGCGGCCTGGAACGCGCCGGCTTCACCGGCGGCTGGCTGGACGAAAAGCAGGCAGCACCGGCGATCGCCTGATCCATCTCAAAGTTTCTGGATTGCGGCGATCACGTCGTCCTCAACCAGAATCCCATTGGCGATTGCCGCGCGCCGCGCCGTCTGCCCACGCCGACCCGGCAGGCGGACATTGGGATCTTGGGTGATCTCGCTTGCCAGCAATGCCAGCCGCTGCGCCGTATCGACAGTGCTCGTCGCTACCGGATTGATCGCGATGATCATGTGGCCGAGCGCCGGAGGCGCACCCTGATCATCGAAAAGCGAAGAGGATTCGAAGGAATAATTTGCGCCTGTCAGGCCGGCCGCCAGTATTTCGACCATGAGGGCAAGCGCCGCTCCCTTCGAGTCGCCAGCGGGAATCATCGTTCCCGCCAAGGCCTCTTCGGCATCGGTCGTCGGCCTGCCATCGCGGTCGAAGGCCCAATCGGGCGGGATCGGCACCCCTTTCTGCCGGGCGGCCATGACCTTGCCGCGCGCTACTTTCGAAAGCGCCAGATCGATCACGATCGGCTCATCATCGGGAAGCGGCGCGGCGAAGGCGATCGGGTTGGTGCCGAAGACAGGTCTTTTGCCGCCCCAGGGCGCCATGGCGGCCGGCGCATTGGCGACCATCAGTGCCACCAGCCCCTGATCGGCAAAGCGCTCCACGGTCAGGCCCATGACGCCGGCATGATGCGAGCGGCTGATGGCCGCGAGCGCAATCCCCTGCTCTCGAGCGATAACGGAAAGCTCGGCAACGGCAAGGTCGAGCGCCGGATAGGCGTAGCCGTTGCCGGCGTCGATGCGCAGCACGGCAGGATAGGGCCGAACGAGCTGCGGCTTGGCAAAGCCGTCCGTCTTGCCGATCTTCGCATGCGAGGCATAGGCAGGCACCCGGCGCAGACCATGTCCGCTTTGCCCGGCCGCCTCCGCCGCCACGAGGGCGACGGCCACCGAACGGGCGTTTTCCGGACTGACCTGATTTCGCCGCAGCGCCTCCGCAACCAGCGTTTCGGCTTCGGCGAGCGACAGATGCATGATGAGAACCTTGGTACGATGAAGGAGGGCAAAGGCGATCCTACGCCCACGCCCTCCTCATCGCAACGCGACGATTACCAGGCTCGCCTTACTCGACGTCGAACTTGACGCCCTGTGCCAACGGCAATGTCCTGCCGTAATTGATGGTGTTGGTCGCCCGGCGCATATATGCCTTCCAGGCATCGGAGCCGGACTCGCGGCCGCCGCCGGTCTCCTTCTCGCCGCCGAAGGCACCGCCGATTTCAGCGCCGGAAGGGCCGAGATTGACATTGGCGATACCGCAATCCGAGCCGCGCGCCGAAACGAAGGCCTCCGCCTCGCGCATGTCATTGGTGAAGATCGACGACGAAAGGCCCTGCGGTACCGCGTTGTGCAGCGCCAATACCTCGTCGAAATCGCTGTATTTCATCACGTATAGGATCGGCGCGAAGGTTTCATGCTCGACCGGTCCGGTCTGCGCGGGCATCTCGACCAGGGCGGGACGGACGTAGAAAGCATCGGCCGTGCCGTTTTCGACGCGCTCGCCGCCGGTCACCTTGCCACCGGCCGATTGCGCCTCACCAAGAGCCGCCTGCATCTTGTCGAAAGCCTGCTTGTCGATCAGCGGGCCGACCAGCGTGCCCCTTTCCAGCGGATTGCCGATGGTGACCGAGCTGTAGGCCTTCTGCAGACGCGGCACGAGCTGATCGTAGACGCTTTCATGCACGAAGAGGCGGCGCAGCGTCGTGCAACGCTGGCCGGCGGTGCCCATGGCGGAAAAGGCGACGCCACGCAGCGTCAGGTCGAGATCGGCCGTGGGGCAGACGATCGCGGCATTGTTGCCGCCGAGTTCGAGGATGGCACGGGCGAAGCGGTTGGCAAGACGCGGGCCGACGGCGCGGCCCATGGCCGTCGAGCCGGTCGCCGAAACCAGCGGGATCTTCGGGTGATCCACCAGCACTTCGCCGACCTCGCGGCCACCGATGATCAGGGTCGAGAGATTGGCCGGCGCCTCGCCGCCCTTGGCGACATAGCGCTTCAGTGCTTTTTCGAACAGAGCTTGCACCGCAAGCGCCGTCAGCGGCGTCTTTTCCGACGGCTTCCAGACGGTGGAATTGCCGCAGACGATGGCGAGCGCCGCATTCCAGGACCAAACGGCGACGGGGAAGTTGAAGGCGGAGATGATGCCGATCGGCCCCAGCGGATGCCAGCTTTCCATCATCCGGTGTTCCGAGCGCTCGGTGGCAATGGTCAGGCCATAGAGCTGGCGCGATAGGCCGACCGCGAAATCGCAGATATCGATCATCTCCTGTACTTCGCCGAGGCCCTCGGAGGTGATCTTGCCGACTTCGATCGAGACGAGGCGGCCGAGCGCCGCTTTGCCGGCGCGCAACTCTTCGCCGAGCAGGCGGATCAGCTCTCCGCGCTTCGGTGCCGGCACCGCGCGCCAGGAGAGAAATGCTTCATGCGCCTTGTCGATCGCAGCCTTCGCTTCAGCAGCCGAATGCTCCTTGAGCCGACCGATTTCAGCACCTGTTACGGGTGAGGTGACGGCAAGTGTTCCGCCCATATAGCGATCGGCGGCAACGCCAAGTTCGGTCAGGATTGCCTTGGTCTCGGTGGCGAGATCGAGTGTGGCGGTCATGATTGTCTCCTCTTCTTTTTATGTTTCGGAAGGCAAGGCCGGCGAAGACCCCACCTCAAAACCGTACCCCAACAAAATGCGCGGCCTGGGCACCGGCTTCGTACCACATTTCCTTCAGCGCTCGAAAGCCGGGCTCACGGGGATCGGTCAGCGGCAACGGCAAGTCTGCTTCGGAGACCCGGCCGAGAACATGGTCGGCCAATATTTTCCCGAACACCGTGCCCGGCGCGATGCCGCGGCCATTATAGCCGGAAAAGCCGACGACATTCGGCGCGAACCTGTGAAAGCGCGGCAGGGCATTGTCGGTCATGCCGATCTTGCCGTACCACTCGCTTTCAAAGGCAATGTCTCCGAGCTGCGGAAACAGCTTCTTCAGCGAACGTCGCGCCCAGTCCTTGTGGATGGCCAGCCCGGTGTTGCGCAATGCGCCGACGCTGCCGAAGACAAGGCGGCCGGCCTGATCCATGCGGAAGGACGACAGGATCTCCTTCGTATCCCACGCCCCCTCGCGCCCGGGCAGAACCGATTTGCGCAGGTTATCGCCAAGCGGCACGGTGGCGAAATTGAAATAAGGCAGGTGCACCTGCTCATTGCGCACCTGTTCCCAGGGGCCGGTGCTATAGGCATCCGTCGCGACGATAATCCAATCCGCCGTGACAGTGCCGCCGCCAGTCCTGACGATCCACCGTCCGCTGTTCTTCTCCGTCGCCGTCACGCGGCTGCCGGTGTGAATGACAACGCCGGCCTTGGCCGCCGCATGTGCCAGACCGCGGACATAGGCCAGCGGCTGCAACGTGCCGGCGCGCATATCGAGCAGCGCCCCCGTATAAGCAGAACTTCCCACCCGCCGCGCCGTCTCGTGAGCATCCAGCACGGTGACCGGAGCACCCCGCTTGCCCCATTGACGGGCACGCTCCTCGATCTCCTTCAGCCCCTCGGGGCCGACGGCGCAATGCAGCGTGCCGTTCCGCTCTAGCTCGCAGCCGATACCATGTTTCTCGATCAGCGCCATCACCAGCTTCGGGGCATCACCCAGAAGCTCCAGCAGCCGTTCGCCATGGACAGGGCCGAGCACGCCGGGCAGGTCGTCGGGCATGACCCACATGCCGGCATTGATCAGGCCGACATTGCGCCCCGCGCCGCCAAAGCCGATTTCATTGGCCTCCAGCAGCGCGACCTTGGTTCCGGCTTCCGCCAGATGCAGTGCCGAGGAGAGTCCCGTATAACCGCCGCCGACCACTACCACATCGGCCGAAACATCGCCGACAAGCGGCTCGGTCGCAGGCGGCGGCGGAGCGGTCTTTTCCCAAAGTCCGTGAGAGCGAGGGTCATTCAGCATCGAGTCGATCCAATTATCTAAAAGAATCCGGCCAATCTAGCGCCACCTCCCGACTTGCGGAAGCAGGAACAACGACATCCGGTGGATAGAGAAAAACTTGCATGGCCACGCCGCTTTCGACCATTATAGAGCAAAGTGCCGGCCGCCATCGCGGCCGCGACAGAATCAAGACAGCCGCCATCGCCGCGACAGAGTCAAGACAGCCGCCATCGCGGCCGCGGCAGAACCAGGACAATCTCATGAAGCCCATTTTCGTTCAGCTCCAATGCGCCCCCGGCAAGACCTACGAGGTCGCCGATGCGATCTACCAGACGGAGCTGGTCTCGGAGCTCTATTCCACCAGCGGCGACTATGACCTGCTGCTGAAGGTCTACATCAAGGACGAGCAGGACATCGGCAAGTTCATCAACGACAACATCGCCAATATCCCCGGCATCGTCCGCTCGCTGACCACATTGACGTTCCGGGCGTTCTGAGAGGTCCGGTTGGGTAGAGCGACGGGCCATGCACAACCCCAACCTTCCCTAACGGAACGCTCCGATATTAACCCTCTTGCTTGAAACGCCGCGGCCCCTCCTCCGCAATTAAACTCTTTTTAACCGGCAAGATGATGTGCTTTGCGCGCTGATCAAGAGACGGCGCTTTCGTGCGCCTGATCGCCGCGGTTTTGCGCGGCTTAGGGATCGAGGGCGGGTCAATGACATCGGCTATTTCGGATATTCAGGCGCAGAAGGCCGCAGGACCGCTGATCGTGCATGTCGTACGCCAGTTCCTGCCCAACAAAGGCGGGCTGGAGGATGTGGTCGCCAATCTCTGCCGGCAGTTGATCGGCCGCGGCTATCGTGTACGGGTCGTCACCTGCAACAGCCTGTTCTCCGATCCCGGCCGAGAGCTGGCACCGGCCGAAACGATCGACGATATCGAGATCGTCCGCATCCCCTGGTCCGGCTCTAGCCGCTATCCCTTGGCGCCGCAGGTATTCAAGCACATCGCCGATGCCGATCTCATTCACGTCCATGCCGTCGACTTCTTCTTCGACGCGCTCGCCTGGGGCAAGCTGTTCCATGGCCGTCCGATGGTTGCCACCACCCATGGCGGCTTCTTCCATACGCCGAAATATGCCGCCATCAAGAAACTCTGGTTCAACACTGCAACCCGGCTTTCCGCCCTTGCCTATGCCGAGCTCATCTGCTGCAGCCTGTCGGACGAGCGGCTGTTTTCCAGCATCGCCGGCAGCCGCACTCGCTTGATCGAAAACGGCGCCGATGTCGGCAAATTCGCCAATTGCGCCGCGCTCGAAGCGCGCCGCCGCATCGTCACCATCGGCCGTTTCTCGGTCAACAAGCGGCTGGACCGCATGCTTGATGTCATGAAGGTGCTTGCGGCCCGCGATCCGGATTGGCATCTTGACATTATCGGCGCTGTCTCGGATTTCGACCAGCCGACGCTGGAGAACGAAATCGCCGCCCGCGATCTCGGTCGCCATGTATCGCTGCATGTGTCGATCGACAATGGCGCCATCCGCAACATCATCGCCCGCGCTTCGCTTTTCGCCTCGGCCTCCGAATATGAGGGCTTCGGCCTGGTGGCGATCGAGGCGATGAGCGCCGGCCTGCTACCCGTGCTGCACACGAACGACGCCTATAAGGGGCTGGCCGAAACCCATCCGACGCTAATGCTGTCCGATTTTTCCAATCCGGAAACCGCTGCCGACGCCCTGGCCGCCGCTTTCGAACGCTTAGGTGCCGAAGGCCTCGGCCTCAGGGAAGAACTCATTCATGATGCCCGCGCCTACGCGTGGGATGAGGTCGCGCAGCGCTATATCGACGTCTATACCGAAGCCATGACGCCGCGCGGCGAACGCCATCAGCCCCTGCCCCATCGCGGCCAGGTCGCATAACCTTCCAGAATGCCCATCAGCCAGGCGCGCTTGTAACGCGCCGTATCGGCTCTGCATCGCACCAGCGCCGCCAGCCAACTGGCGACCGGCCGGCACAGGCGATAACAGACATAGGCCAGCGGAAAGCGCTGCTTGCGCATCAACGCACCGAAGCCGCGGCCATATTTGCGCGCCCGCTCGACCTGCCGCGGACCGTATTCGCTGGTGACCTGATCGTGATGGACGATCAGTTCGGGAAAGAACATCAGCCGCTTGCCGGCAGCAAGCGCGCGCAGGAGAAAATCCGCCTCCTCACCGCTCTGGAACGGCGAGTCCGACCCAACCCCGAGATTCTCATCGAAACCGCCGATATCTGACAGCGCTGCACGGCGCACGAAGATGCTGTTGGAATTGCCGCACTTCAGATAGTTCCAGCGCGTTACCGCAAGCGGCGTTTCGCCCGTCGGGCTGACGGAGGCCAAACCGCCGATATCGAGCGTGCGGCCGGTGACGATGGCAAGCTCGGGATGCTCGGCAAACAGCCGCTCCGCCGTCGCCAGCGTATCGGGCTCATACCAGCAATCATCATCGGGAAAGCAGACATAATCGCCCTTTGCCGCCGCCATTCCATTGTTGCGTGCCCGCGAAAGTCCCTTGGCCGAGCGGATATGTCGGATGAGGAAGAAGGGTGAAAAGCGTCCGATCAGCTCCAACAGCCGATCGTCCGGATTTTGGTCGACAAGGATCACCTCGAAATCCCTGTGACGCTGATTCATCAGCGACAGGAACAGCCTTTCCAATTGGTCGAAGCGGTCAATCGTACAGACGACGAGACTGAACAAGGAAGACCCTCCGGACAAATGGCAGGCCAGCCAATATCGGGATATCGCATATTAGCTGAAGTAAAAATGAACGTTACATTAGGAATAGACGGTAAATATTAAGGCATATGAAATACAGCAGACGCTATTCCATGAAAAGCCGTGCGTTTGCGGCCACTTTCTGCGACCTGGGGGAAACGGTAATCTTCATGACGAAGAGCATCATGGCGAATTCAGCGTTGAACGCGGCCGCAGGGCTGACCCTGCTCGCGACCGGTTTTGCCTGTTCGATCATCGCAGCCCGCCTGCTTGGCCCGGAGGCCAACGGCATCATTGCCTTTTCGCTCTGGTTGACGACGACGGGTGCGCTCGTTGCCGAACTTGGCACCGGGATTACGCTGCTCCGCATCCTGCCGCAACTGAAGGTCCAGGGCTATTCCACGGAGGAGCGGCGCGGCTTTGCAGCCTATCTGCTCCATCCGACGATCCTGTCGACTCTGATCCTGCTTGCCGGCTATTCTGCCTATTATTGGGAAGCGGAACGGATGCATTGGGCAAACGACGCATCGTCCGTCATCGTCATCACCGGTGCGTTTTTCGTCCTCCAGTCGCTCGGCGCCTACAGCAAGAACTACCTGGTCGGCGAACAACAGCTCGGCGCTTTCTTCCGCATGACCCTGACAAGCTCGGTGCTGCAGCTCGCAACCGTGCTCCTTGGCGCCATCTTCTTCGGCGTCAGCGGCGCCCTTGCCGGCTATGCCATCGGTCAGCTCCCGATGTTCGTATCGAGCCTGAAGATTGCAGTCGCGCGCCGAAACGATTGCGGTGTCGGCCTTAACTATCTCGTCCGTTCCTCACTCATTCTCTCGGCCGAATTCATCAACAGCTCGATCTTCCTGAACCGCATCGAGCTGGTTTTTCTGCAGCATTATTGGGGCATCCAGGCAGTCGGCTTCTATGCCGTCGGCCTGTCGCTCGCCAATCTGGCCCTGCAGCTTCCGGTACAATTGAGCGGCAGCCTGCTGCCCTATTACTCCGAGCAGATGCATTCGCAGGCATCTGGCAAGCTGCCGGTCCATGTCTTCGAAGGTGTGGCGCGCGCCATTTCCTATATTACCCTGCCGATGAGCTTCGGCCTTGCAGCGATCGCCCCCGAGCTGGTGGTGACGATCTTCGGCAAGCCGTTCGGGCCCAGCGGCGGCATGGTGGCACTGCTGTCGCTGACGGCGGCTCCCTACGTTTTCATGCAGATCTGCACGCAATATCTCTATTCCATCGACCGCATTCGCGAGCGCACTATCATTGGCGGTGTCGCCAGCGCCATCATGGTCGTCGGTTGCTTTATCGCTGTGCCCTTGTACGGCGGCGAGGGTGGTGCCCTGGTGCGGCTGCTTGCCTTCACTGCCATGTGCGTGCTGATGGTGCGCCGCATGGAATTCGAAGGCTCGATGCACAGCATGTTCGTCAGCCTTGCCAAGGTGACGGGCGCATCCGCGCTCTGTGCCGCCGCCGCCTATGGATTCGTTCATGTGCTGCCCGGTATTCCAGGCCTCGCCAGCGCCATCATCGCCGGCATTCTGGTTTACGGCCTGGCGCTCCGGCTGCTGAACGCCGTACCGCCGGAGGATATTGCGGTACTGCAACAAATTGCTGCGCGTCTGCCCCGGCGCGCCCATCCGATTGCCGTTCACGCGCTGGCATGGCTGGCGCCGCGCCGAATTTGAGGAGAATGCCATGGCTGCGTTGGGAGCCGCCGAATACCAGGGCCCGCTTAAGGAGATCACCGCAGCCGCCATGCCTGTGACCTTCTCCGGAACTGTCGGCCTGTTTACGCCCGCTGTCGCGCCGACGAGCCAGACGGCCGTATTGTTCCTCAGCCCCTGGGGCTTCGAGGAGATGTGCACCCGCAAATTCTGGCGCATCCTCGCCGAAGACCTTGCCAAGACAGGCATCGCCAGCCTCCGCTTCGACTATGCCGGCACGGGCGACGCGCTCGACGTTGACGATCCAGGCGAAGGGTTGGCGCTCTGGGAAGATACGGCGCGCGATGCTGCCGCCATGCTCCGATCGCTTTCCGGCTGTGAGCGGCTGATTCTGGTGAGCCAAGGGCTCGGAAGCGTGGTCGCCCTGGATATTGCCGGGCAGCTCACCGCCGTCGACGGCATCGCCCTGCTGGCCCCGACCATTTCCGGCCGCGCCTATCTGCGCGAATTGACCGTGTGGTCGAAGATGATCGACGAGGGCATGGGGCTCACCGAAGCGCAGCGCCGGACCGAGGGCGTCACCATCGCCAGCTTGCAGATGCCTGATACAGTCGCCGCCGCGGTCAAGAAACTCAACCTGATGACGCTTGCCCATGTCGGCGTGCCGGATTGCCTCGTCCTGACGCGACCCGGCCGCCCCGGCGATGCCGATTTTGCTGCCCATCTCGAAACCCTCGGCCCGCGTGTCGAACGCGCTGCCTATGAGGGTTATGACGAGCTGGTGTCGAACCCGACCATCGCCACCATGCCGCTCGAAGCCGGCCGGAAAATTCTGGATTGGGCGCGGTCGATCGCGACGGAATCCGCGACGGCATCGCGCAGAATTCTCCGCACGCCCCGCGCCGAAGCGCTTGAGGGCGACGGTTTTCGCGAGACGCCGCTGCGTTTCGGCGAGGGTGATCGCCTCTTCGGCACTCTCTGCGAACCCGCAGGCGTCCGCACGGGTGCGACGGCATTGCTCTTGACGACAGCCTATGACCGCCATGCGGGCTGGGGCCGAATGTCGGTGACCATGGCCCGGGCACTCGCCCGGGACGGCATCCCCTCGTTGCGTTTCGATACCGCCAACGTCGCCGACAGCCCGCCGCTTCCAGACGCGCAGGAGCAGGTGCTCTATTCCCGCGACCAGCAGCAGGACGTCCGCGCCGCACTGGACTTTCTGGAGACCCGGAAGCTGCTGCCCGCCTTTGCCGTCGGCCGCTGCAGCGGTGGCTATCTCGCTTTTCAAAGCACTATCCACGATAGCAGGTGCAGCGGCCTGATCGCGGTCAATCCCTACGCTTTCTTCTGGGACGAAACCCAGCCAGTGGACGAAGCCCTGCGTTTCGTTCCGCGTTCGCTCGAGACCTACGGCCAGAAATTACTGCAATTCGAGACGTTGAAGCGGCTCTATAGCGGCCAGATCGACGCAAAAAGTGCGGCGCGCAACATCGTCGTGGCATTGGCGCGCCGTGCCGTCCGTCTCGGTCGTCCCCTGCTCGGTGTTCTTCCCTTCTTCGCCGGAGAGCACGAAACCGTCATCAACGGCTTCCGCACGCTGACCAAACGCCAGGTCGATATTTCTCTGATCTATAGCGCCTATGACATCGGTCTGGATCATTTTCGCGAACACTTCGGGGAGGACGCAGCCGGCCTGAAGAATTTCCCCGACATCCGCCTCACCATCATCCCCGACGCCGACCATAATTTGACGCCGCCCTATGCGCGAAAGGTGTATTTGCGCGAGGTGAGAGAGATGGGATTGAGACTGGGAAGGCGCTGAAACAGGCCGAAAGCTTTCCCGGAAACGCTCGCAATATCCGGCACTTGCTGTATAGTTGCTCCATGAGGCTCCTGATCGTCGAAGACAACCGCGAACTGGCGTCCTGGCTCGGCAAGGCGCTGCGTCAGGCACAATATGCCGTCGACATCGCCTACGATGGCGAGGATGCCGAACATATGTTGAAAGTGGCGGGCTATTCGGTCGTCATCCTTGATCTGTCACTTCCGAAAATCGACGGATTGACGCTGCTGAAGCGGTTACGCCAGGGCGGCAACAAGGTGCCGGTCATCATCCTGACGGCCAATGCCAGCCTCGACGGCCGCGTTGCCGGGCTCGACAGCGGCGCCGACGACTATCTCGCCAAACCCTTCGAAATCGCCGAGCTGGAAGCCCGCATCCGCGCGGTCGTCCGCCGCGGCCATGACCGCGCCGCACCCGAAATCGCCGTGGGCGACCTGCTCTTTGACGGCGGCACGCGGCAGTTCTTTCTCGGCGGCGAAACCCTGGCGCTCACGCCGCGCGAACATGCCGTGCTCGAACATCTCGTCATGAAGGTCGGCACGACGGTCACCAAGGCCGCGCTATCCGAAAGCGTCTTCGGCTTCGACGATCTCGCCGACACCAGCGCCATCGAAATCTACGTGCACCGTGTCCGCAAGAAACTCGAAGGCAGCGCCGTGCAGATCGCGACGCTGCGCGGCCTGGGTTACCTCCTTCGCCATGCGCAATGACGAAAGCCGCCCACGCAAAGGACGTCTGCGCCGCGCCGTCGCAGGGCTGACCTCCAGCCTGCGGGCGCAACTCTTTGCCTGGGTGGTACTGACGCTGATCGGGGCGATCTGCATCAATCTCTATCTCAGTTTCCGCTCGGCGAATGCCACCGCGGACCTCGTCACCGACCACACGCTGCTTGCTTCGGCCCGCGTTATCGCCGAGGCCGTGCATGTCGATGCAAACGGCACTGTGCAGGTCGATATCCCACCCGCCGCGCTGGAGATGTTCGATACGGGTTATGGCGATCGTGTCTTCTACCAGGTGGTGACCGCCTGGGGGAACCTCGTCTCCGGCTATCCCGATCTGCCGCAGCCGAAGAAACAGCAGGTCGGCGAAGACACGGCATTTCGCACCGATCAGGTTCGGCTGATGATGCTGAATCATCCGATCGTAGGCCTCGGCGAAGACAGTACGATCTCCGTCACCGTCGCCGTCACCCACAAGAGCCAGTACGCCATGCGCCGCAGGCTGTGGCTCTCGGATTTCACCAAACAGCTCGTGCTAGTGCTGCTCGCCGGCATGGTGACCATTATCGGGCTGCAGCGCGGTCTCGCGCCGGTGCTGCGGCTACGCGATGCGGTGCGCGAACGCGGCCGTCAGCGGCTGGATCCGCTGGAAGCGGACATGGTGCAGAGCGAGCTTCGTCCCCTGGTTCATGCCCTCAACGATCACATGGAGCGAGTGCAGAACCAGATGGCGGCGCAGCGCCGCTTCGTCTCCAACGCCGCCCACCAGTTGCGCACGCCGCTCGCGCTGATCTCGACGCAGGCGAGCGTGGCGGCGCGCGAGGACGATAATGCCAGGCGCGACGAGGCGCTGACGGCCCTGCGCTCGAGTACGAGGCAGGTGACGCGACTGGCAAGCCAGCTTCTCACCCTGTCGCGGGCCGAACCCGGCAGCCGCCGGCCACGCAATGACACGATCGATCTCGTCGCCACCGCCCGGCAAGTCCTGGAGACCCTGGCGGAGGAAGCCCTGAGGCGGAATATAGACCTTGGACTGGAGGCCGATTGCGCGTCGGTCCAGGTCGAAGGCGACGGCACCATGCTGCGCGAGATGCTGGTCAATCTCGTCGACAACGCCCTGCGTTATACCCTCGCGAATGGCAGGGTGACGGTCGGCGTCCGACGCGACGGCAGTGAAGCCGTGCTCTGGGTGGAGGACAATGGTCCGGGTATCCCCGAGGCCGAGCGCGGCCAGGTGTTCGAGCGCTTCTATCGCATCATCGGCACCGAGCCGGAGGGTAGCGGCCTCGGGCTCGCCATCGTCCGCGAAGTCGTCGACGGCGCCGGCGGTACTGTCACGCTCGGCGATGCGACCGGCGGCGGCCTCCTGGTGACGGTAAGGCTGCCGGCGGTTTGATCGCTTTCCGACCGCCGGCAACCGGGATCAGTTGGGGCTGCTACCCTGCTGCCGGAAGCTGGACTTCACCCTTGTTCAGGAAAAATGTCTTGTCGAACAATGCCAGATCCAACGGATTAGGCAGCCGGACATCTGCCAGATCCGGATAGGCTTTCATCGACGCATCATAGGACCGGTCGATCTGCGAGATGAAGACGATGATCAGGCCTCTCTCGCGCGCGAAAGACCTCAACGCGCGAACCTGCACCATCAATTCCGGTTTTTGCCGGTTCTGGTCGAGTATCTGCAGATAATCGATGACCACCAGCGTTCCCTTGGCCGCAGACCCCAGCCTCTCGATGATATAGTCGGCGCTGATCGCGTCGGAACTGTCGAATTCGAACAAGCCTTTGAAAGGTTCGAACTCCGCACCGATCATCCGGAAGCGATCGAGAACGACCCTTTCGGTATCCTCCAGCGTGAAGAAGGCGCCCCGATTGCCGGATTTCATCGCCTCGACCGCCAGCCTGAGACTCATCAATGTTTTGCCGTAACCCCGACGGGCGCCCAAAAGCACCAGATCGCCAGGGTCCAATTCTGCGAACATCGCTCCCGCGGGGTTGGTCGCCTCCGCACGAGCAGCGAGCAAGCTCCAGCCGCGGAAACCTTCCTCGGCAGCGATTCGGTCAAGTGCTTCGTGCAAGGGAATATTCTCCTCGCGCGACATGAGCCGGGCTTTACGCTTCAAGCGATAAATTGGGCCAGAAAGCCTCATCTGCAAAACCTCCTATCGCGAGCAACGATTGCAACCCCTCCTTATGCCTGGCGCTCGAACAGTCGGTTCGATGATCGATCAGCCCCGCATGAACGATACTTTCCCGAATGGAGGGGGGAGGCATGGGCTTTGCCGGAATGAGACCATAAGCCGATTCTCGTCCGGAGGAAATTGTGCGATTGGATAGCAGCCACCGCCCGGCGGTTCCGCCGCATATGGACGACAGCTTTGCGCCGAGAGCGGTCATCGCCCGATCAATGCGTCTCGTTGCCCTCATTCGACATCGTGCAATAACGCGGGCAGGCGGGTCGCTGCAGGTCAGCGTCCAAGGTCGCTCGCGGCGGCGATGATCTCCGCTGCGGTCGGGAAAATGGAGAGGCTGTTCGGTCCGTCCAGCGACTCAATTTGTACCCAGCGGATTGTGCCGTTCGCATCGACTAGGAAGTGCCCGACGAGCTGGGTAGCGTGCGTGGCGAAGATCGCATTATCGGCTTCATCAAGCTCGAAGCAGTCCTTGGCGTTGAGTACCGTGTTGGCTTCCATCGGGTGTAGCGGTTCCGGCAACTCGCCCGTGGGGTTGATGCGTGCCGCCTGGAACTGCGCCATCGTCGCGCTATAAGGCCATTCGGGCTGCTCGCTGCTCCCATCGGGCAGGAACTCAGCATATGGCACACCGTAGGCCCGATGCGTGCGGCAGTCCGGATCGCATAGTAGCATTACTGGTGTCGGACGGTGGCGGAAATACAGGCGAGCGCGTTCCACCGGCGTGTTGATAACGGCCACGGTCTCCACCCCGGCGGCGCGCAGCGTGGGCTGTATGCCGGCGAGCTGCTCTACCTGACGCCGGCAGAACGGGCAGTGCAGCCCGCGAAAGAAGCCGATCAAGAACGAGCGACCGATCAAGTCGGCGAAAGAGACCGTTCCGTCGAAGTTGGCCGTGGCTAGTGTGAACGCGGGCGCGGTTTCTCCAGGTTGCAGCGGGCGCTTTTGGTCTCCCATGGAATAATTCCTTTCTCGTATCGTCTAAGGTGAAACGACCGAAATTGAACTATATCACTTGTCTCAAGAAGGCCTATCGCTCGATGTTGATCCGCCGAGAGTGGCGGCGCAGGTGCCACTTTGAGCCGGAAGCAGACGAGAACATCAACATTTCTGCCATTTGCGCGCGACAATGCACTCCGCCCATCGGGGTAATATCAATGTGATCAATCGAGGCGTAGTGTTCCATTTCGCCTTGAGAGGAGGATGCTATGCCTACCATATTGGCCTATCACGACGTCAAAGACGTCAAACACTGGCTTGCTTCACCACGCCGTAAAGAGGTTTTCGAACCCCTCGGGTGCGCAAACATTCGCACCTTTGTCGATCCGCAAGCGTCGAACCGGGTCGGCCTAGTCATGGACGTTCCCGACATGGATCGCTTGGCGGAATTTATGAAGTCCAAGTCAGCGGCGGATGCGATGGAGTACGACGGAGTATTGCCGGAGACCTTGGTGATCCTCGTTCAATCGTAGCGGAAGATGTCGCATTCAAGGGTCCGCGTGATGAAGGCCGGTTCAGGGTTTTGGAATGATGGCTTAGAGCATGATGCCGAAAAGTGTGAGCGGTTTTCGGACGACATCATGCTCTACTTCTTTGATTCTAGAGCCGGATGATGCTGATTGCCGACGCCGGGATGACGGCAAAAAAAGAGGCCGGGTGGGGGTGCCCGGCCTTGGGAGGAAACTGAATGCCTGGACGGCTTATTGCACGTCCATATGCTGCTGCGGACGCCATCTGGTGATGCGGTTTTCGACGAGCGTCATCACATATTCGGCGCCGAGCGTCACCACCATCACCAGGATGATCGCTGCATAGAGACCGGCAGCGTCATAGGTGCCCTTGGCGATCGAGATCAGGTAGCCGATACCGGCAAGCGAGCCGACGAATTCGCCGACGATCGCGCCGATGATAGCGAACGAGAAGGAGATGTGCAGGCTTGCAAAAATCCAGCTCATCGCCGACGGCAGGATGACGTTGCGGGTAACCTGCCAATTCGAGGCGCCGAGAATGCGGGCATTGGCGATCATGTTGCGGTCGGCTTCACGTACGCCCTGGAAAGCGTTGGCGAAGACAACGAAGAACACCATGATGAAAGCGAGCGCCACCTTGGACGGCAGGCCAAGGCCCATGATCATCACGAAGATCGGCGCGAGAACGACGCGCGGGATCGAGTTGATCGCCTTAATGTAAATCGACAGAATATCGGAAGCCAGCTTGTTGCGGCCAAGTGCGACGCCGACGAGAACGCCGGTGACCGAGCCGATGACGAAGCCGATCAACGCTTCTTCCATGGTGACGCCG
Organism: Rhizobium sp. CB3090; assembly: GCF_029714285.1. Lineage (NCBI taxonomy): Bacteria > Pseudomonadati > Pseudomonadota > Alphaproteobacteria > Hyphomicrobiales > Rhizobiaceae > Rhizobium > Rhizobium sp. CB3090. The sequence goes on from NZ_CP121662.1 coordinate 3,190,514, forward strand.
AGATGATACCAGAGCGAGCCGCTCTCGGTGCCCTCGCTGATCCAATCCCACAGACGCAGCGCAATGCCATAGGGGCTCGAATAGAAGAACGGATCGATCCAGTGCAGATCGGAGGCGACTTGCCAAAGGCCAAGGATGGCGAGCAGAATGCCGATCTGCCAGGCGACGACGATGTACTTGCGGCGGGTGAGCGCTTTCAGCGCTGCGGCTTCGATTTCCGCGTCCGAGGTGCCGGCGCGGAAGATCGGGGCGTTGCCTGCTTCGAGAGCTGTGTTTGCCATGATCAATCCTCCCTTATGCCGCTTCCGCAGCACGGCGATAGCTGGTTTCGACCTCTTCGCGAAGATCGTCCCAGATCGTCTTGCAATAATCGATGAAGTTCTGCTCGTAGCGGATCTCTGAGACGACGCGCGGGCGCGGCAGCTCGATCGTATAGACCGACTTCACCGTCGCCGGGCCAGCCGTCAGCACGTAGACCTTGTCGGCGAGCGCCACGGCCTCTTCAAGGTCGTGCGTGACGAAGACGACCGAAGCCTGGCGTTCGGCCCATAGCTTCAGGAGCTCTTCATGCATCACCGTGCGGGTCTGCACGTCGAGCGCGGAGAAGGGCTCATCCATCAGCAGGATTTCCGGCTCGTTGATGAAGGTCTGCGCCAGCGAAACGCGCTTGCGCATGCCGCCCGAGAGCTGATGCGGATAGTGATGCAGAAACTTCGAAAGCCCAACGCGGGCAAGCCAGTCCTTTGCACTCTTTTCGGCTTCCGCCTTCGATTTGCCGCGAAACAGCGGGCCGGACATGACATTGTCGATGACGTTCTTCCAGGGGAAGAGCGCATCCGTCTGGAAAGCGAAGCCGACGCGTGGGTCGATGCCGTTGACAGGGCCGCCCATCAGGCGAACTTCGCCGGCGCTGGGCTTCGCCAGCCCGGTGACGAGATTGAGCGTCGTCGACTTGCCGCACCCGGTCGGGCCGACGACGGCGACGAATTCACCGCGCTCGACGGTCATGTTGAAATCGCGCAGTGCCGTCAGCGATTTGCCGGTCGGGGATACGAAACGGCGGCTGACATTGATGAGCTCGATCGCCGGCGTGCGGCGTTCATCCTGTTGCATGGTGCTGATCCTGACGCGTGCCTTCGGGGCGTGCACGCAAAGCCCAGTGAACTGCAAAGTCTCTTGAGCTGCCGCTTCCGGAACCGGCCAGAAGCGGCATTATGACTGCTTACTTGACGTTCTTGACGAATTCCGTCGTGTAGGTCTTCGACAGGTCGATCGTCTTGCCTTTGACGTTCTTGGAGAACTGCGAGAGTACCGCAAGAACGGTCTTCGGACCATCTTCCGGCATCACGCCATCGGCGGTGAACATTTCCTTGCCGGCATCGAGAGCCTTGATGTAGCCCTCCTTGTCGCCGACGTAGAAATCCTTCGGCATCTTCTCGGCAATCTCCGCACCGGAATGGGTGTTGATGAAACGCAGTGTCTTGACGAAGGCGTTGGCAAGCTTCTGCACTTCTTCCTTATGGGCATCGACCCAAGCTGCATCCATATAGAGCGACGCGGCCGGATAGGTGCCACCGAGCGCGGCTTCGGTGCCCTTCACGGTTCTGAGATCGACAAGAACCGAAGCTTCGCCGGTCTTCAGCAGGCGCGAGATCGTCGGTTCGGTGGTCATGCCCGCCTGAATGGCGTTCTGCTGCATGGCGGCAATGAAGGTCTGGCCGGCGCCGACCGGAACCGGGGTAACGTCAGCCGGCGACAGGCCTGCCTTGGACGCCATGTAAAGCGTCAGGAAGTTGGTGGACGAACCGAGGCCGGTAACGCCGACGCTCTTGCCCTTCAAATCGGCGAAGGACTTGATTTCCGGATGCTTGGTCGACACCAGCTCGACTTCGCCCGGCGCCTGGCTGAATTGCACGACGGATTCGATGAACTTGCCCTTGGCCTGCAGATCGACGCAGTGATCGTAGAAACCGACGACACCCTGGACGGCACCGGCGAGAAGCTGGTTTTCGGCGTCGACGCCAGCGGATTCGTTCAGAAGCTCGACGTCGAGGCCTTCGTCCTTAAAGTAGCCGAGGGATTCCGCAAGTTTGGCCGGCAGATAGATCTGCTTTTCATAACCGCCCACCATGATGGAGATCTTGTCGGCGGCATGCGCCGCTGTCGCGCCGAGGGATGCGGCGGTCATGACGAGGGAAAGGGCTACGGAATGAAAAAGCGTGCGCGATGAACGCATGAATGTCTCCTCCTGTTAGGATGCCTGCGTCACATGTTCGCGCATGGCATGTGCTTCCTCCACGAAGCTTCACGAGCCTAGCGCGGGCAACCTTTCAGTAAGCTTTCAGCGAAAATTTCGCAGGACGGCATTGCGATTTTTTTCTCGGCGCCGCCTGCGGGCAGGGTCGAAACGGCAAATCCGAGACGATGACCGCCGCCGGCATTTGCCGGAGGCGGCGCGATGCAGCGCCTTACTTGGCGTTCTTGACGAACTCCGTCGTATAGGTCTTCGACAGGTCGATCGACTTGCCCTGAACGTTCTTGGAGAACTCGGAAAGCACAGCGAGGACGGTCTTCGGCCCATCTTCGGGCATCACGCCATCAGCGGTAAACATCGCCTTGCCGTTTTCAAGCGCCTTCACGTAACCCTCCTTATCGCCGACATAGAAGTCCTTCGGCATCTTGTCGGCGATCTCGGCGGCGGAATGGGTGTTGATGAAGTGCAGCGTCTTGACGAATGCGTTCGCAAGCTTCTGCACTTCCTCCTTATGATCCTTGACCCACGACGCCTGCATATAAAGAGACGCGGCAGGATAGGTTCCGCCTAGAGCGGCCCTTGTTCCATCCATCGTGCGCATGTCGATGAGCACCTTGGCCTCGCCGGTCTTCAGGAGGCGCGAGACCGTCGGCTCGGTTGTCATGCCGGCCTGAATGGCGTCCTGCTGCATGGCTGCGATGAAGGTCTGGCCGGCGCCGACCGGGACGGAGGTGAATTCACCAAGCTTCAAACCGCTTTTGACCGCCAGATATTGCGTCAGGAAGTTGGTCGACGAGCCGAGACCGGTCACGCCGAGGCTTTTGCCCTTGAAATCGGCAGGCGACTTGATCTCAGGATGCTTGGCCGACACAAGCTCGACTTCGCCGGGCGCCTGGCTGAATTGCACGACGGATTCGACGAATTTACCCTTGCCCTGCAGATCGATGCAGTGATCATAGAAACCGACGACGCCCTGGACAGCGCCGGCAAGCATTTCGTTTTCCGCGTCGACGCCCGCCGGCTCGTTCAGAAGCTCGACATCGAGACCTTCGTCCTTGAAGTAGCCGAGGGCTTCCGCAAGCTTGGCCGGCAGATAGATCTGCTTTTCATAACCGCCCACCATGATGGAAATCTTGTCGGCGGCGTGAGCCGCCGTGACGCCGAGCGAGCCGGCAGCGATGACGAGGGAAAGGGCTGCGGAATAAAGGAACATGCTTGATGAACGCATTAAATATCCTCCTCTCATTGGATGCCGAGCGCTTGATCGCCACCTCGGCATATGCTTCCTCCCGAAGCGGAACAGACTTGCACGAACAACCTTTCAGTGAGCTGAAAGGGCGTCAGTGACCTTCTGAGCGGGAAAAGCGTTCCGGTTCCCAATGCAGATGTTGCGAGTACCGGTGATTTACAATGCCTGTGCGAGTTGCATCATCGGCAATTAAAGCAGGGGTTTGTGGACGACAGCGGAGTTCTGTTGGATCGTCGTGCCGCCGTGCTTGGACGGCCGGGGCTCGCTGACCCCCCTGCTGTGTTGGCATGGCGGGCCCCGCAAAAAATCAAGAATAAAGGCGGAAAAAAGGACCCGCTGTTCTTGGTGCAGCGGGCCTAAAGACTCCAGCAACTGTCCGGGCGCGGGCACGACCGGACGATGGGCATTAAGACCATCTAATATAACAGGGTCAAGACGCGATTCCGACCAATTTTGGTTATGTCGCTCAACCATTAATAGAGCTGTCGCTTTACGAAATACGCTAGAGCGTTGATTTTATAATTAGAAAATATAACGGAGATCTTTTCAAAAGGAATGAGCTTTGCGGAGAAAAATTTACTTCTAGGCTCCTTCGACTCCTCCCCAGGATGCGCAATTTCCACCTATCCGCACGCTTAAAAAAACTAACGCAGCGTTAGTTGAGGGTAACACAGCAGGCAACTCCTGCAGCCGCGGATAAAAGACCTGAGAAAAATTTTTCCATCGAAAGAACGCGCAACCAGATTTCCGCGGTCTTCTCAAATCCTGAAGCTTTCTCAGGTCGAGCGGAAATATAGTCCAGTGCAGAACCGGTCACGATCCGGCTCCCGCCGGCATGCCTGCCAAGGATAACCCCATGCGTCCTCTGTAAAAATACTGATCGTTCTCAGTCTTTAGTCCAATTGACGCGAAGCTTCTTTTCTGCCGTTTATCTATCTGACGTTTGAAGGAAAAAACTCTGGCGTCAGGACTTTTGGTTGAAAATTATCGATATTTAATACACACTGAACGGGCAGATTGGGGACGTGTCCTTGCCTCTTCCCCGGGCATCTGTAAGGTGGCGCCCGCCGGGGTACCCCCGTTCGAATGAGGAGACTGCGCAGTGAGTGCAAAAGTACCAAATCCGATTGACGCCTATGTCGGCTCACGCGTGCGCATGCGCCGGCTTATGCTCGGCATGAGCCAGGAACGGCTCGCCGAACAGATCGGCGTTACCTTTCAGCAGGTGCAAAAATACGAAAAAGGCACCAACCGCATCGGCGCCAGCCGACTGCAGGCGATCGCAGGAGTTCTAGCCGTCCCTGTCGCTTTCTTCTTCCAGCAGGACAATACGCAACCGCTGACGACAGAAGGGCTGGGCGCGATCACCGGCCTTGAAGACCTGTCCGATTTTCTGACCTCCAAGGAAGGCCTCAGCCTCAACAAGGCCTTCATGAAGATCAATGATCCCGGCGTCCGCCAATCCGTGCTGACGCTCATCAAGTCGCTGGCCAACGCCTCCGAGCCCACGGTCATGAATGCGCCGCCTGCGGCCGAAGTTCCTTTCGGCCTCAGAAACTGATCTCCATGCCTCGCCCTATGAAAAACGGGTGAGGCGCGGATCATGATCGAATGATAGATTGTCCCCATATCGACGATCGCGGCATCCGCAATCGCAGAAAAGGATTGAGCGCGGCGCGTTCGTTCGAACTCGGACGGATGGCTCCGGCTTTTTGAAAAAAGGGCATTCCTTCCGCTTTCAGGCAATTCATCTCAAAGCAGGATGTTCTAGCGATTGCGATAGGATAGCAGGCATCGTAGTGTGAAATTCATGAATCGTAGATGACACCTGTGATCACGCAGGGCGTTGGTGATCGCGAGCGATACCGGAATCGCGGTTGCGATACCGGGACGCTGCTAATGCAGTGGGGACGCATGGATTTCAGGCTGCTGACATTCGGAGACCTACGTCTCGTCGACGGAACAGGCTCTATTGTGCCTTTTCCCGAAAAGGGTCTGCTGTCGATCTGCTTTCTGCTGACGAGCCCCTCGCCGCAAAAGACCCGTGCGGAGCTTGCGGAATTTCTTTGGGGCGACATTCCCCTGGATAAGGCGCTTGCCAATCTGCGGCAGACCCTGTCGCGTGTCAAAAACCGGCAGGACGAACTTGGAGTAGCACTGCTGCTGATCGAGCAGGCGACCGTCAGCATCAATGTCCAAGCCTTCACCACCGATCTCGCACTGCTGAACGCGGTGTCGCAAACCAATCCCCACACCGCGCTGGACGGATTGCTGCAACTCGGCCGCTGGGATTTTCTCGCCCGCACCGAGGTCATCGGCGGCCAGGCTCGCATGTGGCTGCATGCACAGCGCGATCGCATCAAGACACAGATATTGACGACGCTTCGCGATGCCATCGCGGCCATAAGCGAAGATGCGGACGCGACGATTATCAAAGAGGCGGCGCTGCGGTTGTTCGAGGCCCACCCCGAAGATGAGGCGGTCTACCAGCTGCTAAGTGAGACCTATGCCGGCGAACCCCAGCTCGAAAGCGCCCGTCATATTTTCGAGAGCCGCAGAAAATATAAATGGGGCGAATTGCCCGTCGCCCCCGACCCACAGACGCTCAGCGTCGCGCGGCGGTTGTTCGAACGCCAGCGCAGCGTCGCGCCACAGCTTCGGCAGGAAGCAAGCCCACAATTGGAAATCGTTCCGCCGGCGCCGCGCGGGCCGCCCAAGCTTGCGCTGCTGCCGCCCGTGAACCTAGCGCTAGGCCATCAGGCGGCAGTCGTCCTTGCTTCCGCGCTGATGGAAGATATCACGGTCGGCCTTTGCGTCTTGAAGACCGTAACAATGGTGGCGCCCTACACGGCTGAGAAAATCGCGCTCGACTCCGACCGGATCGCGACTCTCGAGAGATACGGCATCAGCTACATTCTGGACACCAAACTCAGCTTTGATGGCGATGCCTATGGCCTGTTTGCGCAATTGATTTACGTCGGCAATGACGAGGTGGTCTGGGCCGAACGCTTCAGTATGGATGCCCATACACTGCCGCGCCAGCACCGCGAAATCGCTCAACGCATCGTCGCGACGGCCGCCAGCCATATCGAGCGCAACGAATTCTCACGGGATTATTTCGAACGCAATCCGGAAGCCTACCATCAGTATCTGCTCGGCCAGCGATATCTGAAAAACCTCGGCCTTCCGGACATCCGCCGTGCCCGCAAGGCTTTCCAGGCGGCACTCAAGGAAAATCCCTATTTCTCGCCAGCCTTGAGCGGAATAGCCCGTACCTATCATATGGAGTGGCTGGTAACGGCACGCGGCGATTCGCAATTGTTGAAGCAGGTGGAAGAAGAGGCTGGCAAGGCGATCGCCGCCGGCCAGGACCTTGCGGCCGGCTACCGTGAATTTGCCGCCGCGAAGCTCTATCAGAATGATTTTGACGAGAGCCTGAAGGCTTTTGACCTCGCCGAAACCATCAGCCCGCACCACGCCGATGTCATTGCCGACTATGCAAACACACTAGTTCATGCTTCACAACCGGCCGAAGGTTTGAACAAGATAGAGAGCGCCATCAAGCTCAATCCACTAAGCCCGGATCTCTATTTCTGGACAGCAGCCGGCGCCAGTTATCATCTGGAGCAATACGAGGATGCCATGAACTACATCGACCGCATGGCCGATCCTGCTCCAGCGGCGCGACTTGCAGCCGCCACTGCCGCGATGGCGGGAGATACGCGCAAGGCCAGAGCTCTTGTGCGCAAGGTCAAAGAGACCTATCCAGATTTCGAGATCGATACATGGCTCTCCATCGTGCCCATCCGCGAACAATGGCAGAGAGACCATTATCGGGAAGGACTGCGACGTGCAGGTTTTTGAGAATATCTTTTGACAAGAGAGGGGACTGAGCATGGCAAATTTCGTAGTAATTGGAATTCCCGGCGATCCGCAACTTTATCTCGCCGATCTCGGCGCAGGCACAGTATCGCCACTCCAGGCACCGGCGGGCACCACTCTCGGTACCGCCGATCAGTTGCGGAATGCTGGCGCAATCATCGTCAAGGGCGTTAATCTCGCCATTACGGTCGGCAGCTCTGCTCATGCCGCCAGTGGCCAATTCGACGACCAAGCCGCAACTATCCAATTCGACGAGGGGCCTGCTTCAGGCCAGTTTGATACCGACGTCAAACCGTGATCACAGCGTTGTCTCCGGCCGCGCTCATGCCGCGCAATTCGGGCCAGCAGGACGTTGCTGTCGGTCCATCCTATTCTGACCGCATCTGCGCGGCCGAAGAGACGTTTCGACGGATAGAACCCTGTCTTGCTAGCCACGGCGTTACTCGCCTTGGCCGGCTGACTGGACTCGACAAAATCGGCCTGCCTGTCTGGCAGGCCGTCAGTCCGAATGCCAGGTCGATCGTCATCAACAACGGCAAGGGCATCACGGATATCGACGCCAAGGTCTCTGCCGCCATGGAGGCGCTGGAACGAACGGTCGCCGGCGCCCCTGCGATCAAGCCCATCTACACCAGCCGACAGGAACTGCTGGCCAAAGAACACCATGCTGACTCGCTTCCGTCTCTCATCGGCCGCGGTCAGGCCGATATCGCCGATGGAGAGGAAATCGCCTGGGTAGAGGGTCACGATCTCATAGCCGGTCGAAACGCCTGGATTCCCTTCGAGGCCGTGACGCTCGACCGCACCCCCCGCAAATCACGCTTCTGGCAATGCTCCGACGGTCTCGCCTCCGGCAATGTCCTGACCGAGGCCATTCTGCACGGCTTGCTCGAACGCATCGAGCGTGACGCCAAGGTGCTGTGGGATATTTCCGAACCGGCCCTACGCGCGGATACGTGCATCGATCCCACCTCGCTTGCCGACCCGGTGATGGACGCACTGATAGGTAAGATTGACGTCGCTGATCTGGCGCTCAAACTATTCGACGTAACGAGCGATATAGGAATCCCGGCCTTCGCCGCCTTTCTCGGCCCGGTCGAAATCGCGCGGGCAAAACATGTCCGTTATCTCGACGTCACCATGGGCAGCGGTGCGCATCCCTCACCGGTGCGGGCGGCGATCCGCGCTGTGACGGAGGCGGCGCAATCGCGCCTCACCTTCATCAGCGGCGCCAGGGACGACATCCGACCCGATGATTTCACCCGGGAGCTGCCGGAAAGCATCCGCCGTTGTTTTGAAGCGGAGCCGAAGCCGGCGGCACGATCAGAGGAAGCCTTGCCGCACGGCGCCGAGCCGCTGTTGCATTTGACTCTAGAACGAATGCGCCAGGCCGGCATCAATTCCGCCATCGCACTTTCGCTCGGCCAAGCATCGCTTCCCTTTGCCGTTGCCAAGCTTATCGTGCCGCAACTCGAAAATCCTGCCGGCGAGCGCAAGCGTCGCTTCGGCTATCGCGCCATTTCCAAGACGTTGCGGCTGCTATGAAGTTCCTGTTCGTAGGCCCGACACTTCCCGACGCCGCCGATATCGCCGGCCCCGACATCATTCTCCGTCCGCCGGCGAGGCAGGGCGATATCGTCGGCGCAATGGAAGAGGGCGCCAATGTCATCGGTCTGATCGACGGCTTCTTCGAAAATGTCGCACCGGTCTGGCACAAGGAAATCCTCTTCGCCCTGTCGAAAGGCGTCCACGTCTATGGTGCGGCCAGCATGGGCGCGCTGCGCGCCGCCGAATGCGCGGCTTTCGGCATGATCGGCATCGGCCGCATTTTTGAGGCCTATGCCTCCGGTGCGATTGCGGACGACTCCGCCGTGGCGCAGATCCATGGTCCGGCCGAACTCGGCCACCTTCCGCTCAGCGAACCGCTGGTCAACGTGCAGACAACCTTGCACGCTCTGGCCGAGGCCGGCGCGATCAGTGAAGCCGAACATGCCGCCCTGCAGGCGCGCGCCGAAGCTATGTTCTTCAAATCGCTCACCTATCGCTCTTTGGCAAACACCGCGGATCTGCCGGATCCGACGCGGCGGCAGGAAATTTACGGTCTCCTGCGTGCCAATGCGGTCAACCAAAAACGCATCGATGCGCTGGAATTGCTTCACGCGGTTGCCGACTGCCCGAACGAACGGCAGCAACCGTCGCGCGATTGGACGTTTCAAGCCAATAGTTTATGGCGTTTCGCCTTTCATCGCCTTGAAATTGAACCGTAAAAGTCGTTTGCAATCCCGCATCGTGTCACGCTGTATGTCACGCGCCAATGCGCACGACATGGATTAAGCTCTTCTCATGTTCCTGGCGATGAGTATCTCGTTCACCAGGAACTGAGGTCATAAGGGGCATGACATGACAGCAATACTTCCCATCGAAATGGCAAGCCAGGATTCAGAGTCGCTGAAAGAGCTGGCGTCGATCGCACGGTTGATCACCTATGCGCGCCAGAGCGCCAAGAGCTTGAACGCCGAATTCCCGGTCTGGTGCCTCGATCTCGCACTCGGCGCCGTATTGCAGGAAATGTACACAAACGGCCTGCAGATGCCGCTTTTCGAAGAGGGTGTAGACAACATGAGTAGGGCTGTCGCACATTAGAGCGGTTCAGCGCTTCACGGAAACGTTGAACCGCTGCATCTTATTTACGCAATTCCGGACGGAAAACCGCTGCGCACTTTGTCCTGGAATTGCTCGAAGCGCAGTTTCTCGGATTTCTGGCGGGGGGCCGGAGAAAGATGCCGGTATGGTTCTTCGGAGCCATGCCGGCATCGCTCTTTTAGAGCAATTCCAGGAAAAGCGCGCAGCGGTCCCTGGAAGGCTGAAACCCTATCGCAGCTTCCGATGCGCCTGCACACCCGCCACGAAGATTGCGATGCACTGACGTAAGTGCCGCAGGCGGGTTTCGCGGTCGGGCCAGTCGTTCAGCTTGCCGGGATGCGAGATCATCGCGCCGAAGATCATATTCATCAGCATGCGCGCACCGCTGATGGCGTCGTCAATTTCGATCAGACCGCGCTTTTGCTGCAGGCGGAGCCAATCGGCCAGCATTTGCCGCGACTGTTCGGCGCCGTGCGTGCGCAACAGTGACGCCATTTCGGGGAACTGCTGCGCTTCGTTCACGGCAAAGTGAATGAAGGCCTCCCGCTCCCGCTCCGCCGCTTCATCGATATCGATCATGAAAATCTGTTCCAGCGCCTCATCGAGCGGCAGATCTTCCTCGGGATCGCGCGGCAAGGCCAACATCGAGGCGCGATGCTCGGCGATAATCGCCATGAAAAGCTCGGTTTTGCTCGAAAACAAGCGATAAAGCGTCTGTTTGGAGATCCTGCATCGCGCCGCGACGAGGTCCATGGTCGTGCCGCCATAGCCGAGTTCATGAAATGTCGCGCGGGCCTCGGCAACGATCTCTGCGCGCTTTGCGTCGTCACTCGCCGTCTTCGGACGGCCGCGTGGGCGGCGAGCGGCAGCTTGATCTGCGTCCCTTCCCCCCATCTCCGTCCGTGCTTCCATCTTCACCTCAAAAAGGCCAAATGAGATTGACATTTATAGCGGTGCCAATATTTTCCGTACTAATTGGTACTGTAATTAAGACAATGGGAAATAGCAACGTGGGAAAGCTCGCCTCTTCTACCGGTATATTCGTACGTCCGGCGACATCCGAACGCCTCCCGGCCGCACGGCTCTCGCTGATCGCAGCAGGGTTCGCCGCCACGTTGCTGCTGGCGGGCTGCAACGAGCAGAAGGCTGCTCAAAACAATGCGCCTGCCGTCAAGGCCGAAGTCAGTGCCATGACGCTGCATCCGCAATCGGTTGCGATCACCGCGGAGCTGCCCGGCCGCACCAGCGCCTATCTGATCGCTGAAGTGCGGCCGCAGGTCGGCGGCATCATCCGCAGCCGCAATTTCAAGGAAGGCAGCGAAGTCAAGGCGGGCGACGTGCTCTACGAAATCGACCCCGCCTCCTATCAGGCCGCCTATGACAGCGCCGCCGCCGCTCTGCAGAAGGCAGAAGGCGCCGTACCGAGCGCGCAGGCCAAGATGGACCGTTACAAGGGCTTGAGCGCCCAGAACGCTGTCAGCCAGCAGGATTACGACAGTGCACAGGCGGCCCTCGTCCAGGCACAGGCCGATGTCGCCTCCGCCAAGGCCGCGCTCGAGACCGCACGCATCAATCTCAATTACACGAAATTACGCGCGCCGATCGGCGGCCGCGTCGATGCCTCGACAGTCACCGTCGGCGCGCTCGTCACCGCCGATCAGACGACGGCGTTGACCACCATCCGCCAGCTCGATCCGATGAATGTCGACGTCACGCAGTCGAGCACCAACCTGCTCGAATTCCGCCGTGCCATTGCGGAAGGCCGGTTGAAGACCAGCGGCAACAACGTCTCGGTCCACCTGACGCTGGAGGACGGCACCGACTACAAGCAGACCGGCAGGCTCGAATTTGCAGAGGCCTCGGTTGCCGAAACCGTCGGGACGATCACCGTGCGCGCCGTCTTCCCAAATCCGGATCGCGTGTTGCTGCCCGGCATGTATGTTCGCGCCAGCATCGAGGAAGGGATTGCGGAAAACAGCTTCCTTGTGCCGCAGCGAGCAGTTACGCGCAATACGAAGGGCGAGCCGGTCGCGATGTTCGTCGGCGACGACAACAAGGTTCAGCAGCGTGTGCTGAAGGTGCAGAGAAGCATCGGCAACAGTTGGCTGGTCAATGAGGGCATGAAGGATGGCGACCGGATCATCGTCGAAGGCGGCCAGCGCGTCCGTACCGGCCAGGATGTCAACGTCGCCGCGGTGACCATCGACGATGCGACTGGCGAGGTGAAGCAAGCGGCCGCCGATGTCAAGCCCGCCGAACAGGTCCAACTGGAAAAGACCGACGGCAAAGCGGCCTCCGGCGCCCAGAAGTAAGGTGGTTTGATGTCTCGTTTCTTCATTGACCGGCCGATCTTTGCCTGGGTCATCGCCATCATCATCATGCTGGCGGGCGCGCTGTCGATCTTCACGCTGTCGATCTCGCAATATCCGCAGATCGCGCCGACGACGGTGCGCATAACCGCAACCTATTCAGGCGCCGATGCCCAGACGGTCGAAAACTCGGTGACCAAGGTCATCGAGCAGGGCATGACCGGCATCGACAATCTCGATTACATGGCCTCCACGTCGACGTCGACGGGCCAGGCCTCGATCTCGCTGACCTTCACCAATAAGGCCAATGCGGACGTGGCCCAGATGCAGGTGCAGAACAAGCTGCAGCTCGTCACCGCGCAATTGCCGCAGTCCGTTCAGAATACCGGCATCACGGTGTCGAAATCGACCTCGAACTTCCTGATGGTCATCGGCTTCGTCTCGACCGACGGCAAACTCAATTCCAACGACCTTGCCGACTACGTCAACAGCACCCTGAATGACACGCTGAAACGTGTCCCCGGCGTCGGTGACACCCAGCTCTTCGGCGCCGGTTACGCCATGCGCATCTGGATCGATCCGGACAAGCTTGCGAAATACCAGTTGATGACATCAGATGTCGTCTCGGCAATCGAAGCACAGAACACGCAGGTTTCGACCGGCCAGCTCGGCGCATTGCCACAAATGCCGGGCCAGCAGCTCAATGCGACGGTGACAGCCAAGAGCCGCCTGCAGACGCCGGAACAGTTCAACAACATCATCCTGAAGAGCCAGTCCAACGGTTCGCTGGTGCGCCTCAACGATGTTGCTCGCGTCGAACTGGGCGCCGACAGCTATACCAGCTCGAGCGCCTTCAACAATCAGCCGTCGGCCGGTCTTGCGGTGATGCTTGCCTCCGGTGCCAACGCCATCAATACGGCCGAAGCCGTCCAATCGACGATCAACAACCTGAAGCAGACTCTGCCGCCGAATGTCGAAGTCGTTTATCCCTACGACACGACGCCCTTCGTCAAACTGTCGATCGAGGATGTAGTCAAGACGCTGTTCGAAGCCATCGTGCTCGTCTTCATCGTCATGTTCGTCTTCCTGCAGAACATCCGCGCCACCCTCATTCCGACACTTGCCGTTCCGATCGTTCTGCTCGGCACATTCGGCGTACTCTCTGCCTTCGGCTACTCCATCAATACGCTCACCATGTTCGGCATGGTGCTGGCGATCGGCCTGTTGGTGGACGACGCGATCGTCGTGGTCGAAAATGTCGAGCGCGTGATGGATGAGGAGGGTCTCTCGCCGCGCGAGGCGACGATAAAGTCGATGCAGGAAATTACCGGCGCCTTGATCGGCATCGCCACCGTTCTGTCGGCCGTGTTCATCCCGATGGCCTTCTTCTCCGGCTCGGTCGGCGTCATCTACCGTCAGTTCTCGGTAACGATCGTGTCGGCGATGATCCTGTCGGTCATTGTCGCGCTCATCCTCACGCCTGCGCTTTGCGCCACCATTCTCAAGAAGCCCGAACACGGCGCCAAGGAGCGGGGCCTCTTCGGCTTGTTCAACCGCAACTTCGACCGCGGCGTCCGCGGATATCAGCGCAGCGTGCGCGGCATCATCAAGGGGACGCCCTTCTTCCTCGTCCTGTTCGTGCTGATCGCGGGCGTCGTTGGTTATCTGTTCAACCATCTTTCCAGCTCGTTCCTGCCGGATGAAGACCAGGGCATCCTGATCACCAGCGTGCAGCTCCCGCCGGGTGCAACGGACTACCGCACCAAGGACGTGCTGGCACAGGTCAGAAAGTACTATCTCGAAAAGGAAAAGCCTTATGTCGACGCCGTCTTCACCGTCGCCGGATTCGGCTTTAACGGACAGGGGCAAAACGTCGGCCTGGCCTTTATCAAGCTGAAGGATTTCACGGAGCGTCAGACAAAGGAAAGCAAGGCGCAGGCGATCGCCGGACGTGCCATGGCGACCTTTTCGAAGATCAAGGACGGCAGCGTCTTCGCACTGGCGCCGCCGGCAATCCCGGGCTTCGGCAGCTCGGCAGGCTTCGACTTCTTCATCAAGGACATCAACGGCGCAGGGCATGAACAGCTCATTGCCGCCCGCAACCAGTTGCTTGGCGCTGCGGGGAAAAACCCCAAACTATTCGGCACGCGTCCGAACGGTCAGGAAGATACGCCGCAATATTCGGTTGTGATCGACCAGGAAAAGGCAAGCGCCCTCAACATCAACCTCTCCGACATCGACACGACGCTCTCGACCGCCTGGGGCGGCACCTATGTCAACGACTTCATCGACCGCGGCCGCGTCAAGAAGGTCTATGTCCAGGCGGATAAGCAGTTCCGCATGCAGCCGGAGGATTTCGGCCGCTGGTATGTGCGCAATTCCGATGGCGCCATGGTGCCTTTCTCCGCCTTCTCGAAGGGCGAATGGACCTACGGCTCGCCGCGTCTCGAACGCTATAACGGCTCGTCCGCCGTGGAAATCCAGGGTGCCGCCGCCCCCGGCGTCTCCTCCGGCGACGCCATGAACGAGATCGACAAGATCATGGCGTCTCTGCCGCCTGGCTTCAGCCACGAATGGACCAGCCTGTCGGCCCAGGAAAAGCTTTCCGGCAATCAAGCGACCCAGCTCTATGCCATCTCCATCCTGGTGGTTTTCCTGGCGCTGGCCGCCCTCTACGAAAGCTGGTCGATCCCGCTCGCCGTCATGCTGTCGGTGCCGATCGGCATCTTCGGCGCCCTTCTCGCCGCCACCATTTTCGGCCAGTCGAACGACGTCTATTTCAAGGTGGGCCTGCTCACGACCATCGGTCTAGCGGCCAAGAACGCCATCCTGATCGTCGAATTCGCGATCGAACAGCAGGCGAACGGCAAGGATCTGATACCGGCGACCTTGGAAGCGGCCCGTCAGCGCCTTCGACCGATCCTCATGACCTCGCTCGCCTTCATCCTCGGCGTCATGCCGCTGGCGATCGCCAACGGCGCGGGCTCCGGCAGCCAGAACTCGATCGGCATCGGCGTCATGGGCGGCATGATCTCGGCGACCGTGCTCGGCATCTTCTTCATCCCCTTGCTCTTCGTGTCCGTACGTCGCATCTTCAAGGGCGGGATGCGGTCGGCAAGCGCCACGGCATCGGAACCAGCGCCGGACACCGCGCACTAGAACATGATCCCAAAAAGTGCGCGGCAGTTTTCCGTCCGGAATTGCGTCAAAACAATAGGGCGTCACCGGCAAGCGGTCTAAGGGAGGAGAATGCTGTGATCAGGGCTTTGATGATCGAGGCGGAAAACGTGACGTGCTTCCACGACGTCGCGGAAGCACCGCTCGGCGCCGGCCAGGTCCGTGTCGGCGTGCGGCACATCGGCCTCTGCGGCAGCGATCTCAACACCTTCAAGGGTCTCAACCCGCTGGTAAAGCTGCCCCGCATTCCCGGCCATGAAATCGGCGGCGAGATCCTTGCCGTCGGCCCCGGTGTCGATCCCGCCTATGCGCCCGGCCGCCGCGTCATCGTCATGCCCTATACCAATTGCGGCGAGTGTACCTCCTGCCGCAAGGGCCGGCTCAATGCCTGCCGTTACAACAAGACGCTCGGTGTTCAGCAAGATGGCGGTCTGGCCGAGGAGATCGTGCTACCGGCTGAAAAGCTGATCCTCAACGATACGCTGCCGCCACGCCATCTGGCCCTGGTCGAGCCGTTATCGGTCGGCTTTCATGCGGTCGAACGCGGGCGTGTCGCGAAAGGTGACCGCGTCATCGTGCTTGGCTGCGGCATGATCGGCATGGGCGTCCTGATCGCCGCCGTTGCCCGCGGCGCCGAGGTCATCGCCGTCGATCTCAGCGAGGAGAAACGCGCGCTCGCCCGGCAATTCGGCGCCGTCGAGGCGATCGATGCCGGCAGCGAGGATGTCGCCGCCAAGGTTAGCGAACTGACAGGCGATGACGGCGTGGACGTTGCTTTCGAGGCCGTCGGCCTGCCCGCGACCTTCACCCAGGCCATCGATCTCGCCTGCTTCGGCGGCCGCGTCGTCTATGTCGGCTATTCCAAGGCGCCGGTCACCTACCAGACGCAATTCTTCAACCTGAAGGAACTCGACATCATGGGTTCCCGCAATGCCCTGATGCGCGATTTTCAAAACGTCATCAGCCACCTCGAGAAGATCGGCGACAAAGCCGACGCGCTGATCTCGAAGGTCTTTCCTTTTGAAGAGGCTGAAAATGCGCTCCCCTATTGGGACAGTCACCGCAATGCACTGAAGATCGTGATTGAGCGCGGCGGCTAATCTATCTATCCGGGCCAAACTCCCATTTGAAAACTCCGCTATCAATGATTAATATGCAATCATTGATGACTGGAGAAGTCCCTTGGCCAGCATGACGATTCGCAATCTCGATGATCATCTGAAGACGCGACTGCGTGTTCGCGCGGCTGCACATGGGCGATCGATGGAAGATGAGGCACGCGATATCTTGCGAGCCGCATTGTCGACCGAGGAAAAACGGCAGCCTAATTTGGCCGAGACAATTCGTCGTCGTATGGCTGCCACCGGTGGCGTCGTATTGGAGATCGCGCCACGTGAACCGATTCGACCGGTCGACCTTGACCCATGATCATTCTCGACACCAATGTCATTTCCGAACTATTGGCGCCATTGCCTTCGCCAGCCGTTGAAGCGTGGCTTGCCTCCCAGCCTCCCCTATCGGTTTTTACGACGGCAACGACACAAGCGGAAATCCTTTACGGCCTCAGGCTGTTGCCCGCCGGCCGACGTCGCAGCCAATTGGAGGCTGCCATTCTACCAATATTCGAAGAGGATTTTGCCGGACGAATTCTGCCGTTCGACAGCGAAGCAGCGGACGTTTACTCTGTGATTGCAGCATCGCGTCGTCAGGCCGGCAAGCCAATCAGCCAGTTCGATGCTCAGATCGCAGCAATCGCCGCATCCCGTGGGGCAGCACTTGCAACCCACAACGTGCCGGATTTTTTGGACACCGGAATTGCGATCGTCAATCCGTGGGACCACCGCGACTGATTCGCTTGCCGCCCCCACTCAGGCCGATGTCGAGGATATCGGCGTCTGTACTTGCTTCTTCGTCGACCATCTGCTGTGCAGCTTGGCCAGCATCAGATAGATGATCGGCGTCGTGTAGAGCGTCAGCACCTGCGAGACGATCAGGCCGCCGACGATGGTGATGCCGAGGGGGCGGCGGAGTTCCGCGCCGGGGCCGGTGGCGATGATCAGCGGAATGGCGCCCATCAGGGCGGCGAGCGTGGTCATCAGGATCGGGCGGAAGCGTTTCATGCAGGCTTCATAGATCGCCTCTTCCGATGGCAGACCGAGCATGCGTTCGCCCTGCAGCGCGAAATCCACCATCATGATGCCGTTCTTCTTGACGATGCCGATCAGGAGAATGATGCCGATGAAGGCAATGATCGTCAGTTCCGTGCCGCTGATGACCAGCGCAAGCAGCGCGCCGAGACCGGCTGACGGCAATGTCGAGATGATCGTCAGCGGATGCGCCAGGCTCTCGTAGAGGATTCCGAGCACGATATAGACCGTCAGGAGCGCTGCCAGGAGCAACAGAGGCTGGCTGCTCGTCGATTGCGTGATGCTGGCCGCATCCCCGGCAAAATCCGCATGCAGCGTATCCGGCAGGTGCATTTGCAACACCGCCTGCTGAATGGCATCGTTTGCTGCTTCCAGCTTCGTATTGAGCGCCAGATTGTAGGAGATGGTCACAGAGGGATATTGCCCTTGGTGATTGACCACCAGCGGCGCCAGGGTCCGATCGATAGACGCCACGGCACTGAGCGGAATCTGGATGCCGCCCGACGCCGGCACATAGAGCTTGGAGATATCGTTGGGATCGCGGGCATAGCTGGGATCGGCCTCCAGCACGACACGATATTGATTGCGCTGGGTATAGATCGTCGAAACCTGCCGCTGCGCAAAAGCATTGTTGAGCGCCGCGTCGATCGACTGGATGCTGACGCCGAGCCGAGAGGCTTCACTGCGGTTGATATTGACCGTCGCCTGCAAGCCGTTCGGCTGCCGGTCGGTGGCGACGTCGGTCAGGCCCGGCAGCGTCTGCATGCGCGCGAGCACTTTAGGCGCCCAATCCACCAGCTCGTCGTAGTTCGCGCCCCAAAGCGTAAACTGATATTGCGACTGCGATTGGCGCCCGCCGGCGCGGATATCGCCCGGCGAAAACAGGAAGGTGCTGAGACCGGGAATGGCCATCAGTTGCTTGCGCAGCCGGTCTATCACCTCCGCGGTGGAAACACGTTCCGATTCCGGCTTCAGAGAAATGAACAATTGCCCGCGATTGATCGAGCTGGAAAAATTACCGCCGCCGACGGACGAGCCGACACCGGAGACGGCGGGATCCTTGGCAACCATATCGGCCGCCTGCTGCTGCAGCTTGACCATGGCGGGATAGGAAATATCCGTCGCCGCCTGCGTGCCGCCCTGGATGAAGCCCGTATCATCCTGCGGAATGAAGCCCTTCGGCACCTTGATGTAGAGATAGCCGGACATGATGACGCAAGCGAGAATCACGAGGACGGAGAGCACGCGATGGTGCAGCACCGCCTTCAGCGTCCGGCCGTAGAAATCGATGATTGCGCCGAGCGTCCCTTCGACGATCCGGCCGAATAAGCCCGGCCGAGCCTCCACGTCGCGCGCCCGCAGCCGATGGCCGCAAATCATCGGCGTCAGCGTCAAGGACACCAGGGTCGAGACGACGATGGTGAAGCCGAGCGTCAGCGAGAAAGTCTGGAAGAAGCGGCCGACGATGCCGCCCATGAAGAACAGGGGAATGAAGGCGGCAAGCAACGAGAGGCTGATCGAAACGACCGTAAAGCCGATCTGTTTTGCGCCTTCGATTGCAGCCCGCATCGGCTTCATGCCGGTTTCGAGATTGGCATAGATGTTCTCGATCATTACGATGGCATCGTCGACGACGAAGCCGACGGAAACGGCGAGCGCCATCAGCGATAGATTGTCGATCGACAGCCCGAAGAGCCACATGGCAGCAAAGGTACCACAGAGCGACAACGGCACGGTGACCCCGGCCGCGAAGGTGGTTGTGGCACGTCGCAGAAAGACGAAGACCACGGCCATGACCAGGCAAATCGTGGCAAGCAGCGTCCATTGCATATCGGTGACGCTGGCATGGATCGTCGTGGTGCGATCCGAGAGAACCGCGATGTGGACGCCGGACGGGATCAGGCGCTGCAGTTCCGGGATCAACGCCTTCACGCCATCGACAGTGGCGATGACATTGGCGTCCGCTGCTCTGGTGATGTTGAGTAGCACCGACGGCTTGCCGTCATACCAGGCATCCGAGCGGCTGTTGCGGACACCAGGCTCGACGGTGGCGATATCGGAAAGGCGTACGGCCGTGCCATCGCCGCCGTGCACGATGATCCGGCCATAATCCTCAGGGGTCCGCAGTTGACCATTCATGGAAATGGAGAAGGCGGCGCTGTTGCCGTCGATCGAGCCGATAGGACCGAGCACATTGGCATTGACGATCGCTGTGCGGATGCTGTCCAGCGACAGGCCCATGGCGGAGAGCCTGTCGGGATCGAGCCTGACGCGCACGGCCGGCTGGTCGGCGCCGCTGACGGTGACGCCGCCGACGCCGTCCACCTGCGAGATGCGCTGCACGACGACGGTATCGGCCGCGTCGTAGATGGCGCTCGGCGATACATTGTCCGATGTCAGCGCCAGGATCAGCACCGGCGCCGCCGCCGGGTTGATCTTGCGGAAGGAGGGCAAGGTCGGCAGATCGCCGGGCAGATCGGTTGCGGCCGCGTTCAGCGCTGCCTGCACGTCCTGCGCCGCGCCGTCGACACTGCGCGACAGATCGAACTGCGCGATGATGCTGCTCGATCCGAGCGAGCTGACCGAGGTCAACTGCGTGATGCCGGCGATGGTGCCGAGATGCCGCTCAAGAGGGGCTGCGACGCTTGCCGCCATGCTGGCTGGATCGGCGCCGGGGCGGCTGGCGGAAACGACGATCGTTGGCAGATCGACGGTCGGCAGGCTCGCCACCGGCAGGAAGCGGTAGGACACGATGCCGAGGATCATCAACCCGATCGCCAGAAGCGTCGTCCCGACAGGACGTTTGATGAACGGCTCTGAGAGGCTCATGTCCCGCTACCCACGACTTCGTCCAGTTCCGGAGCCGGC
This sequence comes from Rhizobium sp. CB3090, assembly GCF_029714285.1. NCBI lineage: Bacteria > Pseudomonadati > Pseudomonadota > Alphaproteobacteria > Hyphomicrobiales > Rhizobiaceae > Rhizobium > Rhizobium sp. CB3090. The sequence goes on from NZ_CP121662.1 coordinate 3,211,043, forward strand.
GTGCCGGTCGGCCGTCCGACGATCCGGGCTCGCAGGCTTTCGAAAGCGAGATAGATCACCGGCGTCGTATAGAGCGTCAGAAGCTGGGACAGTACCAGGCCGCCGATGATGGTGATGCCGAGCGGGATGCGCAGCTCCGCTCCAGTGCCCTGCGCCAACGCCAGTGGCAGCGCACCGAAGAGGGCGGCGAGCGTCGTCATCATGATCGGACGGAAACGCAGGATCGAGGCTTTCAGGATCGCCTCGCGCGGCGCCAGCCCCTCCTTGCGCTCGGCCTCCAGCGCGAAGTCGATCATCATGATCGCGTTCTTCTTGACGATGCCCATCAGCAGCACGATGCCGATGAGCGCGATGATCGACAGGTCCTGTCCGAACAGCATCAGTGCCAGCAGCGCGCCGACACCTGCCGACGGCAGGGTCGACAGGATCGTCACCGGATGCACGGCGCTCTCGTAAAGCAGGCCGAGGACGATATAAATCGTCACGACAGCCGCCAGAATCAGCCACGGCTCGCCGGCAAGCGACGAGGCGAATTCCTCGGCATCGCCGGAATAATTGCGCTGAATCGAACTTGGCATGCCGATATCGCGCTCCGCCGCCTGGATCTCGGTGACGGCCTCACTGAGGGACGCGCCCTTGGCGAGATCGAAACTGAGAGTCACGGCCGGAAACTGCTCGTCATGACTGATGACCAAGGGCGCCGTCATGAACGACGCCGTCGTAAAGGCGTTGAGCGGCACCTGCGTGTCGCCGGCGCCTGCCACATAGAGCTTGTCGAGCGATTTAGGGTCCGACTGATATTGCGGTGCAGCCTCGAGGATGACGCGATACTGATTGGCCTGACCATAAATGGTGGCGATTTGGCGCTGGCCGAAAGCATCGTTCAGCGTGTCGCTGACGGCCTGCATTGAGACACCCAGTCGCGAGGCGGTTTCGCGGTCGACATTGACGAAGATGCGGCCGCCACCCATCTCGACCTCGGAGCCGACATCGATCAGCTTCGGGCTCTGCTGCAGCCGCTGCGCCAGTTTCTCCGCCCAATCCACCACGGTCGCGGTATCCGTGCCGGTCAGCGTGTATTGATAGGGCGCGCGGCTGACGCGCGTGCTGATCGAGATGCCGCGCACGCTCTGGAAGGTGACGTGGATGCCGGGCAGATCGGCGACTTCGCCACGCATGCGGTCGATGATGTCCGCCGCCGATGCCGTGCGTTGGCCCCTGGGCTTCAATATGAGGCTGAGATTGCCGGTGTTGGACGTCAGGTTGCTGGCGCTGGTGCCGACGACCGAGACGATACCGGTGACGTCAGGGTCTTTGCGCAGCCGCTCAGCCACAGCTTCCTGCGTCTGCTTCATCGCTTCGAAAGAGGTGGTGGGCTCCGTCTCGACGACGGCGGTGATGAGGCCGGTATCCTGCGGCGGCAGGAAGCCCTTGGGAATGACGATGTACAGCGCGATCGTGGCGGCAAGCGTCACCACCGTGATTAGTAGCATCAACGCACTTCGGTCCACCACCCAGACGAGGCTGCGGCGATAACCCTCGACCAGCCGCCCCATGCCGCGGTCGGTACCCGCCAACAAACCGCGGCGATGCTCCTTCGGCTTGCGCAGAATGCGGGCACACATCATCGGCGTCAAAGTCAGCGAGATCACCGCCGACACCACCACGGCGATGGTCAGCGTCAGCGCGAACTCGCGGAACATGCGCCCGACGATGCCGGTCATGAACAGCAGTGGGATGAAGACGGCGATCAGCGAGAAGGTGAGCGAGATGATGGTGAAGCCGATCTCGCCGGCACCCTTCAGCGCCGCCTGCATCGGGCTCTCGCCCTCCTCGATATGGCGGGCGATATTCTCGATCATCACGATGGCGTCGTCGACGACGAAGCCGGTGCCGATGGTGAGCGCCATCAGCGATAGATTGTCGAGGCTGAAGCCGGCGAACCACATGACGCCGAAGGTCGCGATCAGCGACAGCGGCAAGGCGACGCCGGCGATGAAGGTTGCCGTCACCGTCCGCAGGAACAGGAGGACGACCAGGATAACCAAGCCGATGCTGACGACGAGCGTCCATTGCACGTCATGGATCGAAGCCCGGATCGTCTCGGTGCGGTCGTTGACGATGTCGAGCGAGATACCGGCCGGCAGCGCCTGTTTGAGCCGCGGAAGCTGCTTCTGCACGCCCTCGACCGTCTGAATGACATTGGCGCCCGGCTGGCGCATGATGTCGAGGATGACAGCCGGCTGGCCCTGATACCAGGCGCCCACACGGTTGTTCTCCAGCCCCTCGACGACGGTGGCGACGTCCTTCAACTGTACCGGCGCATTGTTGCGATAGGCGACGATGACGGATTTGTAGATGTTGGGATCGACGATCTGGTCGTTGGCGGCAAGCGTGAAGCTCTGCTGAGTGCCGTCGAGCGCCCCTTTGGCGCCGGCAACGCTGGCATTGGTAATCGCGGTGCGCAGATCCTCCAGTGCCAGGCCATAGGAGGCAAGCCGCGGAAGGTCGGCCTGGATGCGGATCGCCGGCTTGACGCCGCCCTGAATGTTGACATCGCCGACCCCTGTGACTTCGCTCAGCCGCTGCGCCATCATCGTATCGGCGAAATCGCTGAGTTCGCGGATCGAATAGCTGTTGGAGCGCAATGCCAGCGTGACGATCGGCGTATCGGCCGGGTTCACCTTCGAGTAGGTCGGCGGATAGGGCAGCGTGCGCGGCAATGTCGAACCGGCCGCATTGATCGCCGCCTGAACGTCCTGGGCCGCACCGTCGATATCACGGCCGAGATCGAACTGCAGGGTGATCTGGCTGATGCCGAAGGCGCTCGACGATGTCATCGACGCCAGCGATGGGATCTGCCCGAGCGGCCTCTCCAGCGGCGCGGTCACCAATGCCGCCATCGTATCGGGATCGGCGCCCGGCAATTGCGTCGTCACCCGGATCGTCGGAAAATCCACCTGCGGCAGCGGCGCCACCGGCAGGAAGAGATAGCCTAGAATGCCGCCCAGCAGCACCGCGACCCCGAGAAGCGAGGTGGCGACCGGCCTGGAGATGAAGAGCGACGAGACGTTCATTGCTGTTGCGTCGACGTAGCGGGTGGATTGGTGGAAGCTGCATCGCCCCCGCCGGTATTGGCGTTGGAATTGGCGTCATTGCCGCGGGCACCATCCGCATTCTGCCTGCGGTGACCGCCGTTGCCGCCCCCACTACCGCCTTGGCCATTGTGCTGGCGATGCGGCCGCTGGCCATCGCTGGCCGCATTGCCATTAGGTTGAGCTTGATTGGGTTGAGCTCCGTTTTCGGCAACCGGCTGCCCATCAACCACGGGCGGCGTTGCCGCCGGCGCGGTTGCGCCGGCGCCTGCGGAAACCTGCACTTTCGAACCGTCCTGCAGCCGCGCAAAGCCCGTCGTCACCACCTTGTCGCCGGGCACTATGCCATCCGCGATGACAGCTTGCACATCATCCTGCTGACGCACCGTGACCGGCTTCATGGCAACGGTTTGATCCTGCCGGACGATATAGACGAAGGTACCGTTCGGCCCACGCTGCACGGCGGCCGTCGGAATGACCGTCACGCCCTTCAGCGTCTCGACCAGCAGGCGCGCGTTGACGAAAGCGCCGGGCCACAGCGCCAGCTTGTCGTTCGGGAAATTGGCCTTCAGCCTCACAGTGCCTGTGGTCGGATCGACCTGATTGTCGACCACCGCCAGCGTGCCGTTGTCGATCACCGTCTGACCGTTGCTTGCGATCGCCTGGACGAAAAGTGTCCCCGTCGCGCTCGCTGCGTTAACGCGAGCAAGCTGCTGCTGCGGGATGGAGAACAGGACAGAAATCGGCTTGATCTGCGACAGCGTCACGATGCCCGTCGCGTCCGACGCGCTGACGAGATTGCCGACATCGACATTGCGGATGCCGGTGCGCCCGTCGATCGGTGCCTTGATCGTCGTATAGTCGAGCGTCGCCTGCGCGCTTTCAATAGCTGCCTGATCGGACTGGATCGCCGCGGTATATTGCGCCACCTGGGATGTCGCGGTATCGACCTGCTGCTGGGTGCCGGAAGCGGTCGCCACCATGCGCTGAAAGCGCTCGAGATCGCGTTTCGCTCCGGCCAGCAACGCCTCGTCCTGCGCCTTCTTGCCAACGGCCTGATCGAGCTGAGCCTTGTAAACGGCGTCGTCGATGCGGGCGATGAGGTCGCCCTTCTTGATGTCCTGGCCTTCCTCGAAACCGATTTCGACGATCTTGCCACTGACCTGGGCGCGCACTGTCACCGTGTTCAGCGCCTTCACCGAGCCGACGCCGTCAATGTAGACCGGCACGTCGGTCGATTTCGCATCCGCCGCCAGCACCGGAACCGGGCCGGTGAATTGCGAAAGGCTGCCGCGCCGCCGTCCGCCGCCGCCTTGACCAAAACCTTGCCCCTGATTGCCACGGCGTTCACCTTGGGCCTGCTCACCGGGCGCGGCCGCGCTCTGATAGCCGAGCAGACGTTCGGCGCTGCCAAGCCAGCGATCACGCGTCACATAGGCGCCATAGGCCACGGCGCCAATCACTGCTAGCGACATCAGGACCCGAAATGTCCGAGCCATCAACATACCTTCCTTCACAGCTCCGGCTTCAATGATCTGCCAGTGCGATACAGGCGCGACTTTAGCTTGCAGCTCGCCGTTAAGGAATTTGGTATGGCCATTAAATTTTGTCCATTTTTGTGTGGCTTAGCGCAACAAACTGTTACATTGGACGAAAACCAGGGTTGTGGTTGTAAGTAAGGAAGCGGCAAAACACGTCCTCGCTGTCTTACAAACTCTGGGCAAAGCTTATGGTTCGAGCCGGCGCTCTTTCCGCCAGAGCTTCGCCGCCGGTGCCTTTCGCCAGAGGTGTGAGTGCCGATAAATGGGGTGTATCAGGCGGGCTGATCGTCCTGCAGCCGACAGGACCGCCGGGACGGGCCTCACAGCCCTTCCAGCAGCTCCAGAAGCCCGCCGTCGCTGTTGCGGCGGCCAATGACTGACAGCCCTACCGGTCCGCCATCCATCTTGCCGGCCGGCATGGAAATCTGCGGCAGGCTGGCGTGGCCGGCGATGGAGAGGAGGCCAAGGGCCTGCTGGCGGTAGACTTCGAATATCTCCCGCGATGAATCCTTGTAGGGAGCGGGGCCAGGGGCGGTCGGGATGATCATCACCAGACCGCCGGCAAGGGCTGCGTCCATGGCTCCGGCAATCTCGCGGCGAGTGGAATCCACCCTAGCAAAGATCTCATCGCTGACGGATCGGGCCGCGGCGAAACGCGAGGCGATATCCGGGCCGAGTTCGGCATCATGTGCCTTGACCCAGCCGCCCAGCGCTTTCCATGCATCATAGCCCTGCCAGAAGCGATAGACCTCGGATCGTTCTTCCGGCCCGACGATCGGCAGCGGATCGGTAACGGTTTTGCCGAACCGCGACGCGATCTTTTCCGCCGCCGGCCGCAGCAAGGCGGCAAGCCCCGGATCGACGCCGGTCCAGATATCGGAAGGCAGCCAGGCGACCGAAAATTCCGCCTTGCCGGCAAGACCGAGCGCACGGCCGACGCGAACCAGTGTTCCGGCATCGCGGGCGAACCAGCCGAGCGTATCGAAACCCGGCCCGAGCGGCACCACGCCGCCCATGTCGATCGCCCCATGACTGGGTCGCATGCCGAAAATGCCGTTGAAGGAGGCCGGCAGCCGCACCGAGCCGCCCGTATCCGTTCCCAGCGCGAAATCCACGAGGCCGGCACCAACAGCCGAAGCCGAACCGGAGGAGGAGCCGCCGGGCACGCGATCGGGCGCAGCACTGTTCAGCGGCGTGCCATAATGCGTGTTGGTGCCCATCAGGCTGTAGGCAAACTCATCCATATGCGTCTTGCCGGCAAGCACCGCTCCCTCGGACAGCAGACGGGCGACGATGGGGGCATGCGCTGCCGCCGGGCCATGCGCACGCCGCCAGACCGGATTGCCATTGCCGGTGATCCGCCCTTCGACATCGATATTGTCCTTGGCGGCAAAGGTCAGCCCGGCCAGCGAGCCGCTATCCACGGCGCGAACCGGCTGCGCGAAAAGCTCGATGAAGGCATTGGCGGTATCGATCAGGGGCATGAGTGCACTTCCGGGAAGATAGGAACACCAGGCTAGCCGCATTCCGCCGCGCGGACAACGGCGCCACCTTCAGATGAGCAATCTAGAGCTCACTGCACTAAAGGATACCCCAGCCGCGATAACGCCCGCGTCCGGTCATCTCGCGCACGCCGAGTTCGGCCACCAGATTGAGCGCACCGCGGGAGGTGACGCCGACATGGCGGGCAACCATGTTAGCGGAGACGATAGGCCGCGAAAGAACGATCTCGATGACGCCAGGCAGGCTGCTGTTCGACCGCCGATTCTTCAGCCGCCCCTCCATCTGTATCTTGGCGAGCGACAGGCGATCGAGCTCCTTCAGACCCGCTTCGGCCGATAGTGCCATGGCTTCGAGAAAAGCGGTCAGCCGCGTCATGCCGTCAGGCGAGCGGCGGCGCTCACGCTGGACGGACTTCAGGCCGGTATTGAGGCAGAAGAGGTGTGACGTGACCTTGCCGCGGCTGCGAAGATAGGCACTGACGAGCAGGCTGCCCAGCCAATGCTGCCGGCGCAGTGGCTCGATCCGCTCCCAGGCATCGAACAGCACGGCAGCACCGAAAGCCGGCGGCAGGAGATCGGCCTGATGGATGATGGCGCGCCAGGTCTCCAGTCGCTCGTTTTCGTCCCAATCCTGATCGCGGATCAGGCCGAGCGGGTCGTCCGCGGTCACGACCTTGGCGTCTGGAATCTTTCCATCCAGCACCTGGCCGGAGCGCGCGATGATGGCATCGATCTCGGCAAAATCCATGCCGAAATCATCCTCGTCATCATCATCCTCTTCTGCGTCCGCCCTCTCGACGGAGATGGGGCGCGCAGTGGCGGTCTCCTCGGCATCGCCGACATCGCCGCGCAGGGCGGCAAGACCGGCCATTCCCAGCCCCCAGTCCGGCTCGGCGCTCCATAGCCGCCGCCGGGCGCGCAGAACGGCATGGGCGATGGTCAACTCATGTGTCGGCGCGCGGGCATCCACATGCGCATCATGCAGCACCAGATCCTCGACATGCACCAGTTCGCCGCCGACCCAGAGCGCGCCGACCGCATCGAAAAAATGTCCGCGCTCGCGAAAACCGTTGCTCACCACATGCCGCAAGACCCGCTCATCCAGCCGCGCCAGCATATCCTCCGCCCTCGTCATCGCGGGCAGAAGCGTCGTCAGCGGCAGGGTGGCAAGATCATATCGCATTGGAATCACATGATTGATTCGATCTAACGGAAGTTAACATCCCTGACGGCGCCGGGATAGGAAGTAGCCTCTTTCAATTGTGGACGGCGCTTACCATTTTTCCCTTGACCTTCCAGTTACAGGAAGGTTCATAAGTTTATCCAAAGTCCGCTTCCGGGCGCTGGAGTTCCCATGGCATTGCACGACGAACACGACCATCATCATCATCACGATGCGCCGCAGGATGCGGTCATCCGCGATCCCGTCTGCGGTATGACTGTCGATCCCAAGGCCGGCAAGCCGTCATTGGATTATCGCGGCCATACTGTCCACTTCTGCAGCGAAGGTTGCCGCAACAAATTCGAAGCAACGCCTGAAAACTATCTGACGGCCAAAGACCCTGTCTGCGGCATGGATGTCGACCGCTCAACCGCACGGCATTTCCTGAAACATGAGGGCGAGAAATTCTATTTCTGCTCCGCAGGCTGCAAGGCAAAGTTCGAGGCCGATCCCACCGCCTATCTCGATGGCAACAGGCCGGCGCCGGCGCCGATGCCGAAAGGCACGCGCTATACCTGCCCGATGCATCCAGAGGTCGTCAGCGACCATCCCGGCGATTGCCCCAAATGCGGCATGGCCCTGGAGCCGATGGGGGTACCGGCCGCCGATGAAGGCCCGAACCCCGAACTTGTCGATTTCACCCGCCGCCTCTGGATCAGCGCCGCGCTGTCGCTGCCGCTGTTGATCCTTGCTATGGGGCCGATGCTCGGCCTGCCCCTGCGCGACCGGATCGGCGAGCCCGCCGCCACGTGGATCGAGCTGGTGCTGGCGACGCCGGTCGTGCTCTGGGCTGCCCTGCCCTTCTTCCGCCGCGCGTGGAATTCGGTTCTCAACCGCAGCCCCAACATGTGGACCCTGATCGGCCTCGGCGTCGGCACGGCCTATCTCTACAGCCTCGCGGCAACGCTGGCGCCTGGAATTTTCCCGATGAGCTTTCGCGGCCATGGCGAGGCTGTGCCTGTCTATTTCGAGGCAGCATCGGTCATCGTCGCCCTGGTCTTCGTCGGCCAGGTGCTGGAGCTGAAGGCGCGCGAGCGCACCGGCTCGGCAATCCGCGCGCTGCTCGACCTCGCGCCCAAGACCGCCCGCCGCATCGGCGCCGACGGCAGCGAGACCGATGTGCCTGTCGATGACATCCACACCGGCGATCGGCTGCGCGTGCGCCCCGGCGAGCGCGTGCCGGTGGACGGCTCCGTCATCGACGGACAGTCGACCATCGACGAATCGATGATCACCGGCGAACCGCTGCCGGTCGAAAAGGCCGAGGGCGATGCGCTGACAGGCGGCACGATCAACAAGAACGGCACGCTGATCATGATTGCCGAAAAGGTCGGCGCCGACACGACGCTGTCACGCATTGTCGAGCTCGTCGCGAAGGCGCAGCGGTCCCGTGCGCCGATCCAGACGATGGTCGACCGTGTTTCCGCCGTCTTCGTGCCCGCCGTCGTGGTCGCCGCCATCATCGCCTTCGCGGTCTGGGCCTTTGTCGGACCGGAGCCGAGGTTGGCGCATGCACTGCTTGCCGCCGTCGCCGTCCTGATCATCGCTTGCCCTTGCGCATTGGGGCTTGCAACGCCGATGTCGATCATGATCGCAACCGGCCGAGGCGCGCAGGAGGGTGTGCTGGTGCGCGACGCCGAGGCGCTGGAGCTCTTCGCCAAGGTCGACGCGCTGATCGTCGACAAGACCGGCACCTTGACCGAAGGCAGACCGAACTTGACCGATATTATCCCTGTCGCCGGTATGGATGAGGCCCGCCTGCTCTCGCTTGCCGCCAGCCTGGAACGCGGCTCCGAACATCCGCTGGCCGAGGCGATTGTCGCCGGCGCACAGGAGCGCGGCGCGAACCTCGTCGATATATCCGGCTTCGCGGCAAAGACCGGCAAGGGCGTGGAGGGTCGCGCCGGCGATACGACAATCGCTCTCGGCAATGCCGCGATGATGACCGATCTCGGCATTGCGATCGATGCGCTGCAGGCCGAAACCGAACGTCTGCGCAGGGAAGGCAAGACCGTGATGTTCGTCGTCGTCGACGATCGGTTGGCCGGCATTGTCGCTGTCGCCGACCGGATCAAGCCGACGACGGCGGCCGCCATCAAGGCGCTGCACGACAGCGGCCTGAAAATCATCATGGCGACCGGCGACAATGCTAAGACTGCCACGGCCGTTGCCGCCCATCTCGGCATCGACGAAGTGCGCGCCGACATGCTGCCAGAAAGCAAGAAGGCGCTGATCGACGAGCTGCGGGCCAAGGGCAACGTGGTCGCCATGGCCGGTGACGGCGTCAATGACGCCCCGGCGCTTGCCGCGGCCGATGTCGGCATCGCCATGGGCACCGGCGCCGATGTCGCGATGGAAAGCGCCGGCATCACCCTGGTCAAGGGCGACCTCAACGGCATCGTCCGGGCGCGGCACCTTTCGGAAGCCACGATCCGCAACATCAAGCAAAACCTGGCCTTCGCCTTCGGCTACAATGCCCTCGGCGTGCCGCTTGCCGCAGGTGTGCTCTACCCGATCTTCGGCCTGTTGCTGTCGCCGATGATCGCGGCGGCCGCCATGAGCCTGTCCTCGGTTTCGGTCATCACCAACGCGCTGCGGCTCAGGCTAGAGCATCCCGCCCTCAGGTGGAACCACCTGAAGGCGGATAACATGCCCTAGATTCAAAAGACTAGAGCGACCTTTGTGCGTTCAAGCAAACGCACGGCGCTCTAGCGAAGTAAGGAGAGATCACATGAATATCGGCGAAGCATCAGGCCGCTCCGGCCTGCCGGCGAAGACGATCCGCTATTACGAGGATATCGGCCTGATCCGCCCCGATCGCGGTGACAACGGCTATCGCGACTACGGTCCAGACGACGTGCACAAGCTGCGCTTCCTGCACCGCTCCCGCAGCCTCGGCTTCTCCGTCGACGAGTGTCGGCAACTGCTGGCGCTCTACGAAGACAAAAGCCGCGCCAGCGCCGACGTCAAGGAAATCGCCACCTCGAAGCTTACCGAGATCGACCGCAAGATCCGCGAGCTGACCGAGCTACGCCGTACGCTGGAGCATCTGGTGCATGCCTGCCATGGCAACGAGAGGCCGGATTGCCCGATCTTGGAGGAGCTGTCGGAGGGGTGAGGCTACTGAACCACCCGCCCTCGCTCTTCGAGGCTCCGGCCTGCGGCCTCCGCACCTCAGAGTGAGGACTAATCTTCTCGCCCGCTGCCCTGACCTACCTTTGTTAACCTGAGCCTGCCGAAAGAGGACAAGCCGCAGTTTTAACGCCTTCCACTGCGCCCTCTCCGCCTCATCCTGAGGTGCCCAGACGATGAAGCGTCAGCGGAAGCGACTGGGCCTCGAAGGACGAGGCGGCCACCGCCCCTATCCTCAATTCACCCGCTCCACCGCAATCGCCGTCGCCTCACCGCCGCCGATGCAGAGGGCGGCGACACCCCGTCTCGCCCCCTGGCGCTCCAGGGCATGCAACAGCGTCACGATCAACCGCGCACCGGTGGCGCCAATGGGGTGGCCCAACGCACAGGCGCCGCCATTGATGTTGAGACGGTCGCGGTCGATGCCGAGATCCTTGGCGGCGGCCATGGCGACGACGGCGAAGGCTTCGTTGATCTCGAAGAGGTCGACATCGCCGACCTTCCAGCCGGTCTTGTCCAGGACCTTGCGGATCGCCGGGATCGGCGCGGTCGTGTACCAGGCGGGCTCCTGGGCGTGGGTGGCATGCGCCTTGATCTCGGCGAGGATCGGCAGACCTTCGCGCTCGGCGATCGAGCGCCGCGTAAGGATCAGCGCGGCCGCACCGTCGGCATTGGCCGAGGCGCTGGCAGCAGTGATCGTACCGTCCTTGCGAAAAGCGGGCTTCAGCGTCGGAATCTTTTCCGGCGAGACCTTCTGCGGATGCTCGTCCTTGGCGATCGTCACCGGACCGCCTTTGGCAGCAACGGAAATCGGCGTGATCTCGGCTTCGAAGGCACCTGTTTCGATCGCCTTGCGCGCACGCGTCAACGTCTCGACAGCATAGGCATCCTGATCGTCGCGGCTGAACTGATAGGCCTCGACCGCCATCTCGCCGAATTCGCCCATCGAGCGGCCTTTTTCATAGGCGTCTTCCAGACCGTCGAGCATCATGTGGTCGAAAATGCGGTCATGGCCCAGGCGGTAGCCGCCCCGCGCCTTGGCGAGCAGATAGGGCGCATTCGACATCGACTCCATGCCGCCGGAAACCGCGATCGAGGCGGAGCCGGCGAGGATCAGATCATGCGCCAGCATGGTCGCCTTCATGCCCGAACCGCAGACCTTGTTGATCGTCGTGGCGCCGACGGCATCCGGCAAGCCTGCGCCTCGCGCCGCCTGTCTTGCCGGCGCCTGCCCCTGCCCCGCCGGCAGCACACAGCCGAACAGCACCTCGTCCACCATCTCCGCGGACAATCCGGCACGCTCCAAAGCAGCACGAATGACATGGGAGCCGAGTTCCGGCGCTTGCAACGGAGACAATTCTCCCTGGAAACGACCAAGCGGCGTGCGGGTAGCGGAGACGATGACGACAGGATCGGTGACAGACATGATGGCTCCTCGCAATTTGCAAGTTTAGTGATCAAGACTATTGCTAGCACGTTAAATGATGCGCGTCATGTAAATATGTCGGAAGCTTTTCTCGGAGCGCCCGCTATTGCCCAACCTCGAATTATCGGAATGATTGTGCTCCTCACCGACGTGGTTTATGGATATCCGTAATTAAGTAATTGGATATCCCATGCCTCTCTACATCAAAGACGATTCCATAGACCTATTAGCGCGGCGCTATCAGGCGCTGACGAAAACGTCCACGAAAACCGAAGCCGTGCGGTTGGCACTGCAAAAGGCGCTGGACGAAGAGCTTGCCAAACCGTCGCTTGTCGATATCGCCGTCACCTTCTGTCGTAACCTGAAACAGAAGGCAGCCGCCAAAAAGACAGATCCTCTTCCCGGAGAGGGCGCCTGATGTTCATCGATGCTTCGGTGCTGGCCGCCATGATGACCGATGAGGATGAGGCGCGCGAATTTGCCGCCCGCATGCAGGCTGGGACGATACGAATGACGTCGCCGGTCGCTGTCGCTCAAACGGCGATCAATGTTGCTACCCGTCTTGGCCTCACAATCAGCGAAGCGGGTGATGCGGTCCGGACGTTTTTAGGGTTGATGAACATCCAGCTTCTAGCAATTCCCCCGCGCGCCGCCTTCCTGGCGATCGAGGCCCACGAGCGCTATGGCGAGGGTCGCCATCCGGCAGCTCTCAGCCTCGACGACTGCATGGCCTATGCCTGCGCTCGCTATTACCGCCAGCCGCTTTTGTTCCGGGGCGACGCGTTCGCCCGGACCGATATTGAGGTAGCCTGAACGGTCCTGGCTATACCGCCGTCAGGGGCAAAGCGAGGCCGATCCTGCGGCATATGTGTTCGAGCGCACGCCGACCGAGTTCGGCGCAGCAGCGCATTGCAGCCGGGTCATCGCATCGCCGGCGCGAATCGGACCGGTCACGGAAGGATCGGTATTGATGGTACCGTCGGGGAGGATCGCGTCCTTCGAATGGCCGAAATTGCCGACATCCGCCTGGATCGTATCGACATTGAGGCTCCTGGCTCGATGCTTATGCACCGGCTCCGCCATGGCGGCGCTGGACATTCCGATGACAAGGGCCGAAATAGTAAGAGCTTTGAGCAGCATGAGACTGCCTCCCACGCGAGTTGAACCTCTATGCATATGGGAGCTGGCAAGCCGATTTACAGCGCGGGCAGACCAAATATCGCAAGAATTTGAAAGTCATGGTCGTGTCTTGATGCGATGCTTTGACACCTCCGCACCTGCGTCCGGCGGCAGGCGGAGGAAACGAAGCGACGAGACGATGCCGATCAGGGCGATGACCAGGAACGCCCAGCGGAAATCGATGAGGGAAAGTGCTTCGCCTCCATGGACAGTGCGCGAGAGATTGAGAACGGCGGCAGCGACAGCCACGCCGAGCAGCAACGAAACCTGCTGCAGCATGCTCGACAACGTCGAGGCGGAACTGCGCTGTGCGGCATGAATATCGGTAAAGCCGAGCGTATTCAGCGCCGTGAAGTTCATGGAACGCGACAAGCCAGCAATAAATAGCAGGCAATATATCAGCAGGTCCGGCGTCGACGGAGACAGAAACCCGCAACTGCCGATGCTGGCCGATGAGATCAGGCCGTTGACGACGAGCACATTGCGAAAGCCGAAGGCTTTCAGCATCTGCGTCGTGACCGCCTTCATGCCGAGATTGCCGGCAAAGTAGAACAGCAGATAGGTGCCGGCGTCGATCGCCGTGCGGCCGAAACCGACCTGGAACAGTAACGGGATCAGGAAGGGCGTGGCGTTGATCGCGACCCGGCTCGCCGTACCGGCCGAAAGCGTCGACATGGCGAAGGTCTGCACCTTGAAGGCGGAGAGATCGAGCAAGGGTGCATCGACCCTCATGAAATGCCGGGTGGCAATGATGGAGAAAGCCACGCCGGCGGCGATCAACCCGGCACTCGCTGCAAGACCTGTCGTACCTTGCACGACGAATTCCAGGCCGGCGAGCAGGAAGGTCAGTCCGGCCGCCGACTGGAGGAAGCCGGTAAGATCGAGCCGTGCGACCTTCTCTTCGCGCTGGTCCGGCACGAAGCGCAGGACGAGACCGAGACCGATGATGCCGATCGGGATATTGATCAGAAAGTTCCAATGCCAGGACAGATAGGTGGTGATGAAGCTGCCGAGTACAGGGCCGATAACGGGTGCGGTCAGCGCCGGCCAAGTGATCATCGAAATGGCGTGCACGAGATCGGACTTCCGGGCATTTTTCAGCACGATGATGCGGCCGACCGGGGTCATCAGGGCACTGCCGACACCCTGCACCGCACGGGCGATGACGAATTCGACAAGATTGCCTGACAGGCCGCAGAACAGCGATGCCACCGTGAAAACCGTGATCGACGCCAGGAACACCCGTCGAGCGCCGTAGCGATCGCCGGCCCAGCCCGCCAGCGGCACGAAGGCGGCCATGGTAAGCAGATAGACCGTGATGCCGATGCTCATCGACACCGGCTCGACGCCAAAGGTCGCCGCCATCTGCGGCAGCGAGGTCGTGACGATCGTGCCGTCCAAAATCTGCATAAAGAAGGCGACGGCGACAACCAACGCGATGATGCGGGATTGCCGGCCGAAATTTTCTTCGGAAGGCTGCTCTATGGTCCGGGCAACAGTCATGACATGAAATTTCAGAGATGGCGTTCAAGGAGATCGGGCGCGTTTCCCGACAGCAATCATACGATCAATGAATACGCCCGTGGACGCTGGTTGCAAAGCCGCAACCCCATGCCCGAGCCATCAAAAATTGGTACGGTGACATAAAAAGTCACGGTCTTTGCCGGATTTTCCTTTGGTCGCACCTTCCGCCCGCAGCATCCTGCAGGCGTCAATCGTCCGAATAGCGCTGCTCCCGCCAGGGATCGCCATACATGTGATAGCCGTTCTTCTCCCAGAAGCCGGCCCTGTCGGCGCCGATGAGCTCGATGCGGTTCAGCCACTTGGCGCTTTTCCAGAAATAAAGATGCGGCACGACAAGACGCATCGGACCGCCATGCTCACGAGTCAGCGGCTGACCCTCCCAGGCGGTGGCGAGGATTGCATCTTCGGCAGCAAAATCGGCAAGCGGCAAATTGGTGGTATAGCCGTCATAACTGGTCAGCAGCACATAATGCGCCTCGGCCGTCGGCATGGCGAGATCAAGCAGATCGCGCGTCGAAACCCCTTCCCACCTGTTGTCATACCGCGACCAGGTGGTCACACAATGAATGTCGCTGACGCGAGTGCTTTGTTCGATCGCCTGGAAAGCCGCCCAATCGAGACTGAGCCGCGTCTCCACGAAGCCGAGCACATCGAGCCGCCAGCTCGAAAGCGAAACCTGCGGCTGCTGACCGAGATCGAGCACCGGCCAGTTCTTGACCAGATGCTGCCCCGGCGGCAAACGCTCGGTTTCCGGCCGGCTGATCCGCCCGGTCAGAAACTTGCCCTCCGCCGCCCAGCGGCGCTTGGAGGTAGTGAGCTTGCTGTCGGCGGGGATCTGATCGTCGCTCATGCGGGCATCCTCTCTGCTGCGCAGAAATAGGATAATTGCGGCATGTCCGTGTCAAGTCAAAGAGCGATCGATAGCCGACTATATAGCCTCGATGGCGATACAAAATAGCTGCGCCTTGCCCGAGATCGAGTGTTGCGTGGCGATGTCGTTACAGATAAGCAGGCAATCCCCGCCAGCAAGCGCTGTACCATCGATCTCGGCATCGCCGCGATGGCAACGAACAAGGCTGGTTCCACCTTTGAAGGTGACTTCGGCAGTACCGTCAACGGAAATGCGCTGCACCGAATGCGTGAAACGCCCCCGCCGCGTCATCACGTTGAGGTCCATGATCGTCCCGTCAATCAATGTCGCCGAGGTCGGAGCATCGGCTGCAAAGGATAGCGGCTCGCTTGCTTGAGTCAGGCGTTCACGCTCGCGCCCCTCGATGAAGAGAGTCATGCCCCCGCCATCGAGAATAGATAGCGTGCGATCAATACCCGGAAAGACCGAGAACGGCCCATCCGTGGCAACGGTCGCCATGCTGACACGCCAGTCGAAATCGGCAAGCCCTGCGCCTTCTGGCGAAACAGCGATTTCCACTGTTTCTCCGCCGCCGTTTTTCCAAGGCATGCGCTTGTGATCACTGGCGCGCAGCAGCTTCATTTTAGTTCCCCAAGATTGCCGGCAGGCGTAGGCCCTGCTCCTTGGCGCAATCGATAGCGATCTCATAGCCGGCATCGGCGTGGCGCATGACACCGGTTGCCGGGTCGTTCCAGAGAACGCGCTCCAGACGACGGGCCGCATCATCGGTGCCGTCGGCGCAGATGACCATGCCGGAGTGCTGGGAAAAGCCCATCCCGACGCCGCCGCCGTGGTGCAGCGATACCCAGGTGGCGCCCGATGCGGTGTTGAGCAGCGCGTTCAGCAACGGCCAGTCGGAAACGGCATCCGAGCCATCCTTCATCGCTTCCGTTTCGCGGTTCGGCGAAGCGACGGAGCCGGAGTCGAGATGGTCGCGGCCGATGACGACCGGAGCTTTCAGCTCGCCATTCCTGACCATTTCGTTGAAGGCGAGGCCCAGGCGGTGGCGATCGCCGAGACCGACCCAGCAAATGCGCGCCGGCAGGCCCTGGAAGGCGATGCGCTCGCGCGCCATGTCCAGCCAGTTGTGCAGGTGCTTGTTATCAGGCAGCAGCTCCTTCACCTTGGCGTCGGTCTTATAGATATCTTCCGGATCGCCTGAGAGAGCCGCCCAACGGAACGGGCCAATGCCGCGGCAAAAGAGCGGTCGGATATAGGCCGGCACGAAGCCCGGAAACGCGAAGGCGTTTTCGAAACCTTCGTCCTTGGCGACCTGGCGGATGTTGTTGCCGTAGTCGAGCGTCGGAACGCCGGCATCCCAGAAAGCGACCATGGCTTCGACATGGACCTTCATCGAAGCGCGGGCGGCAGCTTCGACGGCTTTCGGATCGCTCTCGCGCTTGGCTCGGTGTTCGGCCACCGTCCAACCCGCCGGCAGGTAGCCGTTCAGCGGGTCGTGGGCGGAGGTCTGGTCGGTGACGATATCGGGGCGCGGGCCGCCGGCCTTCATGCGCTTCACGAGTTCCGGAAAGATTTCGGCGGCATTGCCAAGCAATCCGACGGACTTCGCTTCGCCGGCCTTGGTCCACTTGTCGATCATGGCAAGTGCTTCGTCGAGGCTCGATGCCTTCTCGTCGACATAGCGGGTGCGCAGGCGGAAATCGATGCGGGTTTCGTCGGATTCGACGGCGAGGCAGCAGGCGCCGGCCATGACAGCCGCCAGCGGCTGTGCGCCACCCATGCCCCCGAGGCCGCCGGTCAGGATCCACTTGCCCCTGAGATTGCCATTGTAATGCTGGCGACCGGCCTCGACGAAGGTTTCGTAGGTGCCCTGCACGATGCCCTGCGTGCCGATATAAATCCACGAGCCGGCCGTCATTTGGCCGTACATGGCAAGGCCCTTCTTATCGAGCTCGTTGAAGTGATCCCAGGTCGCCCAATGCGGCACGAGGTTGGAATTGGCGATCAGCACGCGCGGCGCGTCCTTGTGCGTGCGGAACACACCGACCGGCTTGCCGGACTGCACCAGCAGCGTCTCGTCCTCAGTCAAGGTCTTCAACGTCGCAGCGATGCGGTCAAAATCGTCCCAGGTGCGGGCGGCGCGGCCGATGCCGCCATAGACGACCAGCTCGTTCGGGTTTTCCGCGACGTCCGGGTCGAGGTTGTTCATTAGCATGCGCAACGGCGCTTCGGTCATCCAGCTCTTGGCGCTGAGCTCCGGGCCGCGAGGTGCGCGGACTTCGCGGATATTATGGCGTGGGTTGGTCATGTCATATCTCCAGAGAGGGCAGGATGCCGGCGGATACGGATGCGTTAAGTACGCCGGAAGCAACGAGGTCGCTGGCGGCCTTGAGGTCGTTTGCCATGTAGCGGTCTTCATCCAGCGTAGGTGCTGCGGCGCGGATGGTCGCGATGGCAAGGGTCAGTTCGGGACTGGTGGTCAGCGGCGCGCGCAGCTCGACGCCCTGCGCCGCCGTCAGCGCCTCGATGCCGACAATGCCGAAGAGATTGTCGGTCATTGGCAGAAGCCGCCGCGCGCCATGGCAGGCCATGGATACATGGTCTTCCTGATTGGCGGAGGTGGGCGTCGAATCGACGGAAGCCGGATGCGACATCTGCTTATTCTCCGACATCAACGCGGCGGAAGTCACCTCGGCAATCATCAGCCCGGAGTTCAGACCGGGCTTCTTGGCGAGGAAAGCCGGCAAGCCGTAGCTCAGTGCCGGATCGACCAGCAGCGCGATGCGGCGCTGCGAGATCGCGCCGATCTCGCAGACAGCGATCGCGATCTGATCGGCGGCGAAAGCCACCGGTTCGGCATGGAAATTGCCGCCGGACACCACGGAATTGTCCGACAGGACAAGCGGATTATCGGTGACCGCATTGGCCTCGATTTCAAGCGTGCGGCCGGCCGAGCGCAAGAGATCCAGGCACGCGCCGTCGACCTGCGGCTGGCAGCGGATGCAGTAGGGATCCTGAACGCGCTCGTCGCCCTCGATATGGCTTTGGCGGATCACAGAACCGGCAAGCAGGCCGCGAAGGGCAGCGGCGGTATCGATCTGACCCTTGTGGCCGCGCAGCGTGTGGATATCGGGATGGAACGGCGCGGAAGAGCCCATGGCGGCATCGGTCGACATCGCGCCGGTGATGAGAGCAGCCTGCGCAGCGCGATGGGCGCGGAAGAGGCCAGCAAGTGCGAGTGCGGTCGAGACTTGCGTGCCGTTGATCAACGCAAGGCCTTCCTTGGCGGCAAGCACGACCGGCGTCAGCCCGGCCTTTTTCAGCGCAGCAGCACTATCCAGCCGTTCGCCGGCATAAAAGGCTTCGCCATGCCCCATCATGACGGCGGTCATATGCGCGAGCGGCGCCAGATCACCGGAAGCGCCGACGGAACCTTTCTCGGGGATGACGGGTACGACGCCCTTTTCAAGCATCGCCTCGATCAGCCGCACCAGTTCCAGCCGCACGCCGGAAGCGCCGCGGCCGAGCGAGATCAGCTTCAGCGACATGATCAGGCGAACGACATTCTCCGGCAGCGGCTGGCCGACGCCGCAGCAATGCGAGAGAATGAGATTGCGCTGCAAAGTGGCGACATCGGCGCTGTCTATCTTGATGGAGGCCAGTTTGCCGAAGCCGGTGTTAATGCCATAGACCGGCGCATTGCCGGCGGCGATCTCGGCGATACGTGCAGCGGCTTTGAGAATGCCGGCATCGAAGGAGGCGTCGAGCTTGGCGGGCTCGCCGGTCCAATAGATCGCGGCCAATTGTTTCAGCGAGACGGAGCCAGGATGGAGTGTGACGGTCATCGGTCGAATTTTTCTCCCTTGAAGACGCGGGCATGGAGCGGGTTGAAGCCGATGCGATAGACAAGCTCGGCAGGGCTTTCGATGTTCCAGATGGCGAAATCGGCTGATTTGCCGGCCTCCAGCGTGCCGGTCTTGGCAAGCAGACCGAGAGCCCGGGCACCTTCACGGGTAGCACCCGCGATGCATTCCTCGACAGTCAGGCCGAAAAGCGTTGCCGCCATGTTCATCGTCAGCAGCATCGAGGTCAGCGGCGAGGTGCCGGGATTGCAATCGGTGGCGATGGCGATCGCAACACCTGCCTCGCGCAGCGCCTTGACCGGCGGCTTCTGCTTTTCATGGATGGCGTAGAAGGCACCGGGCAGGATAACGGCGACCGTGCCGGCCGCAGCCATCGCCTTCACGCCGTCCTCGTCGAGATATTCGAGATGATCGGCGGAAAGGGCGCTATAGGAGGCGGCAAGCTTGGCGCCGCCGAGATTGGAAAGCTGCTCGGCATGCAGTTTCACCGGGATGCCAAGCGCCTTGGCGCGATCGAAGACGCGGGCGATCTCAGCCGGCGAAAAGGCAATCCCCTCACAGAAGCCATCGACGGCGTCGGCCAGACCCCTTGAATGCGCCTGCTCCAGACCCGGCAAAACGACGTCGGAAATGTAGTCGCCGTTCCGGCCCTTATACTCCGCCGGCGTCGCATGGGCGGCAAGATAGGACGTGACGACGCGGACCGGGCGGGCATCTTCCAGCGCACGAGCGGCTTGCAGCATCTTCAATTCGGATTCGACGCTAAGGCCATAGCCGGACTTCACCTCGATCGTGGTAACACCTTCGGCAAGCAGCGTCTCGAGGCGCGGCAAGGCGGTCGCGATGAGATCATTGACGGACAGCGCGCGCGTTGCTTTGACGGAGGAAACGATGCCGCCGCCGGCGCGGGCGATCTCTTCATAGCTCGCACCTTGCAGCCGCATCTCGAATTCGCGGGCGCGGTTGCCACCGTGAACGATGTGCGTGTGGCAATCGATGAGACCAGGCGTGACCCAACGTCCCCCGAGATCGACGACTTCGGCATCGCCGGCCTCAGGCGCATCGCTCTCATTGCCAGCGAAAACGATACGGCTGCCCCTGGTCAGGATCGCACCCTTCTCGACGATGCCGAGTCCTGGCCGTTCCCCTTGCAAGGTCGCCAGACGAGCATTGCGCCAAAGGCGGCTTTTGCCGTCGGATCTCACGCTATCCCTGGAAAAATTATTCCCACTCATCAGCTTTACGCCTTTCCTTATGGGCTCATAATGTATATACATATTAAAAGAGCTGACAAGAGGGATTTTGGATTCCGGATCCAAAAGGAAAGAGCTAGGTCATGACGAAACTTCATGCACGTTCGGCGCTGCTTCACGATGGCTGGCGGGAAAATGTCCGGCTGGTTCTGGAGGACGGCTGCATTGCCGGCATCCAGGCTGGCGTTTCAGCAGAGGCCGGCGACGAGCGGCACGACGTTCTGATTCCGGCAATGCCCAATCTCCACAGCCATGCCTTTCAGCGCGCCATGGCCGGCCTTGCCGAGGTCCGAGGTCCGGCAAACGACAGTTTCTGGAGCTGGCGGACCGTCATGTACAAGCTTGCGCTCTCGATGACACCCGATCATGTCGAGGCGGTGGCCGCGCAGCTCTATATGGAGACGCTGGAAGCCGGCTTTTCCCGCGTTGGCGAGTTCCATTATCTGCATCACGACAAGGACGGCAGCCTCTACGCCAATATCGCAGAGCTCGCCGAGCGCATCGGCGCGGCAAGCGCCGAGACGGGCATCGGTTTGACGCTGCTCCCGGTCTTCTACGCCCATTCCGGCTTCGGTGGCGCGGTCCCCATCGATGGACAGCGGCGCTTCATCAATTCGCTCGATCGTTTCGAAACACTGATGGCCGGCTGCCGGACGATCGTTAGCCGGTTGCCGGGCGCCGAACTCGGCCTTGCCCCGCATAGCCTACGGGCGGTAACACCGGATGAGCTGGAAAAACTCGTGACGCTCGCCGGTGATGGGCCGATCCATATCCATGTCGCCGAACAGGTGAAGGAAGTCGAGGATTGCATCGCCTGGTCGGACGCGCGCCCGGTCGAATGGCTACTCGACCACGCTCCCGTCGACGGGCGCTGGTGCCTCATCCATGCGACGCATATGACCGATGATGAAACCCAGCGAATGGCGAAAAGCGGCGCGATCGCCGGCCTCTGCCCGGTGACGGAAGCCAATCTCGGCGACGGAACTTTTCCGGCGCCGCTGTTCCTGGAAGAAGGCGGCCGCTACGGCATCGGTTCCGATTCCAACATCCTCATCTCCGTTCCGGAAGAACTACGGCAGCTCGAATATTCTCAACGCCTGGCGCTGAGAGCCCGCAATGTCATCGCCACATCGGGCGGCTCGACGGCGCGCGCATTGTTCGACCATGCCATTGCCGGCGGCGGCGCGGCGTTGAAGGCACAAGCAGGGCTCGCTGTCGGTCGTTATGCCGACGTGGTCTCCCTCGACGTCAGCGCCGTTCCCTACCTCTCCGGCGACCAGATTCTCGATCAATGGATGTTCGCGGGGGGTGTCGCGGTCGACTGTGTCTGGGCGCAGGGCCGCAAGCAGGTAGAAGGCGGCCGGCACAAGCGGAGGCAAACAATCTCCGCCCGATTCCGCGCCACAATGACCGAGCTAATCGGTTGAAAAAGCACTTTTCCTCGCGACAATGAAATCCTAAATGAACACAGTGGCGATCATCCAGGTCTCACGAGGAAACGGTCGGCAGCATGACCACAGGTAAAGAAGCGACCCTGCATCAGCGTATCCTGAGCGATATCGAGAGCCGCATCGTTTCCGGCGATTGGCCACCCGGCCATCGAATACCCTTCGAGCTTGCTTTGGCAGAACAATATGACTGTTCGCGCATGACGGTGAACAAGGTGCTGACGCAGCTTGCCCGGGCTGGACTGATCGAGCGGCGCAAGCGCTCGGGAAGTTTCGTCACGCAGCCGCAGGCGCAATCGGCGGTATTGGAAATACACGACATCAAGTCGGAAATCCTGTCGCTGAACCTGCCCTACTCCCATAAGATCGTGAAGCGCGCCAAGCGCAAGGGCCGTCCCGACGATGCGCGGCGGCTGCAATTTGCCGGCGCGGTCTCGGTGTTGGACATCACCTGCATTCACTATGCCGGCCGCCGGCCCTTCTGTCTCGAAGACCGCCTCATCAATCTCGATGCCGTCCCCGAGGCGGCTCAGGTCGATTTCGACGAATTGCCTCCCGGACCGTGGCTGATCAATCAGGTGCCGTGGAGCACGGCCGAACACCAGATCCGCGCCGTTCCCGCGGAAGGCGATGCCGCCGCAAGCTTGGACATTGCCAAAGGCACCGCCTGCCTCGTCATCGAACGACGCACCTGGAGCAACCTTGGGCCGATCACCCATGTCCGCCTAACCTATCCCGGCGATCGTCATACATTGGTGGCACGCTTCACGCCGTCGAGCTGAAACCGTAGAGCGGGAAAGCGTTTACTGGCGCTGCACGGGCTCGGTCTGCATCGGAATAAGATTGTCGGACTGACGGATGGGCTTCGCAGGATTGACCAGCAGGATACTGAGCGCAATCAGCACCAGCGCCAGGACAAGGGTAAGGCCGATCAAAAGTGGACGAATCGCGATCATTTCGGTTCTCCAATCTTTCGGTGTCCTACGCTAACGTTACAGGAAGGGGATTTTGAGGCAATCAGCTTTTTTGCGCTCAGACATTGCGCGGAAAACTAAAGTTTCAACCATAATCCCCGAACTGACCGAAGTCTGGACACGGACTTGACAGACACCCTACCGATAGGTAGGCAAATCGGATGAGCAATATTTCGACAAAAGCCGACGAGATCGTCCAATCAGCCCGCGGCCTGATCATCGCCGGCGGCTACAACAGCTTCAGCTTCGCCGATATTTCGGCAGAGGTCGGCATTCGGAAAGCCAGCATACACCACCATTTTCCGACCAAAGCCGATCTCGTCAGGATCGTCGTGGCACGCTATCGGGAGGAGGCGCGCCAGGGCCTCGCTAAAGCCGACGCCGATATTGCCGATCCAGTCGCGCGCCTTCGAACCTATACGGGCTTCTGGGAAGCATGCATCAGAGACAATACCGCACCCTTCTGCATCTGCGCCATGCTCGCCGCCGAATTGCCGGTGCTGCCGGCCGATGTCGCGGCTGAAGTGCGCGGCCATTTCCGCGATCTCTCGGGTTGGCTTGCCGCCGTCATGGAAAGAGGCGCGGCCGAACGCCGTCTCGTTTTGCCCCGCCCGGCAGCCGAGGAGGCTCTGTCCTTCATGGCGACCGTGCATGGCGCCATGCTCTCGGCGCGAGCTTATGGCGACCCCGCGGTCTTTGCCACCATTGTCGAACCGCTGTTCAATCGACTGACAGCTCGCCATTGAAATTACTGATCTTTTGGTGAATTTTAAGGGTAACGCACCTCTCACCCTTGTTTGCTTGGCGAAGCTACCGAGTGGTAGATAGGATCGCCCGCAACCGCCCGCCGCGGGCCTGCCACGCAGCGCTCCATGTTCGGCTCCGTCGCCGATGGAGCGCCGCCACTTTCCCGGCCGTTTGTGATACCATGCAGCCCGGGTTTCCAAAGGGTTCGTTGAAGATTTCGAGAGGAGCCTAGCCATGGCCGACATCGATGCGACCGGCGCACCGCCTGCGCGCCCCCGGACGATCTACATTCGCCGGCATTCGATCGTCACCCGTCTGACGCACTGGCTGAATGTGCTCTGTCTTTCATTGTTGCTGATGAGCGGCATGCAGATTTTCAATGCCCATCCCGCGCTTTATTGGGGCCAGTACGGCGCCAACGCCGATCCCTCGTGGCTGCAGATATCTGCCACCGATGGCGACGATCAGCTCTACGGCACCTTCCGCATCGGCAACCTGACGATTCCGACGACCGGCGTTCTCGGCGCGTCGAAAGAGGACGGCGAATGGACCGACCGCGCTTTTCCCGCCTGGGCGACGATCCCGAGTTACCAGGATCTGGCCGACGGCCGGCGCTGGCATTTCTTCTTCGCCTGGCTCTTTGTCTTCAACGGCCTGATCTATCTGCTCTATGGCTTCATTGCCGGCCATTTTCGCCGCGACCTGGCACCGTCGGGTGCCGAAGTCTCGCCGCGCAATCTCTGGCATGAGATTGTCGAGCATGCCCGCCTTCGCTTCCCGAAAGGCGAGAAGGCAAAACGTTACAATGCATTGCAAAAACTCACCTATCTGATCGTCATCTTCATTCTGTTGCCGCTGATGCTGGCGACGGGGCTCACCATGTCGCCCGGGATCGACGCCGGCTATCCGTTCCTGCTCGATATTTTTGGCGGGCGACAAACGGCGCGCAGCATCCATTTCATCACCGCCTGGACGATTGTGCTCTTCGTCCTTGTCCATGTGGCGATGGTCATCCTATCGGGCCTCTGGAACAACATGCGCTCCATGGTGACCGGCCGATACGCCATCCGCACGAAAGGAGAGGACGCATGAGCAAGTTCGTCAGCCGCCGCCGCTTCCTCATCGGCTCCGCCGCCGGCCTCGGCGCCGTAGGCCTTACCGGCTGCGACGACGTCACCGGGAACCAGAACGTCCAGAAGGTTCTGGCGCTGGCCGAGGACCTGACCATGGGCACGCAACGCCTGCTCGTTTCGCCGCAGACGCTTGCTCGTGAATATACCGACAAGGACCTCTCGCCGACCTTCCGCTCGAACGGCACTGACAATCCCGGCACAGAGGACTATGCCGCGATGGTGGAAAATGGCTTTTCCACCTGGAAGCTGAAGGTCGACGGCATGGTCAACAAGCCGATGGAGTTTTCGTTGGCCGACCTGAAGAAACTACCGTCGCGCACGCAGATTACCCGCCATGACTGTGTCGAAGGTTGGAGCGCCATCGGCAAATGGACCGGCGTACCGCTCGGCCTCATCCTGCAGAGCGCCGGGATGAAACCGGGGGCGCGCTATGTGGTGTTCTACTGCGCCGACGAGTTGGAGCAGACGCTCGACGGCAGCGGCCGCTATTACGAGAGCATCGACTTGATCGATGCCTTCCATCCGCAGACGATTCTCGCCTATTCGATGAACGGCAAGGATCTCGAAGTCGCCCATGGCGCGCCGCTACGTCTGCGTGTCGAGCGCCATCTCGGCTACAAGCATGCCAAATACCTGGTGCACATCGAAATCCGCGACAAGTTCGACGATATCTGGGGCGGCAAAGGCGGCTTCTGGGAGGATCGCGGCTACGAATGGTATGCCGGAATCTGAACCGGCATCGGTTCGGCATGGTCCAATTTGTCGCAGGCCGTTCCAAGCCGGAACACTCATGGCGGGTATGCGTTTGTTAGAAGGGCAATTATGCCCTTTCGGAGGAAATGCACATGCTGAGATCGATTGTGATCGCGGCCGTGTTTGCGGCTGCGGGCGTCGTGCCCGCCTATGCTGCATCTGCGGTGAAATGTGACGATGCTTCCATTTCGGCCTTGCAGACCAAGGTGGATGCAATGACCGACCAGGCCAAAAAGACAGCCGCCACCAAACAGGTGAATATGGCGAAAGATGCCATGAAGGCGCACAAGATGAAAACTTGTGTGACCCACATGGAAAATGCCGAGAAGGGCATGACCAAGATGTAATGGCTCGCCGCCGTTTTGGTGGATTCGGAGGATGAGGCCCGGACTTCCGGGCCTTGAGTTAGCGGCTACCCCCGATATGCCGCGCCGCATCGGCAAACGAAATATCCGACTTGATCTCTCGCGTCGACATCGACGTTACCGTATGCCGCACGCCGGGCAGCCGGTTCAATTCCTGGCGCAGCAGCCGGTCGAGCGCAGCCATGTCGGCGGCCAGTATGTGCAGGAGATAATCGGCCTCGCCCGTCGTCGCGTGGCAGCGCCAGATCAGCGGATGGCAGCGCACAGCGGCTTCGAAGGCATCGAAGCGCTCGACGTCGATCGACACTTGCACGAAAGCTTCCAGACCGAAGCCGAGCTGCGCCGGGTCGAGAATAGTCCGGTAACCTCGGATCACACCGGCCTCTTCCAGCGCCTTCACCCGTTTCCAGCACGGCGTCTTGCTGAGACCGACCCGATCGGCAAGCGCGGCAAAGGAGATGCGGGCATCGGCTTCCAGAGCGGAGACGATTTTGTGGTCGAGCGCGTCCAAGTCCATCATTCTCTCCATTGTCGCATTTGAAGCCATTCGTACTCCCAATTGCCGATTTTGAATGACAATCAGGAACAATGTTCAAGTGAAAACTTCGTATCCTTCCAAAAGGGCGGACATGCCAGCGGCAAAGGCCGGGACAAAGGGAACGAGGATGCAGAAGAAAGACTATTACGCGCACATCGAGAAGCCGGACATGCGCGACTATGGCGTTTACCTGCAATGCGACAAGCTGCTCGCCTGTCAGAAGCCGTTAAACGAGATGGTCAACGGTGACGAGCTGCAGTTCCAGATCGTCCATCAGGTGGAGGAGCTCTGGATGAAGCTCATCGCCTACACGCTGGTCGATGTGATCGCCCTCATCGAGGAAAACAATACCCATCGCGTGGTGACGCTGATGGGCCGCGTTCATCGGCTGATGCGGATGATGACGGCGCAGCTCGATCTGCTCGAAACCATGTCGCCGAAGGAATATCAGCAGATCCGCCTGCAGCTCGGCAATGGCAGCGGCCAGGAATCGCCCGGATTCAAGTTCCTGCTGCGGCTGCC
This sequence comes from Rhizobium sp. CB3090, assembly GCF_029714285.1. Taxonomy (NCBI): domain Bacteria; kingdom Pseudomonadati; phylum Pseudomonadota; class Alphaproteobacteria; order Hyphomicrobiales; family Rhizobiaceae; genus Rhizobium; species Rhizobium sp. CB3090. Next base: position 3,238,131 of record NZ_CP121662.1, read on the forward strand.
GCCGGATCTCTGGCGGGCCTTCAAGGCCCATTACCTCGACGCACCGGGATTGACGGTCGAGGATATCTATGACGGCAAATACGACCACGGCGACAGCTATGTCGTCGCCGAAGCGCTGGCGGAGTTCGATGAGCTCTTCCAGAAATTCCGCGCCAATCATATCTACCTGATCCAGCGCTCGATCGGTCTCGGCTCGAAATCCCTCAAAGGCCGGCCGGTGGAGTTGTTGCAGGCCGGCGCCCACCATCGCTTCTTCCCTGATCTCTGGGATATCCGTGCCGAGATGACCGACCGCTGGGGCAGCCAATATGGGGTGGTGCGCGATTCCATTTCCAAGCACGACGCGGCGGAATAAGGATCGCGACCCCCGATCATCCCTCGCGCTGCATGGTGCGGCGGAATGCTTTCAGCGTTTCGGCGCTCACGTGATGTTCCATGCCTTCGGCGTCGATCCGCGCCGTCTCGGCGCTAACGCCGAGCCACCGCAGGAACGCTTCGACCGTCTGATGGCGGGCGCGGATGTCCTGGGCGATCTTGCTGCCCGCCTCCGTCAGGAAAACGCCGCGATAGGGCCGCCGCGATACGAGCCCATCTTCGCAGAGCCGTGCCAGCATCTTGGCGACCGTCGGCTGCGACACGCCGAGCCTTGCGGCAATATCCACCTGCCGCGCCTCGTTGCCGTCATCGATGAGATCGGCGATCAGCTCGACATAGTCTTCCACCAGAGCGCCACGGGTGGCCTCCCGCGTATGCCGGAAACCCTCCGAATGCGTCTCGGCATCCGGCAGCGGTTCGTCCCGATGGATCGGCGGTTTTCTCTTCGGCAATGCGTTCGGCTCCCCCGAGATACTGATAAACTCGCTTTTATCTTTATAGCACCGGCTTCAATCTTGAAAGCGGATGATGATTTTTGTGGGCGGCAGCGTGATCGCGCCATTGCAATGCCGATACTATAAAATATAGCCTATTGCATAATGTTGATATCGGGCATATTTATTTAGTCATGTGATAGACCATTCCGGAGCCCCGCATGACGCAGATTCAGGAAGCAGCCGCACCGCCTGCATGGAAATTTGCCCATCCCGATGAAGATGCGCGGCCGAGCCTCCCGGAAGTCAATGCCACAGTTCATGTTCCGCACACCGGCACCTGGGTCCGGCGGCTGATCGCCTTCCTCGGACCGGGCTACATGGTTTCCGTCGGCTATATGGACCCCGGCAACTGGGCGACCGATCTCGCCGGCGGCGCGCAATTCGGCTACACGCTGCTTGCAGTCATCATGCTGTCCAATCTGATGGCGATCCTGCTGCAAGCACTCGCCGCCCGGCTCGGCATCGTCACCGGCCGCGATCTAGCGCAGGCCTGCCGCGACCATTATTCGAGGCCGGTCAATCTGGCCCTGTGGTTTGCCTGCGAACTTGCCATCATCGCCTGCGATCTCGCCGAGGTCATCGGCACGGCGATCGCGCTGCAATTGCTCTTTGGTATTCCCTTGATCGGCGGCGCGCTGATCACCGCGCTCGATGCCTTCTTGCTGCTGCTCCTGATGAACAAGGGCTTCCGCTTCCTGGAGGCTTTCGTCATCGCGCTTCTCGTTGTCATCGCCACCTGTTTCGCCATCCAGATCGCCGCCGCCGCTCCTCCGGTCGCTGCTATCCTCAATGGTTTCATCCCGTCGCCCGAGATCGTCACCAATCACGAGATGCTTTACATCGCGATGGGCATCATCGGCGCGACCGTCATGCCGCATAACCTCTACCTGCATTCCTCGATCGTGCAGACCCGCGCCTATAAGCGCACCGACGAGGGCCGCCGCGATGCGATCAAATGGGCGACGACCGACAGCACCATTGCCTTAATGCTGGCACTTTTCGTCAATGCTTCCATTCTGATCGTCGCGGCCGTCGCTTTCCACAACAGCGGGCATTCGGATGTCGCCGAAATCGGACAGGCTTTCGAACTGCTGTCGCCGCTCCTCGGCCTTGGCATTGCCTCGACGCTGTTTGCCGTGGCGCTTCTTGCTTCTGGTCTCAATTCCACCGTCACGGCGACGCTCGCCGGCCAGATCGTCATGGAAGGTTTCCTGCGCCTGCGCATTCCGCACTGGGCAAGGCGGCTTTTGACGCGTGGTCTCGCAATTATTCCAGTTGTTTTTGTTACCGCATTTTATGGTGAAAAAGGCACTGCAGATTTGCTCGTCCTGAGCCAGGTTATCCTCTCCATGCAACTGCCCTTTGCCGTCATTCCGCTCGTTCAATTCGTCACAGACCGCGGAAAAATGGGCAGATTCACCGTTTCGAGGAGTATTGCCATCCTCTCCTGGTTGGTTGCGGGCGTCATTCTGGCGCTGAATTTCAAGCTGCTTTACGACACCATCATCGGTTGACGAATCGCCCGTAACGCGCGAATCTGCACGCGCTGAAGATCACCGTAATTAACCTATACGTAATATTTGCCCAGATTTTGACATGATTTGCCCTAATTTGGGCCCACCGCAGTCTGCAGGGTTCTTCAATTCATGGTCGAAAGTCCATTGCGCGTCCAATTTCCCGCAGAAGCTGCGATTCAGGCGCGGCCGCATCATGAATTTCATATTCCTTTTCTGCCCCGCTCCGCCCATCTTCGCCATCTGATCGCCATCGGCCTTGCCGGCACTGCCTCGTTCGGCCTTCTTGCGACTGTTCTTTATCCGCTGCTTGCCCGCCACACGATCGAACAGGCCGTACCGGTCCACATCGCCCAGCTCATCCGGTCACAGCCGGCCTTGCCCAAGAGCGAACGGCTTGCGGCGAAACAACGTTTCGACGGCGCCCGTTTTGCGCAGGTGGCGGAAAAGACGTCGAGCGGCGAAACCCGCATCTTCACCTATCACCGCACGACGCTTGTCTTCAAAGCCGAGGATAGCGAACCCTCCGACAGCGATGCCACGGCCATCAATGCGACCTATGACGGCGATGCACAGCCCGAGAACGCTCTCTTCTCAGCGCCGTCGCTTTCGGATATCCGCCCGGGCATCTATCCGCACGCCAATCGTTATGACGCGGTCCGGCGCTCGCGCTTTCCAGTTCGCGGCGTGCCGTTGAATGTCAGCGTATCGAAGGCGACAACGGGCGAGGCCGGCCGCGAGTTTAAACGGCTGGTTTCCATGCCGAAGGACCGGCAGGACCTGCAGGATATCCTCGCCTCCGCCGGTCTCGACGAAAACGCTGGCGACGAGCTGCAGCGGGCCCTGGAAACCGATACGGTTTCGCCCGGCGACAGCCTGGAACTGCTGCTCGAGAAAAAGACCGCCGACGCGCATCCGAAATTGATCATGGCTCGCCTCAGCGGCGAGAAAACACCGGAGCGCATCGTCGCGCGCGACGATGCCGACGGTTTCGTGCCGCTCACCGACGACAGGCTGTTTTCCACGCTTTACAGCGAGAGCCAGGCTGACGCGCCGTCCTCCTCGGAAGTGGCCGCTGTCGACCTCAAGGGCGTCGACAGCAACGACCGGTCGACGATCCGCACCAAGCTGAAGAAGGCGGGGCTTTCCGAGGAATGCGCCGACCAGCTCATCAAGCTCGCCAAGGCAAATGGCGTTTCACTGACGGGTGGCGACGACGCGCCCGACAGTGTCGATCTGCTGTTCCGCAAGGCAGACAATGGCAAAAGCGAATTGATGTTCATCGAGTTCCACACCGATGGCGACACGCACCGCTTCTATCTGCACAAAGACGGTGGCGAAGGCCCCTCGGAATTCTACGACGAGGGCGGTCACTCCGTCGCCAAGGTGCTGACCCACCGCCCGGTTCCCAACGGTACGCTCGGCGACGGATTTGCCTGGCGCATCCATCCGATCCTCGGCGTGAAGAAATTCCACAACGGCGTCGATTTCCGCGCCCCGATGGGCAGCCCGATCATGGCCGCCGGAGACGGCATCGTCGAAAAGATTTCCTGGGAAACGGGCTACGGCAAATATGTCCGCATTCGCCACGATGGTGGCTACGAGACAACCTATGCCCATATTGCCTCGACGCCGTCGGACCTGCATGTCGGCGAGCGCGTCACCCAGGGCCAGGTCATCGCCTATGTCGGCTCCACCGGCTATTCCACCGGTCCGCATCTCTACTACGAACTGCGCGTCAACGGCCGCTACGAAAACCCGCTGACCGCCCAATTGCCGGCCGGCACCAATCTCACTGGTAAATCGCTGGACAGCCTGCGCTCGCAGGTCAGCCACGTCGACAACATCATGACCTATCTCGACGTGCCGTCGCCAAACGAGGCTCGCCCGTTCTCCGCCTTCGACCAGGGGCCGGAGCGAGGGCCAAGCCCGGGCGCAGGCCCGGGTCACTCCGGCAGGCCCTGATTGCCGCGACTACAGCGGCACGCGCCCGGCACGACCAAGATTCCCCAAACAGCGAAGTTTTGATTTGAAGCTGGACAATGGAGCCAGCCTCGGATGCATGTTGGACGATGCGCAGCGGGAGCGCACCGTAACGCCTGTTTGAAATCTCGACACGATCCCGCTTCAAAAAACGGAGGATTTCCAATGGCTGATGCCCGATGCAGTTGCGGCGCTCTTACCCTGACGTTTTCAGAACCGTCAAAATTGGTTGTCGCCTGTCACTGTCTTGATTGCCAACGCAGAACCGGCGCGCCATTTGGCGTAGGCGCCTTTTATCCCGTCGACTCTGTCGCGATTTCCGGAACGTCGAAAGAGTTCACCCGCCAGGCGGCAAGCGGCGGAAAGGTCCACACCTACTTCTGTCCAAACTGCGGATCATCCGTCTATTGGAAGGCCGACAACGTGCCGTCCTTCGTGGGAGTTGCGGTCGGCGCTATGGCCGACCCGAAATTCCCAGGCCCGGCTAGATCGGTCTTTGAGCAGTCGAAACACGATTGGGTTCAAATCGAAGGTGCCGAACACTTTCAGCAAAGCAGTGCGGCAAAAAATTCGAACTGAGATCTCACCAGCGTTTAACGCAGACGATTAGCCGGCTCAGCAGGGCCGCTATTTACATAGATCGCATAGAGAGAGGTCGTGGCGGTGATGTAAAGCCGGTTGCGCTTCGGGCCGCCGAAGCAGAGGTTCGATACGACCTCGGGAACGAGAATGCGGCCGATCAATGTGCCATCCGGTGCGTAAACCCGAACGGAATCGCCGCTGGACGCAAAGATGTTGCCGTGCCGATCGACCCGGAAACCGTCGAACAGGCCGACTTCGCAAGTGGCGAAAACACGCCCCTCACCGAGGCTGCGCCCGTCCGGATTGACGGAATAGGCCGTGATCGTCGGCGGCAGGCCGGGCACATGTGTACCGCCGGTGTCGGAGACATAGAGCACGCTTTCATCCGGCGAGAAGGCAAGGCCGTTCGGCTTGACGCGGTTACCGGCAACCAGCGTCACCGCTCCATCGGCCGGATCGATGCGATAGACGTTAGACGCGTTGATTTCGGACGGCGCGGCAAAGCCCTCATAGTCACTGTCGATCCCGTAGGTCGGATCGGTGAACCAGATCGAACCATCCGATTTTACGACAACATCGTTCGGCGAATTCAACCGCTTGCCCTCGAAATGCTCGGCGAGCGGCCGCCAGCGGCCGTCATGATCAAGCCGGCTGAGACGGCGGCGGCCATGCTCGCAGGCAATAATTCGCCCCTCGAAATCGAGCGTATGGCCATTGTGATAGCCGACAGGGCTCTCGAAGACGCCGGCTGCACCCGTTACCTCGTCGTACCGCAGGATCCGGTCGTTCGGGATATCGGACCACACCACATGGCGCGCGGCCGGCACATAGACCGGTCCCTCGGTCCAACGCCCGCCGGTCCAAAGCTGCTCCAATTGCGCAGAACCGTTGATCAACGCCTTAAAGCGCTGATCGAGAATATCATACTGGCTCATGATGCTCCGCCCTGTTCCTCACAGCCAGCCAACTCCGACCGGCCTCCCATAATCGGAAGCCAGTCTAGTGACAGCAATCATCGGCTGTCAAAAACAAGCTGAAGATATGAGACGCTTTTCACCGAGTCATTGCGTTGCTGGAACAGTTCCATCGTTTCCTCTCCCCGCAATGCGGAGAGAGGGGTAGGGTGAGGAGCCGGGCACAAGACCATGTCAACAGCGGCCTCGCCCGACCGGCAAAATTACAGCAGCTTCTCCAACGTAATCGGCAGCTCGCGTATCCGCTTGCCCGTCGCGTGGAAAACCGCATTGGCAATTGCCGGTGCGACGCCGACGATCGCCAGTTCGCCGACCCCTTTGCCGCCGAGCACGGAGGCGTGTGGATCGGGAATGCCGACGGAGAGCACTTCGATGTCGGGAATATCCGCATTGGTCGGCACGAGATAGTCGCCGAGATTATTGTTGATGACACGAGCGAAGCGCTCATCGACAATGCCCTCTTCCAGCAGCGCCTGGCCGATGCCCATGATGATGCCGCCCTTCCACTGGCTTTCGGCAAGCTTCGGATTGTAGAGCCGGCCGGAATCGAGTGCCGAGACGACACGCGAGACGCGTACGGTGCCGAAATCCTCGTCGACGCGCACTTCGATGAAGTGTGCGCACCAGCTATGCATCGAGTAGTCGCCATCCGTAGGCGACAGCATTGTCGCAATGGTCGAGAAGTTGCGATAGTGATCCGCCTTGCTCTGCCTGTCTTCCGGCAAAGTGTTGCGCAGCACTTCGATGTTGTCGCGGCCGATCTGCCGCAGAAACTCGGCAATGGCGATGCCCTCTCCGCCATCGCGCGGCGGCAGGATGCGGCCCTCCGAAACGGTCAGCGTATTGGCCTGCAGATCGCGAAGCGGAGAATTAGGATCGTTGATCGCCAATCCCACCAGCTCATCGCGGGCGGCGACCGCTGCCTTGTAGACGGCGCCGGTCATCAGATTGGCAAGTTGCGAACCGCCGGCGACCGGCGCGCGCGGCAGGGCGGAATCGCCAAGCTTGACGCGGACCTGCTCGACCGGGATGCCGAGTGTTTCGGCCGCCGTCTGCGCCAGGATCGTGTAGGTGCCCTGGCCCATGTCGATGCCGCTGCTCGCCACTTCCGCCGAGCCGTCGGCGAGGATTCGCACCAGCGCTTCACCCGGCGTCCGGCGTACCGGATAGGTGCCGGCGCCGACACCCCAGCCGATCAGATGCTTGCCGTCACGCATGGAGCGCGGCGCATGCGAACGTTTCGCCCAGCCGAAAGCCTTGGCTCCGGCCTCGAAAGCCTCACGCAGTTGCCTTGTCGACCAGGGCTTGTCGACTTCTTGGTCCCGCTCGGCATAATTCTTCAACCGGATTTCCAGCGGGTCCATGCCGAGTTCATAGGCGAGTTCGTCGATAGCGCTTTCGATACCCCAGGCGCTCGGATTTTCGCCGGGGGCACGCAATGCGCCGGGCTTTACGGTATTCACTGCCACGATGTTCTGCCGCGACGAGAGATTGGGCGTCGCGTACATGATCGAGGTTACGACCCCCAAAGGCTCGACCGCCACGTCACCAATCGACGTCTCGTTGGCGCTGGTATGGACGATGGAGGTGAGCTTTCCGTCCCTGGTCGCGCCAAGAGCGATCCTCTGACGCGTGCCGGGCCGGCCACCGAAGGAGGTAAAGGTCTGCGGCCGGGTGATCACCAGCTTCACCGGACGGCCAAGCACTTTCGCCGCCATGGCGGCGACCGCGCCATGCGGAAGCGCAAATGCCTTCGACCCGAAGCCGCCGCCGATATAAGGCGAGATCATCCGTACATTCTCGAATGGGATGCCGAACCATTCGGCATAGGTGCGCGCCATGCCGTCAATCCATTGGCTTGGTTCCCAGAGGGTCAGCATGTCGCCGTCCCATTTGGCGATCAGCCCATGCGGCTCGATCGGCACGTTATATTCCCGCGGCGTCTTGTATTCAGCCTCGATCTTGACCGGCGCTGCGGCCAAAGCCGCTGCGGCATCGCCCCACTCCCTGGTCATCGGATCGATCGGAAAACCCTCGCCGCTCTTCGGATCGTTGAGGCTGAAGATCGCCGGCGTTTCTTCATAGGTGATTTTGATCAATGCAGCCGCAGCCGTCGCCTGTTCGAGGGTCTCGGCAATGACGGCGGCGATATGCTGGCCGCTGAAGGTGATCTCGCGCAGCAACGGCTGGTAGGGGCCTTCCGGGCCGGGCGTGTCCATCCAGGTGGTTGCCGAATTCAGCGCCATCTGGTTGTCCGGCGTCAGCACCAGCAGAACGCCCGGCGCTTTCTCCGCGGCCGACGTATCCATGCCGGTGATGCGGCCGGCGGCGATCGTGCTTTGCACCATCACCGCATGGGTCAGCCCCTCGAGATCGTGCTCGACCGCATAGTCGGCCTCGCCCTTGATCTTCGCCACTCCATCCAGACGGGACAGCCGCCCGCCAAGCGCGCCGTCGGCGGCGCCACGTTTTCTGGTTTCCATGATGGTCATGCCATTTCTCCCATCGTCAGGATGGCGCGCTCGACGACACGCGGCGCAAGCGCGATCTTGTAGTGATTGCCGCCATGATAGACGGCACCTTGGACGGCGAGCTGGCTGGCGCGCTTCACGGTGGCCGCATTCAGCCGCTGGCCCTTCAATGCGTTTTCGACGGCACGGGCGCGCCAGGGCTTGGTAGCGACACCACCAAGCGCCACCCGGATATCGCGAATCGTCCTGCCGTCAGCCTCCAGTTCGAGCCCGACGGCAGCACTGGCCGCGGCGAACTCGTAGGATTGCCGGTCGCGCACCTTGAGATAGATCGAACGGCGTGCGGCGGCAGAGGCCGGAACGGTGATTGCCGTAATCATCTCGCCCGGTTCGATCGCATGTTCCCGCTCAGGCGTCGTTCCCGGCAATAGGAAGAAATCGTCGATCGCGACCTCTCGGGTGCCGAGATGCACGACCGCATCAAAGGCCACCAGAGCCACCGCCAGATCACCGGGATTGGTCGCGATACAGGCATCGCTCGTGCCGAGAACGGCATGATTGCGCGTGACGCCGCCAATTGCCGTGCAGCCGGAACCGGGCGCGCGCTTGTTGCAGGCAGAGAAGGTCGCTGGATCGCGGAAATAGGGACAGCGCGTACGCTGCAGCAGATTGCCGCCGATCGTCGCCATGTTGCGGATCTGCGCAGAGGCCGCGAGCGACAGCGCCTGCGAAATGGCTGGGAACTGCGCCTTGATATTGGCATCGTCGGCGACCCGGCTCATCTTGGCGAGCGCACCGATCGTAACACCCTGATCGGTGAAAGAGATGGCATCAAGACCGGCAAGATGGCTGATATCCACCACCGTTTCGGGCTCGGCAACGCCACATTTGGCAAGATCGAGCAGCGTCGTGCCGCCGGCGAGCAGCATGGCGGCGGAAGAGGCAGCGGCTTGCCGGGCCTCATCGACAGAGCCGGCACGGAGATAGGAAAAGGCCTTCATCGGGTGGCCTCCGCTGCTTCGCGTACGGCGGCGACGATATGCGGATAGGCGCCGCACCGACAGAGATTGCCGGCCATATATTCGCGGATTTCATCATCGGAGCCTGCATGGCCTTCGCGGATGCAGGCAACGGCCGACATGATCTGCCCCGGCGTGCAATAGCCGCATTGGAAAGCGTCATGCTCCAGAAAGGCCGCCTGGACCGGATGCAGATCGCCGTTTTCCGCCGCCAGCCCTTCGATCGTCGTGACCTTGCGGCCTTCGGCCTGGGCGGCCAGCATCAGACAGGAAAGCACACGTTCGCCGTCGACATGGACGGTGCAGGCGCCGCATTGGCCCTGGTCGCAGCCCTTCTTGGTGCCGGTCAGACTGAGATGCTCGCGAAGGGCATCGAGAAGCGTGACACGCGGATCGAACGAAAGCTCGTGCTCGTGTCCGTTGATATCGAGATGGACGGTAGTCATCAGCTCACTCCCTGTTCGGGTCATCATCTTTTGCAATCATCAGGATCTGCCGGCCATGACATCAGCTCTTGACGTCAGCCTGGCCGGCGCCAGGTAATCAGGCTACAGCGCTTTCGCCGGCGCTCGTGGCTCGTAGTGGGACGCCTGCAAGGGCCGCGCTTTCACCGTCTACGCTCCTCCGATCAGACGGCAATGGCATCTTGGCCCGTTATGCGATAACAATCCTCTGGTACTCCAGATTAAGCGGAGGCGCCTCCGTTTATTATCCTAGAGACTTGTCGGATATCGTCAAGTCGCAATCCGCATGGAGCGAAAATTGGCTTCGAGGCCATCGTCAGAGCTGAAGGACGACACGCCGCCAGGCACCAAAACCCTACGCGCGGATGCGCGTCGCAATCGTGACAAGCTCATCGAAGCCGCGGCGCAAGCCTTCGCCAGCCACGGCACCGCCGCCTCGCTCGAAGACATTGCCCGACGCGCCGGTGTCGGCGTCGGTACGCTCTACCGTCATTTTCCGACCCGCGAACATCTGGTCGAAGTCGTCTATCGCCATGAGGTGGAAGTGCTCTGCAATGCGGCCGAAGAGCTTTCGCGTGAACATGCGCCGGATCAGGCGCTGGAAGAATGGATGCACCGCTTCGTCGGCTATATTGCCACCAAGCGCGGCATGGCCGACAGCCTGCGCATCCTGCTCAACAGCAATTCCGAACTCTTCGCCGACAGCTACGGCATGGTGCCGATCGCGCTCCGTGGCCTGATCGAACGGGCAGTGGCCGACGGCTCGATCCGCACCGATGTCGACAGCACCGACGTGCTGCATGCCCTATCCGGAACCTATTCCATGCCCAATTCACCCGAGTGGCACGACCGCTCCCGCCGCCTCGTCCGCCTGCTGATGGATGGCCTGCGCTGGGGGGCGCCGAAAGCGCGGATGCCGCAGGGGACCTGATAATCGGCTGGATGCTTCCTATATGCTTTTGAACTGAGATCGTCAGGCGAGGAGAGCAAGAATGTCCGAAAAGCCGATCAAAATCCCCGGACCTGATCATCCCATCACGATCGAGAACAAGCGTGCGCATGTCACCGTTTCGGCTGCCGGCAAGGTCATTGCCGATACACGTGACGCGCTGTCCCTGAAGGAAGCCTCCTATCCGGCGGTCATTTATGTGCCGCGCAAGGATGTCGATATGTCCGCGCTCCAGAGAACGGACCATGCCACCTACTGTCCCTACAAGGGCGATTGCTCCTACTACAGCATCCCTGCCGGCGGCGAGCGTTCGGTGAACGCGGTCTGGACCTACGAATATCCCCACGCCTCCGTCAGCCAGATCAAGGATTACATGGCCTTCTACCCGGATCGGGTCGACGCTATAAGGGTCGATGCTTAAAGAGCCAGACCGCTTCCACTGTCGAAGACATAGACCTGATCGGCATTGACGTTGACCTTCAGTTGCTCGCCATAGCGAACCGGCGTCTCTCCGTCGACGACGGCGGTCACCTGCTCGCCGGCCAGATCGAACAGTACATGCGTCTGCGCACCAGTCGGTTCGACCAGCAAGGTCTGGCCACTGAGCGGTGAGCCGCTGCCCGTCAAGCTCAGATGTTCCGGTCGAAGGCCGATCTTCACGCTCTGGCCGGCCTTCACTTTGCGCTCGCCGGCGATGCGGATCGGCGTGCTGTCCTTCAGCCGCACGGCGGGGGCGCCCTCGACGCCATCCACCACGCCATCGAGGAAATTCATGGCTGGCGAGCCGATGAAGCCGGCGACGAAGAGATTGGCCGGCTGGCGGTAAAGCTCGATCGGCGTGCCCTGCTGCTCGATCCGGCCCTGATTCAGCACGACGATGCGGTCCGCAAGCGTCATGGCTTCGATCTGGTCGTGGGTGACATAGATCGAGGTGGTCTGCACCTTCTGATGCAGCGCCTTGATCTCCGAACGCATCTGCACGCGCAGCTTTGCATCGAGGTTCGACAAGGGTTCGTCGAACAGGAAGACGGCCGGATTGCGCACCACGGCGCGGCCCATGGCGACACGCTGGCGCTGGCCGCCGGAAAGCTGCGCCGGCTTGCGGTCGAGCAGCTTGGTGAGGTCGAGCATGCGCGCCGCTTCGTTGACCCGCTGCTCGATCACCGGCTTGGTCTCGCCCGAGAGCTTCAGGTTAAAGCCCATGTTCTCGGCGACCGTCATATGCGGATAGAGCGCATAGGACTGGAAGACCATGGCAATGTTGCGCTCGCGCGGCGTCATGGCGTTGACCACCTGCCCGCCGATCGACACATCGCCGTCCGTGATTTCCTCAAGCCCGGCGATCATCCGCAGTAGCGTGGACTTGCCGCAGCCGGACGGGCCAACGAGCGCGATGAACTCACCGTCCTCGATCGAAAGCGAGATGTCGTGGATGACGGTCAGCGCCCCATAGGCTTTATGGATGTTATGTAGTTCGACGGATGCCATTTGTTTGTGCTCCAATAAGGCTCAGGATTTCACGGCGCCGGCGGTGAGGCCGGCAATGATGTGCTTCTGCGCCAGGAAGAAGACGATAATGGTGGGCAGGATGGTCAGCGTGATGAAGGCAAGTACCAGCTCCCATTCCGTGCCGAATTCGCCGCTATAGACCATCATGCCCAGCGGCCAGGGATAGATCGAATCCGAGTTCAGCATGATGAGTGGCAGGATGTAGCTGTTCCAACTGCCGACGAAGGAAATGATGCTGACGGTCGCGATGATCGGTCGCGAGAGCGGCAGCGAGATATGCCAGAAGAAGCGGATATAGCCGCAACCATCGACGAAAGCCGCCTGGAACAATTCTTCCGGAAGGTTGCGAAAATAGTTTCTAAACAGAAGAATGCTCATGCCGAGGCCGAAAGCCACCTGCGGCAGCACCACTCCCCAATAGGTGTTCAGCAGGCCGAGATCGCGGATGCGGATGAAGAGCGGCAGGATCGCAGTCGCCGCCGGAAACATCAGGCCAATGAGGAAATAGTTCAGCAGGAAGTTCGAGCCAAAGAATTTCACATGCGCGAAGGCGAAAGCCGCCATGGCCGAGACCGACAGCGTCAGGAACACGGTCAGCACAGCGATGATCAGCGAATTCATCATCTGTCGCCAATAGCGGTCACCGAACAGGATGCCGGTATAATTCTCGAAATGCCACTCGGCCGGCAGGCCGAAGGGGTTGGTGCGGAGATCGCCTAGCGTCTTGAAGCCGCCGAGCGCGGTCGTCAGAAGCGGGATCAGCACGATGGCGGCGATGATGGTCAGCGACACGTAGAGATAGATCTTGGTGCCGGTGGTCATGCGAACGGATGAAGCCATATCAGTCATTGCGCATAAATATCCGTTTGTAGCCGAAGGCGAGGGTGACGCAGATCACGAACAGCACGACGCCGACGGCGCTGCCGAGGCCGACCTGCATGCGGGTGACGCCGAAATTATAAAGGAAGGTCACCATCGTCTGGGTCGAGTTGAACGGGCCGCCGCCGGTAAGCGGCATGATCATGTCGAAAAGCTGCAGCGATCCGACGACGGCGAAGAAGACGGAAAGACGTAGCGTCGAGCCCAAGAGTGGCAGCGTCACGTAGCGGAATTTCTGCCAGCCGGTGGCGCCGTCGATCTCGGCCGCCTCCAGCACGCTCTTGTCGAGCGACTGCATGCCGGCGATGAACAGCATCATGTGAAAGCCGAAATATTTCCACACGATCACGCCGAGCACGGCATACATCGCCAGATTTTTGTCGGCGAGCACGTAGGGCGTCGGGGTACCGATGAAATGCGCGATCGCGGCAAACAAGCCGTAATCACCGTCATAGACGAAACGCCAGATCAGGCCGGCCGCCACTTCGGCCAGCACGTAGGGCAAAAAGAAGATCAGCCGGAAGAGCACGACGCCGCGAATGCGGTGCGCCAGCATCGTCGCCAGCCAGATAGCAAGCGGTACCTGGACTGCGATCGAAACCAGGATGATGAGCGCATTGTTCTTGAGCGACGTCAGGAAGGCGCCGTTCTTGAACAACACCTGGAAATTGCGCAGGCCCACAAATTCGGTCGGTGGCCCGTAGCCGTTCCAGCGATAAAGGCTGTACCAGGCCGCTTCCCCCATCGGCAGGATGACGAAGATGGTGAAGAGCAGCAGCGCCGGCGGCAGGAACAGCAGGATGACGGGCAAGCGGCCGCGCGCAGCCGGCGATTTTCGTTTCGCAGCAGACCTCGCTCTTGCGATGGAAGGCATGGCGGTCGTGGCGCTGACATCGGTCATTGATGATCCTGACCCCTGAGGTTCCAGGGAAGCATGTCGTCTTTGGAATGGCGAGCCGGTTTCGGAGCTGGCTCACCCGGTCAATTGTCTCGCCAAATTGGCGAAAGGCACGTTTCACCTTCGCCCCGCCGGGGAGAAGGATGCCCGAAGGGCAGGTTGAGGGGGCATTGCACCGTAAGGGTTGCACAGGACACCCCTCATCCGTCTCTCACGATTTCGCGACGCTCAATCGTTCGATTCACCTTCTCCCCGTCGGCGCGAAGGGGTTTAAACGTCAGAACTGATCCTGTTCGAAGGCGTCCTGGACCTGCTGCGCGCCATCCTTTGGCGAAATCTGGCCGGAGACGATGCCGACAGCCACATCGTTGACGACGCGGCCGACCGAGGGGCCGAGATCCTGGTCGAAGAAGTTCTGATGCCAGGTGGAATGCGCGAGCTGGTCGGCCGCTTCGTGCATCAGCGGCCCCTTGACGCCGTCTTCTGCGCCGACGGCGACCGGGATGATCATGCCGGCCTGCGCCATGGTGCGCTCGTTTTCGGCATTGGTCAGATAGGCGAGGAAATCAAGCGCCTCGGGCGGAGCCTTCTTGGTGACGGCCCAGCCGTTCAGGCCACCGAGCGTATCGGTCGGAAGACCGGCACCGCCAGTCACGGCCGGGAAGGCGAAGCGACCGATATTATCGTCCGCCAGACCCTTGCCGTCGCCGGAATTGGTGCGTTGGTTGGCAACCGTATTTTCGAAGCCGAGGATCATCGCAGCCTTGCCGTCGCCAAAGACGCCGAGAGCCTGCGGCCAGGTCGTGCCGAGATAGCCGGGCTGGAAGGGTTCGAGCTTGCCGAGTTCGGCAAGCTGTTCGCCGGCCTTGATGATCGCCGGATCGTTGAAGCCGTTGCCCTTACCGGTTTTGGCGTCGTTGAACACCTGCTGGCCGCCGTCGCGCATCACCAGATAGCTCCAGTAGAAATGGATCGGCCACTTCTCGCCGCCACCGCCGGCGATCGGCGCGATACCCGCAGCCTTGAGCTTCTTGACGGCGGCCAGATAATCGTCCCAGGTCTTGATAGCATTGGCATCGACGCCGGCCTTGGCGAACAGCGCCTTGTTGTAGAAGAAGGAAACCGTGCCGAGCTTATAGGGTACGGCGCTGATCTTGCCGTCGAACGTCAGGCCTTTCACCGCCGCGGGATTGTAGCTCTTCACCCAGGCGCCATCCTTGGCGTTCATCGCCGCAGTCAGATCCATCAGCGTGCCGGTCGCCTGCTGCTGCTTCAGCACGCCGCCGCCCCAGCTAAAGAAGAAATCGGGCGCGTCCTTCGATTGCAGCAGCGTCGGCAGTTTGGCCTTGAAGGCCTCGTTGGCGAGGAACTGCATCTCGATCTTGGTGCCGGGATGCTTGGCCTCGTACTGATCCGCGATCTTGCGCCAGACGGCGACATAGTTCGGATCGGTTTCCAGATGCAGCCATTTGACGACGGTATCGGCGGCAGCGGTCGACGCACCCGCCAGAATCGTCAGCCCGGTCGTTGCGGCAATCGCGGCGATGCGAAGGGCCTTGGCCCCACGTAGATGGATCATGATTTTCTCCTCCCAAGGGAACCAAGAGCCTCAATATTTTTTCCCTTATGCGGAATAATTCAGCGGAGCTTTGCTGAAATGTCAACCACCATCCCTAAATTTTTGCCGCATCGCCTGCAAAACGGCTTGACATTGGGCGACGACCATAGGCTATTTAATTCGTATTCCGTCAAAAATATCAGGCCGTAGCCGAGCGGGTCCATCATTCGGCGCCATTCTCATGAAAACAGCAGATCCCGAGCTTATGCGGGCGATAAACCGCTTCAATGTGCTGGATACGATCCGGCGGGCAGGCTCCATCGCACGTATCGAAATCAGCGACCGCACCCAGCTTTCGACCACGACAGTCTCGGCAATCACCGCGTCATTGCTGGATGACGGGCTGATCCTGGCGCGCACCGAAGGCGACCTGCGCGAGGCGGCCGCCCGAGGCCGGCCCCGCGTCATGCTGGAACTCAATCCGGATGCCGCGCGCGTCGTCGGCGCGAAAATTGCCGCCAACCGCATGGTCTTCGTCGTGACAGACTTCCGCGGCGAGGTTCTTTCCACGCTGACGCTGGCGCTCCGCGTCGACCGGCAGCCGATCGGCGTCATTGCCGATCTCATCGAAGATGGCGTGCGCCGCTGCGTCGTCGACGCCAATCTGGCTCTGGACGAGATCGATTCCGTCTGTCTCGGCCTGCCCGGCGTCGTCGAGCACCGCACCGGCCACGTCCGCACCAGCCCGATCTTTCGCGAAACCGGCGTCGATTTCGCCAAGGAAATGTCGGAACGCCTGGGTGTGACCACCATCGTCGAGAGTGATGCGCATGCCATCACCCTGGCGCATCACTGGTTCGGCAAGGCGAGAGACCTGGACGACATGGTGCTCGTGTCGCTGGAACAGACGCTGGGGCTTGGCGTGCTGCATGGCGGCCAACTCTTTCGCGGCGCCGGCGGCCTTAGCCACAATCTCGGCGATCTCGTGCTCGGCATGGGGCCGCAGGGCACCATCAGATTGGCAAGCCTTGCCGGCGAAAGCGCTATCCTTGGCGATCAGCCGAGCGGCCGTTTTGCCGAAGCCATCCGCCTCGGCCGGGGAATGGCGCATGCCAAGACGCTGATCGACGCCGACGACAACACGCTGATCAGCGCGGCAATCCGCGCCGGCGAGGCCTGCGGCATGGCTCTCGCCAATATCGTCACGCTGTTTGCCCCGCCGCGCGTCATCCTGGTCGGTTCGAGCCTGGCGCTCGGTCAGCCCTTCCTCGACAGGCTGCGGGAAGCCTATTCGCTGGCGATCCCGCCATCGATCAAGGGCGTGACCGAACTCGTTTTCGACCAGTCGACCGACGAGACCTGGGCGCAGGGCGCTGCGGTCGTGGCGCTGCGGGAACTCTACGAATCGCCCTGGGGAACGACGGGACCGGCACCGGCCCTTTGATCTCCGGAGCAATTCCAGGAAAAGTGCGCAGCGGTTTTCCGTCCGGAATTGCGTCGAAACAACAGGATAGAGCGGCTCAGCGCTTCTGTGAACGCTGAGCCGCTCCAAGACAGCCAAAGACAATTCATCTGGATTAAACCTATGAACAAGGTCGGCATCGGCATTATCGGCTGCGGAAACATTTCCGGCGCCTATCTCACCGCCATGAAATCCTTTCCCATCCTCGACATCAAAGGTGTGGCCGACCTCAATCGCGAACTCGCCGAGGCGAAGGCCGCCGAATTCGGCCTGAAGGCGGTCGATATCGCTTCCCTGCTGGCAGACCCCTCGATCGAGATCATCGTCAACCTGACCATTCCAAAGGCGCATGTCGCCGTGGGGCTGCAGGCGCTGGAAGCCGGCAAACATACCTATTCGGAAAAGCCGCTCGGCATCAATTTCACCGAGGGCAAGACGCTCGCGGATGCGGCGGCCGCCAAGGGCCTGCGCATCGGCGCGGCCCCCGATACCTTCCTCGGCGGCGGCCACCAGACGGCGCGCGCCATCATCGACGAGGGTGCGATCGGCATTCCGGTCGGCGGCACCGCCACTTTCATGTGCCCCGGCCATGAACGCTGGCATCCGAATCCGGCTTTCTATTATGAAGTCGGCGGCGGCCCGATGCTCGATATGGGCCCCTATTACATCACGGATCTCGTCAACCTGCTTGGCCCCGTCTCCCAGGTCGCCGGCTTTGCCGTCACGCCGCGCAAGGAGCGCATCATCACCAGCGAGCCGCGCAATGGCGAGCACATCCCCGTGCATGTGCCGACGCATGTTGCCGGCGTTATGGCCTTTGCCAATGGCGCTGTCGTCCAGATCGGCATGAGCTTCGATGTCGCCGGCCACAAGCATGTGCCCCTCGAAGTCTACGGCACCGAAGGCACGCTGATCGTGCCCGATCCGAATCGTTTCGGCGGCCCCGTGGAGTTCCTGAAGAAGGGAGGCGAATTTGCCGAGCGCGAAATCACCGCACCCTATGCCGACGGCAATTACCGCTCGCTCGGCGTCGCCGACATGGCGCATGCCATCCGCTCGAACCGTCCGCATCGCGCCAATGGCAGCCTCGCGCTGCATGTGCTCGAAGTCATGGAAGCCTTCCAGACGGCCTCCGACACCGGGCGCACCGTCACTATCACGACGCAAACGGAGCGTCCTGCCCCTCTGTCCGAGTCCCTGGTTGACGGACAGATCGGCCGCTAATTGAGCTAGTTCAGGAGGAATATCATGCGTGAAGCACTCATCGTCTGGGGCGGCTGGAGCGGCCATGAACCGCAGGAATGCGCCCATATCATCCGTGACATGCTGGAGGAGGACAGCTTCAAGGTCTATCTCGAAAACAGCACCGAAGCCTTCGCCGATCCGTCGATCCACGATCTCAGCCTGATCGTGCCGATCGTCACCATGTCGAAGATCGAGAAGGAAGAGGTGAAGAACCTTGCCGCCGCGATAGAAAGCGGCGTCGGCATCGCCGGCTATCATGGCGGCGCGGGCGACAGCTTCCGCGAAAGCGTCGAGTATCAGTTCATCATCGGCGGCCAATGGGTCGCCCATCCCGGCAACATCATCGACTACACAGTCAATATCACGCGCCCGGATGATCCGGTCATGGAGGGGATCACCGATTTCCCCTACACGTCGGAGCAATATTACATGCATGTCGACCCGTCGAACGAGGTGCTGGCGACCACGACCTTCACCGGCGACCATGCCTACTGGATCGACGGCGTCGTCATGCCGGTCGCCTGGAAACGCAAGTACGGCAAGGGCCGCGTCTTCTATTCCTCGCTCGGCCACCAGGCCAAGGAATTTAACGTGCCGCAGATGAAAACCATCTTCCGCCGCGGCGCCAACTGGGCGGCGCGTTGAGGCGCCTGCCTTTATTTGATTTCTGAGCCAGAATGGCCCCTCACCCTAGCCTCTCCCCGTTTTGACGGGGAGAGGGGACGACCTCTCTACCCACGTCTAGGCAACTGGATGAAGGGAAGGCTGCAAGTGCGCCCATCCCCTTCGCCCCATCCTGAGCTTGTCGAAAAGGCGGGGAGAAGGTGGCCGCCCTTCGCCAAGTTCAGGAGGCCGGATGAGGGGCTTCACACACCATCCATCTCATCTTGCCACCTTGACCCGAACTGATAAAATAGCGTCAGCACGCCACAAATCCTTGTGCTGCTTGCGCTTTTTGCTGTCATGGGGGACGGATGGGTCAAGGCGCCATGGAAGCATCGAACACCTCGACGGTCAGCTACGGCACCGAACCGGGTTTGCGTTTCGCTTCCCAGCTCGACGGACACGGCGGCTGCAAGCAGTTGTGCTTGGATGAGGTCAGTGTCTGGAAACCCGGAGAGGGTGTGACCTGGCTGCATCTCGAGCGCGACCACCCCGCCGCAGCCGACTGGGTCACCCATAAAAGCGGTTTCGATCCCTTCGTCATCGAAGCGCTGTTGGAAGAAGATTCGCGCCCGCGCGTCGAACCCGTAGGCGATGGCCTGTTGATCATCCTGCGAGGCGTCTGCGCCACGTCGCCGGACGGCGCGACGCAGAAACCTGCCGATATCGACCTTGTGCCCATACATCTCTGGGTCGATGGCAATCGCATTGTTTCGCTCCGCGACAGCGGTCACTATATCACCGCGCTGCGCGATATCCGCCTGTCGCTGGAGAAGAAGAAGGGACCGCAGCGCACCGGCGACCTGCTCGCTCTCATCGGCGACAAGCTGGTGCGCGACCTCGAACCCGTGCTCGACGCCATGGACGAAGAGGTGGACGAACTCGACGAACTGATCTTCCATGGCGAAGCCGGCCAGGTGCGCGAACGTCTGAAACTGCTGCGCCGGCGAGCCGTGCAGCTTCGCCGCTATCTCGCCCCGCAACGCGACGCGCTGAACCGCATCGAGCATGACGATGCGCCCTGGCTTGCCGAGCGCGACAAGCTGCGCATGCGCGAAGTCATCGACAAGCTGATGCGCTACATCGAATATCTCGACGCCATCCGCGACCGCACCAGCATCCTGCACGACGACTTGTCGACCGTCATCAGCGAGCGCATCGCCCGCAACTCCAACCGCCTTGCCGCCCTCGCGGCCCTGCTTTTGCCGCCAAGCGTCGTGGCCGGCCTCTTCGGCATGAATGTCGGGGGCATTCCCGGCGTCAACGACACCTGGGCCTTCATCATCATCGTCGTCTTCGTCACGGTAAGCTCGATCGCGACTCTCTGGGTGCTGAAGCGCATCAACTGGCTTTAGATCAGAGCACCCCAACACCGGTCAGTCCGCCCTGAACGGCACCGCCAGCGGCTGGATAGGGCGTGCCTATGAGGGTTTCGGCCACGCTTCTGCGAACTTCATCGCTTTCGAATATACGACAGGCGATCCGGACTGGTGTTACGACATCATGAAAGGACCGCTGGAGGTGATTATCAAGAACGGCTTCATCGATGTCATCGGCCGGCCGGCATAGTGTCGATCTTATCCCGGAAAAGGCCAGCCGCTATCCTGCCGGGGGACGATTGCGATTTCTTCACCTGATTCTTCGGCCCTATTCGGAAAGGGAAAGCCGAGCATGCGGGGCAGAACCGCCGTACCTTGGCTCTCCATGCTTGGGCGGACTTTCAGCCATTTTCGATATCGATCCAAGTTGCGACGTGGGTGAAGGCATGTGCCTTGGATACGGGTTTCGATTGGAAATTGCGGCGCGCCCAATTTTCGTTTGACATTCCTTTATCTTCATTTATCGTCATTCCGGTTTCGGTTTTCGCGTGAGGGGCGGAAATCGAAACGAGGGGAGATACAATTGTCCAAAACTCAAATCGACGTCACGGATGTCATTGATTATGGCGTGAGCCGCAGTCGCGTCGGGCGTGCTTGCCGTATCCTTCAAAGGAAGATGCAGGCTTCCGCCTCACGGGCTCCGAACCATATTCGCCATGGTCTGCGCCATCGCGAACTCCTGACATCCGGATTGACGCAATTCGCTTCCCCACGACCATCCAGCCGCGCCCCAATCTGTCGAAGGGGCGGGGCTCTCAGTGTCGATACCTTAGTCGATTTGGCAACAGGCATCGCTCAGTGAAGACATAAGCGATCGGGGCGGAGTCATATCCTCCGGATCGTTACCCAATGGGCAACAAACAGGCCTCACGGCCAATCCGTCGCAGCGTCACCATATGACGCACGGAAGGAGCATATCGTGCTTGAACTTAGAAACGTGTCGAAGGCGGTCAGCGGCGAAATGCACATCGCCGAAACGAACCTGACGCTGCAGCGCGGCTCGTTGAATGTCCTGCTCGGACCGACACTTTCGGGCAAGACGTCGCTGATGCGGCTGATGGCTGGGCTGGACAAGCCGACTTCGGGCACGATCCACGTCGACGGCACCGATGTTACGGGCGTGCCCGTGCAACGGCGCAACGTCGCCATGGTCTACCAGCAATTCATCAACTATCCGGCCATGACCGTTTACGACAATATCGCATCGCCGATGCGCCTTAGCGGCGTCAATGCGGCGACGATCGACCGCGAGGTGAAGAAAGCGGCCGATCTCCTGCGGCTCGGGCCCTTCCTCGATCGCCTGCCGCTCAGCCTCTCCGGGGGCCAGCAGCAGCGCACGGCGCTTGCCCGCGCCATCGTCAAGAATGCCGGCCTGGTGCTGCTCGACGAGCCGCTTGCCAATCTCGACTATAAGCTGCGCGAAGAGCTGCGCGCCGAATTGCCGAAAATCTTCGCCGAATCCGGCGCCATCTTCGTCTACGCCACGACTGAGCCCTCCGAAGCGCTGCTTCTGGGCGGCAATACCGCCACTCTGTCGGAAGGCAGGATCACGCAGTTCGGACCGACGATCGATGTCTTCCGCAGGCCGAAGGATCTGATCACCGCCGTCACCTTCGCCGATCCGCCGCTGAACACGATCTCGCTCGACAAGCGCGGCAATCTCTTCGTGCTGAACGGCGCGATAAGCCTGCCGGTGCCGCAGGGCCTCGAAGCCCAGCCGGACGGCCCCTACACCATCGCCTTCCAGCCGCACCATCTGGCGCTGAAGCCGCAGACATCCGAGGCGGTCGCAGCGCCTGCAAGGGTGATGGTAACCGAAATCACCGGTTCGGAAAGCTTCATCCACATCGATTTCGCCGACCAGCGCTGGGTCATGCTGACCCAGGGCGTCGAGGACATCGATGTCGACGACGCGATCGATATCTACATCGACCCGCGCCACATCATGGTGTTCGACACCAACGGCGCCGCCGTCACACCCGCCCTGCAACGGGCCGCCTGAGGAGAGACACGGCCAATGGCACGCATCGACCTTGACCATATAAGACACGCCTATAACGACCACCCAAAATCCGATGCGGACTATGCGCTGAAGGAAGTTCATCATAGCTGGGAGGACGGCAGCGCCTATGCGCTGCTCGGACCGTCGGGCTGCGGCAAGACCACCCTGCTGAACATCGTTTCCGGCCTCGTGCGCGCCTCGGAAGGCCGTATCCTCTTCGACGGCAAGGACGTGACCAAGCTGTCAACGCAGGAGCGCAACATTGCCCAGGTCTTCCAGTTTCCGGTTGTCTACGACACGATGACGGTCTTTGAAAACCTCGCTTTTCCCTTGCGCAACCGGCACGTGCCGGAAGCCGAAGTGAAGCGCAAGGTCGATGAGATCATCGAGATGATCGGCCTTTCCGACAGCGCCCATCGCAAGGCGCGTGGATTGACGGCCGATGCCAAGCAGAAAATCTCTCTCGGCCGTGGCCTGGTGCGCTCCGATGTCAGCGCCATCCTGTTCGACGAACCGCTGACGGTCATCGACCCGCATATGAAATGGGTGCTGCGTTCGCAATTGAAGCAGCTCCACCGCCGCTTCGGCTTCACCATGGTCTATGTCACCCACGATCAGACGGAGGCGCTGACCTTCGCCGACAAGGTGGTGGTGATGTACAATGGCGAGGTGGTGCAGATCGGCACGCCGAACGATCTCTTCGAGCGGCCGCGCCACACCTTCGTCGGCTATTTCATCGGTTCGCCGGGCATGAACGTCATGCCGGTAGAGATCGAGGGCCGCAACGCCCGCCTTGCCGGCAGCACCGTCGCGCTGCCCGGCGCCCCAGCCAACGGCCAGGGCGGCAAGACTGAACTCGGCATCCGCCCGGAATTCGTCCGCCTCGGCCGCGAGGGCATGCCGGCGACCGTGACCAAGGTCGAGGACCTCGGCCGCCGCAAGGTGGTGCGCGCCAAACTGCAAGGACAGGAGATCACGGCGATCATCGGCGAGGATCAGACCGTGCCGGCCGAACCGCACATCGCCTTCGATCCCGCCGGCATCAATATCTATGCCAACTCCTGGCGCGTCGAGATGGGAGCCTGATCATGGACAAGACCTGGAACAACAAAGCCTGGTTCATGCTCATTCCCGTCCTGGTGCTGGTCGGCTTCTCGGCCGTCATCCCGCTGATGACGGTGGTGAACTATTCGGTACAGGACACCTTCGGCAACAACGTGTTCTTCTGGGCGGGGACGCAGTGGTTCGAGGAGATTCTTCATTCCAGCCGCTTCTGGGATTCGATGATCCGCAACCTGATCTTCTCCTTCGTCATCCTGGCGATCGAGGTGCCGCTCGGCATCTTCATCGCTCTCAACATGCCGAAGAAGGGGATCGGCGTGCCGGTCTGCCTGGTGCTGATGGCGCTGCCGCTGCTGATCCCGTGGAATGTCGTGGGGACGATCTGGCAGGTGTTCGGCCGCAGCGATATCGGCCTGATGGGCTATGTCCTCGTCGGCCTCGGCATCGACTACAACTACGTGTCCGATCCGGCCGATGCCTGGGCGACGATCATCATCATGGATGTCTGGCATTGGACCAGCCTCGTCGTGCTGCTCTGCTATGCCGGCCTCGCCTCCATTCCCGATGCCTTCTACCAGGCCGCCAAGATCGATGGCGCCTCGCGCTGGTCCGTCTTCCGCTACATCCAGCTCCCGAAGATGAACCGCGTGCTTTTGATCGCCGTGCTCCTGCGCTTCATGGACAGTTTCATGATCTATACCGAACCCTTCGTCGTCACCGGCGGCGGCCCCGGCAATTCGACGACCTTCCTGTCGATCGATCTCGTCAAGATGGCGCTTGGCCAGTTCGATCTCGGCCCGGCGGCGGCAATGTCGCTCATCTACTTCCTGATCGTGCTTCTGCTGTCCTGGGTCTTCTACACCGTCATGACCAATTATGATGCGGGAGCGACGCGATGAGCGGCAAACCTCTTACGACCTCCGCGGGCGATAACGCCATGAACAAAGTGGCAGCTTCCAGCCCGGTCGCGGGCGTCACCCCCACGACCGGCACACAACTGGTAAGCCGGCACCGCGAGGAAGGGCGCTGGTCCTGGGTGGTGCCGACGCTCTACATCATCTTCCTGCTGCTGCCGATCTACTGGCTCGTCAACATGAGCTTCAAGACGAATGAGGAGATCGTCAGCGGATTGACGCTCTATCCGCATGAGCCGACGCTGCGCAATTACGCGATCATCTTCACCGATCCGTCCTGGTACAAGGGCTATATCAACTCGATCACTTATGTCGTCATGAACATGGTGATCTCGGTTGCCTGCGCCCTGCCCGCAGCCTACGCCTTCTCGCGCTACCGGTTCCTCGGCGACAAGCATGTCTTCTTCTGGCTGCTGACCAACCGCATGGCGCCGCCGGCGGTCTTCGCCCTGCCTTTCTTCCAGCTCTATTCGGCCTTCGGCCTGATCGACACCCATATCGCCGTGGCGTTGGCGCACTGCCTGTTCAACGTGCCCTTGGCGGTCTGGATTCTCGAAGGCTTCATGTCCGGCGTGCCGAAGGAGATTGACGAGACGGCCTATATCGACGGCTATTCGTTCCCGCGCTTCTTCCTGAAGATCTTCATTCCGTTGATCGCAAGCGGCATCGGCGTCGCCGCCTTCTTCTGCTTCATGTTCTCCTGGGTCGAACTGTTGATCGCTCGCACGCTGACGACAACAGACGCCAAGCCGATCGCCGCCATCATGACGCGCACGGTCTCCGCCGCCGGCATGGATTGGGGCCTGCTTGCCGCCGCCGGCGTGCTGACGCTCATCCCCGGCGCGCTCGTCATCTATTTCGTCCGCAATTACATCGCCAAGGGCTTCGCGCTCGGCCGCGTCTAAGAGGAAACCGCCATGAATACTGATTTCTCCTGGATGGCCTGGACGCTGCCGACGGCGCTGTTCTTCGTGACCATCCTTCTGCTTCTGCTCGGCATGGCCATTTGGGAATATTTCTCGCCCGGCGGCAATCCGCGCGTCGGCATCCTGCATTTCGAAACGACACGCGGCGACCGGCTGTTCGTCTCGCTGCTCGGCGCCGCCTTCATTCATATCGCGTGGCTAGGCCTCGGAGGGCCTAACCTGTGGTGGGCGGTTGCCATTTCCGTGGTCTACGCCATCGGCGTTTTCCGCCTGGTCTAACGGTTTCAAAGAGTTACCGCGCCCTTTGCCCATTTCCGGACAGGTGGCGCCGTAAGACAAGTCGATACAGATGGCCGGGGGTCTGGCTGTCTGACAAAGCACTCGCAACCTGTAGGGAGGAATATATGCGAAGACATCTCTTGACGACGACGGCTGTCGCGCTGCTGGCCCTGGCCGGCACGGCCCACGCCGGCATGAACGAAGCCAAGGCGTTCCTGGACAAGGAGATCGGCGATCTTTCGACGCTCTCGCGCGCCGACCAGGAAAAGGAAATGCAATGGTTCGTCGATGCGGCCAAGCCTTTCCAGGGCATGGAAATCAAGGTCGTTTCGGAAACCCTGACGACGCACCAGTATGAATCGCAAGTTCTGGCACCTGCCTTTACCGCCATCACCGGCATCAAGGTCACGCACGACGTCATCCAGGAAGGCGACGTGGTCGAAAAGATCCAGACGCAGATGCAGACCGGCCAGAACCTCTATGACGGCTGGGTCAACGATTCGGACCTGATCGGCACCCATTGGCGCTACAAGCAGGTGCGCAACCTGACCGACTGGATGGCGGGCGAGGGCAAGGACGTCACCAATCCCAATCTCGACATTGCCGACTTCATCGGCACCAGCTTCACCACCGCTCCGGACAAGAAGCTCTATCAGCTTCCCGACCAACAGTTCGCCAACCTCTATTGGTTCCGCTACGACTGGTTCAACGACCCGAAGAACAAGGCCGATTTCAAGGCCAAATACGGCTACGACCTCGGCGTACCGGTCAACTGGTCGGCCTATGAGGATATCGCCCAGTTCTTCACCGGTCGCGAAGTCGACGGCAAGAAGGTCTTCGGCCATATGGACTACGGCAAGAAGGATCCCTCGCTCGGCTGGCGCTTCACCGACGCCTGGCTGTCCATGGCCGGCAACGGCGACAAGGGCCTGCCGAATGGTCTGCCCGTCGACGAATGGGGCATCAAGGTCGACGCCAATTCACGTCCGGTCGGCTCCTGCGTCGCGCGCGGCGGTGACACCAACGGTCCGGCCGCCGTCTACTCCATCCAGAAGTATCTGGATTGGTTGAAGGCCTACGCACCGCCGGAAGCCCAAGGCATGACCTTCTCGGAATCCGGTCCGGTTCCGTCACAGGGCAATATCGCCCAGCAGATCTTCTGGTACACGGCGTTTACCGCCGACATGGTCAAGCCAGGCCTTCCGGTCATGAACGCCGACGGCACGCCGAAATGGCGCATGGCTCCCTCGCCGCATGGCGTCTACTGGAAGGACGGCATGAAGCTCGGCTACCAGGACGTGGGTTCCTGGACGCTGATGAAGTCCACGCCGGTCGACCGCGCCAAGGCTGCCTGGCTCTACGCGCAGTTCGTGACCTCGAAGACGGTGGACGTGAAGAAGAGCCAGATCGGCCTCACCTTCATTCGCGAATCCACCATCCGCGACAAGAGCTTTACCAAGCGCGCGCCTGAACTCGGCGGTCTGATCGAGTTCTACCGCTCGCCGGCGCGTGTACAGTGGTCGCCGACCGGCACGAACGTTCCTGACTATCCGAAGCTGGCGCAGCTTTGGTGGCAGGCGATCGGCGATGCCGCATCCGGCGCCAAGGATGCGCAGGGCGCCATGGATGCGCTTTGCGGCGATCAGGAAAAGGTGCTGCAGCGCCTGGAACGCGCAGGCGTGCAGGGCGATATCGGTCCCAAGCTCGCCGAAGAGCATGATCTCAACTATTGGAACGCCGATGCCGTCAAGAACGGTCATCTTGCTCCTCAGTTGAAAATCGCGAACGAGAAGGAAAAGCCGGTTACCGTCAACTATGACGAACTGGTCAAGAGCTGGGCTGACGCAGCGAAATAAGCCCGATCTATAGTGGGGTGGGGATGCCGGGGCTCGAAAGGGCTCCGGCATTTTTCTGTAAACGACCTTGCAAAATCGGCCTTTTGAGACCGAAGTGTTCCACGGCCGATCTCATACCGCGTCAGAGCTGAATAATTTTTTGAAGAAAAGATCGATCCAATGTCGGATTACTGAGGTACCGTTCGTCCTAAGGTCGTCCAATTCAGTTCAGAAGGATCACAACCATGCCGAATACCATACGCCTGCATCGCGTTCTGGCAACCAGCCCGGAAAAGGTCTATCGCGCATTCATCGAGGCGGACGCGCTTGCCAAATGGCTTCCGCCCAACGGCTTCGTCTGCACCGTGCATCATCTGGAAGCAACGGCCGGCGGCACGTTCAAAATGTCCTTCCGCAATTTTACGACAGGTAAAAGCCACGCCTTTGGTGGCGAATATGTCGAGCTCATTCCCGGCGAGCTGGTGCGCTATACCGACAAGTTCGACGATCCCAACCTGCCGGGCGTAATGGAAGTGACCGTGACCTTGAAGAAGGTCCTGGTCGGGACGGAAGTGAATATCACCCAGGCCGGTGTGCCCGACGTCATTCCGCCGGAAGCCTGCTATCTCGGCTGGCAGGAGTCGCTACGCAATCTGGCAAAACTCGTCGAGCCGGATATCAACGAATAAAAGGTCACGGATTTACGGCATTTGCCGATCTGAACATCTCCCTCCATGTGAGGGAGATGTCATTGAGAAGGGACGGAACGGTCAGAGGCGCGGCATATCGCACGGCCCTGAATGAATCTCACTCCATCAGCTCCTCTTCAGCTTCGCCTTCCCCTCGTCCAGCAGCTTCTGCGCCGCTTCCGCAACCGTGATCTTGCCGAAAGCGAGTTGATCTGCGACCGGGCGCATGACGTTCTGGTCGAATTCGGTCGAGCCAAGCGGCGCCGGCGCGGGATAGGCGCCGACCTGATCCTTCAACAATTCCACATATTTCACCGTCTGTTGTTCCACCGGATTGAGCGTCGGCAGGATGGCGGCACGCACGGCAGGCGACATCGGCACGCCGCGCTCGACGCCAAGGATCTTGCCTGCTTCGAGATCGTTGACGAAGAAATTGA
Organism: Rhizobium sp. CB3090; assembly: GCF_029714285.1. Classification (NCBI taxonomy): domain Bacteria; kingdom Pseudomonadati; phylum Pseudomonadota; class Alphaproteobacteria; order Hyphomicrobiales; family Rhizobiaceae; genus Rhizobium; species Rhizobium sp. CB3090. The sequence continues at coordinate 3,266,696 of NZ_CP121662.1, forward strand.
TGAATTTTGCGGCCGCTTCGCCATTCTTGCTGGTGGCCCCGACGCTCCAGATCAGGGCTGGGCGGTAATAATGGCCGGAAGGACCGTCCTTCTTTTCGCGTGGCAGCATCGTGATGGCAAGCTTGCCCTTGACAACAAGCTGATAGCCGACGAGCTGGTTGGAATAAGCCATGCCGATGGCCGATTTGCCGAGCGCCAGGCAATTGCTCTCGATGGTGTTCTGGTCGAGCGTCTGCACATCGGCGGAAACCGTGCCGCCGCGTTGGCGCAGGTCTTCCCAATAGGCATACCATTCCTTGGCATCGTCGACACCGAAGCCGAGACCGCCCTCATCCGCGTAGAGACTCTTGCCGCGCTGGCGCAGCCAGGCATCGAAGACATAATTGTAGCGCGCGCCGTAGGGACCGCCCCAATAGCCGCGCTTGTCGGATGCCTTGGTCATTTCGACCGCCAGATCGGCATATTCGGCCCATGTCGTGGTCGGGCCGGGCGGCGTCAGGCCGGCCTTCTTGAAGGCGTCCTCATCATAGAACAGCGCAAAGGAATTCAAACCGAGGCCGACGCCATAGAGCTTGTTGTCGACCGTTGTGAGCTTCAGCACATCCTTGCCGAAACTGTCGACATTCAACGTCGAGGGGACGAACTGGTCGAGCGGCATGCAGGCGCCACGCTTCGAATAATCCGAGATTGTGCTCGGCTCGAGCTGGAAGACATCCGCTATGTTCTGGCTCGCCATTCCCGTTGCGAGCTTGGCCCAGTAGCCGTCGCCGCTGATGCTCTCGCCGACGACGGAGATATCCGGGTTCTTGCTGTGGAACAGCTCGGCGACGGCGACCGTGCGCTTGCCGCGATCGGGTGAGCCCCACCACATTGCCCGCAATTGCGTCGCATCGGCGAAAGCAGGCAGCGATCCGCCGGCTCCGAAAGCGAGGCCCGCGGCGGCTCCGGCAGTTCCAATCATGAATGAACGGCGATTCATGCGCATGAGATTCCTCCTTCTCTTGCGATGCCTATGACGCACTGCCCGCGGCGATCTCCCGACGCCTTGTGCGGACAAATTCAACGGGAGGATATGCAATTGTGTTGCGTAATGCAATAAATAATCTTTTTCTTGCAAATTTGCATAATTTGCGAAACTATTGCCGCATGAGTGAAATTCGATCCAAACGTGTAAGGCAAGCCGACATTGCCATCCAGGCAGGCGTCTCCGTTTCGACGGTGTCGCGGGTACTGACCAATGAACCTGGAATCAGCGAGGCAATCCGCCAGCACATCTTCAAGGTGGCGAGCGATCTCGGCTATCCCGTCAAACAGGCCGTGGAAACCATGCCGGCCGCGCTGGCGCTGATTGCCAGCGATAGCGTCACCGGCGGCCTAAGCGTCTTCTACGAAGGCATTGTCGAGGGCCTGCGCGCCGGCGCAGCCGAACAAGGCATGCCCTTCGACATTCGCCTCGTCCGCGAAGCAAGGACAGCGCCGGACCATATCAGGGAATATCTCCAGGCCGCCGGTGCCCAGGGTCTCTTCCTCGTCGGCATCGATCCCTCCGATGAGTTACGCATCTGGCTGGAGGATAGCGGCACGCCGGTCGTGCTCGTCAACGGCACCGATTCAAGGCTGCGCTTCGATGGTGTCTCGCCCTCGAATTTTTTTGGCGCTTACGCGGCGACGCGACGCCTGATCGACGCCGGCCACCGCCGTATCCTGCATCTCACCGGTTCGCATCGCCAGACGATTCTCGAGCGCATCCGTGGCTTCGAGGCGGCAATTGCTTCCGTCGAAGGCGGTGAGGGCCGTATCGTGCCATTGACGTTCCGCGGCAGCGCCAGCGCGGAAGCCCATGATGCCACGATCGCTGCCCTTGCCGAGGATCGCAGCTTTACCGCCGCCTTCTGCATGAATGATTTCGTCGCGGTCGGCGTGCTCGAAGCGGTGATGGAAGCCGGTCTACGCGTGCCGGACGATTTTGCCATTGTCGGCTTCGACGACCTGCCCTGCGCGCTGATGACCAATCCCCGCCTCGCCACCATGCGCGTCGACCGCGCCGCCATCGGACGCGAAGCCATCGGTTTAATGACCGCTCGCTTTCGCGATCGCGACGCGCCCGCGCGCCAAGTCTGTCATGCCGTCGTTCCCATTTCCGGCGGCACGCTCCCGCCCGAAACTTGAGCCCGTATCTTTAGCGGCAACGACCGAAAAAGAGCCAGACCGATGACCTACGACCCCGCCAGCACCAACCCGCTCGCCGGCAATCCATTGGAAAACCGCACCGATATGTGCCGAGCGCTGATCGACCTGTTCTGTCCGCTGCTTCCCTACTTCTCCAAGGGCAACGCCCGGGTCCGCATCGACGCCGCCGGCGCCCATTTCGACCGCGCCGCCGCCGATCTCGAAGGTTTCGCCCGCCCGCTCTGGGGTCTTGCGCCGTTCGGCGCCGGCGGCGGCGATTTTGCGCATTGGGGCCGCTATGCCGAAGGGATTGCCAATGGCGTCGATCCCAGTCATCCGGAATATTGGGGCACCGTCAACGGCCGCGACCAGCGCATGGTCGAACTCGCCGCTCTGGGTTTTGCGCTGGCATTGGTACCGGAAAAGATCTGGGAACCGCTCGATGGCAAGGCCCGCGACAATCTCATCGCCTATCTCAAGCACGCCCGCACCTTCGACTATGCCGACAACAACTGGAAATTCTTCCGCGTTCTCGTGGATATCGCCCTCGACCGTCTCGGCGCGGAGTTCGATCGCAGCCTGACGGAGGATTACCTCAGGGAATTGGACGGCTTTTACATTGCCGATGGCTGGTACCGCGACGGCAATATCAGGCGCATCGATCACTACATTCCCTTCGCCATGCATTTCTACGGGCTGATCTATTCCAAGCTCGTCGATGATGACCGCGCCAAGCGCTATCGCGAGCGCGCCATTCTCTTCGCCAAGGATTTCCGCCATTGGTTCGCGCCTGATGGCGCCACCGTGCCCTTCGGCCGCAGCCTGACCTACCGCTTTGCCTGCGCCGGCTTTTGGTCGGCACTCGCCTTTGCCGATGTCGAGGCGCTGCCCTGGGGCGAGATCAAGGGGCTCTGTCTGCGGCACCTGCGCTGGTGGGCCGACAAGCCGATCGCCAATCGCGACGGCACATTGCCGATCGGCTACGGCTATCCCAACCTGCTGATGTCGGAAAACTACAATTCCGCCGGCTCACCCTACTGGGCCTTCAAGGCCTTCCTGCCGCTGGCGCTCCCGGAGACGCATCCCTTCTGGACTGCGGATGAGAAGCCGCTGGTCACTGAGCCGGCGATCGTGCCGCTCAAGCACCCCGGCATGGTGATGGTGCATGGCAAAGCTGATGTCGTGGCGCTGTCTTCCGGCCAGGAAAACCTGCAGATGCGCTTCGGGTCGGAAAAATACGCCAAATTCGCCTATTCCGCCCGCTACGGTTTCAGTGTCGAAAGCGACGAGCGCGCCTTTGCCGGCGGCGCCTTCGACAACATGCTCGCCTTCAGCGACGATGGCCTGCACTATCGTGTTCGCGAGACCAATGAAGAGGCGAAGCTCGCCGGCGATACGCTTTACGCCAAGTGGTCGCCCTGGCCCGATGTCACAGTTGAAACCTGGCTGATACCCGCCGCACCCTGGCATATCCGCCTGCACAAGATCATCACGCCGCGGCCGCTGCAGACCGCCGAAGGCGGTTTTGCCATTGCCCGGCGGGATTTCGAGGCCGATACGCTTTCGTCGCAGAAAGGCACTGCCTATGCTATCGGCGAGACGGATTTCAGCGGCATTGTCGATCTCGGCTCCACGGTCCCGCGCGACGGCCTTGCGCAGAAAGCGCCGCCCAACACCAATCTGATCGTTGCCAAGACACTGGTGCCGCAACTGCGCGGGGCGATTCCATCGGGCGAGACCATTCTCGTATCCGCCATTCTCGCCGAGCATGATCCCGCCGCCGTCTCCGGCGCCTGGACGAAACCGCCGGCAAAACCCGACCTCGATATCTTGCGCGCGCTGATCGCTGAAAAGGGCGTCACCGTCAGCGCCATCGACGTGCCGGGACGGCCGGCATGACCCGATCCCTCCCAGATCGCCCCACCATTGCCTTTGCCATGCAGCCCGCACGCACGCAGCATGTCTTGACGCCCGAACTGATCCGACGGCTCGACACGATCGCCCGGGTACTGGACGTCGCGCCAATGGAAAGTTTTGACGACGAAAGAGCGCAGAGGCTGCTGGGCGAGACGGAGATTCTGATCACCTGCTGGGGCTCGCCGCATATAGATGCCGCGGTGTTGGAGCGGGCACCGCATCTGAGGCTGGTGGCGCATGCGGCCGGGACCGTGAAGGGCCTGATCGACGACAGCCTGTTTGCGAGAGGCATAGCGGTGAGTCATGCGGCGCAGGCCAATGCCCTGCCGGTCGCCGAATTCACCCTCGCCGCCATCATCTTCGCCGGCAAACAGGTCTTCCGCTTCCGTGATGCCTATGTCGCCGATCGCCACCGCGGCCGAACGCAGCCGATGCAGAGCGAAGCGATCGGCAACTATGGCAGAACGGTCGGCATCATCGGCGCATCGCGCATCGGCCGGCGGGTGATCGAATTGCTCGCGCCGTTCGACTATAAAATCCTGCTTTACGATCCGATGGTCGATGCGGCGGAAGCGGGGCGGCTCGGCGTCGAGAAAACGGAACTCGACACCTTGATGGCCCGCGCCGATATCGTCTCGCTCCACGCCCCTTCGCTGCCGGCGACGCGGCACATGATCGACGCCCGCCGCCTGTCGCTGATGAAGCAGGGCGCCACCTTCATCAACACGGCGCGCGGCGCGCTGGTCGATGAGGCCGCCCTACTCGCGGCGCTGAAAACCGGCCGCATCGACGCGATCATCGATGTCACCGATCCGGAAATCCCGGAGGCAAGCTCCGCCTTCTATGAGCTGCCGAACATCTTCCTGACGCCGCATATCGCCGGCGCCGTCGGCCTGGAACGCACCCGCCTCGGCGAGATGGCGGTCGATGAGGTCAGCCGCTTTATCGAGGGCAAGCCGTTGCTCTATGAAATCCGCCGCGACGACCTGGCGCGCATGGCGTAAAGCCCCGGAATCATCACCAAACCGCCCCATTTCGGCACGCGCGGAAAACCCGTTTTTAATCATTCTGGGCTAGCAATCGCTTCAGTGAAGAGGTTGTTAGTTATGCGTACCCGTATCGTGTCTATCGCCGCGTTGTTGTTGTTTGGAATTTTGGCGGGCTGTGCCACGGCTCCGTCCCATACCCGTAATGTCTGCGCGATCTTCGATCAGCGCGACGGCTGGTTCAACAATTGGCAGCGTGCCGCCGAGCGCACCGAGCGGGAATACGGCGTGCCCGTCCCGATTCTGATGGCGACGATCTACGCCGAATCCGGCTTCCAGCCGCATGCCCGGCCACCACGCAGGAAACTGCTCGGCTTCATTCCCTGGACGCGGCCTTCCAGTGCCTACGGCTATTCCCAGGCCCTCGACGGCGCTTGGGAGCACTACCAACGCGACACAGGCCGCTGGGGTGCGCGCCGCTCCGACTTCTCCGACGCGATCGAATTCATCGGCTGGTATCACGCCCAGAGCCATGTGCGGAACGGCATCCCGCTGAACGATCCCTATAATCTTTATCTGGCTTATTATGTCGGCTGGAAGGGCTATCAGCAAGGAGCGTGGCGCGGTAACGGCGACCTGCAGCGTACGGCACAGAAGGTCGCCAGCATGTCGGCCCTCTATGCCTCGCAGTTGCGCAATTGCAATTAAGCCATCTGTCGAGGCTTGCAGCTAAGGCCGTGCCTCGAGCAGGTTGAGCCCGTCATCCTGACCCCAGATATCGGCGATCGATACCTGTTGGCCGGTCCGGCTGCTTTCCAGTGCCGCGATACCGCAGAGAACCGAGAGCGCGCCTGCGCGTGAGCCGGCGCGCTGTCTCAACTCGTCGTTCGGCCCGGACCGCAGCAGCATATTGCGCAGCCGGTCGTCGCCGCCGTAATGGCCGCCCGAGGAATAGGGTACCCAGATGCGTTCGACATCGCCGAAATTCTTCATGACGACGATTTCGTCGGCCGGCGGCGTCGTCCAATTCTGCTTTTCGTATTGGCGCAGTTCGATACGGCCCTTGTGGCCGTTGAAGGCGATATGGTGACCTTCGATCGGCATGTAGGTGTTCAGCGAATAGGAGACATTGACGCCGTTGCGATAGCGGATCGCGGCGACCATCGTATCGGGAATGTCGATATCCTCGCGGAAGACGCAGGCGTCGCGGACATAACCGTCGACGGTCGACGGATCCTCATAGAGGCTTTCGAGTAGCGGCGTGGCGCTGATATCGAGATAATAGTCGCATTCGTCCTTGTAGCGACAGGTGCGACAGCGCTCGCCACGGAAAGGTCCCTTGCGGCCATAATGCTTGAGATCGGCAAAGGCGGAGACCGTTTCCGGATCGGAATCGAGATACCAGTTGAGAAGGTCGAAATGGTGCGTCGCCTTATGGACGAAGAGGCTGCCGGAATTTTCGACAAAGGCATGCCAGCGCCGGAAATAATCGGCACCGTGGCTGGTATCGAGATACCAATGAAAATCGACGGAGGTCACATCGCCGATGACGCCTGAGTTGATGAGTTCCTTGATCTTCGCCGCTGTCGGCGCAAAACGGTAGTTGAAGGATACGTCGACCCGCTTGCCCGTCCGGGCCTCGGCATTAAGGATGCGTTTGATTTTGTCGACCGTCGTCGTCATCGGCTTTTCGCTGATGACATTGGCGCCTGATTCCAGCGCCTTGACGATCAGGTCGTCATGGGTGGAATCGCGAGTGCAGACAATAACGAGATCCGGCTTTTCGACCCGCAGCAGCTCGTCGAAATCGGTGTAGACGGGCACCGAAGCGCCGATATATTCCAGGGCGCGCTTGGCCCGCATCCCGTTCAGATCGCAGACGGCGACAAGTTCGACCTCATTGCTCCAGCGCTCGACCAGGTCCTTGCCCCACATGGTAGCGCCGCGATTGCCCGTGCCGACCAGGGCGTAGCGTTTCTTCGATAACGGCATGTTTTTCCTCCAGAGTCTGGTTTCTCCTTCTCCCCTCGGGGAGAAGGTGCCCGCCCCTCGACAAGCTCAGGAGGCGGATGAGGGGGGAGCGCGGCAGATTCAAGGGCAGCCTTACGGTGCAACGCCCCCTCAACCCGCGCTACGCGCGACCTTCTCCCCGATGGGGAGAAGGTGAGTAAGACGCCTCCATCGCGCTCCAGTCCGGCTCGACGGATGAACCGAGACCGACCGCGCCGATGACCGAACCGATGGCGATCCTCCCGCCCTCGATCTTCAGCCGCGTCCGCCCGTCCCGAACGGCATATAAGTCGGAATGAGCACGCGCGAAGGAGGCCTGCTCCGCCTCGGGAGCGCCGGCCATGCCGTCGACATAGTGGTGGCCGTTGCGCTCGATATGCGTCATGCCGATGAGCGACGCGAGCGCCAGATCCTGTTGCACGGCAAGGCCGCCCTGTGTCGTCAGGTCCTCCGCCGACATGAAATAGGCTACTCCGTCATCGGCGCTCCACTTGGCGACGCGCGCCCGGTTCAGCAGCGAACGATAGAAGCCCTTGCAGGATTTGGAGGAGATGCCGGTATAACCAAGCCGTCTGGCGGTGACGAAGGCATTGATATCGGCATCGGATTCATCGATCTCCACCGGCTTGAAGGCTGCGAGTGCGGTGACAGGTTTCTCGAAGGCATGCGCCCGGGCGATCGGCTGCTCGACAAACAGGATCGAAGCGGCAAAACGGGCAAGCCGCGGCTCAGCCTGGATGCGCGCCAGCAGATCGGCGACCGCCTCGGCGGAGGCAAATTGCTCGTTGCCGTCGAGCGTCACCGAATAGGCCGGCATCTTGGCATCGATCACCGCAGCAATGCGGCAGAGACGGTCGATATCGGCATCGGGAACACCCGATACCTTCACCTTGAAGAAGGTCAGGCCATAGGCGTCGATCGCCTCTTCGAAACTTTCCGGCAGGCCGTCGTTCAGACGGTCGGCGGCCGGGATCTCGCTCGCCCGGATGGCATCGACCAGACCGACCGTGTGGCGCGCGGCAAGGCTTTCGGCCGGCGCCAATCTCGACAGGAAACCGGCAAGGTCGAAACCTGCCAGATCGGGCGCCGTCGATGCATCGATGCCCGGCCGATTGGCCCTGATCGCCTGCTCTACCGGCAGCCCTTCCAGCCGGCAGAGCGCATCGAGAACCGCCCGATTGGCGAGCGCCAGGCCGAAGGACGCGACCAGGCCGTTCAGCGTCTCGGCCGCGGCCCGGGAATGGTGGGCGGTTTCGACTGCGGCATGCAGCGCGAAAGCCGTTCCCAATCCGGCACCTTGCAAGGCATTGAGGGCCAGTGCCAGCGAGCGGCGAAGCTGGTTTTCATTATCGGCATTGGAAAGCTCGGGCGATTTGTCGAACCATTTCGGCACCATCAGTTCGGCCGCCATGCCGTTCGCCGAGCCGCCGCGGGCATCTTCAATGCGGACACGCAGAAAAATCTGCCGCGCCTCCCGCAGTGTCGCCGCTCCGAACCGGAAAGGAAGCCGCAATCGTACCGGCCGCTCGAAGGTTTCGGCCTCGACAACTCTGATTTTCAGCGGTTCGGTCATGGTATCAGTTGGCTCCTGTGATCGTCAGGCAAGTCTGCCTATGCCGCTTCTGCGTGCCTGGCCCCTCGCCCCAGCCCGTTGCTTCAGGAGCCACCATCTCTCAAATCTCCAGCCGCTCGACGAATGTAACTATATAGTTACACGATCGCGCGATATCTCCGGACTTGTCAATCGCCTTTTGAAACTTTCTCGTGATCATTGGAGCGCCGTACGCCCAAAGCCGCAGGCACTAGGCTCTGATCGAGGCCAAGGTCACCGAAACGATATGCTCGCCCCAGGCCTTCAGCGCTGCCGGCGCGGTCAGCTTGCGAGCGAAAATCGTCGACAGCGTATGCCGATTGGACAGGTAGAAGAAACCGAGCGCCGCAATGGTGAGGTAAACCGACACCGGGTCGATGGCCGGGCGGAAAATGCCGGCTGCTTCACCTCGTCGCAGCACGTCGGCCAACTCGCCGATGAAGTGCGAATGCATCGCCGAAATCTTGTCGGAACGTTTCAGATAGCGCGCTTCATGCAGGTTTTCGGTGACGAGCAGGCTTAAAAATTCCGGATGTTCGAGGAAGTGATGCCAGGTGAAGAGCGCCAGTTCGCGCATCCCTTCCTCGGGATCACGGCGCGCAAGATCGAGATTTTTCTCGGCATTGCGGATCGTCGCATAGGTCGCTTCCAGCACGGCGACATAAAGCCCCTCCTTGTCGCCGAAATAATGATAGAGCATGCGCTTGTTGGTCTGCGCCCTCGCCGCGATCGCATCCACCCTGGCACCGCCGAAGCCATGAGCGGCGAATTCTTCCGTCGCCGCTTCGAGGATCATGGCATGGGTGCGCTGCGGATTGCGCGGCACCTTCTTCGGCCTTGTTTCCTCATTGCCGTAAGCGCCCGCTTTCGCTGATTTTTCAGTTCCTTGCGTTGCTCTGGCCACCATGGACATTCCTCCTCCCCGATCTATCTCTTTCGCAACGGACGCCTCCAGCCTCAGCGCGGGTCATTTGATTGTGACACGATTGGCGCTTGACAGCGGTCGCGTTTCTATCCAACTTGTAACCAAATAGTTATATCACGCAAGCAGTTCGTAAATCACCGGTTAACTGGGGAGGAGACCAGGATGACGTTGACGATCGATCGCCGGCAGTTGCTGGCCGGCATGGCAGCCACGCTGGCTTTCAGCGGTATCGGACTTTCACGCGCCAATGCAGCTACCGCAATGCGCCTTCTTTGGTGGGGATCGAAGGAGCGAAGCGACCGGACATTTGCGGCAGTAAAGGCCTATCAAGCCAAGAACCCGGATGTCAGCATCGCGGGCGAATCCTTCGGCTGGGACAGCTACTGGACGCGTCTGGCCACGCAGACCGGCGGCGGCAATGCACCCGATCTCATTCAGATGGATTATCGCTACATCTTCGAATATGCCCGCCGCGGCGCGCTGCTCGACATGACGCCCTATCTCGGCAAGAGCCTGGCGATCGAGGATTTCGGCCCTGCCAACATCGATTCCGGCAAGGTCGATAACAAGATCTATGGCGTGAGCCTCGGCGTGAATTCCTCGATGGTCGTCGTCAATACCTCCGCCTGGGTGGAAGCCGGCGTGGAGCCGCCGCATGACGGCATGACTTGGGAGCAGCTCGGTGATGCCTGTGCCAAGGTCACGGCTGCCAAGAAACGCCGCGGATTTTATGGCACTGCGGATGCAAGCGGCGGGGAGCCCGCTTTCGAATGCTGGCTGCGCCAGCGCGGCAAGGCGCTTTATACGGCCGACGGCAAATTGGCCTTCGAGGCCAAGGATGCCACCGAATGGTTCGATTTGTGGGCACATATGCGCAAGATCGGTGCTTGTACGCCGGCCGATGTCCAGGCGCTGGACCAGCAGACCCTCGAAACCGACATGCTCGTGACCAAGAAGGCAGCCGTCAGCTACGCTCATTCCAACCAGTTCGTGGCCATCCAGGGTCTGGTCAAGGAAAAGATCGATCTCGTCTCTTACCCGATGGATGCCGGCAGCAAACCCGGCCAATATCTGAAACCCTCGATGCTGATGTCGGTTTCAGCAACGTCCCCGAACAAGGATGCCGCCGTCGCCTTCGTCAATTACCTGGTGGAGGATCCGGAGGGCGCCAAGACGCTCGGTGTCGAGCGCGGCGTTCCCGCCTCGCCCAAGATCCGCGACCTGCTGACGCCGGATCTCGATGCGACAAGCAAACAGGTGGTCGATTATATCGGCCGATTGACGCCGCATGTCGGGCCACTGCCGCCGTCTCCGCCAAACGGCGCCGGCGAGAACGCATTCCTGCTGAAGAAGATCGCCGAGGAAGCGGCTTTCGGCAAAACCAGCACGAAGGACGCTGGCGCAAAGTTCACCGAACAGGCAGCAGCAAACATTACGCGAGGCTGATACCGTGGGTACAAACAGCAAGAGCGTTGCCGACGGCTTGGCCGTCGGCGGGCGCGCGCCATTGCGCGTGGAAACCTCCTACAAGGCGCCGAGCGCATTCGCGCGCAACGCCCCCGGCTATCTCTTCCTCTTGCCGTGGTTCATCGGCTTCTTTGGATTGACGCTCGGCCCGGCGATCGCCTCGCTCTATCTGTCCTTCACCGACTACAATCTGCTCCAGGCGCCGAACATGGTCGGGCTGGACAATTACGTGCGGATCGCGACGGCAGACGACAAGTTCCTGTCGTCGATGAAGGTGACGCTGTTCTACGTCGTCTGTTCCGTGCCGCTGAAGCTTGCCTTCGCGCTGCTGGTGGCGTTGTTGCTCAACCGCGGCATCCGCGGCTTGCCGGTCTACCGCGCCATCTTCTACCTGCCGTCGCTGCTCGGCTCCAGCGTCGCGATTGCGGTGCTGTGGCGACAGATCTTCGATGCCGACGGCATCGTCAACACCCTGCTCTGGTACGCCTTCGGCATCAACGGGCCGAGCTGGATCTCCAATCCTGACTATTCGCTCTATACCCTCGTGATCCTCGCCATCTGGCAGTTCGGATCGCCGATGATCATCTTTCTTGCCGGCCTCCGGCAGATCCCGACCGATCTCTATGAAGCGGCTAGCCTGGACGGTGCGTCAAAGGCGCGGATTTTCTTCAAGATCACCCTGCCGCTGCTGACGCCGGTCATCTTCTTCAACGCCGTCGTCCAGACCATCGATGCCTTCAAGGCTTTCACGCCGGCCTATGTCATCTCGTCCGGCACCGGCGGTCCGATCGATTCGACGTTGTTCTACACGCTCTACCTTTACCAGGAGGCCTTCGGTTATTTCCGCATGGGCTATGCCTCGGCGCTTGCCTGGGTCCTGGTGATCATCATCGCGATTTTTACCGCCTTCTCCTTCCTCTCCGCTCGTTATTGGGTCCACTACGATGACTGACGCGAAGCTCACCCATTTTGCCGACGATCTGAACCCGCCGCGCGAGCGGCCGTGGTTCCTGTCCGTCCTCATCCATGTCGCTCTCGTCGGCGCGTCGATCGTGATGCTTTACCCGCTGCTTTGGATGCTGTCCGGTTCGGTCAAGGATCAGAACGAGATCTTCGGCACGGCCTCGCTGATCCCGTCGCACTTCGATTTCAGCTCCTATGCCCGCGGCTGGTTCGGCGGGCAGGTCACCTTCGGCTCGTTCGTGTGGAATTCCGTCGTCATCGCCGTCCTTTCCGTGATCGGCAATGTCATCTCCTGCTCGCTGGCGGCCTATGCCTTCGCGCGGCTGAATTTCTGGGGCAAGAATTTCTGGTTCGCGCTGATGCTCGGCACGCTGATGCTGCCCTATCACGTGACACTGATCCCGCAATATATCCTGTTCCTGAAGCTCGGCTGGGTGAAAACCATGCTGCCGCTGGTCGTGCCGAAATTCCTAGCGGTCGACGCCTTCTTCATCTTCCTGATGGTGCAGTTCTTCCGCGGCATCCCCCGCGAGCTCGACGAAGCGGCGATGATGGACGGCTGCAGCGCGTGGCGCATCTATTGGCGCATCATGCTGCCGCTGTCGCTGCCGGTTCTCGCCACCGCCGCAATCTTCTCCTTCATCTGGACCTGGGACGATTTCTTCGGGCCGCTGATCTACCTCTCCGATATCAACACCTACACGGTGCAGCTCGGCCTGCGCTCGTTCGTGGACTCGACCGGAAGCTCCGACTGGAGCAGCCTGTTTGCCATGTCGAGCATCTCGCTGATCCCCGTTTTCCTGATCTTCCTGTTCTTCCAAAGGCTGCTGATCGACGGCATCGCAACGGCCGGTCTGAAACGCTGACACGAACCATACGGTCCCGAACGCCCAAGGTTTGGGACTGTATTCAAAGAAACGCACTGAAAGGAAATGTCGCATGAGCGCGCTGCGCTTTGCTGCCATCGGCCTCAACCACGATCACATCTACGGCCAGGTCAACGTCATGCTGCGGGCCGGCGCCGAGCTCGTCGCCTTCCACGCAGTCGAGGACGACCTCGCCGCCGTCTTCGCCGGACGCTTTCCGCAGGCAAAACGCGTCACCGACAAGCGCGAAATCCTGGAGAACCGCTCCATCGACCTGATCGTCAGCGCGGCGATCTCCAGCGAGCGGGCCGGCCTTGCCATCGAGGCCATGCATCATGGCAAGGACGTGATGCTCGACAAGCCCGGCATGGTAACGCTCGATCAGCTCGCCGAAGTGCGAAGGGTTCAGGCCGAAACCAAGCGTATCGTCTCCATCCTCTATTCCGAGCACTTCGAGACGGCATCGACCGTCAAGGCGGGCGAATTAGTCAAAGCCGGCGCCATCGGCAAGGTCATCCACACGACCGGCCTCGGTCCCCACCGGCTGCGCAAACCGACCCGGCCGGATTGGTTCTTCGACCGCAAGCGCTACGGCGGCATCATCACCGACATCGCTTCGCATCAATGCGAGCAGTTCCTGTTCTTCGCCGACTCGCTCGAAGCCGAGATTCTGTCCGCGACGGTTTCCAACCGCGCCAATCCGGAAACGCCCGGCCTGCAGGACTATGGCGATTTCCACCTGCGCACGCCTGACGTTACCGGCTATGTCCGCGTCGACTGGTTCACGCCCGACGGCCTTTCCACCTGGGGCGACGGCCGCCTCTTCATCGTCGGCACGGAAGGCGCGATCGAGCTGCGCAAATATATCGACGTAGCCGGCCGTCCCGGCACCGATCACCTCTTCCTCACCGACCGCAAGGGCATGCAGCATATCGATTGCAGCGGCGTCGAGCTGCCCTACGGCCGGCAACTGGCCGCCGATATCAGGGACCGCACCGAAACCGCGATGGGACAAGACCATTGCTTCAAGGCCATGGAGCTGGCGCTGAAGGCGCAGGCGCTCGCCGAGGCAACATCGCTCAAAAGCATTCAGAGGTAATCTCGACATGTCCGACGTGAAGAAAGTCGCAATCATCGGCCTCGGCATCGGCCGCTCCCATATTGTCGAAGGCTATCTGCCGCATCCGGACCGCTTCGAAGTTGCCGCTCTCTGCGATCTCAATGAGGAACGCCTGAACGCCGTGGGCGACGAATTCGGCATCACGCGGCGGCTCAAGGATTTCGTCGAGATCCTGAACATGCCGGATATCGACATCATTGATATCTGCACGCCGCCCGGCTCGCATTTCGAACTGATCATGCAGGCGCTTGCCGCCGGCAAGCATGTGGTTTGCGAGAAGCCGCTGGTCGGCTCGCTCGCCGATGTGGACGCGCTCATCGCGGCGGAAAAGACGGCCAAGGGCAGACTGATGCCGATCTTTCAATATCGCTATGGCGACGGCATTCAAAAGGCAAAGCGCATCATCGAGGCCGGCATCGCCGGCAAGGCCTATGTCGCCACTTCGGAGACGCATTGGGTGCGCGGCGCCGACTATTATGCAGTCCCATGGCGCGGCAAATGGGATACCGAGCTCGGCGGCGTGCTGATGACGCATTCGATCCATCTGCACGACATGCTGACCTATCTGATGGGCCCAATTGCCGGCCTTTTCGGCCGCGTCGCCACCCGCGTCAACGATATCGAAGTGGAAGATTGCGCCAGCGCCAGCCTGCTGATGGAGAATGGCGCGCTGGCGACGATCAGCGCAACGCTCGGCTCGCAGGAACAGATCAGCCGCCTGCGCCTCGCCTTCGAAAACGTGCTGATCGAGAGCAATCACGAGCCCTACAGCCCCGGCCAGGACCCCTGGAAAATCGTTCCTGCGAACGACGAGATCGCCGCGAAGATCGATGCGCTGCTGACCGATTGGACGCCAATCCCGATCCGCTTCAACACGCAAATGAAGCTGTTCCATGAAGCGCTGGTGTCGGGCGGTCCGCTGCCGGTGACGACAGCCGATGCCCGCCAGGCACTGGAGCTTGTCACCGCATTCTATGAATCGTCGGAAACGCGCACCGAAGTCCGCTTTCCGGTCGGCCCGGAAAGCACGAAATACAAGAGCTGGAGGCCGGCATGACAACGGCCGTGCGAGCCATCAGGACGAACAAGGAGGAAGCGCCCATGGCGACAAGCGTCTCGCTGCAGAAAGTTATCAAGCGCTATGGCGAGCTCGAGGTCGTCCACGGCATCGACCTGGAAATCGAGCCTGGCGAATTCGCCGTTTTCGTCGGCCCATCGGGCTGCGGCAAGTCCACGCTGCTGCGCATGATCGCCGGCCTGGAGCCGATTTCCGGCGGCGCGCTCTATCTCGACGGAAGCCGCATGAACGATGTTCCCGCCTCCAAGCGCGGCATCGCCATGGTGTTCCAATCCTATGCGCTTTATCCGCACATGTCGGTCTACAAAAACCTCGCCTTCGGCCTGGAAACGGCGGGCATGAAGAAGCAGGAGATTCAGCCGCGCGTCGAGAAGGCGGCCGAGATCCTGCAGATCAAGCAGCTCCTGCAGCGTAAGCCGAAGCAACTTTCCGGCGGCCAGCGCCAGCGCGTCGCCATAGGCCGCGCCATCGTGCGCGAGCCGAAAATCTTCCTCTTCGACGAGCCGCTGTCCAACCTCGACGCCGAACTGCGCGTGCAGATGCGCGTCGAGATCGCCCGCCTGCATCAACGGCTCGGCAATACGATGATCTACGTCACCCACGATCAGACGGAAGCCATGACCATGGCCGACAAGATCGTGGTGCTGAACGGCGGCAATATCGAACAAGTCGGCGCGCCCCTCGATCTCTACAACAAGCCGCGCAACAAGTTCGTCGCCGGCTTCATCGGCTCGCCGAAGATGAACTTCCTGGACGCCAAGATCGTTGCCTCCGACGACGGCTCCGCCGTCATCGACCTCAACGGCCAGACGGTGCGCCTGCCGCGCCGCCTGGGCGGTCTCCAGCCGGGACAACCCGTCACCCTCGGCGCCCGTCCGGAACATCTGAATGTCGGCGACCGCGGTCTGGCGCTGGGCAACGCCCGCGTCGATCTGGTCGAACATCTCGGCGGCCAGACGATCCTCTATGTCACACTGCACGGTGGCCAAGCGCTGACGGTCGCGCTGGAAGATCAGCAGGCTATCCGCGCCGGAGAAACGGTTAGTATCCACATCGATCCCGAGCGCTGCCATCTGTTCGGACCGGACGGCGTGACGTTGTAGAAGGGCTGCAAGTTGCGCTTATCTCTCCCTTGGCCGGCGAGAAAGCGACACGAGGTTGCTTGCGTGTCGTCTTAGCGTCGACAAAGCCAAACGAAAAAATTATGCTCCGACGGCATAGAAGCCGTGGGAGAGACGCGATGGACCCGAGAACATTCATTGGCGAGAGCCTGGTGGCAGGGGAGGCCTCCGGCGAGATCCTCTTTGCGGACGTGGGCCTGAGCTTCATGGGCGGAACGAATCCCGCCACAGGTCAGGTGACCGACACCCACCACCCATTGCATGGGCAGAGCGTGGCCGGGAAAATCCTTGCCATTCCGAGCGGTCGTGGATCTTGCGCCGGCAGCCTCGTCATCTTCGAGCTACTGACGAACGGACATGCACCCAAGGCCCTCGTGTTCCATCACAAGGAAGCAATTCTCACATTGGGGGTCATGATCGCAAACGAGCTGTTCGCGCTCGGGATTCCTGTCATTTGTCTCAGCAAGGATGATTTCGAATCTCTGAAACTGTATCGCTACGCCGAAATCCGGAACGGGGCCGTCACCGTATCCATGGACGCGCCTCAAGATGTCGAGTCGAATGTGCCGGTCGCACCGCTTGACATCGAAGGGTTTCAGCTCAGCGACCTCGACAGGAAGTTCCTGGATGGGGCGTACGGCGAAGCAGCGCGCATTGCCATGCGGGTCATCATCCGTGCGGCGCAGCTCGAGGGTTCGGACAATCTGATTGCCGTCGACATGGCGCACATCGACGGCTGCTTCTATCAGGGACCGGGCAGCTTGCTGTTCGCGCGAAAGCTTTGCGATCTTGGCGCTTTTGTCAGAATACCGGCGACCATGAACGCGCTTTGCGTCGATCGCCAGCAATGGAAAGACCAGGGCGTCGTCGAGGCCCTCGGGCTTCCTTCCGACGAGCTCGCAGACTGTTTCGTCAGGATGGGGGTCCGCCCGACATATACCTGCGCTCCCTATCTCCTCGACGGTGCCCCGACCTTCGGACAGCAGATCGCCTGGGCAGAATCGAATGCCGTCGTTTTCGCCAATTCCGTGATCGGCGCGCGGACGCTAAAATATCCCGATTATCTGGACATTTTGGTCGCCATTACGGGCCGCGCTCCGAACGCCGACTGCCACGTCGAGTCCAAACGTCGGGCCACTTTGCGTATCGACGTCTCCCTCTCGAACGTCGACGACTCGCTATATCCGCTGCTCGGCTACCATGTCGGAAAGATCGCCACGAATGAAATTCCGCTCATCTGCGGGCTGGAAGGATTCCCTGTTTCGCACGATGACCTAAAGGCGTTCGGCGCCGCGTTTGCCACGACATCGGCAGCGGCGATGTTCCACATTCTCGGTATTACTCCGGAGGCGGCGACGATCGCCGACGCCTGTTCCGAGAACGAACACGTCGAAGTCGTTACCGTGACCCGCGAAGACCTGCTCGAAACATGGCATGAATTGAACAACGCGACGACCGACCACGTCGATCTGGTCTCCCTCGGAAATCCGCATTTCTCGCTGACCGAGATCGAACGGCTCTCCGAACTGTGCGGTGGTCAGAAGAAGGCGGACGGGTTGTCGCTCATCGTGACGTGCGGCCGCGAGGTTTATGCCAAGGCGAAGGAAAAGGGTTTCGTCCAGCCGGTCCTGGACTTCGGCGGCACCTTTCTAAACGACACCTGCTGGTGTCTGATCGGAGAACCGGTCGTCGGCCGTGATATCAGGAACATCATAACCAATTCTGGAAAATACGCGCATTACGGCCCGGCAGCAGTGCAGCGAGGTTTCCACTTTGGAAGTCTTGAACGCTGCGTCGACGCAGCAAAAACTGGCCGGGTCACACGCGATCTGCCCGGCTGGCTGCGTGGCTAGAGTGTTCCGCCCGGTCACACTTCGACTATTCGCCGGCCTCCCAAGGTCCTGATCTGACCGGTGGGTACGGTGTCTACCGCAGTTCCAGCCCGCGGATGAAGCCTCAACCGCCGGGGCGCCCCCGGGGCGAGATGGAACCAATCGTCCTCCGCCCGATAGGCTTCGAAATCGATCTGTACCGACTGTGCCAACCGGTCGCTGCTGAGATCAAGGAACCAGTGATTGTCCTGCTGCGCGACGGAAGCAGTGATTTCTGCCTCGTGAAAGGCTTTCGTCCTGCCCAAAGGAAAATAAAAGGCTTCGGCGATCAGCGCCCCCGTTTCGCGCGCTGTAAGCCGCGCTACCGTCACATCATGCGACGGCGGGCCGAAGCGGAAAGCATAGGTCGAGTCAAAAAAGGCGCCGAAGAGATCGGTGCAGGCGATCTTGTGCTTGCTGCGGGCTTCGATCGATAATTCCCGCTTGCCACTGACCACTGTCTGCCGACCGTCGCGCAGGCAGACCACATCGAGATCGAGGTCGAGGGCAACATCGCCCTCGTTGATGACATGCGCATCGAGACCATTGGTGCCTTCATCGGTGAGCAATACCTGCACCGGCCGGAAGGAGCGGCGGAGCGCGTACCATATGGGCTTCGGCTCGCCGGTGGAATCGATCACACCCCAGCCGGGGCCGGGCAACAGATCCTGCAGCGTCCAGACGAGGGCACCGTTGCAGTCGGAGCCCTGCCGCCGCCATTCGGCATAGGTTTCTTCCGCGACTTCGCCTGTAACGGCCCGCGACAGATCGAGATAGAGATCCGGATCTTCGCGCCGCAGGCGATTTGGTTCAAAGCCATAGAGCTCGCTGAGATAATGGTCGCGCGCATCCTCGAAATCCCAGGAAGCGCCGCGGTCGCGGGGCACGCGCTCTTTCCATAGCGGGCTATGGACTGCCGGGACGGGCAAATGCCGCGCCAAGCTCCGGGCCTGCGGCACATGCGCGAAAGCCAGGCTTTCCGCCGCGAAGCGGACATCGGCACGCCGCGCGTCGTCCAGCGGCCGCATGTAGGCGCCGACGCCATAGTAGTGCGTCACGCCCGCATTCGGGGAAAACGGCATAGCGCCGCCCGAGGGGGAATTGACGACATAGGGAACATCGGGCCGTAGAGACTTTACGACGGCAGGAATGATCTCCTCCACGATCGGGCTTGCCCAGAAGCGCTCGGGCAGGCCCATCATTGCCGCCTGCTGATACATTTCGCTGCCGCCGCAAAGGACGGCGAGCGAGGGAGACAGGCGCGTACTGGAAAGAAGCTGAGCCGCTTCCGCCTCGACATGGGCATTGAAAGCCTTGTCGTTCTTCGGATAGTCGAAATTGGCGAACATGAAATCCTGCCAAACCAACAGGCCGAGTTCATCGCAAAGCCGGAAGAATTCCGGTGTCTCATAGGCCATGGTGCCGCCGATGCGGATCATGTTCATGCCCGCCTCCGCCGCCAGCCGGAGCCATAGCTCGTAATCTTCACGGCTACCGGGCAGGCGGGCGATATCCGCCGTCGTCCAGACGGCACCGCGGCAGAAGATGCGCTCGCCATTGACAACAAGCGCAAAATCCTGGCCATCAGCACCGTGATCGACCGTCAGCCGGCGGAAGCCGGTACGCCCGAGCGGATGCTCCACGCCATCGATGATCAGCGCCACGTCATAGAGATCGGGCGTTCCGTGGGTATGCGGCCACCATGGCGTCACGCCGGGGATTTTCAGGATCGCCGTGCAACGGCCGCCATTGTCTTTCTGGAAGGCCTGTTCGACCTCGCCACAACGAAGCACGATCTCACCGACCTGCCCCTCGACGATAAGCGAGGCGTAAAGCCGGCCCTCGCCATCCTCCAGCAGATCCGGACGCAGCGAAAGGTCGCGGATGACCGGGCTATGCGGACGCAACAGCGAAATCGGCCGCCAGGGACCGACAGCGTGAATCTCGGGGCACCAGCCGGGCATGTGGCCGAGCAAGGTCGTCCGGACCAGTCGCAGCCCCTGCGGCGTGATCATCTGCGGCCGCCACCGGGCTCTTGGGCCGGGTTCGGCAAGCCGCGGCTCCAGCGCGCGAAAGCAGAGCGCCAGCTCATCACCACCCAGCAGATGGATGGCGAGTTCGTGCGATTCGAACATGCTTTCGGAGACGAGAATTTTTCTGCCATTCAGGAAGACTTCGCAGAGCGTTGCCAGCCCTCCGAGCCGCAGAACGGCATTGCCGGGGTCGGCGTCGACCAATCGGCAAAGATACCAGGCATCCTTGTCGTTCAGCGGATGGGGATTCTCGCGATTGAAGAGCCCGGCCTTTTCGAGCGACCCGGCCACGGTGCCCGGCACCGACGCTGGGATGAACCCGGCCGAAAGCGGCACGTCCGAAGGCGAGGCGCAGGCACCCGCATCCGTCAGAACCACATTCCACCCTTCGCTCAGCAGCGTCTCGCCGCCAATATCAGCCAAACGCCCGTGCATTGCATCCCTCAGCTCAGAACAGGATTCCCAAGAGCGCAGTCGGCTTTTGGGAGGCGATCATGTTCGCCTACAGCTTTTGTTCAAGCAGCCCCATCATCGAATCCCATGCATCCGCGGCCGGATCAAGGGCCGTCTGCAGCGGCTCGAATTTCTTGCGTGTTATGGCGCGAGCAAGCTGGAACTGTACCGATTTCGCCACCTCCGAAATTCGCCGGGCCTCGCCGGCAGCTTCCGAAAAATCTGCCGAGAGCCAGTCGAGATGACTGCCCGCCAGCTCGAAATTGGCGCCGAGCTGGCGCAGCGTGTTGAAGGCATATTTATGGAAAAAGCCGAAGGGCCGCTCGGCCACCGCTTCCACCTGCGCCGGGAAAACCGCTGCGAAGGCACGGATGGGATTGGCGACGGGACGACGGCGGAAATGGAAGGCCAGAAGTTGCCTGGATGTCTGCCGAATGGCTGCCTCGCCAGGCACACTCTCGGGAAACTTCGCAAATTCCGTATAGGGCAGGAAAGGCAGATCCTCTTCCGTCAGATGCAGTTGGAACAGCCCGTCGAAATCCTCGCCCGATAGCCGGAAGAAACCGCCATTGTGGAAATAATCGAGCTCGCGGCCCGCCATATCCAACCGGTTGATGGCGACGGTCGTCTTGCCATGCTCACGGCGATAACCGACGCCCTGGGTGTCGGGCATATAGAAGGAATCCATCTCGACAAGGCAGAGCCGACCACGGCCGATCTGCTCGGCAATGTGGTACTGGACCTTGTCGTAGATTGCCAGTTCCGTGCAGCGGATTCCGTAAAGCGCTTCCAGATCTTCAAGCGGCACCTTGAAGAAGGTGAACTGGTCACCCTCGAAATCCTGCGTCATCGTGAAGCCGAGCATGGCTTCCGGCGGCAGCTTCAAGCTTGAAAGCACCTCGATCCAGAGATCGATGTAGCAATTGGTTTCCGGCCACATGCGCTCGCTGTCGTGCAGCGCATGTGGCTTATAGGCGGCGGGATCCAGTCCCTGAAAAACGGCAACCATGGAAGCGATCAGCCCCACAACGCCTTGCGCACGCTCTCGGGCCATTCCTTAGTATCGAGACCGTGGGTGTGGAACAGCGCCAGCGCGATGCGCTCCAATCCGAAGCCGACGCAGGCTGTATGCGCGACGCTGCCGTCTTCGAAGTTCAGACCCCATTTCGCGCCGAATGCGTCCTGGTGATAGTTGAAGCTCATGCAGGCGGTCGGATTGGCGGCTGAGGTGATCGGGATCAGCAGCTCGAATTTCAGGTTCTGGTCGCGCTGATTGTTGGCAAGCATCTTGCCGGCCCGGCCAAAGAACGGGTCGTTGGCAACATCGATGGTCACGTCGAGCCCAACAGCCTTCATCATCTCGATGCCGCGATCCATCCAGCTCTGGCGAAAATCCGTCACATGCTTGTCGGTGCCCATGCAAACATATTCTCGCATGCGGAACAGTTGCTGGCGAGCCGGATCCTTGGAAGGCTCGTGGCGAAAGCAATAGGACTGCAGGTCGAAAAGTGCGCCGCTATCCGGCAACGCGCCGCGCTTGGCGACCGTCGGATAGAGCGGATAGCAGGCGGCCGGCGTCAGCACGATATCCGTCGCTTCCTGATCCTTCGTCCAGTCGTCGCCCACTTCCATGCACTTCAAGAGGCTCATGTGGTCGAGTTCGTTGCCGCAGAAGCTGTGCACCGTGCCGGCAAGCTGCGGGAAGCTCTTCATGTAGCCGCTCTTTTCGAAGAAGGCGCGGTTCATGCCCGGCGGAAAGCGGATGGCTTCGGCACCGTCGGCGCCGCCGAACCTGTCGATCAGCCTCTCGAAGGCGGAAATGACGTCTTCGAATTGGCCGCTGCGGCCATAGAGCCCATCAACGCCGGTGTCGATCAGAAGACCGGATTCGAAAAGGCGGTCGAGAAACGAGGTCTGCATATCCATGACGATTATCCCAGTAGGCTGGTATCTTGTTTGTGGACGAGCAACATGGTCGACGTGTTGCCGAGAATGCGGTCGTTCGAGATCATCAGTTGAGCGGAATGCGCATCGCGCAAATGGCGGCCGAGGCTGTAGGGAGTACCGTTCTTGTAGCCCATGATGCCGCAGATCAGCATCGCGTGGTTGATGATCGGCAGGATCATCTCCGACGACGCGATCTTGACGTTGTTCATGGCAACGGCAAACGCCATCGAGGAGAGCCGGTCGGCATCCACCTTGGCCTCCTCATAGACTTTCAGGCCGGCGACGACGTTCGATTTTACCATCTGCAGCAGGCTCGAGACTTCCGCCAGCCGCAATGCGCCAGGCGGCTGCGTGCCGGGCGACTTGCGGGCCGCGGCGCGCACGAAAGCCTGGGCGCGAGCCACCGCATCGGCTGCGATGCCATACCAGACGCCGCTCCAGAGCAGATGCGAGCTAGCCAGCATCGACTGCGCGGCGATCTCGGCAAACGGCTTCGGCAGGATCTGCACGGCCGGCGCTTCGCCTTTGAACAGGAAACCGTCGGAGCAGGTGCCGCGCATGCCGAGCGTGTTCCACTCGATGGTGCGCTCCAGCGTGTATTGATCCCTGAGAAACACCGTCATGACCTGATCGGAGGAAGCTGCCTCGGCATGGCTGCGCGAGGTGATCAGAATCGCGTCGGCATGGGCGCCGTAGGAGATGACGGTTGCGTCCTTCTCAAGGAAGCACCACTCGCCTTCCACCTTGATGGCGCAGATGCTGTTGCGGAGATTGCCGCCGATGCCGCCTTCCGTCGTCGCCGATGCCAGCAGAAGCTGTTCCTTGGCGATGCGGCGCATGAATTCGCAGTGCCATTCGCTGCCGGCGCCATGTTCGACCAGGCTCGAAAGCTTGATCTGATGCATGGCGAAAACCATGGCGCTCGCCGCGCAGGCCTGACCCAGGATCGAGCAGAGCTCGGCTATTTCGGTGATAGACGCGCCTTCGCCGCCAAGATCGGCAGGGATTTGGATCGACAGCAGCCTTTCGGCACGCATCGCATCCACGGCCTCCCGCGGGAAGCGGCCCTCGGCGTCGACTTCATCAGTATATTTGCCGGCGATGACAGCGACCCGCGCAGCGCGCACCGCCGCCGTATCTCCGGCTCCGGCTTCAACCAAAGCGACCGCGACATTCATCAGGCAACCTTTCGGCTGTCCAGGATCATGCCGACCGTCTTTTCGATGGCAACGATGCTGGCAAAGGATTTGCGGTTCAGCAGATTATCGGGGAACTCGATGTCGAAAGCCTCTTCGATGCCGAGCATGAGCTGCACCGACGCAAAGGAAGACAGGCCTGCCGCATAGAGATCGGCATCGTCGGCAATCTGATCGATCGTAACGGGAAGCGCACCAAACTTGGCCAACAAATCGCGAATCGTCTTATTCATCCTTTAGTCCTCCAGGTAAACGTAAACACGACGGCAGTAACGCCGCCCTATCCTGAGCCGAGAAGTAACAGGGAAAATAGAACATTCCGCTAAGCGACGTGGTAAATACAACCATGCTATACTTAGCAAGAAAATCTTATATTTTAGATTTACCTAAGAGAAATTTACGGTTTTTAAGCCATATAACATGCCGTTTCCGGAATAATATCTGGTATGGCTAAAATTTGTGCCGAATGATGTGGGAGAAAATGATACTTGGCGGCAAGGTTAACGTGCAAATTTACCCGCCAAGTTCATTTATAAACGCAGCACTGCAGACATCCTGAAGTAGCAGTGGCGGGTATGGAGCAGATCCTACCTTTCCGGCGGATAGACATGCTCGCCGCCGCGATAGTCCGCGATGGAATAGCAGCCTTCGCCGACCTCGCGGACGGCGCTTCTGCCGATGTCCGCCTTGCCATGGCCGCCTGGTATATCGAGGATGTAGGTGGGTTGGCAGAGGCCGGAAATACGGCCGCGCAGCGCCGCGACGATCTCCTGCCCCTCCGCTATCGTCATGCGAAAATGGCTGGTGCCGGGGGCAAGATCGGGGTGATGCAGGTAATAAGGCTTGATCCGCGTCTCGACGAAAGCCCTCATCAGCGCCGCCAGAACATCCGGATCGTCGTTGACGCCCTTCAGCAATACGGACTGGCTGACGAGCACAATGCCGGCATCGACAAGCCGCGCGCAGGCGGCACGCGCCTCTGCGGTCAGCTCGCGCGGATGGTTGGCATGCAACGCCAAATAGACCGTCTTGCCGCTCGCCTTCAGCGCCGCAATCAGCGCCCCATCGATCTTCAAGGGATCGACAACGGGCACACGAGTGTGGAACCGGACGATCTTCACGTGCTCGATATTGGCCAGCGCACTCAGCATCTCCTCGAGCCGGCGCGGCGACAGCACCAGCGGATCGCCGCCGGTCAGGATGACCTCCCAGATCTCGCGATGATCGCGGATATAGGCAAAGGCGGCATCGAGCGCCCCCGCATCCAGCGTGCCGAGGCCGTGCGGCCCGACCATCTCACGGCGGAAACAGAAGCGGCAATAGACCGGGCAGACATGCACGGCCTTCAACAAGACGCGGTCGGGATAGCGATGGACGATGCCTTCGACCGGACTATGGGCATGATCGCCGATCGGATCGGCCCGCTCTTCCGGCAAAACGATGAGTTCAGCCATGTCGGGCACGAATTGCCGGGCGATAGGATCGGCAGGATCGCTGCGGTCGATCAGCTTTGCCATGGTAGGCGTGAGCGCAATGGCGTAACGCTCTGCTACCGCCTCCAGCGACCGAGCCTCGCCGGCATCGATCAAACCGGCCTGTTCGAGGTCGTCGACACTTCTGATCGGACGCATCACATTCATGAACCAAACTCCGAAACCGGCGCCCAGAGCACCTGTTCGATCCGCGATGCGCCCGTCGCCAGCATCACCAGCCGGTCGAAGCCCAGCGCTATGCCGCTCGCCTCCGGCATGACGGCAAGGGCTTTGAGAAATTCCTCATCCAGCGGATAGGTCTCGCCGTATATGCGGGCTTTCTCGGCCATCTCGATCTCGAACCGCCGCCGCTGCTCGTCGGCATTGGTGAGTTCCCCGAAAGCATTGGCGAGCTCGACGCCGCAAGCATAAAGCTCGAAGCGCTCGGCGACGCGATGATCGCGCGCCGAGGGCCGGGCAAGAGCGGCTTCCGAGACCGGATATTCATCGAGGATCGTCGCCCGGCCGAAGCCAAGATAGGGCTCGATCTTTTCGACCAGCACGCGGCTGAAAAGATCGGGCCAGTGGTCGTCCTTTGCAACGCGCATACCGATACGCCGCATCTCGGCGGCCAGATGCTCACGGTCCGTCGATCCGTCGAGTCCGATCGAACCGAGCAAATCGATCTTGGCGTAACGTTCGAAGGCGGCGGCGACGCTGATGCGCTCCAGTGTTAGGAACGGATCGGTTTCGGCGCCGCGATAGCTGAGTTTCTTCGCCCCCACCGTCTCCGCCGCCAGCGCCAGCAGCGCGGCACAATCGGTCATCAGCGTCTCGTAGGTCTCGCCCGCCCGGTACCATTCCAGCATGGTGAATTCCGGATGGTGCAGCGGCCCGCGCTCGCGGTTGCGATAGACATGGGCGAAGCAGGCGATGCGTTCCTCACCGGCGGCCAGCAGCTTCTTGCAGGCGAATTCCGGTGAAGTGTGGAGATAAAACTGCGCCTTCTGGCCATCTGTCGTCAGCGCCTCCGTGGCGAAGGCATGAAGATGCGCCTCGTTGCCCGGCGACACCTGCAGCGTCGGCGTGTCAACTTCGATGAAACCATTACGGACGAAGAATTCCCGCAGCGCCGCCTGGATAGCATTGCGGCCAATCAGGAACGGCCGCCGGTCAGCGTGCACGCTGCGGGTCCACCATGGGGACGCTTTGCTGCTCGTTGGTTCCATTGCACGCTTTCTTCTCGGGATCGCCGGGGTGGGGGTGGCTATTTCCGCTGATTTAGGGTAGTTGCGCGCCCAAGCAAACAATAGCTGCGTCTCGAGGTGCATTTCGACAGTCCTCTACGACGCGACAGGCCGAGTTACAAGGAAGTCTTATGGTCAAGGTCATCGCCTCTTCAGTCCGCAAGGGCAACGTTCTCGACGTCGACGGCAAACTCTACGTCGTTCTTACCGCTCAGAACTTTCATCCGGGCAAGGGCACGCCGGTCACCCAGGTCGACATGCGCCGCATCGTCGATGGCGTGAAAGTGTCCGAGCGCTGGCGCACCACCGAGCAGGTCGAGCGCGCCTTCGTCGAAGACGTGAACTTCCAGTACCTCTATGAAGATGGCGAAGGCTTCCACTTCATGAATCCGGCCACCTACGATCAGGTCGTCGTCGACGTCGAAACCATGGGCGACCAGAAAGCCTATCTCCAGGAAGGCATGACCTGCATCCTGTCGATCCACGAAGGCGTTCCGCTCGCCATCGAACTGCCGCGCCACGTCACGCTGGAAATCACTGAAACCGAACCGGTCGTGAAGGGCCAGACGGCATCGTCCTCCTACAAGCCCGCCATGCTGTCGAACGGCGTGCGCACCATGGTGCCGCCGCACATCAACGCCGGCACCCGCGTCGTCATCGCCACGGAAGACAATTCCTACGTCGAGCGCGCCAAGGACTGAGTGATCGGCCCATCGTTGCACGGGAAACGCCCTGTCCTCACGGATGGGGCGTTTTTTTGTTTTGGGTTTCGGCGTGATGATAGCAGACGGATGCTACGCCGAACCGCGCTTGAAAATACCCAAGTTGTTAGGTTATTTTTCTCCCGGTTACAGTTCTTCGTCAGCATGGAATGCGCTTCGTCATTTACACGGCTGATCACGAACCCCCTCATGCTCACGTTGTCGGCGAAGGTGAAGCGCGGATCGATATCGTCACTCTGATCGTAATCACCCAGGGCGGGATGTCTGATAGAGACGTCCGCCGGGCGGTGGCTACAATAGAAGCAAACCAACAATTAATCCTGGATACCTGGAGAAAGTATCATGGTTGAGGTCACCGATGCGGAATTGGCCCGAGCAAAGCAGCGCTGGGAAGCAGAACGAATTGAGCGGCCCATTCCACTTTCCGTCCGTTTCGATAGCCCCTCGGAGCGCGTCGTTGTTGAATTTACCAACGGAGCATCCTTTATGTTCCCGGCCCGCTCCCTAGAGGGTTTGGAAGAGGCAACCGCTGCGCAGTTGGCCGAAGTGGAGCTCCTGGGCGAGACGGCACTGCATTGGGAAAGCCTCGACGCCGACTACACGATTACCGGTCTGATGAACGGAATATTCGGCACAAAAGCATTTATGGAAGCTCAGCGACGTGGCGGCCAATCCCGCTCGCCCGCGAAAATCGCGGCTAGCCGCGCAAACGGCGCCAAGGGTGGGCGCCCCAAGAAATCTGCGGAACATTCCTGACAGAGGTTGCTACCGCGACGGCGCGTTCGCCCTCTTGGGGCTTGGAGCCTGTATCACTGACGCCGGCGGCACGACTTCGGCGATGACCTCTTCGTGCGGCACCAGCGCCTGCAAATGCAGGACGCGCGGCGACATTGTCTGGAGGTAGGCTTCGGAACGGCCGATATAGATGACGGTAGCGTCGGTGAATTCCGTCAGCAGCGCCGAGAACTTGGCCTGGATATCCGGCTCCAGTCCTTCCATGACTTCGTCGAGGATGATCCATTTCGGCTGCGCCAGCAGCAGATGCGCAAAGGCGAGCGCCTTTTGCTCGTCATTGTCCAGCAGCCGGTCCCAGCGGGCCTGCGTATCGAGCCGGCTCTTCAGGCGGCCAAGGCCGACCCTATCCATCGCGGCCTCGACGGCGGCATCGTCATAGGCATCCCGATCCTCGGGGAAGCAGATCGCTTCGCGTAGCGTTCCGCCCGGCACATAGGGCGTATGCGGCATGAACAGCATGTCTTCCATCGGCGGCAGGCTGATCTTGCCGGCGCCGCAGTTCCATTGATGTGCCAGCGACTGGAACAGTAGCCTGCGGTTCACGCCATGATCGCCGTTGACCATGATGTGCTCGCCGGCGGCAATCGTCACCGTGCCTTCGCGGATGCGGAAACCGTTCTCGATGGCATCCTCGCTGGTCTTGGTGGAAATCTCCACGTCCGCCCAGACCATTTCACCGGGCGCCGCATGATCGAAGGCAATGGTATGCGGCATGACCTTACCGTCATCCATTTCCGTCAACGCCTGGCGAAAATCGGTGACGCGCATCAGCGTGGCACGCCATTCCGCGATCGGGCCAAAATTGGCGACATACCAGCGCAAGGCAGTATTGACCTGGTTGAAAGCGCCCACCGCCACCATCAACTGGCCGATCGTCAACCCGCCGGAGAAATAGGCGGGCGCAGCCACCAGGATCGGGATGATCAACACCAGCCAGCCATAACCGGCCGAAACCCAGGTGAGATTGGTATTGGCGATGGCGAGCTGGCGAATGACGGCAAGCACCGCGGAGATATCGAGATTGATCCGCCGGCGCTCATTCTCCTCGCCACCGGCAATGGTGATCGCCGGCATGTGCTCGTTGGCGTGCATCAGCGCAAAGCGCAGCTCGGCTTCCTTGGAATAACGGTCGGCATTCAGCCGCACCAACCTGCGGCCGACGAACTGGCTCAGGAACGAAGCGGAACCGGCATAGATGATCGCCGCCCAGACCATGTAGCCGGGAATGGAGAAGCTCATGCCCTTGAAATTGAAGACCATGCCGCTGGAGAGTTCCCAAAGCACGCCGATGAAGCTCAAGAGCAGGATGGTCGCCTGCACCAGGCCGATCGCCAGACCTGTCGTGCTTTCGGCAAGATTGCGCGCATCCTCATGCAGCCGTTGGTCCGGATTGACGCCGATCAGGCCGGAAGAGGCGAGACGAAGCGCGCGCTTGGCCTGCAGCCATTGGTCGACGAGGTCACGCGCCAGACCTTCGCGCATATAAAGCGCGGTCATTTGATTGAGCCATGCCTGCACGACGTTGAGGACCAAGAGCAGGCCGGCGATGATGCCGAAGACGCCGAGCTGATGGAAGAATGCCCTGGTATCGCGTCGCGCCAGCGAATCATAAAACGGCGCATTCCAGTTGTTCAGCAGAACCTGGACATAGGCCGTGACGAGGATAATTACGAACAACGCAATCGTAAGCGAAACGATCTTGACGCGTACGGCCGAATTCCAAAAGGCGGAAAACATCATGCGCAGCCGATAGAGAACGCTAAAGTCGTATCCGACCCGGTCAGCACTCTCGATATTCGGCTTGGCTTGCGTATCAACTGCCATCAACACTTCCCTGCAACGCACTTAATCCTCAGTTAATCATGACCTGCTCACATGTCCATCCATGCGATACATCAGCGTGATCACGTTCGGTATATACACCGTTTCACGCCTTGAACCGAATAGGGCCAAGGACTAGCTTGCGCCCCAAAGATTGATGAAAGCCTTCCAATGCAATTTCAGGGCACCGCAGACTATATTGCCGACAAGGATCTGATGGTTGCTGTCAACGCCGCCATTCGGCTGGAACGACCCCTTTTGGTGAAAGGCGAACCGGGGACCGGCAAGACGGAACTGGCTCGCCAGGTCGCCGCAGCGCTGGGGCTCGATCTCATCGAATGGAACATCAAATCGACCACCAAGGCGCAGCAGGGCCTCTATGAATATGATGCCGTCTCACGCCTGCGCGACAGCCAATTGGGTGACGCGCGCGTCAACGACGTCAAAAACTATATCCGCCAAGGCAAGCTCTGGCAGGCGTTTACGGCACCAGAGAAATGCGTGCTGCTGATCGATGAGATCGACAAGGCCGACATCGAATTCCCGAACGATCTGCTGCAGGAACTCGACCGCATGGAGTTCCATGTCTACGAAACCGGCGAAACGATCCGCGCCGCCGTCAGGCCGATCGTCATCATTACCTCGAACAATGAAAAGGAGCTGCCGGATGCTTTTCTCCGCCGCTGCTTCTTCCATTATATCCGCTTTCCCGATGCCGAAACGCTGACACGCATCGTCGAGGTGCACTATCCCGGCATCAAGCAGGCATTGGTGCGAGCAGCACTCATCCAGTTTTTCGAGATCCGCGATGTGCCGGGTCTGAAGAAGAAGCCCTCGACCTCCGAAGCGCTCGATTGGATCCGCCTGCTGGTCGCCGACGATGTCGATCCGGCTACCCTGCGTGTCGATGCGAAGAGCGCGCTGCCAAAGCTGCACGGCGCGCTGCTGAAGAACGAGCAGGACGTCCATCTCTTCGAACGGCTGGCCTTCATGGCGCGCGGGCAAGGGAAATGATGCAGCCGGATGCCCTGAAGGTCTTGATCTATGCGGTGAACGACCGGCACTTGCTGGTATTCGATGAGCCGGATTTTCCGGCCGTCCAGCTCCAGGTTCCCGGCGGCACGGTGGAACCGGGCGAAGATATCGCAACGGCGGCGGCGCGCGAATTCGAGGAGGAAACGGGTTTTGCGCCAGACGAACTCCATCCGCTCGGCGTTCACGATTATCGTTTTGAAAAGAACGGGCGCGAGCATCACCACCAACGGCACTATTTCCGCTGCCGCATCTCCGAGACGGCGCCCTCCACCTGGCTTCACTATGAAATGACGCCATTCGACGGCGGCGATCCGATTGGCTTCCGTTTCTTCTGGCTGCCGATCGAGGACGCCAAGCGGCGTCTGGGCTATGGTATGCAAGCACTCCTTGAACATCTGTAGGTGGCACCCGACATCACGGCGCGGCCGCGGTCGCCCTGTGCCTCGAAAAGCGACGGAGGGCCGACCATACCCGCCCTCGCCCTTCGAGGCTCCACCCTCCGGGTTCCGCTCCTCAGGGTGAGGGCTGATCTTCTACGCCTTGGCGCAAACCCTCTCCGCCTCACCCTGAGGTGCCTTGGCGTTGAAGCGTCAGCGCAAACGTCAAGGCCTCGAAAGGCGAGGCGGCCCTGGGCCTGGAGTTAACCCATTGACCCGCCGGGGTCACAGGTCTATTGAATTTCTCCCGTGGTGATTTGGCCGGCCGGCTTGCAGCCACGTTAAAAAAGTCGCTAAAGGGCCGCGTGCGGACCGGTAGCGATTCTTATCGCGGCCGGTTTTTTGTTTTTGGTCGAGTGACAACGATGCCCATCAAGATTCCCGATACGCTGCCCGCGTTCGAAGCCCTCCAGAGCGAGGGCGTGCGGGTGATGACCGAAACGGTGGCGATCCGGCAGGATATTCGCCCCCTTCAGATCGGGCTTCTCAATCTCATGCCGAACAAGATCAAGACCGAAGTGCAGATTGCGCGCCTTGTCGGCGCCTCGCCGTTGCAGGTGGAATTCTCGCTGATCCGCGTCGGCGGCCACAAGGCCAAGAACACATCCGAAGAGCATCTGCTCGCCTTCTACCAAACCTGGGAGGAAGTGAAGGAGCGCAAATACGACGGCTTCATCATCACCGGCGCGCCGATCGAGCTGCTGGATTATGAGGAGGTCACCTACTGGGACGAGATGCAGCAGATCTTCGACTGGACGGCGACCAATGTGCATTCGACGATGAACGTCTGCTGGGGCGCGATGGCGGCTGCCTATCATTTCCATAAGGTGCCGAAATATACGCTGAAGGAAAAAGCCTTCGGCGTCTATCGCCACCAGAACCTGAAGCCGTCCTCGGTCTACCTCAACGGCTTTTCCGATGATTTCGCCATTCCGGTCTCGCGCTGGACGGAAGTGCGCCGCGCCGACATCGAAAAGGTGCCGGGGCTGCAGATCCTGATGGAATCGAGCGAGATGGGCGTCTGTCTGGTCCACGAGCAGGCCTGCAACCGGCTCTACATGTTCAATCACGTGGAGTATGATTCCACTTCGCTGGCCGACGAATATTTTCGGGACGTGAATGCGGGCGTGCCGATCAAGATGCCGCACAATTATTTCCCGCATAACGACCCGGACATCGCGCCGCAAAACCGCTGGCGCAGCCATGCGCATCTGTTCTTCGGCAACTGGATCAACGAGATCTATCAGACGACCCCCTATGATCTCGAGGAGATCGGCCAAGAGAGGTTCTGAGCTTGTTCATTCCCTTCTTCCTGAAGCTGAAGGAAGCAAAGGTTCCGGTGACGCTCCGGGAATTCCTGTCGCTTCTGGAGGGAATGGAAGAAGGGATCGCCGATTATGACGTCGAGGCCTTCTACTATTTGGCCCGCGCATCGCTGATCAAGGACGAGCGCTTCATCGACCGCTTCGATCAGGTGTTTGCCGATTATTTTCAGGGTGTCGAGGCCGTCGGCAATGATGCGGCACCGGCCGAGCCGGTCGCTGTCCCCGATGAATGGCTGCGCAAGCTCGCCGAAAGACATCTGACGGACGAGGAAAAGAAGCTGGTCGAGGCACTCGGCGGCTTCGAAAAGCTGATGGAGACGCTCCGTCAGCGCCTTGCCGAACAAGAAGGCCGCCACCAGGGCGGCTCAAAATGGATCGGTACGGCAGGCACGTCGCCGTTCGGCGCCTATGGCTATAACCCGGAAGGCGTGCGCATCGGCCAAGACGCGTCCCGTCACCGCAAGGCGGCGAAAGTCTGGGATCGCCGCGAATTTCAAAATCTCGACGATAGCGTCGAGCTCGGCACCCGCAACATCAAGGTGGCGCTGAAACGGCTCCGCCGCTGGGTGCGCGAAGGCGCGGCAGAGGAGCTCGACCTTTCCGGCACGATCCGCTCCACCGCCGAACATGGCTATCTCGACGTCCAGACCCGGCCGGAGCGGCGCAATGCCGTCAAACTGCTGATGTTCTTCGATGTTGGCGGCTCGATGGACGATCATATCCGCGTGGTCGAGGAACTGTTCTCCGCGGCCCGCGCCGAATTCCGGCATATGGAATATTTCTACTTTCACAACTGCCTCTACGAAGGCGTATGGAGGGACAATCGCCGCCGGCGTGTCGATGTCACCGCGACGACCGATCTGATCCGCACCTTCGGCCCCGACTACCGCGTCGTCTTCGTCGGCGACGCCTCGATGAGCCCCTATGAGATCACCCATCCCGGCGGCTCGGTGGAACATTGGAACAAGGAGGCGGGCGATATCTGGCTCAGCCGCATCACCGGCCATTTCCGCAAATGCGTCTGGCTCAATCCCATACCGGAAAACTATTGGGGCTATACGACCTCGATCTCGATCATCCGCCGCTTGCTAGCGGAGCGGATGTATCCCCTGACTCTTGGTGGGCTGGAAAAGGCGATGCGGGAATTGTCGCGCTAGAATTGCCCATAGCTCCTCACCCTAGCCTCCGTTGTCACATACATTGCACACTCCCGGCGCAGTCTGGAAACCACGAACCAGACGAGCTCTTGATCCCCCTCTGCCCGCCCCTAAATTTCGCGATCGAACCGGTTGCGGACCGACGCAAATGGGGGCAGGGTCTGGCCTCGAATTTTCGATAGGAATGGATGAGCTGATATGACGAAGGATAATTTGGAGCGGGAAGTTTTCGGAACGACGGCCGATGGAGAAACGGTCTATCGCGTCAGAATAGCGGGCGGCGGCCTGACGGCCCATATCATGACCTGGGGTGCCGTCATTCAGGACCTGCGGTTGGACGGCCATAGCCCCGCCCTTCTGCTCGGCTTCGACAACTTCGACGATTATCCGGCCCACTCCTCCTATTTCGGCGCTACGCCCGGTCGCTGCGCCAACCGCATCGGCGCCGGCCATTTCACGCTGGACGGTAAGGACTATCAGCTCGACCTCAACGAAAAGGGCGTCACCCATCTGCACGGCGGCAAGGACAACATCGCCAAGCGCAACTGGACGATCGTCGAACACGCCGTCGACCGCGTCGTGCTGAAGATCGTCGATCCCGACGGCCGGGCCGGCTATCCCGGCAATTGCACGATCCAGGCGACCTATTGGGTGCATGGCAACGGCGAATTCTCGGTCATCTATGAATCGACGACCGATAAGCCGACGCTCGCAAATGTCTGCCAGCACGCCTATTTCAACCTCGATGGTCGCGACGACGCACTCGGCCACGACATCATGATCGCTGCAGATAACTATACGCCAACGGACGAAAAGCAGATACCGACGGGGGAAGTGCGCCACGTCGCCGGCACCGTCTTCGATTTCCGCGAAATGGCGCCGATGATGCGCTTCGATGGGGCCGAACAGGCGCTCTACGACCATAATTTCTGCCTGTCGTCCGAGCGTACCGCCAAGCGCTCGGTGGTGCTGGCGCGCAGCGTCAATTCCGGTGTTTCGCTTGAGGTGCGCACGACCGAGCCCGGCGTGCAGTTCTACGCCGGCTTCAAGCTGGATGTTCCCGTTCCCGGTCACGACGGCCGCAAGATCGGCCCCTTTGCAGGTTTCTGCCTTGAAACTCAGATTTGGCCGGATGCCATCAACCACCAGAACTTCCCGAACGCCGTCCTTCGTCCCGGTGAAGTGCTGCGGCAGGAAACGGATTATATCTTCACCAAGAATTAAGCTGACGACATCCTTTTCGACCGGGCGCACATCACGCCCGGTCGATTCATTTTTGGCCGCTAGATCAGATTCACCTTGCGGATTGGTTCTAAATAGGTTCTATAA
Organism: Rhizobium sp. CB3090; assembly: GCF_029714285.1. Classification (NCBI taxonomy): domain Bacteria; kingdom Pseudomonadati; phylum Pseudomonadota; class Alphaproteobacteria; order Hyphomicrobiales; family Rhizobiaceae; genus Rhizobium; species Rhizobium sp. CB3090. Next base: position 3,301,749 of record NZ_CP121662.1, read on the forward strand.
AGAACCCATGGATAGAACCAGTTTGATCACTGAACTGAACAGCCGTGGTCTGCGCGACGAGGCCATGACGGGGCCGTTGTACAAACGCCTGGCGCAGGCGCTGACCGGCCTTATCCAGGAAGGCCTGCTGAAGTCCGGAACGGCCCTGCCGGGCGAGCGCGATCTGGCCGAGGCTTTACAGGTCGGCCGCGTCACGGTCCGCACCGCCTATCGCGATCTGCTTGCCTCCGGCGCGATCGAGTCGCGCCATGGCAGCGGTACATTCGTGTCGGAGCGCGTCGAGCGCATCGAACAACCGCTCTGGCGCCTCTCCTCCTTCTCGGCCGATATGCGCTCGCGGGGCCGTGAGCCGGCGGCAAAGATCCTGTCGCGTACGGTCAGCGCGCCCGCCCCGGAAGAATCCTTCCTGCTCGGTCTCGGCCTGGACGAGCCGGTGCTGCGGCTCGACCGCCTGCGCTTGGCAGACGGCCAGCCGCTTGCCATCGAGCGAGCCGTCGTTCCGATCAAATTTCTCGGCGAGGATGCGGTTTCCGAGGGTTCGCTCTATGATGCGCTGGCTGGGAACGGCTTCAAGCCGGTCCGGGCTCTGCAGCGATTGACAGCAGTGACACTCGATCCGAGCTCCGCGTCGATCCTCAATGTCAAAGCCGGCGCGCCCGCGCTTTTGATCGAACGTATTTCACGCCTGGAAGACCAGCGCGTCGTTGAATACACCCGCTCGCATTATCGCGGCGATGCCTACGATTTCGTTGCCGAATTGAGAATTGGAGATGACCTATGAGCGAGACCCAATCCCTGATGCTGACGGAAGCCGGCCAGTCGCCGGACGTCGTCGCGGCCGTGCTTGAGAAAGAAAAGCCCGTCTTTGCCGAAATCGCAAAGCTCTTCGCCTCCATCCGTCCCTCTGTGATCACCACGGCAGCACGCGGTTCTTCCGATCACGCCGCCACCTTCTTCAAATATCTCTTCGAAATCTCCCATGGTGTGCCCGTCGCTTCGGTCGGTCCTTCGATCGCCTCGGTCTACGGCGCTCCTCTGCACCTGAAGGGCGGCATCCACTTCACAGTATCGCAATCCGGCGGCAGCCCCGATATCATCGCGCTGCAGGCCGCCGCCAAGCAGGGCGGCGCCACCACGATCGCCGTCGTCAACGTCACCGACAGCCCGCTCGCCAAGGAGGCCGATATCGTACTCGGCCTCAATGCCGGCCCGGAAAAAAGCGTCGCCGCCACGAAATCCTTTATAGCCTCCGTCGCAGCGCTTGCCGGCGTCACCGCCGCAATCTCGAAAGACCAGGCGCTCGCTACCGGCCTCGCCAAATTACCGGAAGCGCTTGCGGCGACATCGGGGATCGACGGCAAGGCCGCCGAAGATGTGCTGTTCAACGCCACATCGCTTTATACCGGCGGCCGCGGCCCTGCCTTCGCCATTGCGCTGGAGGCCGCACTGAAGGCCAAGGAGACCTCCGGCCTGCATGCCGAAGCCTTTTCGCTTGCCGAGCTGATGCACGGGCCGATGCGACTGGTGCAGCCGGGCTTCCCGATTGTCGCCTTTTCGCCCGACGATGCGGCCTTCGCCAACAACGCCCAGGCGCTGGAGCGCCTGCAGAAGCTCGGCGCCACTGCCGTATCCTTCTCCACCGCGCCCCTCGCCGGCATCAACCTGCGCATGCCGACCACCGGCAACGGCCTGCTCGATCCGCTGGTGTCGCTGCTCTGCTATTATCGCCTCATCGAGTCGGTGACCCGGCGCAAAGGTTTCGATCCGGATAAGCCGGCTAATCTTCTCAAGGTAACGGAGACCATGTGATGAACTACAAGGTCTTTGCCGGCGCCCGCATCTTCGATGGCGACAGGTTTCATGAGGACAGCGCGCTGGTGATCGGCAACGGCCGCGTGCACGCCATTACGGGCGCGAACGACGTGCCCGACAATGCCGAGACGATCCGCCTGAATGGCGGCGTGCTCGCCCCCGGCTTCATCGACGCGCAGGTGAACGGCGGCGGCGGCCGCATGCTGAACGACGAACCCTCGGCCGAATCCATGTACATGATCGCCGAGGGTCACCGGCCCTACGGCACGACATCGGTGCTGCCGACCCTCATCACCGATGTCGCAGCCGCCACGACGGCGGCGATCGAAGCCGCCATCGAGGCGGTCAAGACCAATCGCGGCGTCGCCGGCCTGCATCTCGAAGGCCCGCACCTGGCGCCAGCACGCAAGGGTGCGCATCTCGCCGAGCTGATGCGACCTGTCGAAGACAGTGACGTCAAGACATTCATCGGCGCTCGAGAGGCGATCGGCACCCTGCTGATCACCATGGCGGCCGAACAGGTAACCGAACGCCAGGTACAGGCGCTGAACGAAGGCGGCGTCATCGTCAGCATCGGCCATAGCGACAGCACGGCGGAAGCGGCAGATGCCCGCTTCGACGCAGGCGCCCGTGGCGTCACCCATCTCTTCAACGCCATGAGCCAGATGGGCCATCGCGCCCCGGGCCTCGTGGGAGCTGCGATCGACCATCCCGCGCCCTGGTGCGGCATCATCGCCGATGGCCACCATGTCGATCCGCGAGCCCTGCGCATTGCGCTTCGCGCCAAGCGCGGCGAAGGCCGGCTGTTTTTCGTCACCGATGCCATGTCGCTTGTCGGCACCGACCTTTCGAGCTTCACCCTGAACGGCCGCACGGTCTATCGCACCAAGGGCGGCTATTGCTCGAAGCTGACGCTGGATGACGGCACCCTTGCCGGCTCCGACGTCGATATGGCCTCGACGATCCGCTACGGCGTCAACATCCTCGAATTACCGCTCGCCGAAGCCCTGCGCATGGCGACGTCCTATCCGGCGCAGTTCCTGCGGCTCACCGATCGCGGATATCTGACGCCCGGTGCGCGCGCCGATCTCGTCCATATCAACGACGGCATCGAAGTCATGGGAACATGGATCTCCGGCCAGCGATCGGCCTAGAGCAATTCCAGGAAAAGTGCGCAGCGGTTTTCCGTCCGGAATTGCGTGAAAACAAAGAGATAGAGCAAACGAGAGAGGCACAGATGACCGCAGTCACGGACAGCTATTTCTCCGCCCTCATCGGTCGGCTGAAAACCTTGCGGGAGACGCTTGCCGAGCCGATGGAAAAGGCAGCCGGCGTCATCTCTGCGGCGGCGCGCGCCGACCGGCGCGTCTATGTCTTCGGCACAGGCCACTCGCATATGCTGGCGGAAGAAGTGCATTACCGCGCCGGCGGCCTTGCCTTCACCATCCCCGTGCTGGTCGGCTCCGCCATGTTGCATGAAGGCGCCGTCATCAGTTCGGTCTACGAGCGCACCGAGGGGCTGATACGGCCGATTTTCGAGCGCTACGGCATGCAGCCCGGCGATGTCCTGATCATCGCATCCAATTCCGGCGTCAATGCCGCACCGATCGAAGCCGCCGATTATGGCCGCGAGATCGGCGCGACCGTCGTCGCCATTACCTCGCTCGCCTACTCCACCGCTATAGCAAACGGCCGCCGACGCTTGGCCGATATTGCCGACATCGTCCTCGACAACGGCCTGCCGCCGGGCGATGCCATCATCGATCTGCCGGGCAGCGATTTAAAGGTCGGACCGGCGTCGACCGCGATCGGCGCCACTGTGCTGAACGCCATCTTCGCCGAGGTCGCCGCCGAGCTTTGCAAGGACGGCGACCCGCCGGTCTATCTCAGCGCCAATATGCCCCGCGCCAAGGAAATCAATCAGCGGCTGGTGAAAAAATACCGGCCGCGCAATCCGCATCTCTGATCGGCATCACTGCGCTGCGTCGCGAACTGAAGACGCTTCCGCCCCGGCCTCCTCCGCCTGCCTGCGCCGCCTGCGCAGCACGACGTAGAAGACGGGCGTCAGGAACAGGCCGAACAACGTCACGCCGAGCATGCCCGAGAAGACCGCAGTACCCAGCGACTGGCGCATTTCCGCGCCGGGGCCGGTTGCGATCATCAACGGCACGACGCCGAAGATGAAGGCGAAGGCGGTCATCAGGATCGGCCGCAAGCGCAGATGACTGGCCTCGATTGCCGCTTCGACGGCGCTCTTGCCCTCCAACTGCGCCTGGCGGGCGAATTCCACGATCAGGATCGCGTTCTTCGCCGCAAGGCCGATCAGCACGATGAGGCCGATCTGCGTCAGGATATTGTTGTCCATGCCCCTCAGATGCACGCCGATGAGCGCAGCCAGCACCGCCAGCGGCACGATCAGGATGATGGCAAGTGGCAGGATCCAGCTTTCATACTGCGCCGAAAGCGCCAGGAAGACGAAGATGACCGATAGCGCGAAGATATAGACCGCCGTGTTGCCGGTATTCTTTTCCTGATAGGCAAGCTCCGTCCATTCGAAGGTCGTGCCCGCCGGCAGCAAATTCTTCGCCAGCCCCTCCATCGTATCGAGCGCAGTGCCGGTCGACACGCCCGGCCCGGGGTTGCCCTGGAGGGGAACCGAGACATACATGTTATAGCGCTGAACGAGCGTCGGTCCGGTCGTATCCTGAATGTCGACCAGAGTGCCGAGCGGCACGAGCGCCCCGGTTGCCGAACGGACCTTCAGAGCGAGGATATCGTCCCGGTCCATGCGGTATTGCTGGTCCGCCTGCGCCCGCACCTGGTAGACGCGGCCGAAGGCGTTGAAGTCATTGACATAGGAGGTGCCGAGATTGATCGACAAGGTCTCGAAAATATTCGGGATCGGCACGTTGAGCGCCCGCGCCTTGTCGCGATCGACCGCCAGGAAATATTGCGGACTGTTGGCCGAGAAGGTGGTAAAGACGCCGCTGACACCTTTGTTCTGCGCGGCCACGCCCATGAGCTGATAGGCAAGCGGCAGGATCCGGCGCATATCGGCATTTTCCCGGTCCATGAGCTGCATCTTGAAGCCGCCGGAATTGCCGACGCCGCGAATGGAGGGCGGCGGGATGGCGATGATGAAGGCTTCCTGGATGCCCTGCAGGCTGCCATAGAGCTGACCGATGATCTTGCTGGCCGATTCTCCGCTTTTCAGCCTTTCCTCGAATGGCTTGAAGGGCGTGAAGATGACGCCGGAATTGGAGGCATTCGTGAAGGTCGCGCCGTTAAAGCCGGCGAATGCAACGGCATTTTCGACGCCCGGTGTCTTCCTGATGATCTCAGTAGCCTTCTGAATGACTGCATTGGTGCGCGCGAGCGACGCCCCATCCGGAAGCTGTACGACGACGATCGCATAGCCTTGGTCCATGGTCGGCACGAAGCCTTGCGGCACGATCTTTGCCATGTACCAGGTCGCACCCAGCAGGCCTGCGAAAACGACAAGCGCGCAGCCGAGCGCAACCCAGGTGGTGACCAGATGGCGGACGATCCAGGAATAACCGCGGCTCATCCGGTCGAAGCCGCTGTTGAAACCGTTGCCGAGAGCGCGGCCAAAGCGCGAGAAGATGTTCGTCGATTTCTTGTGGTCGTGCGGGCGCAGCACGATCGACGCTATCGCTGGCGACAGCGTCAGTGAATTCAGGCAGGAAATCGCCGTCGCAACGGAAATCGTCACCGCGAACTGCCGGTAGAACTGCCCCGTTATGCCAGGAATGAAAGCCGTCGGCAGGAAGACGGCGATAAGGACCAGCGAAATCGCCAGCACGGCAGTTCCGACCTCGTTCATGGTCACGTGCGACGCCTCTTTCGGCGTCATCCCGAGCGCGAGATTGCGCTCGACATTTTCGACGACGACGATCGCATCGTCGACAACGATGCCGATGGCAAGCACCAGGCCGAACAGCGTCAGCATGTTCAGCGAGAAGCCGAAGGCGAGCAGAAAGGCGAAGGTACCGATCAGCGAGACCGGGATGGCGACGATCGGAATGATCGCCGTTCGCCAGGATTGCAGGAAGACCAGCACGACGATGGCGACGAGGATCGCGGCCTCGAAGATCGTCTTATAGACTTCGCTGATCGATTCCGAGATGAACTCCGTCGGATTGTAGACGATGCGGTATTCGAGGCCCTGGGGGAAATCCTGTGCGAGATCCTTCATCGTCTTCTGGATATCTGCGGCAGCGGCAAGCGCATTGGTGCCCGGCCGCGCAAAGATGCCGAGCGCAACGGCAGGAGCGCCGTTCAGATAGCTGTTGGTGACATAGTCCTGCGCGCCGAGTTCGATACGCGCCACGTCCTGCAACTGCACGAGCCGGCCGCTATCCGTCGCCTTGACGATGACATAGCGGAATTGCCGCGCATCGGAAAAACGCCCTTGCGTCGTCACCGTATATTGAAAGGCGTTGGTGCCCGAAATCGGCGGTCCACCGATCGAGCCACCCGATACCTGCACGTTCTGATCCCTCAATGCCTGGACGATATCGCCGGCGGTCATGCCGTAGGCGGCGAGCTTTTCCGGGTCGAGCCAGATGCGCAGCGAATATTGCCGCTCGCCGAAGAGCTGCACGTCGCCGACACCATCGAGCCGGACGAGAAGGTCGCGGATGCGCGTGCGGGCATAGTTGGAGATGTAGAGCTGGTCGTAGCGATTGCTCGGCGAGAGCAGATGCACGACCATCATCAGATCGGGCGAGCTTTTGACCGTGGTGATGCCGATGCGGCGGACCTCATCCGGCAGGCGCGGTTCGGCGATAGAAACGCGGTTCTGGACCAGAACCTGCGCCTTATCGAGATCGGTGCCGAGCTTGAAGGTAATAGTCAGCGACATCGAACCATCGGCGCTGGAATAGGAGGACATATAGAGCATGTCCTCGACGCCGTTGACCTCCTGCTCGATCGGTGTCGCCACCGTATCGGCGATCGTCTGCGAGTCCGCGCCCGGATAGGAGGTTCGCACCACGATCGTCGGTGGCGCCACCTCCGGATATTGCGCGACCGGAAGCTGGAAATAGGCGATGCCGCCGACGATCAGCAGCACGATGGAAAGGACCGACGCGAAGATCGGCCGGTCGACGAAGAAGTGGGAAAATCTCATTGGTCCGACCCCTGGACCGATGCCTGCGCCGGCGCCTCGTCGTTCGACGCTTCCTGTGGAAGCTGGATCAGTTGCGGTGCGACCTTGACGCCGGGCCGAATGCGCATCAGCCCGTTGACGACGATGGTTTCGTCGCCGGTCATGCCGCTGCGAATGACGCGGTAGCCGTAAAGCTTCGGCCCAAGCCGCACGGATTTCGGCGTCACGCTGCCATCGGTGCCTACGACATAGACAACGCGCTGATCCTGATCGGAGCCGATGGCTTCATCAGGAACCAGGACTGCCTTGTAGCTGTTGGAACCCTCGACCTGGATTCGGCCGAACAGGCCGGGCTGCAGGACGAGATCAGGATTGGGGAAGCGGGCGCGTACGCGGATCGTACCGGTTTCGTTGTCGACGCGGTTTTCCGCGAAATCGAGCTTGCCCTTGAACGGCTTCTGCCGCGGATCGGCGATCGTCACGGTGACATCGAGGCCGCCGCCACCCTGCTGCAGGGCGCTGCCGTTCTTGCGCGCTTCGTCGGCATAGGAAAGCAGCCGGCGCTCATCGACATCGAAATAGAAATCGATCGGATCGAGCGAAACGATGGTCGTTAAAACGGTCTGATCGGCCTGGACGAGATTGCCGACAGAAATCAGGCGCCGGTCGATGCGGCCGCTGAGCGGCGCGGTGATCTTGGTATATTCCATGTCGAGCGAGGCGCGATCGACAGCCGCCTGCGCGCCGCGGACGTTCGCCTGCGCCGAGATCAGGTCGCGGCGGCGATCGTCGAGATTGGATGCGGACAGACTGCCGGTGCCTGCCAACGCCTGTGTTCGCTGAAATTGCGCATCGGCATTCGTCAGCGTCGATTTCGCGACCTCCAGGGAAGCCGTGGCCTCATTCAGCGCATTGACATAGGGCCGCTGGTCGATGACGAAGAGCAGGTCTCCCTGCTTGACGATGGTGCCATCCTGAAAATGCACTTCCTGCAGATAGCCGCCAATGCGCGAGCGCACGGATACCTCGTCGACCGCCTGGAAGCGCCCGATGAACTCGTCGCTGTCGACGACATCACGGACCACCGGTTTGGCGACCGTCACGGGCGCCGCGGGCGGCGCGCTTTGCGCCAGCACCTGATATCCCGGGAAAACAGCAATTGCACAGCTCAATAAAGCGACACGCGCCAGCGTCATCGGCATGAAGGACCCCCTGAACAATAGATCACTTACGGCAAAACTGCCGTGTTAAGCGTTCGTGATGTCTGCCTGCTGCTGCCTTCCACGAAGGACCTGCCACCGCCGGGCGGCGCAATCTCGCAAGGTCTCTTCGGACTTCCCCATTGCGTCGCGGATGACCGACGATCCGCGGCGTTCTCCAGCTAGAGCGGCGCGCGTTGGTTTAAACGCAAAATGGGCGCTCTGGACGTTTGGACCTGGGCATCTGTTCGCTTGGAGGGAATGTCACCTGAAAGCAGGATGCTCTGGTCTGGCATTTTCAACACAATGTATAAACGGTTTATCGAATTCGACAACAGGGAATAGCACTGGCTGCAACCATCTGTTTTCTTTCATATGCAGATGGCGATGAAAGGTTGATGACACGGCTTGAACCGCTCTTCAGCCCTCCAGCTCTTCCCGCAGCATCTCGAGCTCCAGCCATTCCTCTTCCATCTTCGTCAGGCTGTCGCGGAGCTTTTCCATTTCGGCCGCAAGACGGTTGAAGCTGGCCGGATCCTTGGCGAAGAGGTTGGGATCGGCCATTTTCTTTTCGCGGGCGGCGATATCAGCCTCGGCCTTTGCCATCTCCTTCGGCAGGTTTTCGAGCGCGAATTTCTGCTTGTAGGAGAGCTTGCCCTTACCCTTCGAAGTCTCGGCCACAGCCGGCGTCTCCACTGCCTTCGGTTTCTCGGCCGCCTTTTCAGCCCGTCTGCGCTCCTCGATCGCGCCCTTGCGCTGGGCGAGCATGTCGGAATAGCCGCCAGCATATTCGATCCAGCGGCCGTCGGGCTCTTCGGGATTGGCGGGGGCGATGGTCGAAGTCACGGTGCGATCGAGGAAATCGCGGTCGTGGCTGACGAGGATAACGGTGCCGTTGAAGCCGGCGACGATCTCCTGCAGCAGGTCCAGCGTTTCGATATCGAGATCGTTGGTCGGCTCGTCGAGGATCAAGAGATTGGTCGGCCGCGACAGGATGCGCGCCAGTATGAGCCGGGCGCGCTCGCCGCCGGAAAGATTTTTGATCGGCGTACGCGCCTGTTCCGGCTGGAAGAGGAATTCCTTCATATAGCCGGTGACGTGCCGCTGCTCGCCATTGACCAGCAGGTTTTCGCCGCGGCCATCCGTCAGATAATTGGCGAGCGTATCCTCCGGATTGAGGTCCTCGCGCTTCTGATCAAGAGTAGCGATCTCCAGATTGGTGCCGAGCTTGACCGTGCCGCTATCCGGCGCCAATTGCCCGGTCAGCATCTTCAAAAGCGTCGTCTTGCCGGCACCATTCGGGCCGACGAGACCGATGCAATCGCCGCGATGCACGCGGATCGAAAACGGCGCAACGATGGTGCGCCCGTCATAGGCCTTGGTGATCTTGTCCGCCTCGATCACCAGCTTGCCGCTCTCCTGCGCGTCGGCCGCGGTTGCCTGCACCGTGCCCTGCGGTCCCTTGTGGCCGCGATGACGCGCGCGCATGTCCTGCAATTCGCCGAGACGGCGCATATTGCGCTTGCGCCGGGCGGTCACGCCGTACCGCAGCCAATGTTCCTCGCGTTCGATCGCCTTGCCGAGCTTGTGCTGCTCCAACTCCTCGGCCTCCAGCACCTGGTCGCGCCAGGCTTCGAAGAAGGCGAAGCCGCGATCGAGCCGCCGTGACGTGCCGCGATCGAGCCAAACAGTTGCGGTCGATACTTTTTCAAGGAAGCGCCGATCGTGCGAGATCAGCACCAGGGCGCTGCGGCTCTTCTGCAGCTCGCCTTCCAGCCATTCGATGGTCGGCAGGTCGAGATGGTTGGTCGGCTCGTCGAGCAGCAGGATATCCGGTTCCGGCGCGAGAACGCGGGCGAGAGCCGCGCGGCGCGCCTCGCCGCCCGAGAGAGTCTTCGGGTCTTCCTCGCCGGTGAGGCCAAGATGCGAGAGCAGATAGGTCACACGATAGGGATCGTCGCCCGGTCCCAGCCCTGCTTCGGCATAGGCTGCCACCGTCTTGTAATCGGCGAAATCCGGCGCCTGCTCGAGATAGCGCACCGTCGACGAGGGATGGCGGAACACTACACCGGACTGCGCCTCGACGAGACCGGCGGCGATCTTCAGGAGGGTCGACTTGCCCGAGCCGTTGCGGCCGACAAGGCAGATCTTGTCGCCCGGCTCCACCTGCAGCCCGGCGCCGGCCAAGAGCGGCGCGCCGCCGAAGCTCAGGAAGATGTCATCGAGTTTGAGGATGGGAGGGGCCAAGATCAGACTCCGCTGAGATCATAGGGGCGGGCAAGGACGATGGCCCTGCCGCTGCCGAGCGAAAAGCGCACAGGGCCTTCCGCCACGTTGGAAATAGTGCGCGATGCGCCGAAAGGCAGGTGGAAATCACGCAGAGGATAACGGGCATTGTGAATGAAAAGACCGGTCAGATCGCTGAAGCCGAGAATGGAAAACAGCGAGCCGGCCGGCAGCGCCAGTTCCAGTTCACCCGGCAGCAGCGGCACGGCCTCTTCGTCGCCCGAGGTCAGCAGCACATCGAAACCTTTTTCGGCGAGCTGAATGCCATAGAGCATGTGCTGGATCGCGTGATCCGAACGTTCCCCGCCCATCGCGCCGGCAAGGATCAGCTTTGTTGCGCCGCGGTCGATCGCTTCCGATATGGCGATCTCGCCGTCCGTCGCCGCCTTTGCCGCTGGATAGGGCTGCTTGGGCACATCCGGGAATGCGCCACGCAGGTCCGCCGGCGTCGAGTCGAAATCGCCGACCCAGAGCTCGGGCGTCGCGTTAAGCGCCACGGCATGGCGCATGCCGCCATCCGCCGCGATGAACCGGCTGTCGGCGACCGCCGCGCGCAGCCGGTCTGTCAGGCGAAGCTCGCCGCCGAGAAGGATGGTGAAGGTGGTGGATTGGCTCATGTGCCAAGCCCATAGCGCAAAGACGCGTCACTAGGGAAGAGCGCTGTTGGCAAGAACGGCAGCGTCAGCCGCTCAGCCGTCCGTTTCCTTGATGCGCGCCTGAAAAACCCGCTCGTAGCCGCCGACGAACCGATCGAACAGCAGCGAGAAAGCCTCGACATCCTCCGCCGGCCAGTCGGCAATGATGCTCTCGATGACCGAAAATTTCTGCGCCTGGATCTCGGCGAGCAGCCTTTGCCCAAGCGCGGTCAGCACGACGACGATGCGCCGCGCATCAGCCTGCGAGGCCTTGCGGCGCAGCACGCCCCTGCCGACCATCTCGGCAACGATGCGGCTTGCCCGCGATGGATCGATACGCAGGATATCCGCAACCGTCCCAACCGTGACTTCACCGGCCTCTTCCGCCCGCCTCACGGCATCGATGACGTCGAGATGCGAAAGCTCCAGGCCCGGCGCCACGCTCTCGATGGCAAGCCGGCCGATCATGCGGCGGCCCGTCATCAGGCGCATGCGCGTCATCACCTGCCCGATACGCAGCAGGTTTTCGTCTTCGGGCAGCGGGGAAGCTTCAACTTCTCGTGTGTTCGTTGCTGTTGTCATCATTCCAACATATCAGAGACGGACAGGAATTGAAATATGCAGACAGCATTCACTTGCTGTTGACAATTATATGCTGATAGCACATATATTGTTGCGGAACATGCGCTTTCGAAGACCTGCCCGAAAACGCCATGTGCCGCATTCAGGAACCGAGGCGTTCCCATGCGTTCGGTCGACCGCATAGCGTTTCGGACAAGCTCGGATTTCTCGTTCCATGGATATGCAAATCGCGCCCGCGCCACTCGTGGCGGATCATCGCCGCCGGCTGATTCTCTTCCTTTTCCTGATGACCGCCATGTTCATGGCAACCCTCGACAACCAGATCGTCTCGACGGCACTGCCGACCATCGTCGGAGAGTTCGGGCATTTGGAACGCTTTGGCTGGATCGGCTCGGCCTATCTATTGGCCCTTTCCGCCTCGATGCCCGTCTATGGCAAGCTCGGCGACCTCTTCGGCCGCAAATATGTGATGATGGCTGCGATCGGGATCTTCACCATCGGCTCGGCCGTCTGCGGCCTCGCGGTATCGATGAACACGCTGATCGCCGCCCGCGTGCTGCAGGGCCTTGGCGGCGGGGGCATCATGGTGTCGATCTTCGCCGTCAACGCCGATCTCTTCGAGCCGCGTGAACGCGCCCGTTATCAAAGCTATTCCAGCCTGGTGCTGATGGCCTCCGGCGCCATCGGCCCCGTTCTCGGCGGCACGATGAGCGACCTCTTCGGCTGGCGCTCGATCTTCCTCGTCAACGTGCCGATCGGCTTCGTCGTTTTGACCGGCCTCGCTTTCATGCTGCCCTATCGCAAACCGGGCCGCAAGCCGAAGATCGACTATGCCGGCGCGCTCCTTCTCGCGCTGACCACCACCAGTATCGTGCTTGCCGCCGACGGCACCGAGCTCTTCGGTTCGCTGCTCTCGCCGCAATGCCTCGGCATCATCGCTTTCGGCGCCCTCTGCGCGCTGGCCTGGGTCTTCGTCGAACGCCGTGCACCGGAGCCTATCGTGCCGATGACGCTGTTCCGCAACCCGACCTTCGGCCTGCTGCTGATCATCTCGGTCACCAGCGGCGCTGTCGCGATCGGCATGGTCAACTACTTCGCGCTCTTCCTGCAGACGACGACCGGACTGTCGCCGTCGATGGCCGGCCTGCTGTTCATCCTGTTGACCGGAGGTATCGTCTGCGGTTCGCTTTCGGCCGGCCGGCTGATCTCGATCAGGGGCCGCTACAAGCCCTTCGCCATCGCCAGCGCCGCCTGCAGCACCATCGCCTTCGCCGCACTGGCGCAGGCCCATGCCGGCACGCCCATCGTCTTCATCGGCGCGCTGATGCTGCTGCACGGCATCGGCATCGGCTTGGCGCAACAGGTTCCGGTCATCGGCGTGCAGAATGCCGCCGCAAGGGGTGATGTCGGTGCGGCCACCGGCGCCGTGACGCTCTCGCGCATGGGCGGCGCCTCGATCGCCATTTCCATCTATGGTGCCATCATCGCCGCCAAACTCGGCAATGTCGGCGTCTCCATTCCGGGCGTCGCCAACATCGAGGAACTGACGCCGAAGATGATGGCGGCCTTGCCGGAGGCCACGCGCGAAAGCGTCGCCAATGCCTACGCGAGCGCCTTCAGTCCGCTGTTCATGACGGCCGCTGCCATCTGCTTCCTCGGCCTGCTGACGGCGATCACATTGAAGAACGTGCAATTGCCCGGCGCCGCCAAGACGCTCGACAGCCGGACAGCCGCCCACGCCGCCGAGTAAAAAAACGCGTCCTGCAATCGACAAGGGAATCATCCACTTTTTATTCCCTTGTCATCCCTTCATCACAGGACTAAACCTGCCAACGCTCTAACGGGGTGCCTTATGTCTTTTCAAGACATCTGGCTGAGAGGCTTTCACCGGCCAACCCGCGGAACCTGATCCGGCTAACACCGGCGGAGGGATTAGACGCGTGACACAATCATAGCGCCCTTTTCCCGTTCAAGACAAACCAACGAAGAGGCGCTGTCATGCCCAACCGATCGCTGTTATCACTGTTTGCCGGCTTGGCTCTCGCCGCCGGCGCGACGCTTTTTGCCGCTGAGCGCGCCGAAGCCGCCGACAAGACGCTCACCATCTATACCTATGAGAGCTTCACCGCCGACTGGGGTCCGGGCGCCAAGGTCAAGGCCGCTTTCGAGAAGACCTGCGGCTGCACCGTCAATTACGTCAGCGTCACCGACGGCGTCGCGCTGCTTTCCCGGCTGAAACTGGAAGGTACGGGCACCAAGGCCGACGTCGTTCTTGGCCTCGACACCAATCTCGTCGACGAAGCCAAGGATACCGGCCTGTTCGATGCCAGCGGCATAGACACCTCCGGCCTCAAGGTTCCCGGCGATTTCAAGGACGATGTCTTCGTCCCCTATGATTACGGCCATTTCGCCGTCGTCTATGATACGCAAACGATCAAGAACCCGCCGAAGAGCATGAAGGATCTGGTCGAAGGCGATCCGTCGCAGAAGATCGTCATCGAGGATCCCCGCACCTCGACGCCGGGTCTCGGCCTGCTGCTCTGGGTGAAGTCGGTCTATGGCGACAAAGCTGCGGAAGCCTGGACAAAGCTCAAGGGCCGCATCTTGACCGTGACGCCCGGCTGGTCGGAAGCCTATGACCTCTTCACCAAGGGCGAAGCGCCGATGGTGCTCTCCTACACGACATCGCCGGCCTATCACATGATCACGGACAAGACCGATCGCTATCAGGCCGCCGCCTTCTCCGAAGGTCACTACATCCAGATCGAAGTCGCCGGCCTGATCAAGTCGTCGCCGAACAAGGAGCTTGCCCGCGACTTCCTGAAATTCATGATCTCGCCAGGCTTCCAGGACACCATCCCGACCAACAATTGGATGATGCCGGTCTCGGCGACGTCCGAGCCGCTCCCGGATGCATTCAGCAAGCTGGTCGTCCCGTCGAAGACCTTCCTAATGAGCCCCGACGCGGTCGAGAAGAACCGCAAGGCCTGGATCGACGAATGGCTGGCCGCCACCAGCACCAATTGACGGTGAGATGTTGCTGACGGCGCCGGAGAAAAGACATGCCATTGCCGGCGGGGCCTTCAGCCTCGCCAGCATCGTGTTTTTCATCGGCCTTGCCATCATCACCCTACTTGCCGCCGGCATCGAATCCGCCGGCGGTAATCCGCTTACCGATCCCTATCTTCTGCGCGTGCTGCGTTTCACACTGCTGCAGGCGACACTGTCCACCCTTCTTTCCGTCGCGCTTGCAATTCCCGTCGCCCGTGCGCTGGTGCGGCAGCCGCGTTTCCCCGGTCGGCTGTGGCTGATCCGCCTGATGGCTGTCCCCATGGGCTTGCCGGTGCTGATCGGTGCACTCGGCCTGCTCGGCATATGGGGGCGTCAGGGCATCTTCAATCAGGCGCTGACGGGGCTCGGGCTGTCGCAACCGGTCAGCATCTACGGGCTGACCGGCATCCTGCTCGCGCACGTCTTCTTCAACCTGCCGCTGGCCGCCCGCCTGATGCTTGCCGGGCTGGAGCGCGTGCCGGCGGAATATTGGCTGATGGCCGGCGGACTCGGCATGCGCCCGGCCTCCGTCTTTCGTTTCATCGAATGGCCAATACTGCGCGGCCTCATTCCCGGCGTCGCCGGTCTGATCTTCATGCTCTGCGCCACCAGTTTTACACTGGTGCTGATCCTCGGCGGCGGCCCGGCTGCGACCACGCTCGAAGTGGCGATCTATCAGGCACTGCGCTTCGATTTCGATCCCGGCCGCGCCGTGGCCCTGTCCCTTCTGCAGATCGTGGTAACCGCCGCAGTTCTCAGTGCGATGGCCTTGCTTCCGGCACCAGACGATCATGGGCTGACGGCGGGCCGTGCCGTACAGCGGATCGACGGAACATTGCCCGCCGCCAAATTGGCCGATAGCGCGCTGCTCCTGCTCGCCACCCTGTTCATCGGCCTGCCGCTCGCCTCCGTGGTCGTCACCGGCCTGAAGGCAGATCTTCTCAGGCTTATCAGCCAGACGGTCTTCCTGCAGGCGACCCTGACCAGCCTCGCAATCGCTTTCGCTGCCGGCATTCTGGCGGTCCTGGCCTCCTTCGCCATTATCCGAGCCCGCGCAGCCATATCGGCCGAACGCAGGAAAGTGCCGCGCCTGCGTGGCTTGGCCGTCGCCTTGAGCGGCACGTCCTCCCTCGTTTTGCTGGTGCCGCCGATCGTGCTGGCGACCGGATGGTTTCTTGCGCTCAGGCTGTTTGGCGATCCCGCCCGCTTCGCTGCCCTTCTGATCGTCGTCATCAACGCCCTCATGGCACTGCCCTTCGTCATCCGCGTCGTCGAGCCGGCCCATGCCGTCCATCGCCGCCGCACTGAACGGCTCACCGCAAGCCTCGGCCTTCATGGTCTGGCGCGGTTGCGGTTGGTCGATTGGCCTGGCCTGCGCAAACCGCTTTTTACCGCGCTTTCTTTCGCCATGGCGCTGTCACTCGGCGATCTCGGCGCCATCGCTCTCTTCGGCTCCGATAGCCTGATGACGCTGCCCTGGCTGGTCTACAGCAAGCTCGGCAGCTATCGCACCAACGATGCAGACGGACTTGCTTTCATTCTGGGGCTGATATGTCTTCTCCTGACCATCGCCGGCACGGCCGGTCAGGGCAAGCATCAAGACGAAGGCGGGCGGAATGACCGATAATCAAAGCACGGCGGCACGAGGCATCGTGATGACCGATGTCGAATTGCGGCTCGGCACGCATGATTTCCGCTTCGATTGCGAACTGCCGCGGGGCCGGATCATCGCCATCACCGGTCCGTCCGGATCGGGCAAATCCACTTTCCTCAATCTGCTCGCCGGCTTCGAGACACCGGACCATGGCCGCATCATGCTTGCGGGAGAGGATGTGACCAAGCTGCATCCCTCGGAACGACCTGTCTCGCTGGTTTTTCAGGATAACAACCTCTTTGCCCATCTCGATCTCTTCACCAATGTCGGGCTTGGCATCAGTCCCTCGCTAAAGCTCTCGGCGGACGACCGGCAAAGGATTTCGCAGGCCCTGACCCGCGTCGGGCTTGCCGGCTTCGACAGACGCATGCCCGGTACCCTCTCCGGCGGCGAGCGTCAGCGCGCAGCCTTTGCCCGGGCGCTAGTGCGCGATAAGCCGATCCTGCTGCTCGACGAGCCGTTTGCCGCGCTCGATCCCGGCCTGCGCTCCGGCATGGCCGAGCTTTTGTCCGCGCTTCACCGCGAGACGGGCAATACGGTGCTGATCGTCTCGCACGACCCGGCCGAAGTTCGTCGTCTCGCCGACTATGCCGTCTTTATCGATGGCGGAACCGTCAGGCTTTCAGCTCCCATCGACCGTTTCCTGGAGCAGGACAATATTCCGGCGCTGACCACATTTTTGCGGCATTGAGTGCGACGCAGCATTTTGCTGCCGCTTTGCCTTAATTTCGTCGCGGCGGGCGGCTGAAAGTCCTGGCATATGCTTGCCAAAATACAACGCTGCCACATTTAAACGGAGTCTCGCTATGCAACTGCTGCCGAAATCGGCTACAGCAAAGGGCGGAGACCATCCGGATGAACTCAGGTCTGATCGGGATGGATGCAACCTTTGACGAAACGCGGCGATGATCGGCCTAGCCATGATCAACCGGGTTCGGCGTTCGGCCGGCATGGCAGCGAGATGAGTGGGACACAGGCACTGAAGCAGAGCGAATACGCAGGACGAAGGATCAGCGCGACTGTTGCGGCCCGTATGCGCCGCTTCGCCCCCGTCCTCATTGCTGCGACGGTGCTCAACGGCTGCCAGTCGGTGCTGGATCAGTCCTATCAGCCGAATGTTTCGCCGTCATCCAATCCGCAGATCGTTTCCGAGGTGCAGAAGAACGATCCGCGCGCACAGATGGGTGCCCGCGAGCATCCGCGTATCCTTGCGAGCTATGGCGGCGAGTACAAGGATGCCAGGACAGAGCGCCTGGTCGCCCGCATCGCCGGCGCATTGACCAGCGTGTCGGAAAATCCGCAGCAATCCTATCGCATCACCATTTTGAATTCGCCGTCGATCAATGCCTTTGCGCTGCCCGGCGGCTACCTCTACGTCACCCGCGGTCTGCTTGCCCTTGCCAACGATGCCTCGGAAGTCGCCGCCGTGCTGTCGCATGAGATGGCGCACGTCACCGCCAATCACGGTATCGAACGCCAGAAGCGTGAAGAGGCCGAAGTCATCGCCAGCCGCGTCGTCTCGGAAGTGCTGTCGAGCGATCTTGCCGGCAAACAGGCGCTTGCGCGTGGCAAGCTGCGCCTTGCCGCCTTCTCCCGCCAGCAGGAGCTGCAAGCCGACGAGATCGGCATCCGCACGCTTGGCCAAGCCGGCTACGACCCCTATGCGGCCGCCCGCTTCCTCAATGCGATGGAAGACTACAGCCGTTTCATGTCGGCCAATTCCGACGCCGACCAGAGCCTGGACTTCCTATCGAGCCATCCGAGCACGCCGCAGCGTATCGAGCTTGCCAAGACGCATGCCCGCGAATTCGGCGAGGAAGGCAAGGTCGGCGATACCGGCCGCGACTATTACCTCAACGGCATCGACGGCCTGCTTTATGGCGATAGCCCGGAAGAAGGCTATGTGCGCGGCCAGACCTTCCTGCACGGCGGCCTCGGCATTCGCTTCGACGTGCCGCCCGATTTCCACATCGACAATAAGGTCGAGGCGGTTATGGCGACCGGTCCCGGCGATATCGCCGTCCGCTTCGACGGCGTGGCAGACAGCCAGAATCAGAACCTGACGAATTATATTTCCAGCGGCTGGGTCACCGGTCTCGATCCCTCGACCATCAGGCCCATCACCGTCAACGGCATGGAGGCGGCGACCGCGCGTGCCTCGGCCGATCGCTGGGATTTCGACGTCACCGTCATCCGCGATCGCTCGCAGATCTTCCGCTTCCTGACGGCCGTGCCGAAAGGCAATATCACCGCACTGGAGCAGACGGCCGACGTGCTGCGCTCAAGCTTCCGGCACATGACGCCGGAGGAAGCCTCGTCGCTGAAGCCGCTGCGCGTACGCGTCGTCACCGTCAAGGCCGGTGATAACATTACCACGCTGGCCGCCCGGATGATGGGCACCGACCGCAAACTCGATCTGTTCAAGCTGATCAACGCCTTGCCGACAGGCGCAACGGTCGCGCCCGGCGACAGGGTCAAAATTATTTCGGAATAACTGGCCATACCTTCGCCAGCGGGGAGAAGGCCCCTACCTGACTTCCAAGAAATCTGTACGCATATCCGTACATATAGTGACTGGGAAGGAATGCGCGATGGCACACGTTCGTTTGACGGAGTTCCTGCAGAACATCGCAACCTATTTTGATCAGGTTCTGTCTTCACGGGCTCCCCTGCTGGTGACCCGTCAAGGTTCGGAAGCAATGGTTTTAATTGCCGAAAGCGAGTACGAGAGTATGCAAGAGACACTACACTTGCTCTCGACGCCTGCTAACTCTGCACGGCTACGCGACAGTATCCAACAGCTCCGTAAGGGGCAGTTGATAGAGAGCGATCCAACGCTCTGACATGAAGTTGCTATGGACCCCCAATTCCTGGGAAGAATACGAATACTGGCAGAAAAACGACCAGAAGATGGTCGAGAAAATCAACGAACTGCTCAAGGACGTAAAAAGATCACCCTTTAAAGGTCTTGGCAAACCGGAGCCACTGAAGGGCGATCTATCTGGATTTTGGTCAAGGCGCATCCTTGGAGAGCGTCGCCTCGTCTACTGCGTCACAGGCAAGGGTTCCAGCCAGCAGTCGGAAATCATCCAATGCCGATTTCATTATGAAAAATAGCTTCTGGCGCATTGACGGTAGTTATGACCATGCGAAAGATCGCGCCACAGCCTGGTAGCAGTTCGCTACCGAACTGCGGCTAATCAAGCATAACTCGCCATGCGCGGATCGGCGTCGACCAGAGCGCAGCGGAGTTTTTCCATAGCGCGGCTTTCGATCTGGCGCACGCGTTCCTTGGAAATGCCGAGATCGGCACCCAGCTCTTCCAGCGTCGCACCATCTTCCACCAGGCGGCGTGCGCGGATGATCTTCATTTCACGCTCGTTGAGGTGCTTCAATGCGGAGGCCAGCCAGACGCGGCGCCGCTCGCCGTCGATCATATTGGAGACCTGCTCGTCGGGCAGAGGCTCGTCGCTGATCAGGAAATCCATGCGCTCGGCGCTTTCGGCGTCGCCGGAAATCGACGGCGCCTGCAAGGATGCGTCGTTGCTGGAGAGGCGCGCATCCATGGTCTGCACATCGGCAAGGCTGACGCCGAGGGCGACTGCGATTTCCTCATGGATGGACTGCACGGTGACGCCGGTATTGCCCCTGGCGAGCTTGGCGCGCAGGCGGCGGAGATTGAAGAACAATGCCTTCTGGGCCGAACTCGTGCCTCCACGCACGATCGACCAGTTGCGCAGGATATAATCCTGGATCGACGCGCGGATCCACCAGCTTGCATAGGTCGAAAACCGCACTTCCCGTTCCGGTTCGAACCTTGCCGCCGCCTCCAGGAGACCTACATAGCCTTCCTGTACCAGATCGCTCATCGGCAAGCCGAAATTGCGGAATTTGCCCGCCATCGAAATAACGAGGCGCATGTGGGCTGTGGCGATCTTGTTACGAGCGCCGCGGTCGTCGTGATCCTTCCAGCGGATGGCGAGATCGTGCTCTTCGTCGCGGCCGAGATAGGGAGCGGCCATCGCGATCTTAATCATACGCCGATCTGCAGACATATTCTTCATATGCATATCCCCTAATCCTGCCCCAAAATCGTCTCTGTGCCACGGTCAACGGAAAAGGCAGCAAACATCGTTTCCGGACATTGCTGCACGGGTGAAAATCTATGAATGGAATGCAATTGGAGGCCGATCTCCGGATATCCGACGATCGGTTACGGGTCTAATTCGGCTTCACCGAAATGACCTAGCGAACGAAATGACTTCCGATCGCCGGGAAATTTCCAATCAAAACACATGGGGTCCGGTCCTCGTGAACGTTAAGGGAAGCGGCTGGCCGAGAAACTCACATCTTAGAAAGCTCGCAGCAGACGCGAATACGAGGCATAAACGCGGCAGACCCAAAAAGGTTCCAAAGAAAAAAACCCGGCGCAAGGCCGGGTTTTTGGGACATGATTTGGTATGTGGCCTCTGGCCTTATGCGGCTTCGTCCTGGGAATCGTCTTCTTCGACGACCTTGCCGCGCTTCGGGCCTTTGTTCAGATTGACTTCAACGAGGCGAACAGCCTCGGTCTCGGACATCTTGTTGACGGCGGCGATTTCGCGCGCCATGCGATCGAGCGCAGCTTCATAGAGCTGACGTTCGGAATAGGACTGCTCAGGCTGATTTTCAGCGCGATAGAGATCGCGGACCACTTCGGCAATCGAGATAAGATCGCCCGAATTGATCTTGGCATCATATTCCTGAGCTCGGCGCGACCACATGGTACGCTTGACACGAGCCTTGCCCTGAACAACCTTAAGCGCCCGATCGACGAAATCCGTCTCGGAAAGCTTACGCATTCCGATGCTCATGGCCTTGGCCACAGGCACCTTCAGACGCATCTTGTCTTTTTCGAAGTCGATTACAAAAAGCTCAAGCTTCATGCCTGCGACTTCTTGCTCTTCGATCGCGGTGATCGTACCAACACCGTGGGCGGGGTACACGATCGCTTCACCGGTCTTAAAGCCATGGCGTGCTGCTGAAGGTTTTTTCTGCTGGATCGTCATTCTTTTCAAAAACTCCCTGTTACGCACCCAGCGCGAGCCGGGGCCGGGTCAGTCAGGCCCGGTTGAGACGGAAGCACCGTCGGGGTGACTTCATCCTGGTCCAGCCAGACGCGTGCAAAAAGAAATCCGTTCATCGCGATCCCAGACCCCGACAACTCAAAACGTTGATATGTCAAGGAAACCGCGTACGGATTTGTTATTTGCTTTCGTGATGGTTTGGGGCACGCGAAATGCCGCAGTGGATCAGTGTGGGGAAGCTATCACAAAAATCTGACTAAATCAATAATTTGCTTTACGCACACCAAAACGGCCACGTCGACCGCTCTTGCGGCCAACGGCAATGATTCGTCTTTATGCGCTATCGACTACACCTTTATCGGCGGCCTGTCACGACCTTCGATCAGTCGCCGGAACCAGGATTGGCTGAGAAATATTTCTCGAACTTGCCCTGCTCGCCATCCATTTCCTTGGCTTCCGGAAGGGGATCACGCTTGACCGTGATGTTCGGCCAGATCGATGCATAATCCGCATTGATTTTCAGCCACTTATCGAGGCCTGGCTCCGTATCGGGCTTGATCGCCTCGGCAGGACATTCCGGCTCGCAAACGCCACAATCGATGCATTCGTCAGGATGGATGACGAGAAAGTTCTCACCCTCGTAGAAGCAGTCGACGGGGCAGACTTCCACGCAGTCGGTGTATTTGCAGCGAACGCAATTGTCGGTCACGACGTATGTCATGAAGCACTCCAGGAATGTCTCTCGTTTCCGTGGATGCGCAACCTGGAACGTCGCGCTTTTCCCTCGGAAGCCGGCGGACAAGCGCATGCGCTATGCGCAGGCATGCCGACCGGCTGGTTACCAGCGGGTTGACCGTGAGGTATCGACTTTGCCGGCCAATTTCAAGGGATAAACAATCCCAAAATCATTGAGGTCGAGCAGAGTTTTCTAATCGTCCTCGGAGGTCAGTCGGTCGATGGCGCGCCGCTCGCGTTTCGTGGGCCGTCCGCTGCCCGGCGCACGAAGCGCCTGCTCGAAGGGCGTGAGACGTTTTGTCTCATCCGGCGGCGGCGTCAGATCCTCATAAAGAAGCTTCGCTTCCTCAAAGGGGCCTCTCCGCTCGCCAGCCTGACGCACGATCAGGACGACATCGCGCCGCTCCAGCGAAAGCTCGATCCGATCGCCAGCCTTGACGCTGTAGCTCGGCTGCGTGACCCGCTCGCCATTCACCCGCACGCTACCGTTCTGGACATAGACCTGCGCCAGCGAGCGGGATTTTACCATGCGGGCAAAGAACAGCCATTTGTCGATGCGCTGACGCGAACCGGAAGATGGCTGTTTTTCGTCCGTCATGGCCTATTTCTTCATCTGCTCCTTGAGGGCAGCGAGTTTGGCGAAAGGAGAATCCGGATCGATCGGCTTTTCCTTGCGCGGCGGCTTGGCCTCGAAGCGCAGCGGCTGCGAAGCGCCGCGATTGTTGCGGTCGTTGCGGTCATTGCGATCGTTACGCTCTTTCCGGTCGCCGCGGTCCTGGCGGTCGTTGCGTTCGGAGCGATTGCCTTGATGCTGCGGGCGGCCGCCGTCGCGATTGCCGCGCGGCCCCTTGTTGTCACCACGGACCTCGCGTCCTTCGCGATGATCCCGGCCGTCACGATTGCCTTCGCCGCTCGCCGGCTGCTCGCCACCACCATTGCGGCGATTGCCCTGGTGACCGCGTCCATCGCCCTGATGGCCGCGACGATCGCCATGGCCACGTCCGCTCTGACGCTGCTGGTTGTCGCTGCGTCCGCCAAGGCGCCACAGCAGAACCGGCTTCGGCTCGACAGGCTCGGCGGTGACGGCATCTGCGCCCGCCAGCCCGGTTGCAGCTTCGATAGTTTCCGTCGGCTCGGCAGCGGCGGCGGCCGGCTCAGCCGGAGCCTGCGCTGCGGCAACCGTGTCCTGCACGACAGTTTCACCTTCCGTAGCCGGCTCATCGCTGCTGCCATCGGCATCATCATGATCGGCCTTGTCGGCGGCAGCTTCGGCAGTCTGTGCCGCTTCAGGTGCCGAGGAGGCATCCTGCTGCGAAAGGAAGGCTGCTGCATCTTCGGCCTTCACGGCGTCGGCTCGGTAGCCGAGACCCTTCAGGATCTCTTCCATATCTTCCAGCGTTGCTCCGAGAATGGAGAGCATCGCCGTGGTCGTCGTGAAGCGACGGCCGTCATAGGCGCCTTCCGGGCGCGACGCCTGGCCGGGTTTCCACTGCAACAGCGGACGGATGATATCCGCCAGCCGCTCGAGAATATCGATGCGCACCGCGCGCTTGCCGAGGAAACGGAAGCCGGCGAGCTTGTAGAACATGCGCTCGAAAGTCGGATCGGTGACCACGGATGTGCGGCCGGCCGCCAGAACGGGGATCAGATCGCCGTAACCCGGTTTGTCGAGGCCGTCGTTCTTCAATGCCCAAAGCAGGGTGATGAGCTCGGCCGGAGCCGGCTTCAGCAAGGCGGGCACGAAAATGTGGTAGGCGCCGAAGCGGACGCCATAACGGCGCATCGAGGCACGCGCATCCTGATCCAGCGACTTCACCTCTTCCGTGACGTCGCGGCGGAAGAGCACGCCGAGATTTTCGACGAGCTGGAAGGCCAGCCCCTTGGCAAGACCCTGCAGATCCTCGGCGCGCGACAGATCGTCGAGCGGCTTCAGCACCGTGCTGATATGATGGTTCACGAAGCGCTCGATACGCGCGGCGACATGGTCGCGCGCATTGCCCGTCAACTGCTCGTCGGCGAGCAGGATGACGCGCGGGCGCATGACGTGATCGCTGCCCGACAGCCGCGCCACGGGATCGCCGAGCCAACGGACAAGGCCATCCGCACTGATCGCCAGATCGCTGTTGCCGGCCGCATGGATACGGGCGGCCCGCGCCTCGAATTCCAGCGCCAGCGCCTTCTGCGAGGCCGTCTGGACAGCCTTGGCGTCCGGCCCCTCGGTTCCCGCGATAGGCGTGAACCGGAATCCGGTCAACTGTCCCACATGATGCCCCTCGACGAAGACATCCCCATTCACACTGATTTCAGCTTCCAGCATCGCATTCTCTCTCAGGCGCTTCATGAGCACAGATGTCCTGCGATCAACAAAGCGTTTCGTCAACCTCTCATGTAACGCATCAGACAATCGATCTTCGATTTCCCGCGTCTTTTCTTGCCAGTGTGTCGGATCGGCAAGCCAACCGGGCCGGTTCGACACATAGGTCCAAGTCCTTATCTGCGCGATTCGCGCCGAAAGCGTGTCGATTTCGCCATCCGTCCGATCGGCGCGGTGCACCTGTTCGGCCAGGAAATCCTCTTTTACCGTGCCATAGCGCACAAGGTCGGAAAAGAGGGTGGCGATAAGATCGGCATGCTGGGCGGGCGTAATCCGCCGATAATCCGGAAGCGCGCAGGTTTCCCATAATTTTTCCACGCGCGCCGGATTGTTGGCGAGATCGGCAATCTCCAGATCGCGCGACAGATATTCCAGCGCCTGCTGATCGACTGCCGGCAGCGCGCGCGTCAAGCCCTGCACGCGCGGCGCGCTCTCGAGGCTCGCACGCAGCGATGCGATCGAGGAAAAATCGAATTCCTTCGAGCGCCATTGTAGCACTTTAACCGTATCGAACTCATGACCTTCGATGCGCCGTACCAATTCGTCCTCGAAAGGATCGACCTGGCCCGTTACGCCAAAAGTGCCGTCCTTCAGGTGACGGCCGGCGCGGCCGGCGATCTGGCCGAGTTCGGCCGGATTGAGATTGCGGAACTGATAACCGTCGAACTTGCGATCCTGGGCAAAGGCGACATGATCGACATCGAGATTGAGCCCCATGCCGATCGCATCGGTCGCCACCAGATATTCGACGTCGCCTGCCTGATAAAGGGCGACCTGCGCGTTGCGCGTGCGCGGGCTGAGCGCGCCGAGGACGACGGCCGCTCCGCCGCGCTGGCGACGAATGAGTTCGGCGATGGCATAGACTTCGTCGGTGGAGAAGGCGACGATCGCAGTGCGCTGCGGCAGGCGGGTGATCTTCTTCTGCCCGGCATAGAAGAGATGCGACAGCCGCGGCCGCTCGACGACCGTGATTCCCGGCAAGAGCTGTTCGAGGATCGGCCGCATCGTGCCGGCGCCGAGCAGGAGCGTCTCGTCGCGTCCGCGCAAATGCAGGATGCGGTCGGTAAAGATGTGGCCCCGTTCCAGATCGCCGGCAAGCTGCACTTCATCGATGGCGACGAAAGAGGCTCGCGTCTCGCGCGGCATAGCTTCGACGGTGCAGACGGAATAACGCGCATTCGGCGGCGAAATCTTCTCCTCGCCGGTGACCAGCGCGACATATTGCGCCCCGACCTTCTCGACGACACGGGTATAGACCTCGCGCGCCAGCAGCCTCAGCGGCAGGCCGATGACGCCGTTGCCGTGGGCCACCATGCGCTCGATGGCATAATGGGTCTTGCCGGTATTGGTGGGTCCGAGCACCGCGGTCACGCCGCGTCCGCTCAGGATCATTGGCTGCGAAGTCTGAGTCATAGGTCCATGCATGGGCGAGAAACCACTGTCTTCCGATCAGCAAGGTCCCCAGGGAAGAGAAGAAGAGATGACGACCATATGTGACAAAGGCAAGACCTGATTCAAAAAACAACGGCGGCAAGATGCGTTTTTATCTTTGGCGGGTTCAACCAAGAGCTACATTCTCCCCACATCCAAAACGAGTCCCGACGAGTCGGGAACAGCTTGAGAACGAATCGGCGACGAATCGCTGACTCCGTTTGGTTCCGTTTTCGTTCACTACTATATATGGATTTTGATTCGCAAAAGCCCACCAGATCGTGAATCGCCATTTTGCTCCTTTTCCATGTGAATCACGAGCCGAATGGCGAATCCGACGGAACGCACTCTCATTTGAAAGCATCGTTAACCATTTGTAAATTAGATGAATTCCTCCGGACTGCAGCCTGAAGGATTCGAAATTAAGATTCGGGCCAAAGCCGGAACGAATCGGCGACGAATCGCTGACTTCCCTCAATTCTGCATTTGTTCTCCACAACATCTAGCGTCTTCCAGAACGAAATGCACAGGACTCTGTAGGGTTGAAGTGCCGAATCACGTCGAATCGTGGATTGCAATTAACCTTTGAGCGAATCGTAATATAAAAAGCCCAGAGTTTCGCGCAATGATTGAAACCGTTAACTTATCGATCAAAGCCGGAACGAATCGGCGACGAATCGCAGATTATCGCATGTACTGTATTTGTTCACTGCTAGATATAGCGTTTGGAGGGGGAAGCTCATCCAAATGGAGAATGGCGCAGTGATACGCGTTGCAAAAAAATTGCTCGGCATTAACCATTTCGATCGAGAGAGTACTACTTTCCAGCGATTTGGCTTAAATCCCCTCACCCAAAGAGATAGGTCTCCCCTGAGGCAGTCTCAGTGCACGGTTAACCAAAGGCCAAATGCAGAACGAATCGCTGACGAATCACGGACAAGTCCGCTTTCTCGTTTCGTTCACCGCAACATATTGTATTTAAAGCAATTTTTAACCATATATGGAACTCGGCGCCGGGTGTTCCTTCGCATTGCTCCTCTGTCTGCGTTAACATTTCGCCTCGACATGCCGGCTCATGTTCACGTCTTGTTATTTCTGAGCCGGAACAATTTCTCGTGAAATAAGTTTCTATCGACAGCGGCATTGATGCGCCTCGATCGGCAAGAACGGAAAAGGACGCATCAGGACTTGTATCTAGCGCATCTTATCCGCTTGCGTGAGGTCGCTCTGGCGGGATGCTCTAGGCGCTCGACGCGGAGGATTACGCCATGCTTGGTACAATACTGCTCGTGATTTTGATTCTGCTACTGATCGGAGCACTCCCGAACTGGGGTTACAGCCGGGGGTGGGGTTATGGTCCGTCGGGTGGTCTCGGACTAGTTTTTGTCATCGTTCTCATTCTGCTGTTGATGGGCCGGATCTGAATCCAGCCAAATATTGTTGAAGACTTCACACACCAGGGAGCAATGCCATGAAGAAAATTATCGTCGCGATCGCTCTTGCCGGAGCCCTTGCCTCGTGCACGGCAACCGAAAGGGGGACAGCCATTGGCGCCGGAACCGGCGCGGTCATAGGCGGCGTCGCCAGCAATAGCTGGGGTGGTGCCGCAATCGGCGCCGTCGCCGGTGGTGCCGTCGGCTACCTCATCGGTCGGTCCCAGGAGCACCCAGGCTATTGCATCTACCGCGACCGCCACGGCCGTCGCTATGAAGCTCGCTGCCGCTAAGAGGGCTATACGCGAAGATTGATTTCCTTCAGCCGATCATCAACACCCCGTTGATGATCGGCCATGAAAGTCCATCTTTCGAAGATTTCGGGCCGATTTTCTTAAGACGAACACTCAACCCACGCCGGTTTCGGGGGATCGCGTCAACGTTTTTGGAAAGGAACGGCACCATGGCCGAATTCATCGCAAGCGTCGCGGCGCTCACACTTCTCGGCACCACATTTTATGTACTGGGTCATGCCGTACGAATGCGGGAAAAGGAGATGCGCCGCGTGGCCCTCAAGGCCGTCGTTTTGGAATTCAAACCTCGGCCACACCGGCCCGGGAATTCAGGCCGGCAATGACTGCCGGGCATTCCCCCGACAATCATCGCCACTCCATTTCGTCAGCTCAAACGAAGAACTGCCCACCATTGGCGCTGATGGTCGATCCCGTGATGAAGCCGGCATCGTCGCTGGCAAGGAAGACCGCGATGCGCGCGATTTCCTCGGGCTCGCCGAGGCGCCCCACAGGGATCTGCGGGATAATGCGCTCGTTCAGCACCTTTTCCGGCACCGCAAGCACCATCTCCGTGCCGATATAACCCGGGCAAATGGCATTGACGGTAATGTTCTTGGCGGCACCTTCCTGTGCAAGCCCCTTGGTGAAGCCGAGATCGCCAGCCTTGGCGGCGGAATAATTCGCCTGCCCCATCTGGCCCTTCTGACCGTTGATCGAGGAGATGTTGATCACGCGACCGAAGCTGCGATCGCGCATGCCCTGCCAAACATGATGGGTCATGTTGAACAGGCCGGTGAGGTTCGTATTGATGACATCGTGCCACTGCTGCGGCGTCATCTTGTGGAACATGGCGTCACGGGTGATCCCGGCATTGTTGACGAGGATATCGATCGGGCCAAGCTCGTCCTGCACCTTGGCGATGCCGGTGCCACAGGCTTCATAATCGGACACATCCCACTTGTGAACGGAAATGCCGGTCTCGTCCCGGAAAGCCTGCGCCTTCTCGTCGTTGCCGGCATAGGTTGCCGCAACCCGGTAGCCCGCATTGCGCAACGCTATCGAAATGGCCGCTCCAATACCGCGCGTACCGCCAGTCACCAACGCCACTCTGCTCATAGTCCACTCCCCTCTGTTGTCGCCAAAGCGGGGATGAATGATTTCGAATCACTCATCCTTCGCTTGCCATCTATTTTAGAATAGCCTTATTCACAACCCTCGCATGTTTGGGCAGAAGCGCATCAGAGCGCTTCGAAGCACATGGCGACGCCCATGCCGCCGCCGATGCAGAGCGTTGCGAGACCCTTCTTGGCGCCGCGGCGCTTCATTTCGAACAGTAGCGTGTTGAGGATGCGGGCACCGGAGGCACCGATCGGATGACCGATGGCGATGGCACCGCCATTGACGTTGACAATCGACGTATCCCAGCCGAGATCCTTGTTGACGGCGCAGGCTTGCGCGGCAAAAGCCTCGTTGGCCTCAACGAGATCGAGATCGCCGACGGACCAGCCCGCCTTTTCCAGGGCCTTGCGCGAGGCCGGGATCGGGCCGCTGCCCATGATCTGCGGGTCGACGCCGGCGGTTGCCCATGAGACGATGCGCGCAAGCGGCTGGATGCCGCGGCGCGAGGCTTCCGCTTCGGTCATCAGCACAGTCGCAGCCGCGCCGTCATTGAGGCCCGACGCGTTGCCGGCCGTCACCGTGCCTTCCTTATCGAAGGCCGGGCGCAGCTTGGTCATGCCATCCAGCGTCGCACCGAGACGGATATATTCGTCGGCGTCGACGCTGACGTCGCCCTTGCGGGTCTTGACGATGAAGGGCACGATCTCATCCTTGAAGCGGCCGGCGAGCTGCGCCGCCTCGGCCTTGTTCTGCGAGGAAACGGCGAACTGATCCTGATCGTCGCGCGAAAGCTGCCACTGGCGGGCGATGTTTTCCGCCGTGATGCCCATGTGATAGCCATAGAAGGCGTCCGTCAGGCCGTCCTTGATCATGGTGTCGATCATCTTCATGTCGCCCATCTTGGTGCCACCGCGAAGATGGGCGGCATGGGGAGCCATCGACATGGATTCCTGGCCGCCGGCGACGATGATCTTGGCATCGCCGGACGTAATCTGCTGCATGCCGAGCGCCACGGCGCGCAAACCGGAGCCGCAGAGCTGGTTGACGCTCCAGGCAGTCGCCTCCTGCGGGATGCCGGCCTTCATGGCAGCCTGGCGGGCCGGGTTCTGCCCTTCGCCGGCCTGCAGCACCTGGCCGAGGATCACCTCGTCGACTTCCCTGCCCTCGACACCGGCGCGCTCCAATGCGCCCTTGATCGCAGCCGCACCGAGCTCATGAGCCGGAATGGTCGCAAAGGCGCCGTTGAAGGAACCGACAGCAGTGCGAGCTGCACTGGCGACGACGATGGATGGATTGCTCATGGAAGCCTCCTCACAGGTTGAACATATATAAGTCGAAACTGTCAAAGCTTTGCGCCCGAGTCAAACACAAGAATTTTGATCTTGCAGATTTCATGAAGCCGTCATCACCGGCAAAAATCCGATTAATGGAAAGGGTTTGCCGCATCGCACAAAGCGATTGTCACCAAGCTTCTTTTGCGTCTACACTTGGCGGCTGAGGAGTTTCCATACAATCAGACGGGGCCAGGAGACTGATAATGGCAAAGAATGAGGGCCAGATCGTAATCAAGAAATATGCCAATCGCCGCCTGTATAATACCGGCACCAGCACGTACGTAACGTTGGATGACCTGGCGGAGATGGTGAAAAAGGGAGAGGAATTTATCGTACAGGATGCAAAAAGCGGCGAGGAAATCACGCATTCGGTGCTGACGCAGATTATTTTCGAACAGGAATCGAAGACCGGAAATACGCTGTTGCCGATTTCATTTTTGAGGCAACTGATCACCTATTACGGCGATCAGATGCAGATGGTCGTACCGAGCTTTCTCGAACATTCCATGCGCGCCTTCACCGAGCAGCAGACCCAGATGCGCGAGCAGATCAACCGCGCCTTCGGCGAAACGCCGCTGGGCAAGAACCTGCAACTGCCGATCCAGATGGTCGAGGAACAGGTCCGTCGCAATACCGAAATGTTCCAGCAGGCCATGCAGATGTTCTCGCCCTTCATGAAGCCGCCGGCGAAAGAAAGCCGCAAGGCAGAGGCAAAGGATATCGACGAGCTGAAAGAACAGCTCCGCGCGATGCAGAACAAGCTGGATAGTTTGTAAGCTGAAATTTTACCCTCGCCCCATCGGGGAGATGGGTGGCGCGTAGCGCCGGGTGAGGGGGCGTTACCGGCAATATTGTGTTATTGCTCGCTTTTTTTCGCCAACTTACGATGCAACGCCCCCTCAACCCGTGCTCCGCACGACCTTCTCCCCGGTGGGGAGAAGGTAAAAACCTTCACAATCCGATCGAAACATCCCGTCCTGCCGAACGGATCGAGATCGTAAATCCGCCGATGACGTCGAGGAAGGCAATGGTCATCAGGACGAAAAACGTCTGCGTCGCCGCATCCTTGACCAGCAGGAACTCGACGAGAAAGGCGATGAACACCAGCATCGACAGCATGTGATTGAGCAATGAGCCCGAACCATTGCGCGTCGCCTTCAGGATTTCGAAGAACAGCATGATCAGCGCGACGACGATGAAGAGATCGCCGAGCTGCAGGGTCCAGGTCGCACCCGAGAGCATGGCGAGAGCAAGCATGACATCGTTGAGGGACGCAACGCCGCCGGCGCCCATCAAACCCAGCATCGCCAGATTATAGAGCACGAGCGGAACGATCATCAGCGGGAAGGCAACAATCATAGCCAGGAAAATCCCTTCAGAATTGAAATCGCCGCGAGTTTTAAAGCAATTCCAGGGAAAGGGCGAAGCGTTTTCGGCCGCGATCCTCTTGGACCAATGCGCAAATGGAAAAAGGCCGGCGAAACGCCAGCCTTTGAATTTCAGCCCTTACGGGAGCGCTTGAATTATGCGCTTTCCTTCGGCGTCAGAACCTGACGGCCACGATACATGCCGGTCTTCAGGTCGATATGATGCGGGCGACGCAGTTCGCCGGAGTTCTTGTCTTCGACATAGGTCGGAGCCTTCAGCGCATCAGCCGAGCGGCGCATACCGCGCTTGGACGGGCTCGTTTTTCTCTTCGGTACAGCCATTCTCGTTACTCCACTTTGCGGACGAAACATATCAGCGGCCAGCCAGGCGGCCGAAACAGACATGGATCAATTTCGGAAATTGGGCGGGCTTATACATGGCTAAAGGGACTTTGACCAGTCCCTTCACGCATTTTTTGCCCGCAGCACCGGATTCGGCCAGATGGAAGCCGAATCACCGATCAGGCTTCGTCCTCCGGCACGATCCACGGTTCCTCACGCGCTGCCTTTTCCCATTTCTGCCAGGCGGGCAGAGCTTTCATCGCAGCCATATAGTCCAGCGTATCGGCGGCACTGACGAGATCATAAACCTCCAGCCGATTGACGACTGGCGCAAACATGGCGTCCGCACCGGAGAAGGCGCCGAACAGGAAGGGGCCGCCGGAACGGGCGCGCATCTCGCGCCAGATCGTCTCGATACGCGCCACATCCTCCATGACGCCCTCCGGCAGATCGAGCCGGCTGATGGGACGACGGATATTCATCGGGCAGGCATTGCGCAGCGCCCGGAAACCCGCCAGCATTTCCATGGAGATCGAGCGCGCCAATGCGCGCGCCTGCCGCTCCTTGGGCCAGAGGCCGGCATCTGGGAAAAGCTCGGCCACATATTCGATGATGGCGAGCGATTCCCAGACCTTGAAACCATCATGGACCAGCATCGGCACCCTGCCTGTCGGCGAAACCTCGCGGATGCGCGGATTGCCGGCCGGAAAATCGAAGGGGATCAGCACCTCTTCGAAAGCGATGCCGCAACCCTCCAAGGCGATCCACGGCCGGAACGACCAGGAGGAATAGTTCTTGTTTCCGATATAGAGGGTAAGCTTGTCCATGGTTTGTCCTTCTTATTTTTGGAACTCGAACACCAGAAGTTCCTCGAAATGTTTCATGTCGTCGAAGGCGCAGAAGGCCGGCGGGCGCAGCTCGAGAACCGGCACCTCGGCGCGGACATCGGCGGCAACCTTGTTCAGCATCGCCTGCCAACGCGGCAGCGCCTCATCATCCAGCCGCTCGATGACATAGGCGAAGGTGATGTGGAACGGATAGACGTCATGATCGGGATGGCGGTAGCCAAGAAGATCTGCAAGAGCGTTGCGCCACTCCCGCATCACCTTCCGATCTGTCTCGGTCGCGCCATCTACCAGAAGGCCGCTCGGCCGCGCATGCGTCACCGCCACCTTGAAGGGATCGCGCATGGAAAAGGCCTTCAGGCGCTCGCCCAGGATCTCGGTCATCTCGTCGATCGGCGTATCCAGCGCAATACCCGCCGGCCAATAGGGCTGCGTGCGGCGGTATTCGATAATACCCTGAAACAGCGTCATGTGCAGGCTGGAAATCGGCGTGAAGGTGAATTGCGAGGCTTCCGGCATCGCCAGAAATTGCTCTCGGGCAGCAACGAGGGCTCGCTGCGTCTCGGAACCTTCCACCACATGGCAGACGATCGTATTGCCCGGCTCGTATTGGAAATTGCCCGAGAGATCGAAGCGCGTGCCGAGATGAACGGATGGCTCGGGATGACGGCTCTTGGAATATTGCAGCAGTTCGGGCGAAAAGGCATCGATGCTCATGGGGCAGGTCCGATTTGGTTGGCAGATCACCCGCCCTTACGTCACGAGCAAGAATGCCAGATGACGGTCAGCCGATCGAACGACAAGTTCTGATATCAGTTATAAAGGCATTTGATGTACTCGCCGGAATTCTTCGCCCGCCGCTGGATCAGCGAGGCGAGCTGGCGCAGTCCGCGCCCCGGCTTGCTTGCCACCCGGTCGATCGGATTGGGCAGCGAGACGGCGAGAAGGGCGGCCTGGCGGGCGTTCAACTTGGAGGCCGGCACCTTGAAATGATGGCGCGCGGCCGCGTCTATGCCATAAATGCCCGGCCCCCATTCGGCGATATTCAGATAGATTTCCATCATCCGCCGCTTCGACCAGACGAAGGAGGAGGAAACGGCCAATGGCAGCTCCAGCGCCTTGCGCACGAAGGAGCGGCTGTTCCAAAGGAAAAGGTTCTTCGAGGTCTGCATCGGAATGGTGCTGCCGCCCCGCGTGGACTGACCCCGCAGCGTGTCCTGCACCAGCATGCGCATCTCGCCCCAGTCGACCCCACCATGAAAGCAGAATTGTCCGTCCTCGGAGACCATGACCGACTGAACCAGCACCGGCGCTATCTCATCGAAGGAAACCCATCGGCGATCGTATCCTTGAAAGGTGACGGCGTCGCGTAGCATCAGGGTCGATATGGGGTGAATGAACGGCAGAACATAAAGCAGGATCAGCAGATAGGGCAGCAGCATCAAACCGACGAAGACGAGAACGATGCGCTGCCAGAGCGGACGGGCCTTGAACCGGGCAAGACGGCCCGGGCGTGGCGGCATCTCGGCTTCCTCATCGCTATCCGTCGATATGTCCAATTGCTGAAGGCCCTCCGTCACTCCACCCCCGAACCCCTTGCGCATTCAAGGGACGCGCCAGGAATGCTCCAATCGTCATACCGTCTACACGGAGCAATGACCAGAGTGCGGCGAGATTCCCACCTTGGCTGTTGACAATTCTCGTTGCCAGCAACCCGCACTCATGCCAAACAGCGGCCATGGACAGCACCAATTCCCCCTTCGAACACCGCCTCAGGGACAATGTCGGCAAGGTCGAGGCTATCTTGAGCCAGCTTCTTGCAGACGCCAGCCTGAACGGCGAAATCATTCGCCCCATGCGCCTGCTCGAGGCGATGCGTCATGGCGTGCTGAACGGCGGCAAGCGGCTGAGACCGTTTCTCGTGATGGAGACTGCAGCGCTTCTCGGCGGCAACAGCGACGCGGCGCTCCGCATCGGCGCGGCGCTCGAATGCGTGCACTGCTATTCGCTGGTCCATGACGACCTGCCGGCCATGGATGATGACGACCTTCGCCGCGGCCAGCCGACCGTGCATATCGCCTTCGACTATGCGACGGCGATCCTCGCCGGCGACAGCCTGCTGACCTACGCCTTCGACGTCATCGCCGCACCGGAAACCGAGCTGCCGGCGGACCGAAAGATCGAGCTCGTGCTGGCGCTGTCGCGCGCCGCCGGCATCGGCGGCATGGCCGGCGGCCAGGTCCTCGATCTCGCTGCCGAAAAAGAGACCCCGGACGAGCGCGGCATCACCATGCTGCAGGCTATGAAGACCGGTGCGCTGATCCGCTTTGCCTGCGAAGCCGGCGCCATCATTGCCGGCGCCTCGGCTGAGGACCGTCAGCGGCTCCGCATCTTCGGCGAAAAGACTGGCCTCGCCTTCCAACTCGCCGACGATCTCCTCGACCTTACCGCTGATGCGGCAACAATGGGCAAGGCCACTGGCAAGGATGCGGCGCGCGGCAAAGGCACGCTAGTCGCTTTGCACGGCCAAGCCTGGGCCGAAACCACGCTTGCCCGCCTGGTGACGGAGGCTGCGGAGCTACTATCCCCTTATGGAGAGAAGGCGAATTTGCTGATCGAGACAGCGCGCTTCGTGGCGAGCCGCAAGAGCTGAAATCTATCGTGGCGCAAAATGTCACCGTGACAAGAAATCTTCGGGACAAGAGTGACGTTCCGACGATTCCGTGGCAATTCTGGCGCCCATTGCAGTTTCAAGCGCGCGGAATAGGCCGCGTCGTCTGAAATCCTGCGGAGCCATCCCATGCATGAGGCGCTTGCCTATCTGCCGCAGATCCTGCCGGCCTATATTGCCTATCTTATCGCCGTCGTCAGTCCGGGACCGGCGATCATGGCCATCATTGCCACATCGATGACTCACGGCCGCAAGGCGGGCATGACGATTTCGCTTGGCATCTTTGGCGGCTCGCTGACCTGGGCGACCGCTGCCGCCGCTGGGCTTGCCACCCTGTTGCAGACTTATGCGATGGCGTTGGAGATCCTGAAGATTTTTGGTGGGCTCTATCTGCTCTATCTCGCCTACAAGGCATTTCGCGCGGTGCGGGCAAGTGGCGACTTGCCGGCCGCCAGGGAAGAGGCGAAAAGCCCGGCCTTCAAATCGCTGATTCTGCGCGGCTATGGAATCCACGTCACCAATCCGAAAGCGATCTTCGCTTGGCTCGCCATCATCGCGCTCGGCATGCCGCAGGGCGCACCGGCCTCCGTTGCCGTGCTGATCATCGCGGTCTGCTGCTCAACCGGTTTTATCGTGTTCATGGGCTATGCGACGCTGTTCTCTACGCCGCATGCTCTCAAGATTTACAGGAATGCCCGCCAGTGGATTGAGGGCGCCATGGCCGGCTTCTATTGCTTCGCCGGCATCAAACTTTTGACCAGCAACATCTAAGGGCAGCTCGGCGGCGGATCACTCCGCCGCGACGCTCTTCTGGCCGAAACGCTTCTCGATGTAGTCGGTCACCAGCGCTTCGAAGTCCGATGCGATATTCGGACCACGCAGCGTCATCGCCTTCTGGCCGTCGATGAAGACGGGAGCGGCTGGCGTTTCGCCGGTGCCGGGCAGCGAGATGCCGATATCGGCATGCTTGCTTTCGCCAGGGCCGTTGACGATGCAGCCCATGACGGCGACATTCAGCGCCTCGACGCCTGGATATTTCTCACGCCAGACCGGCATGTTCTTGCGGATGTCGTTCTGAATGTTCTGCGCCAATTCCTGGAATACGGTCGAGGTCGTACGGCCGCAGCCAGGACATGCAGCGACGACCGGCACGAACTGGCGGAAACCCATGACCTGAAGCAGCTCCTGCGCCACCTGCACTTCGCGGGTGCGATCGCCATTCGGCTCCGGCGTCAGCGAAACGCGGATGGTGTCGCCAATGCCATGCTGCAGCACATAGCCCATGGCAGCGGATGAGGCGACGATGCCCTTGCTGCCCATGCCGGCCTCGGTCAGGCCGAGATGCAGCGCGTGATCGGAACGGGCGGCAAGCATGGAATAGACGGCGATCAGGTCCTGCACCTGGCTGACCTTGGCGGAGAGAATGATGCGGTTGCGCGGCAGGCCGATTTCCTCAGCGAGATCGGCCGATATCAGCGCCGATTGCACGATCGTCTCGCGCGTCACCTCGCGGGCAGACAGCGGCGAGCCTTCGGCGGCATTCTTATCCATTAGTGCTGTCAACAGGTCCTGGTC
Organism: Rhizobium sp. CB3090; assembly: GCF_029714285.1. NCBI lineage: Bacteria > Pseudomonadati > Pseudomonadota > Alphaproteobacteria > Hyphomicrobiales > Rhizobiaceae > Rhizobium > Rhizobium sp. CB3090. The sequence continues at coordinate 3,338,684 of NZ_CP121662.1, forward strand.
GAGCGAGCCCCAGTTGACGCCGATACGCACCGGCTTGTCATAGCGGATCGCCATCTCGATGATTTCGGCGAACTGCTTGTCCTTCTTGTCCTTGAAGCCGACATTGCCGGGATTGATGCGGTATTTTGCCAGCGCCTCGGCGCAAGCCGGGTGGTCGGCGAGCAGTTTGTGACCGATATAGTGGAAATCGCCGATCAGCGGCACGTCCATGCCGAGGCGCAGCAACCGCTCGCGGATCTTCGGCACGGCGGCGGCACTTTCGTCGCGATCGACGGTGATGCGCACCAGCTCCGAACCAGACCTATAGAGCGCCGCGACCTGCGCCACCGTCGAATCGACATCGGCGGTATCGGTGTTGGTCATGGACTGCACGACCACGGGCGCGCCGCCGCCAACGATGACGCCGCCGACATCGACGGCAACGGAGGAACGGCGCGGCTTCGGATCGAAATCACTGGCGGACGACATGGAGAACTCTCGTTAGCCTCGGGAAATGGGTGCCTTTCAGGTGGATCACGGAGCGGTCGTTGTCAACCGCTCCGGGCATCACTTTTGCTCAGGCGAATGCATTGGCGATAGCAGGCGAAAGCGACCAAATTAATGCGAGCTGCGGCCGATGCCATCTGCGTAACGTGCCAGAGACGACAGCGCCAGCACGACGAGCAGCAGCACCGGCAGCGCCATCAAAACCGGCGAGAAGCCGACATGCTCGGCGGCGAAACCGATGGCTGACGGAGCGACCAGCATGCCGGAATAGCCCATGGTGGTGACGACCGAGATGCCGATGCCCGGCTGCAGCCCCGGAATATTGCCGGCAGCCGAAAAGGCGATCGGCACCATGTTGGAAATGCCGATACCGCATAGGGCGAAGCCGACAATGGCCAGTTCCGCATTCGGCGCCAGCGCCGCAAGCAGCATGCCGACGATCGCAAAGACCGTGCAGACACGCAGCGTCTTGACGGCGCCCAGCCGATCGCGGACGAAATCGCCGGCAAAACGCATCGTTGCCATGGTCAGCGAAAAGGCGGCGAAGCCGAAGCCCGAGAGGGTCACCGATGCGGCCTTTTCCTGGCCGAGATAGAGCGCGCTCCAGTCGAGCACCGCACCTTCCGGGATCATGCAAAACAGCGCCATCATGCCGAGCAGCCAGGGCAACGGGATCAACGGCAACCGCGCCTTCGGCTTTGCCTCGTCCGGATGCGGCTGGTCACCGAGGATCATCGGCCAGGCGACGGCGAGGAAGAGAAGGGCAAGGGCGGTAGAGACTTCGGCGTGGCCGAGTACGCCCCAGCGCGAGATCAGAAAACCGCCGATCGCCGAGCCGATGAGGCCGCCAAGGCTCCAGAAGGCGTGACAGGACGACATGATCGCCCGATGCATGGATTTCTCCACCGACACGGCATTGGCGTTCATCGCCACGTCCATCGCACCGATGAAGCCGCCGAACAGGAAGAGGGCGATCGCGGCGGTCCAGACATTCTGGGTGACAGTCAAAGCCAGCAGCATTGGCAGCAGCAGCACGGCAAAGGCCTTGACGACGATCTTCGAGCCGCGCCCGGCAATCTGCGCACCCGCCACCGGCATCATCACCAGCGATCCCAATCCGAAGACCAGGATCATAAGGCCGAGTTCGAACTTGGTCAGTTGCAGCCGCTCGGCGAACTCCGGGATCTTGGGCGCCCAGCAGCCAACGGTGAAGCCGTTCATCAAAAACAGCAGGGAAACGGCGGCACGCGATTTTGTGAAAAATCCGCTTCTACGAGCCTGAAAGCTTCCGGATCGGGTCATATCATCCATTAAAAATCCCCCAAATCGATGGCTGCAGGATATTTAAATCGATTGAAATCTCAATATCCCAAAAGACGAACATTGGTCACGTTTCGTCTCCGTCTGTTAAATCGGGCAAGGAAGTCACAACCGCAAATAATCTTTCGCGCTCGGTCTAGCTTGCCCATATGGCCTATTGACGGCGAAAAACTAGCCGCCTATCGGTTGAGCCTTAAAAGATTTTTCGACCGGCCTGCTTCAAAGCCATTCCCCTGGTGCTTCCGTGAAAAACCCCATCAGCTACGGCATCCTGCTTACGGTGATTGCCTATATGCTGTTCACTGCCCACGACTCGGTGGTGAAACTGCTCGTCACCGACATTCCGGTCTGGCAGATCCTCTTCTGGCGCAGTTGCAGCATTCTTGCCGGCTGTTTCCTCTTCGAGGGGCCATCGCTGGTGCGCAAGGTTCGCCACTCGCCCATCATCAAACCGATGATCGTGCGCAGCATATTGCTGGTGATCGCCTGGACTTCCTACTATTCCGCTGCCCGCTACCTGCAGCTCGCCGAAGTTACGACGCTCTATTACGCCGCCCCCGTCGTCGGCACGATTCTCGCGACCATCGTGCTCCGCGAAAAGGTCAGTTTCGTACGCTGGATGGCGGTGGGCCTCGGCTTCTGCGGCGTGGTGATCGCCTCCAATCCGGTCGGCCTGTCGATCTCCTGGCCCGTCTATCTGGCGTTGCAGGCAGCCGTGCTCTGGGCAATGGGCATGGTGCTGCTGCGCAAGACCGCGCTGCATGAGAAGAGCCATATCCAGATGGCCGTCTCGAACATCATCTTCATCGCGCTGACCGCCACGATGGCCATCCTGCATTGGCATACGCCAAGCGCCTATCAGGTGCTGCTGCTTTTCGGCACCGGCGTCATCGCCGGCGCGGGACAGCTTGCCCTGTTCGAAGGCATGCGGCAGGCGCCGGTCTCCGTTCTGGCGCCGTTCGAATATACCTCGCTCATCTCAGCCTTCCTACTCGGCTTTCTGATCTGGGGCGACATCCCGACGGCCAACACCTTCGTCGGCGCAGCCTTCATCCTCAGCGCCGGCCTGATCATCATCGTCAGCGAGCGGATAAAGGGGAGAGTGGCGGCGGCTTGAGGCAAGAACAGTTTGCGGTTGCCGAGACATGCTATGCACTGTCGCATCAGTTCGCTGCGCGCGTCTCAACAGCAACGATGATCCTCGCCGACCGGCAGCTCTGCGCCACCGGCAGCGATTCCGATAGATGCTTTCACGCCCTCGCTAGTATGGCGAAACGCACAGCCGCCGCGGACCGTAAGAGGGCTGGAACGTGTCGTCGAAAGCCCTGTAGGACCGATAACGCGCATAGCACCACCGCACATGCGCACTGCCACCATAGTAGGCCGGGCGGTAATACCGGGGCACGTAGTAGTACCGTGGCGTGTAATAGCCGGGGCCATAGTAGGACGGACCGTAATAGCCCGGATCGTAGTAGCCGGGACCATAATAATTCGGCTGCGCCAGCAGCCCGCCGATTAGCGCGCCTGCGGCAAAGCCGCCGAGCCCCCAACCCCAGCCACCACCGTGGTGGTGATGGTAGTAGCGGCCGCGATAGCCGCCATGGTAGTCTATGAGCTGCGCTTGGGGCGCTGCCTCAACTTTCGGCACGACAATAGTGGGAAACGCCTCGGCCGGCGGGACGCTCGTCAACGTCGTCGCTAGCGACAAGGCAACGATTGCTAGCCTGTTCATTAGCTTCACCTTTCGTCTACATTGCAACCGAATACTATAGCGCGGAAAGGACTGCCTGGCACTTAATTTCCAAGCTGACGATTGTGTCGGCCGGGCTGACTTTTGTGGGCATTTCTCGCTCAACGGTCGATCCGCCTTGCTGGTCGCGCGGCCGACCACATCTTCGGCTCCTTTGAGAAAAATATTCGCAATTGTCGATTTCTTTTGCAGTTTTCTACGCTTCACTGCCCTAGATTTTCTGCAATGTATTCGTCATCGATTGAAACCGCTCAAGAAACGGAAGAAGACAATGAACTGGTTGAAGACCGTCGCCGCTGCCGCCCTCGTTCAGGCTGCGTTCCTGCTGCCCGCCCACGCCGGCGATAACCTGAAGGCGATCCAGTCCGCCGGTGTCCTGAAGGTCGGCACGGAAGGCACCTATGCTCCCTTCACCTACCACGATGAAAGCGGCAAGCTCGTCGGCTTCGATGTCGAGATCGCCGAGGCGATCGCCGGCAAGCTCGGTGTCAAAGCGCAGTTTCTGGAAGGCAAGTGGGACGGCCTGATCGCCGGCCTCGACGCCAATCGCTACGACACCGTCATCAACGAGGTCGGCATTACCGATGCCCGCAAGCAGAAGTATGATTTCTCCGATCCCTACATCGCTTCCAAGGCCGTGCTGATCGTCAAGGAAGGCAACAGCGACATCAAGGACTTCGCCGATCTCAAGGGCAAGAAGGCCGCTCAGTCGCTGACCAGCAATTTCGGCAAGCTCGCCGAAAAGTCCGGTGCCGAACTCGTCGGTACGGATGGCTTCGACCAGTCGATTCAGCTCGTGCTGACCGGCCGCGCCGATGCCACCATCAATGACAGCCTGTCCTTCTTCGATTTCAAAAAGCACAAGCCCGATGCGCCGGTGAAGATTGTCGCCCAGCAGGCCAATGCCGATTATTCCGCCGCCATCATCCGCAAGGGCGAGCCGGAGCTGCAGGCTGCCATCAACAAGGCGCTGGCCGACATCAAGGCCGACGGCACCTATGCCAAGATTTCCCAGAAATACTTCGGCCAGGATGTTTCGAAGTAATAGGCATAGACGCCAAATTGTGAAAAAGATGCGTCCGGAACCCTTTCCGGACGCATTCTCTTATTGAAAGGCCGCTTTTTCGTGCAGCACTGGTTGCAATTGTGGTGGGAGTCTCTGGGCACGCTGCTTTGGGCGGGGCTCGTCTTCACCATCCCGCTCACCCTGATCACCTTCGTTCTCGGCTTGCTGCTCGGCCTGCTCACCGCCGTCACGCGGCTCTTTGGCCCGCGACCGCTCGTCGCCGTTGCACGCTTCTACGTCTGGGTGATCCGCGGCACGCCGCTGCTGGTGCAGCTCTTCGTCATCTTCTACGGCCTGCCGAGTCTCGGCATCCTGCTCGATGCCTTCCCCGCCGCCGTCATCGGCTTCACGCTGAGCATCGGCGCCTATACGTCCGAGATCATCCGCGCCGTCATCTCCTCGGTGCCGAAGGGCCAGTGGGAAGCGGCCTATTCCATCGGCATGAGCTGGCGGCAGGCGATGAACCGCACCATCCTGCCGCAGGCGGCGCGCGTTGCCGTGCCACCGCTGTCGAACACCTTCATTTCGCTGGTCAAGGATACGTCGCTTGCCGCGGCGATCACCGTGCCGGAACTCTTCCAGGCGGCGCAGCGTATCGTGGCGACGACCTATGAGCCGCTGATCCTCTATATCGAAGCGGCCCTGATCTATCTTGTCATGAGTTCTTTCCTGTCGACGCTGCAGGTCTCTCTCGAACGTCGTTTCGCCCGCTATGGTGGCACGCTGGAGGCGCAGGCATGATCGAGCTGTCGCACATCGAAAAACGCTTCGGCGACAATGTCATCCTGAGAGACATCGGCCTGCTCATTCCGGAAGGTACGGTGACGGCGCTGGTCGGCCCCTCCGGTGGCGGCAAGAGCACGCTGCTGCGCTGCATCAACCTCCTGGAAATCCCGACCGCCGGCATGATCCGCATCGGCGAGGAGACGACCACCTTTCAGCCGGGCAAGAAGATCGGCTGGCAGGATATCCAGAAAATCCGCCGCCAGACCGGTATGGTCTTCCAGAATTTCCAGCTCTTTCCGCATCAGACGGCGATTGAAAACGTCATGGAAGGTCTGGTGACCGTGTTGCGCTGGCCGGCTGAAAGGGCGCGTGCCCGCGCTGTCGAGCTTCTGACCAAGGTCGGCATGGCACACAAGATGGATGCCTGGCCCTCGACGCTATCGGGTGGCCAACAGCAGCGCGTGGCGATCGCCCGTGCGCTTGCCCCTTCGCCCCGCGTTCTCCTTTGCGACGAACCGACCTCGGCGCTGGACCCCGAACTCGCCGCCGAAGTCGTCGACGTTCTCGGCCGGCTCGCCAGCGAAGGCACGACCATGGTGATGGCAACGCACGACCTGCGCCTTGCCTCGAAGATCGCCACCAACGTCGTCTTTCTCGAGGCTGGCAACATCGTCGAAACCGGCCCCTCCCGCATCATTTTCGGCGCTCCGACACAGGACCGCACGAAGCAGTTCATCTCGACCCTGAATGCGGGTCATACCTACGATATATGAGGAAAAACCCTCGCCCCTTCGGGGAGAGGGTCGCGCGGAACGCGCGGGGTGAGGGGGCGTTATGGGGGTAAAATATCTTTCGCTTGCCGCCCAAGGCGCTTGACGCTCTGCTCCGATTCCCCTTATCCGCTCTCCTGAGCCTGTCGATGGGCGGACACCTTCTCCTCGAACGAGGAGAAGGCAAAACTTCAACCCCCGTAAACCACCAGTAGGTCCTTCGCGTCGATCTGATCACCGGCGCGGACCAGGACTTCGGCGATCGTGCCGTCCTTTTCCGCATGCAGCGCCGTTTCCATCTTCATCGCTTCGATGGATACCAGCACGTCGCCGGCCTTGAGCTCCTGGCCGGGCGTGACGAAGACGGTGGAGATGACGCCCGGCATCGGTGCGCCGACATGGGCGGCATTGCCGACCTCGGCCTTGCGGCGGACAGCGCTGCCGGACGCACCGTGGGCGCGATCCGGCACCTTGATACGGCGCGGCTGGCCGTTGAGTTCGAAGAACACCGTCACCATGCCCTTCTCATCGGTCGCCGTCATAGCCTGATTGACGATGACAAGGGTTTTGCCCTTCTCGATCTCGGCAAACAGCTCGTCGCCTTCCTTCAGCCCGTAGAAATAGGCAGGCGTCGACAAGACCGAGACTGGACCGTAAGTATCGGCGGCCAGCGCATAGTCGGTGAAGACCTTCGGATACATCAGATAGGAGGCGAATTCGAAATCGTTGACCTTGCGTTCCAGCTTGGTCTCGATGACCTTACGCTCCGCATCGAGATCGGCCTCGGCGAGCAGCGAGCCCGGCCGCACCGTATAGGGCTTGTCGCCTTTCAGCGCCTTCTTCTGAAGCGCAGCCGGCCATCCGGACGGCGGCTGGCCGAGATCTCCCTTCAGCATGGAGACGACCGAGTCCGGGAAGGCGATATCCTTGGCCGGATTTTCGACATCGGCAACCGTCAGGTCCTGGGAAACCATCATCAGTGCCATATCGCCGACCACCTTGGAGGATGGCGTCACCTTGACGATATCGCCAAACATCTGGTTGGCATCGGCATAGGCCTGGGCCACCCGATGCCAACGGGTTTCGAGGCCGAGCGAACGGGCCTGCTCCTTGAGATTGGTGAACTGGCCGCCCGGCATTTCGTGCAGATAGACTTCCGAGGCCGGTCCTTTGAGGTCGCTTTCGAAGGCCGCATATTGATTGCGCACCGCCTCCCAGTAGAAGGAGATGCGGCGGATCCATTCGGGATCGAGGCCGGGATCGCGCTCCGTGCCCTTCAGGGCTTCGACGATCGAGCCGAGGCAGGGTTGCGAGGTATTGCCCGAAAGCGCATCCATCGCCGCATCGACCGCATCGACACCGGCGTCCACGGCGGCCAGCACGGTTGCGGCTGCAATGCCCGACGTGTCGTGCGTGTGGAAGTGGATCGGCAGGCCGGTCGCCTCGCGCAGCGCCTTGAACAGCACCTTGGCCGCCGCCGGCTTCAGGAGGCCCGCCATGTCCTTCAGGGCGATGATATGGGCGCCGGCCTTTTCCAGCTCGACGGCGAGATCGGTATAATATTTGAGATCGTACTTCGGGCGGGCGGAATTGAGGATATCGCCGGTGTAGCAGATGGCTGCTTCACAGAGCTTGTTCTCCTCGGCAATGGCATCCATCGACACGCGCATGTTTTCGACCCAGTTCAGGCAGTCGAAGACGCGGAAAAGATCGATGCCGCCCTTGGCTGCCTGGCGGACGAAATATTTGACGACATTGTCGGGATAGTTGGTGTAGCCGACGCCGTTGGCGCCGCGCAGCAGCATCTGCAGGAGCAGGTTCGGCGCACCCTCGCGGATCAGCGACAGACGCTCCCACGGATCTTCAGTCAGGAAGCGCATCGAGACGTCGAAAGTGGCGCCGCCCCAGCATTCCAGCGACAGCAATTGCGGCAGCGCGCGCGCATAGGTGCCGGCGACCCGGGCAATGTCGAAGGTGCGCATGCGGGTGGCGAGCAGCGATTGATGGCCGTCGCGCATCGTCGTGTCGGTCATCAGCACGCGCTTTTCATTGCGCATCCACTCGGCGAACTTCTGCGGGCCGAGCTGATCCAGGCGCTGCTTGCTGCCCTCCGGAACCTTGCCGTCGATATAGGGCAAGACCGGTTCGGCCGCCTTCGGCGACGGCGCCGGCCGGCCGCGGGCCTCCGGATGACCATTGACGGTGACGTCGGCAAGATAGGTCAAAAGCTTGGTGGCGCGGTCCTGGCGCTTGACCTGCTGGAACAGCTCCGGCGTCGTGTCGATGAAGCGCGTCGTATAGCTGTTATCCTTGAACTTCGGATGGGTGATGATCGCTTCGAGGAAGGTGAGGTTCGTCGCCACGCCGCGGATACGGAATTCGCGCAGCGCGCGGTCCATGCGGGCGATCGCCTCGGACGGGCTCGGCGCCCAGGCCGTCACCTTGACGAGCAGCGGATCGTAATAGCGGGTGATGATGGCGCCGGAATAGGAAGTACCGCCATCGAGACGGATACCGAAACCGGAGGCCGAGCGATAGGCGGTGATGCGGCCGTAATCCGGAATGAAATTATGCTCCGGATCTTCCGTGGTGACGCGGCACTGCAGGGCATGGCCGTTGAGATGGATGTCGTCCTGCTTCGGAACGCCCGATTCCGGCGTACCGATGGCGAAGCCGTCGAGAATATGGATCTGCGCCTTGACAATATCGATGCCGGTGACGACTTCGGTGACCGTATGCTCGACCTGGATACGCGGATTGACTTCGATGAAGTAGAATTTGCCGGTGTCGGCATCCATCAGATATTCGACGGTGCCGGCGCCGATATAATTCGTCGCCTGGGCGATTTTCAGCGAATAGGCGGCGAGCTCCTGGCGCTGCGCTTCCGTGAGATAGGGTGCGGGCGCGCGCTCGACGACCTTCTGGTTGCGGCGCTGAACGGAACAGTCGCGTTCGAAGAGATGCACGACATTGCCGTGCGTGTCGCCCAGCACCTGGCTTTCGACATGGCGGGCGCGCTCGACCAGCTTTTCCAGATAGACCTCATCCTTGCCGAAGGCGGCCATCGCCTCGCGCTTGGCTTCGGTCACTTCCTTGGCGAGATCGGCCTTGGAGCGGATGACGCGCATGCCGCGGCCGCCGCCGCCCCAGGAGGCCTTGAGCATGACCGGATAGCCGATCTCCTCGGCCATCTTGGCAACCTCCGCCATATCATCCGGCAGCGGCTCGGTGGCCGGCACGACAGGAACGCCGACCGAAATCGCCAGATTGCGGGCTGCCACCTTGTTGCCGAGCTGGCGCATCGTATCGGCGCGCGGGCCGATGAAAATAATGCCGGCGGCATCGCAGGCATCGACGAATTCCGGGCTTTCCGACAGGAGGCCGTAGCCCGGATGGATGGCATCGGCGCCGGACAGCTTGGCGACGCGGATGATCTCGTCGATCGACAAATAACTCTCGATCGGCCCGAGATCGCGGGCAAGATGCGGGCCGCGGCCGACCTGATAGCTTTCATCAGCCTTGAAGCGATGCAGCGCGAGTTTGTCCTCCTCGGCCCAGATGGCGACTGTTTTTATGCCGAGCTCATTGGCCGCGCGAAACACGCGGATGGCAATCTCGGAACGGTTGGCAACCAGGATTTTGGAAATGGGCAATGCGCTCTCCCTCACGAAGCCGATAGCGGGCATGCTGCACCCGCGAAGGAAATTCTTAACTTCTTGTCACAAGAAGTTCAATTTCCCCTGCGACATCCGGCATCAAAATAGTTGCCATTACGGAATAAGTCCGTTTCTAAAAGCGATGGCAACGATATGTTGGCGGTTCTTGGCGTTCAGCTTGCCCTGGATGCTGTTCATGTACCAATCGACGGTGTGATTGGAGATCTTGAGCATCCGGCTGATTTCCATGGACGTCATGCCTTCTGCCAGGTGGTTCAACACCTCCACCTCGCGCCGGGTCAAATTGACGTCGATTGTCGCCGGCTGTTCCAGCGAATGCGCTTCGTTGCGAAATTCCAGGAGCCGCCAGAAAGCTTTTTTTGCCACCGCGTCGAAAAGGGAGATTTCTGCGGGCGACAGGTCGACCATGTTGCCGCCGACCGTCATGCTGCCGAGCAGACCATTGCGTCCATGAATGGGGAAGATATAGCCGTCGATCAGCCCGTTGGTGCGGGCATCGGCCATCATCTGCTCCATGCGCCGGCGCAGCGGATCGCCCTTCAGCGCCGCCATGGCATCGCGCCAGCGGAAAGGCCGTTGCGCGCGGCCGAGATAGCGGATGGTCGGGTCGACAAGCAGGTATTTCTTGGCGACATAAGTGAGGGGCCATTTGTCGGGCCAGCGTCCGGCCAGCATCAGAGTCATCGGGTCCGTATTCGGCCGCGGCTGCTTCAGCAGACCATAAAAATCGAACTTATAAGACCGCAGCACCAGCTCCAGCTCCGCTACGACGTTCTTGGCTAGCTTGCATTCTTCAATGACCACAAGCAATTGTATTAAGGAACGAATATTCATATGCACCCCTGGCCCGAAGGCCTGGTTGTTCGTCAGCAGTTGCCGCCTCATTTTCCGCTCGGCCTCCGAGGCGGCCGATGGCGGGCAAACATAATCGGATCGAAATTAAATTAAACGTCATTGGCGAAAAATTCAGTCATCAACCCTGAATAGCAACCGCATCGCCGCGCGACAATGCCATGATATGAACTATTCTCACATTGCCGCACTTCTCCGGCGGCCGATTGCGCACCCTTGCGGCTAAGGGCAAGACGCCTAAAAATTCCCCTGAAAAAACAGCGTCAGATTCCGTTAATCGCCGGTTCAGGAACCAATCTGTAGCATCCCAGCATTCCCAATTTCGCAGATGCACAGAGGGTACCTGACGTGTCGCTGTTCAAAGTCTATGCAAGAGCCCTGAAGTATCTTGGCGCGTATCGATATCGCGTCTGGATGGTTGTCATCGCAAACATCGCACTGGCGATGACGACCATTTACGAGCCGGTTCTGTTCGGCCGCATCTTCGACGCCATCGCCAAGAAACAGGCCGTGGCGCCGACCATGATGCTGTGGGCCGGTTTCGCCGTCTTCAGCGCGGTCGCTTTCATCGTCGTTTCCCGCGAGGCGGATCGTCTCGCCCACGGACGTCGCGCCTCGCTGCTGACCGAAGCGTTCAGCCGCATCATCTCCATGCCGCTCTCCTGGCATAGCCAGCGCGGCACGGCGAGCGCGCTGAACACGCTGCTGCGCGCCTGCGAAGCCCTCTTCGGCCTATGGCTCGAATTCATGCGCAACCACCTGTCGACGGCAGTGGCTCTCGTCGTGATGATCCCGACTGCCATATCCATGGACCTGCGCTTGTCGGCCGTTCTCATCCTACTCGGCGTCTTCTACTGGATCATCGGCCGCCTCGTCATGCACCGGACGAAGGATGGCCAGACCTCGGTGGAAAGCCATTATAATACTGTGTTCTCGCATGTCAGCGACAGCATCAGCAACGTTTCCGTGCTGCATAGCTACAACCGCATCGAAGCCGAAACCAAGGCGCTGAAGTCCTTCACCGAACGACTGCTCGCTGCGCAGTATCCGGTTCTCGACTGGTGGGCGTTGGCCGGCGCGCTGAACCGCACGGCTTCGACCGTCGCGATGATGGCGATCCTGATGATCGGCACGCTGCTCGTCGAAGGCGGCAGCCTGAGCCTCGGCGCGTTAATCACCTTCATCGCCTTCGCCAACGTGCTGATCGGCCGCCTGGAACAACTCCGCAACTTCGCCAACCAGATCTTCGAAGCGCGCGCCAAGCTGGAAGACTTCTACACGCTGGAAGATTCCGTCCGCGACCGTGAAGAGCCGGCCGGCCTTGCCGAGATCAAGGACGTCAAGGGCGAGGTCGAGTTTCGCAACGTGTCCTTCGGCTTCGGTAATACGTCGCAGGGCCTGCACAACATCAACTTCACGGTAAAGGCCGGTCAGACGGTCGCCATCGTCGGTCCGACCGGTGCCGGCAAGACGACGCTGGTCAACCTGCTACAGCGTGTCTTCGATCCGCAGGACGGCCAGATCCTTGTCGACGGCCACGATATCACCAAGGTGACGCGCAAGTCGCTCCGGCGCTATATCGCCACCGTCTTCCAGGATGCCGGCCTGCTGAACCGCTCGATCAGCGACAACATCCGTCTCGGCCGCGAGGGCGCGACGGAAGAAGAGATGGTCCGCGCTGCCGAAGCGGCCGCTGCCAACGACTTCATCGAGAATCGCGAAAGCGGTTACGAAACCCGGGTCGGCGAACGCGGCAACAAGCTCTCCGGCGGCGAGCGCCAGCGTATCGCGATTGCCCGCGCCATCCTCAAGGATGCGCCGATCCTCGTGCTCGACGAGGCGACCAGCGCGCTCGACGTGGAGACCGAGAACCGGGTCAAGGCGGCGATCGACAATCTGCGCCAGAACCGCACGACCTTCATCATCGCTCACCGCCTGTCGACGGTACGCGAGGCCGATATCGTCCTCTTCCTCGACAATGGCCGCGTCATCGAAAACGGCAGCTTCAACGAACTCAGCCAGAGCAACGGCCGCTTCGCCGCCCTGCTCCGCGCCAGCGGCATCCTGACGGATGACGAAGTCCGCAAGGCACATACAACGGAAAACGAAGCCGCCTAGTATTTCGCAGGGGCCTAAAAATCGAAGCCGGGAGAGCAATGCTCTTCCGGCTTTTTGTTTAAGAAGTTTCATTTGGTAGATGCGCTTTATAAAGTAGTATTCACCGATCCAGAGCGATATCAATATGCGTGAGAGAAGTGATTCTGCGCGACATCCTCCCGATATATTTACGCACCCTGCTCTAAGGCGGCGCTGTGACCATCAAAATTCAAGCCTTCTTCGACGAGAGCGGTACTCATGACGGTTCCCAAATTTTAGGAATCGCAGGATATATTTTTAGGAAAAGCGAGGCCATTAAACTCGGCCATGAATGGAAGAAAGTATTAAAATTGAAAAATCTTCCATATTTCCATATGGTAGATTGCGCTCACGGCAATGGACCTTTTGCAAATCTAACCAGACAAGAGAGAATTGAGGTAGAGACAAAAATCATTGAGATCGTAAGGAAACGATCGATACAGGGATTTGCCGTCACTGTTGTTGAAAGCGAATTCAAACAGGCTTTAGAGGATTTCCCTCAAATCAAAGAGATTTACGGTAGCGCCTATTCGTTCTCGGTCCACTTGATTCTCGCAGGAGTGTTAGCATGGATCGGCGCAAACCCAAGAGCCGGCGAGATATCTTACTTTTTTGAATCAGGCCATAGCAGCGCTTCAAAAGCGAATTCTGTAATGAACGAACTTTTCCACCATAAACGGCAGGAATATCGATATCTCAGACACGGGTTTGTGGAAAAGGCAAGAAGCCCAGCGGTTCAGGCCGCTGATCTATTGGCATGGCAATGGTGTAAGGACAAAAAGAACCAGATGGAAAATCGGCCGCGCCGAAAGGATTGCGAAGCGCTGCTAAAGCAGAGGGTTAATGCCATCCATTTGGGTAGGAAGGAACTCATAGAGATGAGAAGCGCCGCTGCACTTAGCGGAGCTTTTGGTCAGCCTTCCGCAAGGGTGTAACTTCTCCGCACCAATCGTCTGGGAGGCAGAACGGTTGCTGATAAGGTAGGAGCCGGTATAACTGTTCAGCTTGTCGCGATCCGTATTTCAACCGCCCATCAGGAAGGCGTTGAAGTCAACGAAATCGGCGTCGATGCGGACTATCAACGCTTTTCGATTTGCACCGGCAGCGGCAGCGTGGCCACGGACGTCGAAAGGGGCTGACGGTTGACTACATCCAACCGCCTATACTCGAGATAATAGGCATAGGCAAACTGCACGACGATGCCGACGAGGACATAGGCGCCGCCGACCGCGGGATCCTTATGGGTGACGTATAGAATGACCTGGCCTGCCATGGCGAGAATCGTGCCCGCGACGAAGATGCTGAGGGAGTGCCGCCCGAGGATCGTCAACGGATGATCGGCGGACCGGCGCAGCAACCGCGAAACCGCCGGCACGCTGATGATGAGATAGGCCAACGCCAGCACATGCAGCAATCGCGGCAGAGACAGAAACGTCTTGTCGAAACCGGTGACCACCGTAGGCAGGCCGAATGCTGCCAGATGATCGCCCAGCACCCAAAGCTTGTCGGTCACCCAGATAAAGGACAGCGCGACATAGGCAAACGATAGCGCAAACAGGACCGGATTATAGGATATCCGGCCGCCGCGTTTCACGTGCATGACGGCAACGAAACCGATGACGAACAGGAACTGCCAGGACAGCGGATTGAGAAACCAAAAGCCGTCCAGCAGCATCGTGTGCGGCGCGATCTGATAGATGCCCGCGACCAGCCAGACGCTGCCGGAAACCAAAAGCAGAAGCAGCGGGCTTCGCGCCTCCAGCAGCAGGATCAGCGGCAGCATCAGGAACAATGCGCCATACATCGGCAGGATGTTGTTGTAGCCGATCTGGTGTCCGAGCAGCAGCAAGGCTTGAATGCCGCGAACGGGATCCATCAGGACGGCAAGGATGTTCACCTCGCAAAGCAGGCCTGCCTGACGGAATATCCATGCACCGGAAATGAACAGCACCAGCGTGATGAAGGTGGTGATCATATGCGCCGTATAGAGCGTAAAGGCGCGCCTGACAGCCTTCCAGGCGATCGACAACCGATTGCCTGGCTTGAACCGCGTGCCGTAGGCGAGGCCGACGGAGATGCCAGAGATCAGCACGAAAGCTTCCGCCCCGTCGGAAAATCCGAAATTCTTGGTGGTCAGCCGCTCGAGGAACTGACCGGGTACATGATTGATGAAGATCGTGATCAGGGCCAAAGCCCTCAATACATCCAGTCTCGTATCCCGCAGCGCCGCCGCCTTCGGCAAGCTAATTCGCGTTGCCGAGGCCACGTCGATATTTGCCCTGGAATTCATGGACCTCTCCTGTTCCGACAACCAAATGCGATCGGGGCCAAAGAGTTCCCCCTTTGGCCCCGATCGTCGAAGCGAAACAGTGCGGGAAACGCTACTGTCCGATCGGATAGCCCTCTTCGGGATGGGCGATCGCCCTGTCATTCACGGTCACCAAGTATCCCTTAGCATCGGGCGCTTTTGAGACGGAAATACGGTATTTTCCGCTCGGCAGATCGAGGTCCGCCGCAAATCCATCCCACTTCGACGGCAGCGCCGGCTTGACGTAGAGATGGCCGTTTTTGACACGAATACCGAGAATACCCTCGATTGCTACGCGATAAAGCCATCCGGCCGAGCCTGTGTACCATGTCCAGCCGCCGCGGCCGGTCAATTGCCCCTCGCCGTAAACGTCGGCGGCAATGACATAGGGCTCTACACGGTAAGTATCGGCCTGATCACGATTGCGTGCGTGGTTCACCGGATTCAGCAGTTCGAAGCAATGCCAGGCATCGTCGCCGCGATTCAATTCCGCCAGGGCCATAACCACCCAGGTCGCGGCATGGGTGTATTGACCACCGTTTTCGCGTACACCCGGCGGATAGGACTTGATGTAGCCCGGATCGCGCGCGGATTTGGCGAAAGGCGGCGTGAACAGCCGGATGATGCGGTTTTCATCGTCCACCAGCTTTTCGAGAACGGCGTTCATCGCCTTCTCGCCGCGCTCACGGTCACCTTCACCGGAGAGGATGTTCCAGGTCTGCGCGATCGAATCGATCTGGCATTCGAAATTCTCGTCCGAGCCGAGCGGGCTGCCGTCGTCGAAGTAGCCGCGGCGATAGTGACTGCCATCCCAGCCTGCCGTTTCCAGCGCCTTGCGCAATTCCGGCAGATGCTTCTTCCAGCGCTCGACGCGTTCCTTGTCGCCGCGGGCTTCCGCATAGGGAAGGAAAGCGGTGAGCGTGCCGGCCAGGAACCAGCCGAGCCAAACGCTTTCGCCGCGGCCCTGAATGCCGACGCGGTTCATGCCGTCGTTCCAGTCGCCGCCGAGAATCAGCGGCAGACCGTTACCGCCCTTGCGCTTGATCGCGAGATCGAGCGCCAAGGCCGCATGCTCGTAAACGCTGACCTTATCCTTCGAGACGGTCGGCTGATAGAAGACATCGTGCGTGCCGGGCATAAGGGCAGCGCCTTCGACGAAGGCAAGCTCTTCGTCGAGAAGCGACTTGTCGCCGGTCACGGTGCAATACTGGTCGATGGCATAGGCGAGCCAGACGACATCGTCGGAGATACTCGTGCGCACGCCGGCGCCGCTGCCCGGTAGCCACCAATGCTGCACGTCGCCTTCGCGGAACTGGCGCTGCGCCGCATTCAGGATCTGGTTGCGGGCAAGCTCCGGCGCATGCATCAGGAAAGCCAGAGTATCCTGCAACTGATCGCGGAAGCCGAAAGCACCCGACGACTGGTAGAAGGCCGTACGTGCCATGATGCGGCAGCCGAGGCTCTGGTAGGGAAGCCAGGCATTGATCAGATTGTTCATCGCCTTGTCCGGCGTCGATATCTGCAGACGGCCGGTGAAGCCGTCCCAGAAGCCGCGGCTGGCCGAAAGCACAGCCTCGAAATCGGAATTGCGGATATCGGCGACCAACGCGCGTGCCTCTTCGACCGAAGCGGTATCGCCCATATAGAGATAGATATCCTTCTGCTCTCCGGCTCCGACGGTCAGGTCGAAGGCGAGTGCCGCACAGGGATCGCCGTCGAGATCGGTGGAGTTGGAGAGAAGGGCACCGGAAACGACCGCTTCCGGCATCTGCACCGTGCCGTGGCGGCCGATGAATTCGCGGCGGCTAGCCGAGAAGCTCGAATGCGCCTCGCTCGCCGCCATGAAGGCGACACGCTTGGAATAGTCGATGCTATAGGGATTGTTG
The DNA here is from genome assembly GCF_029714285.1 of Rhizobium sp. CB3090. Taxonomy (NCBI): domain Bacteria; kingdom Pseudomonadati; phylum Pseudomonadota; class Alphaproteobacteria; order Hyphomicrobiales; family Rhizobiaceae; genus Rhizobium; species Rhizobium sp. CB3090. Next base: position 3,355,661 of record NZ_CP121662.1, read on the forward strand.
GCAAACAGCGCACCCGTTTCCTCGTCCAGCGACGACAGGATGAACGGCCGTGTCTTGTTCGGATTGGTGCCGAGCACCCATTCCGCATAATTGTAGAGCCGCAGCCGGCGGGCGCCGTCGCCCGTATTGCGGATGCGCAGACGGAAGAGCTTGACGGGACGTTCGCGGTCGACCGTTTGCGTCAGCTCCAGCGCAATGCCGCTCTGTTCGCTCGAGAAGACCGAATAGCCGAGACCGTGGCGGGCCTCGAATCGCACCTTCGGATCACGCGACAGGTTCGCATAGGGAGTCATCACCATGCTGCTGTCTAGGTCGGTCACGTAAAGCGCCTCACCCGGACGGTTAATGACCATGTCGTTGGTCCATGGGGTCAACTGATAGTCGCGCGAATTGTGGCTCCAGGTGAAGCCACCGCCTTCGGCCGGCACATGGAAGCCGAAGCGCTCGTTGGAGATGATGTTGACCCACGGCTGCGGCGTCGACTGGCCGCCGGCCAGCCGGACGACATATTCGCGGCCATTGTCGGCAAAGCCGCCATAACCGTTCCAGAAGTCCAGATCGTCCTGTGCTTCCAGGTCTTCGGCTGCAAAGACCGATTTCTGCGGCACCATCGGCACGGCAAGGCGATTGACCGGCGCCGGCCCATCGGACTGCGCGGAACCGAACAGCGTTGCCGCGCGGGCGATTTGGTCGACAAGCTTGCCGTTGCGTGCGTGGAAGATCACCCGCGAGGCGGCGACGATCTGCTGGTAAGTCTCCTGCTCGATCAGATCCTTGCGAACCGAGAAGACATTCTGGCGCAGCCCCTCACCTTGATTGTGCCTGACATGTTCAACCAGCTTGTCCAGCTCGCGTTGCATGTCCTGCGCCTGATCCACGGCACGCTCGTTGACGATCACCAGATCGGCATTGATGCCGCGCGAACGCATATATTCCGCCGCGCTCAGCGCTTCCCTGGCGATTTCAAGGTCGATGTCGTCATTGATGCGCAGGGTGAAGATCGGGAAATCACCCGAGATCGTCACCGGCCAGAGCGCCGATTGCGAATGCAGGCCGGCCTGCACGGTGGCGCCATCGGCGCGCAGATGCATGTCGGGATAGACGAGATAGCGCGCAAGCTTCTGGAAGGCTGCGGCCTGCTGCGAGGTGACGCCGACATGGCGCATCTGCATCTGCGTGCGGGTCCAGGCCTGCGTGAGCTCGATTCCGAACGTATCGGGATTGCGATAGCGGTCGACCGCCTTGTCGACATCCTCGCGATTCGGCGCGGCGATCGTCCAGAAGATCACGCTGACCTTCTTGCCCGCCGGCACGCGGACGACGCGGCGCAACGAAAGGCAGGCATCCATGGTAAAGCCGTCCGTACCGGAGAGGACCGCACCCGGATCGAAAGCGGCGGCTTCCGCCAGCGTTCGGCCACGACCAAGGAACTTGCGGCGGTCCGTCTCAAATTCTGTCGGGCGCTCCGATCCTGCGTTGTCGACGACCAGATGGGCGATCGACATGTCAGGCTCGTTATAATCGCGCTTGTTGCGTTCAGCGCGGATCACATCGCCGCTGCTGCCGATCTCGGTACGCACGAACATGCGCGCAAAGACCGGATGGCCCGAATCGACATCATCGCTGGCGATAGCCGGCTCGAGATAGGAGGTCACTTCGATGAAGCGATCCTCCGCGCCCATGTTGAGCAGCGTCACGCGGCGGCCTTCGGCATCGTGTTCGGTTGCGACGATGCACTCGACGTCGCTGGTGAGATCGCCCACCGTCTTGCTGTATTCCGCCTTTTCGTCGCTGAAGGTGACCTTGACCTTCTCGCCCTCGACGCTGCGCGGCTCGGAGGTGGCCGACCACCATTGGCCGGACGCGGTATCGCGCAGGAAGATGAAGGTGCCCCAGCGGTCTTCCGTCGGGTCGGGCCGCCAACGCGAGACGGACAAGCCGTTCCAGCGCGAATAGCCGGCGCCAGTCGCCGTCAGCATAACGGCGTAATGACCGTTGGAAAGGAAGGCGAGTTCGCGGTCGTGCGTGGCCGGATCGGCGATCTTGCGGATCTCCGGACGCAGCATGTCTTCCTGGATATTGGCCGGTTGGTCGCTCTCATGCTTGGCGGCCATCACGGGAATATCGCGCGGCGCCTTTTCCTGCAGCAGCAGTTCGGCTGCTTCGATCACCGGATCGGCGTGGAACAGCTCACGTAGGCGGCCATTGAAGGCGACGTTGGCAATAGCCGCGATCGACATGCCGTGATGGTGGGCATAGTAGTTGAAGACCACCGCGCATTTCTTGCCTTCCGGAACGCGGGTCGGCGTGAAGTCGACGGCGTCGTGGAAGCCATAGGTGCCGAGGGCGCCCACCTTGCGCAGCTTCTGCAGGTTTTCCAGCGCCTCTTCCGGCCGGTATTGGCTGGCGAGGATCGAGGCATAGGGCGCGATGACGGCATTCTGACCTAGGCCGCGCTTCAGGCCGAGCGAAGGCACGCCGAAGTTGGTGTACTGATAGTGCATATAGTGGTCACGGGCATTGAAGGCCGCTTCCGAAATGCCCCAGGGAATGCCGGCGCCCAGGCGCTTGGCATAGTTCATCTGTTCCTGAACGATCAGATTGTTGGTCTGGTTCAGGATACCGCCCTGACGCTCCTGCATGACCAGCGGCGGCATCAGATATTCGAACATCGAGCCGGACCAGGAGACCAGCGCGCCGCGCGAGCCGATCGGCACGACCTGGCGGCCGAGACGATACCAATGCTCCGTCGGCAGGTCGCCCTTGGCAATGGCGAAGAGGCTGGTCAGTCGGGCTTCGGACGCCAGCAAATCGTAGCAGGCAGCGTCAAGCTCGTTGGTTTCCACACGGAAGCCGATGGAAAGCAGGCGCCGTTCCGGACGATAGAGGAAACCGAATTCCATGCCGAAAGCGGTTTCGCGCATGCGGTCGCGCAGCTTGGCGAGCCGCTGACGCAGCGCATCGACATTGGCAAGATCGAAGACGCTGTCGGCAATATGGCCTTCGCAGACCTTTACCAGGGATTCCGACCAGGTGAGCACTTCGCCGCTCTGCGGTGACTTGACCTCGTGGTCGAGGTTCGCGGCAAGCTTCTGGATATCATGCGCCAGGACCGACAGGTTGATGATGCGGATCGAGGCGAACTCATGCTCGCGCTTGACCGCTGCCAACGCATTCCGGAAGCCGATGATGCGTTCTTCCAGGCGATGACGCAGCGGACGAACGGTCTTGCGGTCATCCGGCAGTTCGGCGAGCATTTCGCCGAGAATGCCGGCGACATCGCCGATACCATCGAGATTGCCCTGCATATGCGCGGAAGGCGCTTCCGCCCAGATGCGGCAGGCCGAAGACACGGCGATCAGGTGACCGGCAAAGTTGCCGCTGTCGACCGCCGAGACATAGCGCGCGCCCATCGGCTTCAGCGTGTCCGTATGATACCAGTTGCAGAGATGCCCGCGGAATTTCTCGAGCTTCTCGACAGTCGCCATGGTCTTTTCCATGCGATCGATGGTTTCTTCGAAGGAAATCCAGCCGAAATTGCGGGCCGAGATCACCGAGAGCAGGTAGACGCCGATATTGGTCGGCGAGGTGCGTGAAGCGACCACTGCATGCGGCGTCTGCTGCACATTGTCCGGCGGCAGGTGGTTCTGCTGCTCGACAACGAAGGTGTCGAAATAGCGCCAGGTGCGCCGTGCGATCTTGCGCAGTTCGGCCGAAACGCTTTCCGGCACTTCGAGCTTGTCTTCGGTTTCCGCCGTCTGGCTGACATACCAGGCGATCGCCGGCGACAGGATCCACAGCAGCGCAAAGGGAATGCCGACGAAGAAGGCATTGTCGCCGGAAACAGATGCGAAAGCCAATGCCAGCAGTGCCAGCACCGGTGCGTGCCACATGACGCGGTAGTGGCCGAGGATCGTCGTCTGTGCCGCAGCCTGGGCGCTGGCCGCCGTGCGCCATTGCAGCATCAGCTTGCGGCTGACGAAGGCGCGGTAGAGCGAGCGGCCGATGGCGTCGGCCATGATGCAGGCGCTGTCGGCGATGAAGACGATGCGTAGCGCCACCTGGGCATTGGCGGCGCGAATATCCGACCAGACCGTGTAGAGATGGGCGCGGGCGACGATATCGCTGGTGCGCGGAATGATGCCGTTGATCAGCGACAGCGTCGGCGCCACGAACAGGCAGAAGATCAGCAGGATCTGCCAGATCAGGGCGGCGAACGGCCCCATGAAATACCAGCCGAGAACGGAGGCGAAGAACCAGGCGATTGGGGTCAGCGAGCGGCGCAGATTGTCCATCATCTTCCAGCGACCGAGGCCGGTGACGCCGCGCTTCGGGTTGAAGAGATAGGGAAGCAACTGCCAGTCGCCGCGCGCCCAGCGATGCTGGCGCGAAACCTCGACTTCGTAACGGATCGGGAAATCCTCAACGAGTTCGCAGTCGGTGACCAGCGCGCAGCGCGCCATCGAGCCTTCGAGCAGATCGTGGCTGAGAACCGCGTTCTCCTCGATCTTGCCCTTCAGCGAAGCTTCGAACGCGTCCACATGATAGAGGCCCTTGCCGGTAAAGGTGCCTTCCTCGACCAGGTCCTGGTAGACGTCGGAAACGGCGAAGACATAGGGATCGAGACCGCGATTGACGGAGAAGACACGCTGAAACACCGAAGCGTCCTTGCCGGTCGTCAGCGACGGGGTGACGCGCGGCTGCAGCACGCCGTAGCCACGCACGACGCGCTTGGTTTCGGGATCGAAGACCGGACGGTTGGTCGGATGATGCAGTTTGCCGACGAGCTTCGTGACCGTGTCGCGCACGAGGCGCGTGTCGGAATCGAGCGTCATGACGTATTGCACGTTTTTCGGGACGGTATTGGCGCCGGGCAGGAAGGTCGTGTCGCGGTCGCCGCGCAGCAGCAGGTTCAGCTCATGCAGCTTGCCGCGCTTGCGCTCCCAGCCCATCCAGGCGCCTTCGGCCGGATTGTAGAGGCGGCGACGATGCAGCAGGTAGAAACGCTGCTTGCCATCCTCGGCATAGCGGGCCGAGAGGTTGGCGACTTCGCGGCGGGCGTAATCCAGAATTTCCAGATCGCGTTCGCTCTCTTCTTCCTTGCTGTCCGGCCAGTCGCTCAGCAGTGCGTAATAGACTTCGCCGAGCGGGTTGGCGAGATAATGAACCTCGATGTTGCGCACCAGTTCGTCGACGCTGTCGCGATTGGCGATCAATGTCGGCACGACGACCAGCGTGCGGGCCTCTTCCGGAATGCCCTCCTTGAACTCATAGCCGACGAGACGCGCCGGCGTGAGGAACATGGTGACTAGGAAGTTGAACAGGCCGGTGGCGCCTTCGGATGCCGGCAGCGAGAACATCAACAGCAGGATGATGGTTTCAGCCCAGCCCATGCCGGCCTGGATCATGAAATAACCGACGACCCAGAGAGCGATGACGGTGACCAGGAGAACCGGTGCGGCGATCGCCAGCCAGTTGAACTTGCGCCACTGCCGGACGAAGCGCTGCGACAGCTTCGGGCTGAAGCCGACCGCCTTTTCCAGCTTCTCGATCTGCTGGCCGACAATGAAATCGCCGATATTGGGCTCATACGGCTGCGGCTCGCCCGAGGCCTTTGCCGCTTCGGTCATCGCCATGGCGATCTGGGCGATCTCCATTTCCGTCTTGTCGGAACGGCGCGCAAGCTTCTCGATGGCGCGGCGATAGCTGTTGCGCGAGCCGGGATCGAGCTTTGCGTAGTCGGTCTCGTCCCAGAGCAGCTTGTCGACTGCGCTGACCTCCTCGACCCAGCCCGACCAGTCGGTATCGTCGATCAGCCGCAGGCTTTTGATGATGTTGCCCATCGTCACATTGCCGGACGACAGGCGGTTGTGCTCGGCCATCATGACGGTTTCGGCATCGGTGCCGGCTTCAGTCAGCCGCCTTTCCAGCCAGGTGACGGCAAGGCCGGAGGTGTGCGAGCCATCGCGCAGGCGATAGAGGAACTGCGTGGCGAAGGTGTTGTCGGACGTATAAGGCTCGAGGGTCCTCAGGAACTCGGTGACCTTGGCATCGTCATTGAGGCGGATCAGCTCATCGACGGCGGCATTGGCCTTCTTGCGCGTCAGGCGGCTCTGCTCGACGCGGCTGGAGATGCGGCGCAGATTATCGACGAGAACATAGCGCACCAGCGACGGAACGGCCCAGAGCTCGCCGATCTTCAGCATCTCATGGGACTGGAAGCCTTCGACGAGCGCCAGCAGGCCCTGGTTGGATACGGTGCTGTGCGTGTGGGCGACATAGAGCCAGGCGAGCGCCAGCGTGCGCGGCATCACCATGCCATCGATGGCGATCGTCTGCAGTTGATCGTAGAACTTCTTCGGGAAATCGCGGCGGACTTCCTGGATCGCCTCTTCGATGATGTAGTGGTTGTCGAGCAGCCATTCAGCCGCGGGCGTGATCGATTCGCCGGCATCGACGTCGGCATTGGCCGAACGATAGACGCGCAGGATCTCCTTTTCGTTCTCCTTGTGCCGGGCGAAGAAATCGAAGGGGGCAAAGCCCGGCAGCTTCGTTTTGGCGCCGTTGCGGGCGAAGGTCGCGCCGCATTCCCGGATCTGATCGTTGGAGAAATAGGTGGCACGGATCGAATCGTTATGATCGATCTGCTTGGCTTCAGAATCGCGCGGCGGAACAGTGGAGAGATTTTGAGACGTCATGGATTCGGGTTCTGGGTCCAAACAGAGTGACAGGCATTGTCGCCTTTAACGACTTTTGTCCTGCCCCACACGACTATTCATGCATTTGGACCCTTTGCTTCGCTTCCCGGCGTGCGAAGGGGATGAATTCGAAGTGGCGGCTAGAACAAACATATTCAGGCGAAGGTTTTCACGGCCTCTTCGTCAGGATCATGGCAATTTTGCGCCACAATTCGAAACAGGCTTCCGTGAAACTTGAGACGCGACCGGATGATTCCGGCAGCAGTCCGCACGTGTCAAAGACAATCGATCAAGGTCATGAGGCATTCTCCTTAGGCTGATTTCTTGCGACCGCAAATTCAGCAGGCTTGGTAGGTTGAGCCCTCCATATCCCGCGGAAGATGAACTTAAACTGAACTCCCTCAAAAGATTCGCAAATTCCTCTCAAGAGCCGTTTTTCTCCGGGTAGGAAATGATCGACAGAAAGCGGATCGGCAGGCTCGTGAGCACTTCCGGACCATGTGGCGCGTCGGCGTCGAAGAACAGGCTGTCGCCGGGCCGCATCGCATAGAGCTTGTCGGCATGACGGTATTCGACCTCCCCTTCCAGCATATAGATCAATTCCAGCCCTTCATGTTGAAACGCTGGAAAAACATCGGAATCGGCTGTCAGCGTGATGAGATAGGGCTCGACCTGCAGTCCGCTAGACCCGTTGGCTATGTGACCGAGCAGATTATACTGGTGACCGGCACGCGTGCCTCGCCGTTCCATCTCCAAGCCCTCGCCGGCCCGGACGAAGACGGCGTTGCGTTTTTCCTCGAAACGCCGGAAAAACGACGTGACGGGGACGCCGAGCGCCCGTGCCAAAGCCTGCAATGTGGTGAGAGACGGTGACGTGTTGCCGTTTTCGATCTTTGAGAGCATGCCGAGCGATATGCCGGTGGCTGAGGCGAGGTCGGCACCGGTGATGCCGAGCTTCTTGCGAAAGGCGCGAACCTCGTGGCCGATCGCCAATTCGAGATTATTCTCCTTGGCGTCGCGTACGGTATGCGAATCCTGATTGAGGACCGCCCTCGCGTTGAGAGCACCATTCCGTCTGCTGCTGCGCCCAGCCTCCGCCTTGGTCATACGTCCGCCCCGCTCTACTTTGTGTTTTGGCGGAGCTTACTGTTTTCATGACGCGCATTCTATTGGGCACAGGAAATTTTCTTTGCCCGGCAAAGTTTTGATAGCGCCGGGAAAGAAGAGTTGCCGTAAGGGAAGGTTTCAACTTGGAACAAAAGGGAATGTGATGGTAGCCGTCAGCAGACAGCGGGATGACCATCGTTCCATAAGTACGCCGCAACGCGCGCGAGATATGACCGATCAATGCCGGTCATATCATTCTTGCGGCACGCTTAGATAACGATGCCGCAGACGATAGCAGCGACAAAGATAAACGCCGCCGAAAACAGCGCAACGTGGATCGCAGTCTGAATCTTGTTCCGCGTCGTTGCGACACGCTTAGAACCGTCGAACTGATTCACATGCGTATTCGACATACCCAAATTCGCCATGTGTTGCCTCCGTTCGTTTTTTCGATGTTTTGCGGGCGAGTTCACGTCCGACATTCATACAATCCCTATCAATTAGGTAGAGATGAATTTTCGTCCAGAGGCCAACGAAGGAAAAAATAACCCTTGAACGATGGTCGGGCTCGAAAGATCAGCAAGGCCGAAATCAGCAGAGAATGCGGCGAACCCAGATCAAGGTGCGCTCTACGGCGTTTGCTTCGGGAACCCTAGTTTCGGCCGGATCGATCTGACGGCGGTTCTTTTCTTCCGGCAGAGTGACGGCCAACGCGTCCTCCTCTTTCGCCGGCACTGGCGGATGAAGGTAACCCATGGTCATGCCACCCATGAAAAACATGCCTACCTCCACTCGTATGACCCGAACCAGGGATCACGAAAGTTAACCGCCATTAACGGGATCATGACAGAATTGCGGCACGAGTCAATAGTCTATACGATTGGTCGTCTTTTAAGTACTACTTAACTAAATTGGCGGAGAAGGCATAATGATTATAAGCAGTTAGGCACGGACAAAACCCTTGCTGGCAATCATCAGGTTGTGGGTGTAGTCCTGCTTGACATCGCCGGCCGCCAAATCTTTTGCGCTCAGCCGCTCGACGACGGCGCCGTTCTGCATCACCACCAGGCGTTCGCACATATGGGTGACGACGCCGAGATCGTGGCTGACCATGACGAATGTCAGGTGGCGATCTCGGCGCACCTGCTCCAGCAGATTGAGCACTTCCGCCTGCACGGAAGCGTCCAGCGCCGAGGTCGGCTCGTCGAGCAACAGGATCGACGGCTCGACGATCAAGGCGCGGGCGATCGCGACGCGCTGGCGCTGACCGCCCGACAATTGGTGCGGATAGCGGAACCGGAAACCGGAGCCGAGCCCAACCTCGTCAAGCGCCCGAGTGATGCGCGTCTCGCTGTCGCCGATACCGTGGATCGCCAGAGGCTCCAGCAGCAGCCGGTCGATGGTCTGACGCGGGTGCAGCGAACCGTAGGGGTCTTGAAACACCATCTGGACCTGGCGGTAGAACGCCTTGGTGCGTTTCGAACCCTTCAGCGCCTCACCGTCGATGCGGATCACACCGCCGCTGACGGGCGCAAGACCGGCGACGGCGCGCAACAAGGTCGACTTGCCGGAACCGGACTCGCCGACAAGACCGAAGGATTCGCCCTTGTCCACGCCGATGCTGACCGCATCGAGAGCATAGTAATCGTCATAGACGACGCTGAGGCCGTCGACTGCAAGCGCTGCCGTCATGCCGCCCACTCCGGCTTGCGGTCGAGGACCGGGAGCGGATGGCGGTCCTCACCGATCACAGGCATGCAATTCAGCAAGCCACGCGTATAGGGATGCTGCGCATTGTTGAGATCGGAAGCCTTCAGTTCCTCGACGATCTTGCCGGCATACATGACGATCACCCGGTCGCAGAAGGAGGACACCAACCTCAGATCGTGCGACACGAAAATCAGCCCCATGCCGCGTTCCGATACCAGCCTGTCCATGATTTTCAGCACATCGAGCTGGACTGTAACATCGAGCGCAGAGGTCGGCTCGTCGGCGATCAGCAGTTCCGGCCCGGCAATCAGCATCATCGCGATCATCGCGCGCTGGCCCATGCCGCCGGAGACTTCATGCGGATGCAGGTCGTAGACGCGTTTGGGATCGCGTATCTGCACGGCTTCCAGCATGGCGAGTGCACGGTCTCGCGCCTCCGCCTTGCTGACCTTCTCATGCGTGCGCAAGGTCTCGGTTATCTGCTTGCCGATGGTCATCACCGGGTCGAGCGAATATTTCGGGTCCTGCAGCACCATGGCGATGCGCTTGCCGCGCAAAGACCGGCGCTCCCTGGCAGAGGCCGACAGCAGGTCGATGCCGCTGAAATTCAGCCTGTCGGCGGTGACGATGCCATGGGGCGGTGTCAGCCCCATGATGGCGCGGCCGGTCTGCGATTTGCCGGAACCGCTCTCCCCGACGATGCCCAGCCGCTCGCGGCCAAGCGTGAAGGACACGCCTCGTACGGCCTCGATCATGCCGGTGCGGGTCGGATAGCGAACCCTGAGGTTCTCGACCGTCAACAGTGCAGTCATTGGCCGCTCTCCTTCGGATCGAGTGCATCGCGCAGCCCGTCGCCGAGCAGGTTGAAGCCCAGGCTGACGATCAGGATGGCGATGCCAGGCATGGCTGCGACCCACCATTGATCAAGATAATATTTGAACCCGGTGGCGATCATCGCCCCCCATTCCGGCAGGGGCGGCTGCGCGCCAAGGCCAAGGAAACCGAGACCCGCCGCGGTCAAGATGACGCCGGCCATGTCGAGTGTGACGCGCACGATCACAGAGGAGATGCAAAGCGGCATGATGTGGCGGAAGACGATGCGCATTGGCGATGCGCCCATGAGCTGCACGGCGGCGATATAGTCCGAGCGCCGCACGGTCATCGTCTCGGCCCGAGCCAAGCGCGCATAGGGTGGCCAGGATGTAATGGCGATGGCGATGATGGCGTTTTCGATACCGGGGCCGAGAGCGCCTGCAAAAGCGAGCGCCAGCACCAGCTTCGGAAAGGCGAGGAAAATATCGGTGATGCGCATCAGCACAGTATCGATCCAGCCACCTGCATAGCCAGCTATCATCCCAACAAACAGCCCAAGCGGCGCCGAGATGATCGCGACGAGCACAACGATGTAGAGGGTCCATCGCGACCCGTAGATCAGGCGGGACAGTATATCGCGTCCGAGATTGTCTGTGCCGAGAAGATAGCCCCCCGAGCCTGGCGGTTTCAGGTAGGCGTTGGTCAGGTCGCCGATCGTTGGCGGGTAGGGCGCGATGACATCGGCGAGGGCTGCGACTAGCATCAGGGCGATGATGATCAGCAATCCGGCGACGGCCAGCCGATTGGCGGAAAATTGCCGCCACATGACATAGGCGCGACCAAGGCTCGCTTGTCGGCGCGACTGCGGCCGATCCGACAGCAGCCAATCACGCCAGGAAAGTTGCGTGGTCCCAGTCCCAGCCGTCATTTACGTCGCGTCCTTGGATCGAGAGTGCGGTAGAGCAGGTCGGAGAGCAGGTTGATCCCGATGAAAACAGTACCGACGACGACAGTGCCGCCAAGCACGGCGTTCATATCGGCGTTCTGCAGCGAGCTGGTGATATAGAAACCGATGCCCGGCCAGGAGAAGACGATCTCGGTCAGTACCGAGCCTTCCAGCAACCCGGCATAGGAGAGCGCGATCACCGTGATCAGCGGCACGACGGCGCTGCGCAGCGCGTGGCCCCAGATCACCCGGGTTTCCGAAAGTCCCTTGGCGCGGGCGGCGACGATATATTCCTGACCCAGCTCATTCAGCATGAAACTGCGTGTCATGCGGCTGATGTAGGCAAGCGAGAAATAGCCGAGCAGCGAGGCCGGCAGAATGATGTGGCGGAATGCATCCCAGAACACATCCCATTGCCCCTGCATCGCACTGTCGAGCAGATAGAAGCCGGTGATCGGCGTGAATGTATATTCGAAGGCGATGTCGATGCGGCCGGGGTAGGCCACCCAGCCCAGCTTGGCATAGAAGATGAGGAGAGAGACCATCGCCAGCCAGAACACCGGCACCGAATAGCCGACGAGACCGATGACGCGCACGACCTGGTCGATGAAACTGTTGCGGCGCACGGCGGCGAGCACGCCGAAGGGAACGCCGAAAACCGCACCGATGATCGTGCCGACGGTCGCAAGCTCCATCGTCGCCGGAAAGACGCGCCGGATATCGTCCATCACCGGGTTGGTCGTCAGCACGGAAGTTCCGAAATCGCCGGTCAGGGCACTCAGCAGATAATAATAGAACTGCAGATAGAGCGGCTGATCGAGATGCATTTCGCGGCGCAGCCGCTCCAGCACCTGCGCAGGCGCATGGTCGCCGGCAATCGCCAGCACCGGATCGATCGGGATGACGCGCCCGATAAAGAAGGTGACGGCGAGAAGGCCGAGATAGGTCGTGACCGCGACGACCAGGAAGCGCAAGACGCCCATCGCAATGGGCGCGGCACGGCCCTTCTTGGGCCGCACCTCCATTTTCCGTTCGACAGTGCTCAAAGAACCAGTCCTACCGGACCATCATTTCGACACCGGCCAGACGAAGTTGGTGTCGAAGCTCGGGCCGAGCTTGAAGTCCTTCACATCCTTGCGATAGCCGGCGACTTCCGTCTGCTGGAAGAGGAAGACGAAGGGGCTGGCATCCAGGTACTTTTTCTGGATATCCTGATACATGGCGCCGCGCTTCGCAGCGTCGACCTCGAACAGGGCGGCCTTGGTTTCCTTGTCGAGTTCAGGCGTCGTCCAGTCGTTGCGCCAGGCAAGCGTCTTGTTGGTGCCTGCATCGGAGTTGTCAGGATTGTTCGTGAACGTATCGGCATTGGAATGGGGGTCCCAATAGTCGGCACCCCAGTTGCCAAAATAGATGTCGTGGTTACGGGCACGATATTTGGTGAGTTTTTGCTTGCCATCGCCCGGGATGATCTCGACCTTGATGCCCGCCTGGCCAAGCGTCTGCTGGATCGAAGTGGCAACGCCCGTATCAGGCTCGATGCTGCGCACGTCCATGGTGACCGAGAAACCGTTGGGCAGCCCGGCCTTGGCAAGCAGTTCCTTCGCCTTGGCGACATCGAGCTTGAACGGATTTTCATCCAGCGCGCCAAGCATGCCCTTCGGTTCGAAGGTCTGGTGGATTTCGCCGATGCCCTTGATCAGCGTCTTGCTGATGGCATCGTAATCGACCAGGTATTTGAACGCCTGCTGCACTTCCGGCTTGGCGAGGTTGGCATTCTTCTGGTTGAGGCTGATGTAATAGATCGTGCCTTTCGGCGTGCTGGTCGAAGCAAGCTGCGGGTTCTTCTCGACGGCGGCCAGGTCGGTCGGCGACAGGTTGCGGGCAACGTCGATGTCGCCATTTTCCAGCGCCAGTCGCTGTGCCGAGCTTTCCTTCATGAAGCGGTAGATGACGCGCGCAAGCTTTGGCTTTTCGCCGTAGTAATTGTCGTTGCGCTCCAGAACGACGGCTTCGTTGGCGCGCCATTCGCGCAGCTTGAACGGGCCGGACCCGGCATAACCGGTCTTCAGCCAGCCATTGCCGAAATCGTTGTCGTATTTGTTATTGGCCGAGGGTGTCACCGGCTTGACGTGCTGCAGAACCAGCTTCTTGTCGACCACTTCCGCGACAGTCGCCGTCAGGCAGTTCAGCACGAAGCTCGGCGCATAGGGTTTGTCGACGGTGAAGGTAAAGGTGCTCGGATCGGTCGCCTTCGCCTTTTCCGTGACATTGTCGCCGGTCAGGCCGAACTGAGTGAGGATGAAGGCCGGGCTCTTGTCGAGCTTGACGACGCGCTCGAAGGACCAGGCGACGTCATCGGCGGTGATCGGATTGCCCGAAGCGAATTTGAGGCCAGGCTTCAGCTTGAACGTATAGGTCAGGTGATCGTCCGAAACCGACCAGCTCTCGGCAAGATCACCCTGGATCTTGGAGGTGTCGTTGATGTCGAGGCGAACGAGCAGGCTGTAGCTGTTGCCGGTGACTTCGGCAGCGGAGAGTTCGTAGGCTTCGGCCGGGTCCATACTGAGAATGTCGTCGAAGGCGAAACCTTCGACCAGCGTGTCCTTCGGCGTTGCGGCGAAGGCACTCGGCGCGGCCATCGTCAAAAGTGCGAGAGCCGCACCGGCCGAAAGGGCGCGGAAGTTGCGGTTCATCTTGGTCATCATCATGTTTTCGTTCCCTATTTTAGCTTTATCACCATGAATCACATACGCTGCCCGCTGCTCTCTCCCCAAGCAGATGCCAGGATACGAAGCCAATTCTCCCTGCATAGTTTCACAAGATCGGCTTCAGCATAACCAACGTTCCTGAGGGCAGCAATCAGCTTTTGATTGCCCGCAGCATCCCCGATCTCCTGCGGAATCGTCGCCCCGTCGAAGTCCGATCCGAGACCGACGCAATCGATGCCGACGCGGCTGACGAGGTGATCGACATGGCGGACCATCGCCTCCATCGGCGTATTGGCATCCGAGCGGCCGTCCTCGCGCAGCATGGCCGTCGCATAGTTCAGGCCGACGATACCATGGCTTTCCTTGATGGCGTCGAGTTGTCTGTCGGTCAGATTGCGAGCGACGGGGGTCAGCGTATGCGCATTGGAATGGCTGGCGACCAGCGGCTGGTCCGATGTCTTCGCGACATCCCAGAAGCCTTTCTCGGTGATATGGGCAAGGTCGATGACGATGCCGAGCCGGTTGCATTCGCGCACAAGCGCAAAACCCGCATCCGTCAGGCCCGGCCCGGTATCCGGCGACCTCGGATAGGCAAAGGGTACGCCATGGGCAAAGACATTGTTACGGCTCCAGACGGGGCCGAGCGAGCGCAGGCCGGCCGCATAGAAGGTTTCGAGCGCGACGAGGTCGGCGTCGATGGCCTCGCAGCCTTCCATGTGCATCACTGCAGCGAAGACGCCCTTTTCCATGCAGTCGCGGATTTCCGCGGTTGAGCGGCAAAGCTTCCAGGCGCCGGCGCGATCGAGCTTGAGGGCGATCGCCGCCATTTCGAGCGCGATATCGAGCGACGGCCCCCGTTCCAGCGGCGGCGAGAGCGGCGTCGCATAATGGCCGCTGCGGTCGGGATCGGCGAAGACGAGATTTCCAGAGGGGATATAGATGGCGCAGAGGCCACCGGCCAGCCCGCCCGCTTTGGCACGGGGCGCATCGATATGGCCGGTCGATACCCCATCTCTGAATTCAGCGACCGGATCGGCTCCTTCGCGGGCATGATTCCAGAGTCTCAGCAGAACGTCGTTATGGCCATCAAATACGGATTGCATTGTCTATCCTGGATAGTGTGCTCCGAGGAGCAACGGGAAAGCGGCCAGAATAGAAAAGATGGCGGGATTCGCCATAGCTAAATAAAAAAAATCTTCATTAGCATAGAATGCCGCAGCGCACGAAAAAGGCGGGAGCAAAACCCCCGCCTCGAGATATCAGATGAAACCCGGCCGTTTCAGTGTTTGGCCCGCTTTTTCTGACGGTAGACGTCGATTGCGACAGCAGCGACGATGATGATGCCCTTGGCTATCTCCTGGTAGTAGGCGTCGACGTTCAGGAAGGTAAAGCCCGAGATCATCACACCGAGAATGACGGTACCGATGATCGTGCCGGTGATGCGTCCGACGCCGCCGGTGAGCGAGGTACCGCCGATGACGGCGGCGGCAATCGCATCCAGCTCATATGTCACGCCCATGCCGGCCTGGGCCGTCTGGACGCGGGCGGCGGTGATGATGCCGGCAAGACCGGCGAGCAGACCGGCAATCGCGTAGACCTTGACCAGATGCGCCTCGACATTGATGCCCGAAACGCGCGCCGCCTGCACATTGGCGCCGATCGCATAGGTGAATTTGCCGTAGCGCGTGTAGCGCAGCACGACATGGAAGACCAATGCGACGAGCAGGAAGACGATGACGGGCCAGATACCGGTACCGATGAAATTGAACTGATCGGTGAGGCCGGAGACCGGTTGCCCCTTCGTATATAATTTCGAAAGGCCGCGGGCGGAAACCATCATGCCGAGCGTTGCGATGAACGGCGGAATCTTGGTTTTCGTGATGAGCTGGCCGTTGACATAACCGGCGACAAGGCCAATCAGCAGGCCGACGCCGATCGGAACGAAGAAAGGCATGTCGGTCAGCGCTGGATAAAGCGCCCGCGCCCAGGTCGAGGATTGTGCGAAGCTCGCCGCCACCATGGCAGTCAACCCGACGACGGAGCCCGACGAAAGGTCGATGCCGCCGGTGATGATGACCTGGGTCACCCCGACCGCGATGATGCCGATGACGGAAACCTGCAGGATCATGATCTTCAGGCGCTGCACGTTGAGCAAGAAGCTCTGGCCGACGAAAATCCAGCCGAGGATTTCGCAGACGAGCGCAATGCCGATCAGCACGAGGAAGATGCCGAGTTCCGGCGGCACGCGGCGGCGCCTGGGACGCGTCACTGACGGTACGGTCGCCTCTGCAACTTTGCTAACCATGGTTCAATCCTCCTTTGCGACGGCCGGCCCGATCATTGCGCCGCCAGCTCCATCACCTTGACTTGGGTTGCATCCGCACGATCGAGAAAACCGGTCACCCGTCCCTCATGCATCACCATGATGCGGTCGCTCATGCCGAGCACTTCGGGCATCTCCGAGGAGATCATGATGATGGCGACGCCATCGCGCGCCATTTCCGTGACCAGGCGGTGTATTTCCGCCTTGGCGCCGACATCGATGCCACGCGTTGGCTCGTCCAGAATCAGAATACGCGGATTGGTGAGCAACCAACGGCCGATCAGCACTTTCTGCTGATTGCCGCCGGATAGATTTTCGACACGCTCGTCGAGATTCGGTGTCTTCACGCGCAGCTTGCGCGCCATATCTTCGCAAGTCTCCTCGATCGAGCCCTCCTGCACGAAACCGGCCCGCACGAACTTGTCGTGCAGCACGGCGACCTGCATGTTCTCAAGGACGCTGAGGATCAGCAGACAGCCGGTATCCTTCCGATCTTCCGTCAGGAACGCCATGCCGTGCCGGATCGCCACCGCTGGCGAGGAGATATCGGCCTTCTTGCCGAAAAGCTCGATCGTTCCGGACGAGGCCGGAGTCACGCCGAACAGCGTCTCGGCGACATTCGAACGGCCGGAGCCGACGAGACCAGCGACCCCGAGGATTTCACCGGCCTTCACATCGAAGGAAACATCCGAGAAGACGCCGTCCAGAGTGAGCCCCTTGACGGAAAGGACCGTATCGCCGATCGGCACCTCCTCTTTCGGGAACATCTGGGTGATTTCGCGGCCGACCATCATGCGGATGATGTCGTCGCGGGTGACATCGGTGGACAAGTGCGTGCCGATGTATTTTCCGTCGCGGAACACCGAGAATTCATCGGCGATCTCGAACAGCTCGTTCATCTTGTGGGTAATGTAGACGATGCCGATGCCCTGCTCGCGCAGATCGCGGATGATCTCGAAGAGATGCGCCACCTCGCGTTCCGTCAGCGCCGAGGTCGGCTCGTCCATGATCAGCACGTCGGAATTATAGGAGACCGCTTTGGCGATTTCGACCATCTGGCGGTTGGCGACCGAAAGATCCCGCACCTGAATTTCCGGATCGATGGTGATGTTCAGCCGTTGAAAGAGTTCCTCGGTCTTCCGGTTCATCTCCGCATGATCGACGAAGCCGAGGCGGTTCTTGGGCTCGCGACGGATCCAGATATTCTCGGCGACGGTCATGAACGGCATCAGGTTCAACTCCTGATGGATCATTGCGATGCCGTTCTCCAGCGCATCCAGCGGCGATTTCAGGCGGATCTCGACGCCCTTCAGGCGCACTTCGCCCTGATCCGGTATATAGATGCCGGCCAGAATCTTCATCAGCGTCGACTTGCCGGCGCCGTTTTCGCCCATCAGCGCATGCACGGTGCCGCGCTTCAGACGGAAGGAAACATCATCGAGGGCCAGCACACCCGGAAATTCCTTGCGGATACCTTCGGCACTCAGCAGATAGGTGGCATTGGGGACCGCGCCGCTGGCGCGCACCGCAGCCATGGTGGATGGGCTCACAACCATCTTTTCCCTCCCGGGAGCTGTCGGAATTTGGGGATGCGGGCTGTAACGCCCGCATCCGTCGCTAACAGCGCTGTTAGTTCTTCTTGACGAAGTCCTTGACGTTCGCAGGCGTCACGAGCTGGAAGGGAATATAGACCTTCTTGTCGACCTTATCACCCTTGGCAAGCTTCAGAGCAGCATCCACCGCCCCCTTGCCCTGACCGGCGGCGTCCTGGAAAACGGTGACGTCGAGGTCGCCTGCCTGCATGGCTGCCAAGGCATCCTGCGTCGCGTCGACACCGCCGATGACGACCTTATCCATCGACTTTCCGGCTGCCTTCAGCGCCTGAATGGCACCGATCGCCATTTCGTCATTGTTGGAGATGACGGCATCGAATTCCAAACCGCTGGAGAGCCAGTTGGTCATCAGGTCGGCGCCCTGGGTGCGCTGCCAGTTGGCGGTCTGTTCCTGAACGATCTGGATGCCCTTGCATTCATCGGTGGCGAGAACGTCATGCACGTCCTTGGTGCGCATGCGGGCTGCCTGGTTCGACAGTTCGCCCATCATGACGACGGCCTTGCCCTTGCCCTTCAGCAGACGGCATACTTCCTTGGTTTCCAAGGTGCCGGATTCCTGCTCGTTGGAAGCAACGAAGGCCTGCTTGTCCGGCAGGCTGTCGACGTTTGCCGGTTCGCGATTGACGTAGATCAACGGAATTTTTGCATCCGCCGCCAGCTTCGACATGGCGGCCGTGGCATCCGTATCGACGGGATTGACGATAATGGCGTCGACGTGGCTGGCGATGAAGTTCTGGATCTGGCTCTGCTGCTTGGCGATATCGTTCTGAGCGTCTTCGACCTGCAGCGTTACGCCCTTCATGGTCTTGGCATAGTCCTGCATGCCGTTGCGCAGAACGGTCAGGAAGTTGTCGTCGAACAGCGCCATCGACACACCGATGGTCTGGGCATGGGCCGCAGTCGACAGCATAAGTGCCATCGCGGAGCCCAGAATGAGTTTTCTCATGATTTTTCCTCCAACTACGGTGTCCGGCTACACCCCTCCTTAACGCCGGAGCCCCCCGGTCTCCACCGTAGGGCCATCAAATATGAGCTGCCATCTCCCTAACGGCAACCCAAAAAACGGAACAAACAAACCGTAAAATTCCATCTGCGGAATATTTATTCCATTTTTCGGTAAGAACGTCAACACTATTTTGTAGCTGCGATCACGGAACTGGCGATTGAAGCGCAGCCGGTAATTTTCGGTCGAAAAGGGCTGTAAAAGACGAGGATCGAGCTTACATGTGAGCCGTCCAATCCGATGGAACACACATTCCATTGACATTCTGCATGACGTAAAATTCCGCTGATATCAGGCCGAAACCACTTCACCGGCCGACCATGGAGAACCAACATGCCCTCGATGTACCGCTTCTCGGTCCCCGTCTTTCAACGCGGCCTCGCAAATCTTTCGACCTATCTCGACAAGATCGAGGCTTATGCGGCGGAAAACGGCACCGATCCGAACGACCTTGTCGGCGCACGCCTCATTGACGACATGCTGCCGCTCTCCGGCCAGTTTCAGCGCGCCACCGACAGCGCCAAGCTCGCGATCGTCCGGCTGACCGGCATCGACGCGCCGCGCTTCGAGGACAACGAGACCACCATTGCCGAGCTGCGCGAACGCCTGAAGAAGACGGAGGATTTCCTGGCGACAGTGACGCCGGAGACGATGGAAGGCAGCGAAAACCGGGAGGTGACGATTACGCCCGGCGGTAACAAGATCGTGTTCAGCGGCGAGAACTATCTCGCAAGCTTTGCCCTGCCGAACTTCTTCTTCCACGTCACGACCGCGCACGACATTCTGCGCAGCCGCGGGCTCCCGGTCGGCAAGATGACCTATCTCGGCTCGTTTTCCTGATAGCCTGCTATGTAAATCTGATCAGGGCCGGCGCGAGACCGGCCCTTTTTCCGTCAGTTCGGTATAGGCGAGCGTCTGATCGAGGTGCCGCGCCCTGAGCGACAGCATCTTTTCGGCATAGGCAAGCCGGGTCGCGACATAATTCGGGTTGTCGGCGAGATTGGTGAGCTCCATCGGATCATTCGCCAAATCGAACAACAAGGGCGGCAGTCCGGCGAAGTGGACGTATTTGAATCGTTCGTCCCGGATGACAGCGAGATTGCACGCATTCGACCTCAGGCCGAAATGCCGTTCCGCCTCGCCCTTGGCGATATCGCGGAAATCGAACTCCCAGAAAGCCGCGTCACGCCAGTCCTCCGGCTCCGCACCCTCGACAAAGGGCAGAAGCGTTTCGCCGTCCAGATGATTGTCGGGCGTGAGGCTCAGGCGATCGCAAAGGGTCGGGAAAATATCGGCGGCGCTGGTGAAGCGCTCCACCTGCCGGCCTGCGCCGGCAGGCTGCCCCGGATCGCGAATGACCAGCGGGATATGATAGCTGCCGTCGAAAAAGCCGCCCTTGCCGAGCATCCAGTGATCGCCCATCATTTCCGCATGGTCCGATGTGAACACGATCACAGTATCGTCCCAGGCATCCGCATCCCTCAGTGCCCGCCAGATCCGCCCGAGCTGCGCGTCCACTTCGGCAATCATGCCGTAATAGGTGGCGCGGATTGCCGACAGATCTTCAGCCGTCCAGTCGCTCATTGGCCCCTCGCCGCCATGGATGAATCCACTCTTGCCGATCAGCGGCATGGCGAAGGCGAGAAGGGGGTGCACCGCCTGCTCCACTTCGCGGTCGGCAGCGCGCGCAAAAGCCGGCCCATCGCTCGGGGCAAACATGCGGTTATAGGGTTCTGGCACCGAAAACGGCGGATGCGGCCTGAGGAAAGAGACATGGGCGAACCAGGGCTCCTCCTGTTCGCCAAGCCAGCGAATGAATTCGCCGGCGAGAAAAGCCGTCTGCGTCTCATCCTTCGAATAGGCCGGCGCGGCATTGGAGATCTCACCGGGCTTTGCGCCGACGGGAATGTGGATATCGCGGCTCGTCGCACCCTGATGGCCACGCGAGCGCAGCCAGGAGAGCCATTGCTTCTCGTGCTCCGGCAGAAGCTGACGCACGCTGAATCCGGGAAGCACGCCCTCATAAGTCGTTAGATGCGGATCGTTCGGGTCCATGCCGCGCGGATCGGGCCCCGTATCGGTATAGCCGAACAAGGTCGGATCGTAGCCGGCACGCCGGGCGGCAAGCGCCAGATTGTCGAAACGGGCATCCAGCGGCGACCCATTGCGGCAGACGCGGTGGTTCATCTGATAAAGGCCGGTGTAAAGCGTCGCCCGCGCCGGCGAGCAGGGTGCCGCGCCGGCGAAATGCCGGCGGAACAACACACCATCACGCGCCAGAGCATCGATATTGGGCGTTTTCACGCAGGGGTGACCGACAGCGGAGAGACAATCGCCCCGCCATTGATCGGCCGATATCAAGAGCACGTTCGGGCGCTTGCCCGAACCACGCCGCTCAATGCTGGTTGGATTTGGCATGCCAATTCCAGGCGGATTCGATAATACGCGAGAGATCATATTTCGGCGACCAGCCGAGAACATCGCGGGCCTTATCGTTATTGGCAACCAGCGTGGTCGAATCGCCCTCGCGGCGGCCGACATATTCGACGGGGAAAGGCCGGTTCGACACCGTCTCGATCGTCGACAGCAATTCCTTGACCGTCGTGCCCGTACCAGTGCCGAGATTGAGCGCCACTGACTCGCCGCCCCGCAGCAGATATTCCACCGCCCGGACATGCGCATCCGCAAGGTCGAGGACGTGGATATAGTCGCGCACGCAGGTACCGTCGCGCGTGTCGTAGTCGCTGCCGAACACCTTGAAGCCCTGACGACGGCCAAGCGCCGCATCGATCGCCAACGGGATGGCATGGGTCTCCGGCGTATGCCACTCACCGATGCGCCCGTCGAAATCGGCGCCGGCCGCATTGAAATAGCGCAGCACCACGGAGCGCAGACCCTTGTATTGATCATAATCGGCAAGCGCCTGCTCGACGATATATTTGGTGCGGCCATAGGGATTGATCGGTACCTGCCGGTGGCTCTCATCCAGCGGCACGCTCTGCGGCAGGCCATAGGTCGCGCAGGTGGAGGAAAATACGAAGGCGTTGACGCCGGCTGCCTGCGCCGCCGATAGCAGCGTCAGCGTGCCGATGACGTTGTTCTCATAGAAGGAGACGGGATCCTTGACCGATTCGCCGACCTCGATCAGCGCCGCGAAATGCAGGATGGCGGCCGGCTTGTATTTCGCCAGGACTTCATCGAGCCGCGCCCTGTCGCGAATATCGCCCTCTTCCGCCGGACCCCATTTGACGAATTCGCGATGACCGTTGGAAAAATTGTCGTAGACGACGGGCTGAAAGCCCTTATTCGCCAGATCCAGGCATGTATGCGAGCCGATATAACCAGCTCCCCCGACCACCAGAACCGTTTCGCCTGCCATAATCACCTCTTCTCAAAGACCGACTGCTCAAGCACGCAGCATCGTGCTCGAATCCCCGCGTAGAGTTAGAGACCTGTAGATCAGTTGCAAGACCAGAAATAGACGGAGCTTTGAAGGGCAACCTTAATGGCTATGCTCGGCTTTCCAGCGCGGCGATCTCGTCTGAGATTTCCATAATGCGTTGCCGAAGCTCCGCCTCTGTGCCGTCATCGATTTCGCCTTCGCCGAAACAATAGCGTGCTATATGCAGCTCGAGTTTGGATTCCAGCTCCGCGCGCCTGGCGTATAAAAGGGCAAGATATTTGTTCCGCATTGCAAACGACGCATCCCGGGAAATATGTCTCTGAATACTAAATGGGCTTGCGGCGAAGGGTTTCGATAGGCGGCGCCGCGACCTTTTGACCTGCCGCGGCGAGGTTGGACAGTTTATCGGCACCTATCCGCGCGCTTCCTTTTTATTCGGCCGCCTCGAAAGATGGTGGGAGTGCGACGACGCCCCCGCCGATGCGGCTATTGCAAAGCCTCCGCCTGATAGTCACATTGATCTGACTTGCACCTGAATTGACGTCTCCTGACAAAGATTTGCGCTGACACGCTGCCTGGATTCGGGCTAATTCAGGCCGATTGTTCGAGGTGGATTGTGTTGAGCGAAAAAATTGCCGTCATCGGCCTGGGTTATGTCGGATTGCCTGTCGCGATCGCCCTGGCTGAGAAATTTTCAGACGTGGTCGGCTTCGATATCAAGACCTCCCGCATCAAGGCCCTGAAAGCCGGAGAGGACGATACCCGCGAGGTTTCACCGGCACGCCTGAAGGAAAGCGGGCTCCGCATCAGCAGCGACATTCACGACCTGCAAGACCGCGACATCTTCATCGTCGCGGTTCCAACGCCAATCGATAGAAACCGCCAGCCGGATCTGAGGCCGATGATATCAGCCTCGCGCACCGTCGGTCAGGCTTTGAAGAGGGGCGGCATCGTCGTCTATGAATCGACGGTCTATCCCGGCGTGACGGAAGAGGTCTGCGGCCCCGTGCTCGCCGACGTCTCCGGCCTGCGCCAGGGCGAGGATTTTCACGTCGGCTATTCGCCCGAGCGGATCAACCCCGGCGATAAGGAACACACGTTCGAACGCATCGTGAAGGTCGTCGCCGGCGACGACGAGGAGACGCTGGAGAGGATCGCCGCCGTCTATGGTGCGGTGGTCCAGGCCGGTATTCATCGCGCGCCCAGCATCAAGGTGGCCGAGGCCGCCAAGGTGATCGAAAACACCCAGCGCGACCTTAACATCGCCTTGATGAACGAGCTGTCGATCATCTTCGAGAAGATGGATATCCGCACCGCCGACGTGCTGAAAGCGGCCCGGACGAAATGGAATTTCCTGCCCTTCACGCCCGGTCTGGTCGGTGGCCACTGCATCGGCGTCGACCCCTATTATCTTACCGCCAAGGCCGAGGAGCTTGGCTACCACCCCGAAGTCATCCTCTCCGGCCGCCGCATCAATGACGGCATGGGCGCCTTCATCGCCCAGAAACTCATCAAGATGCTGGTAGCGGCGCAAAAGCCGATCAACGGCGCCCGGATCGGCATCTTCGGCCTGACCTTCAAGGAAAACGTCCCCGACCTGCGCAACAGCCGCGTGCCCGACATCATCCGCGAACTGCATCAATTCGGCCTCGAACCGCTGGTGCACGACCCCATGGCCAGCCATCACGAGGCGGAAGAGGAATACGGCGTGCGGCTGGCGGCGCTCGAAGATTTCG
This sequence comes from Rhizobium sp. CB3090, assembly GCF_029714285.1. NCBI lineage: Bacteria > Pseudomonadati > Pseudomonadota > Alphaproteobacteria > Hyphomicrobiales > Rhizobiaceae > Rhizobium > Rhizobium sp. CB3090. Next base: position 3,379,721 of record NZ_CP121662.1, read on the forward strand.
GCGAGCTCGACGCCCTCGTCCTTGCCGTACCGCACAAGTCTTACCTGACCGACGGGGCCGCGCAGATCCTTGATCTGCTCGGCGAGAACGGCGTGGTGGTCGACGTGAAGGCCGCGCTGGAGCAGAGCAACCCGCTACTCAAGGGGCATGCTGTCTGGAGCCTGTGAGGGACGATCAGCGATCCTGCACGGATGCCGCAACCGTCAGCCGCAGACCGTCTTCGACCGAAAAAGGCGGCGACCAGCCGGTGATCGTCGTCGTCTCGCCGATATCGACCTGCAGCGACCCAAAGAGACGTTGCGCCGCCGCACGACGGCCAAGCAGCGCCGCGAGTCCTTCCAAAAGGCGCGGCGGTACAGGCAGCAGCAGCGCTCTGCGCCCCATTGCCGAAGAGAGCTTGCCGATCAATTCGCCGATGGAAAGATCCGCGCCATCGCTGATCAGAAACACGCGATTTCCCGCATCGGGATGGCGCACGCAGAGCAGAATGAAATCGACGAGATTGCCGACGAAAACTAGGGATCTCCGGTTGGCGACCAGACCGAAAGGCCAAGGAAGCGGCCGCCTGGCCCATTTCATCAAACTCGCGAAATTCGCCTTTACCCCGGGGCCATAGACAAGAGGCGGGCGGATGATCACGACATCCATGCCCGTTTCCTTGCCTATGGTCAGGAGCGCCGCCTCCGCCTCCCGCTTCGACTGCCCATAGGGGTCCTCCGGATGCGGCTTATCCGACGCGGTAAACGGCTTGCCGAGTTCGGTCGCCTCGCCATTGACCTTGATCGAGCTTAAGAAAATGAAGCGCTTCACACCGGCCTTCGCCGCCTGCCTCGCCAGATTGACCGCGGCGTCGACATTGGCGGCGCGAAAGGCGGCAAGCGGATCGGCGGAGGTGTTATTCATGACATGGACCCGCGCCGCCAGATGCACGACCGTTTCGACGCCTGCGAGCGCGCCAGCCCAATCCGTCCCGTCATTGATGTTACCTATGGCGAAGAAGCCCGGCTTCGGCGCACGGCTGATCGGTCGATAAGCCAAATGTCGCCGCGAAAGCTCGGCGCAAAGCGCCTGCCCGACAAAACCCGTCGCGCCTGTGACCAGGATCATGCGTCTGCCACCCTTGTTCTACCCGGTTTTCGTTGCCGCCATGCTTTGCACATTCCCTCCACCGGGAACAAGCCCGGCAAAATTCATGGATAGGGCGATTGTGAACAAGTCCATGATGTGAGATGCACTCCGCACAAAGCCGTCATCGGCTCAACCACACACGAGCCCGGCAGAACCACTAGAAACGATGCCCTATACGATCGCCAAGCGCCTTTTCGACTTCCTTGCCGCCCTCGGCGCAACCGTGGTCTTTTCCATCCCGATCCTGATCGTCGCCGTCGCCGTGCGGCTGACCTCCCCCGGCCCCGTTCTCTACTGGTCGGACCGTGTCGGCCGTGGAAACAGGATTTTCCGCATGCCGAAATTTCGTAGCATGCGGACCGACACGCCGGCGGTCGCGACCCATCTCCTGAAGGACGCCAACGCCTATCTGACCCCGATCGGTTCCTTCCTGCGCAAATCCAGCCTGGATGAGCTGCCGCAGCTCTGGTGCATCCTGAAGGGCGAGATGAGCATCGTCGGCCCTCGCCCGGCCCTCTTCAACCAGCATGATCTGATTGCGCTGCGCACCGAGCGCGGCGTCGACGCACTGCCGCCGGGCCTGACCGGCTGGGCGCAAGTCAACGGCCGCGATGAGCTGCCGATCCCGCAGAAAGTGGCGTTGGACGAAGACTATCTACGCCGGCGCTCGTTTCTCTTCGACCTCAAGATCATCGTTCTGACGGTGTTGAAAGTTGTGCGCAGCGACGGCGTAACGCATTAGCAGGGCGGCGATATCATAAGATTTTGATATCATAAACAGACCACATGAATTGCCCGCCACCAAAATGCCGTATTCCTGCCGGCTTGCGACCTTACTGCCAACGGACACCTGCTGGCTGAAATACGAAGAAGGGCGGACGCAATATTGGCTCAGTTGCAGACGAATAAACCACCCATCGATCTTGCGCCTGGAAACAACGCCGGCGAACTCGTGCCTGTCGTCCTGCCGCAGCGCCTGATCATCTTTGGTAGCCTCCTGTGGCTCGTGGTCGTATCGCCGCTCTTCGTCGAAAGCGCCGCCTACCGTTATGTCGCGCCCTTCCTTGCCCTCATAGCCCTGCACTATTACCGGAAGGCGCCGGTACGCCCGCGTACCGACTGGCTCGGTTGGCTCTGCATGGGCTGGGGCACCTACGTTCTTGTCCGCTTCGTCGCCATCTTCCTGATGACGCCGGAGCATTCGATCGGGGCATCCGATTGGCTCTATGCCTATCCCTTCTTCTTTCCGATCCTCGGCGTCGCCTTTTTGCTCTACGAACCGGTGCTGGAAAAAATCGTCGCCGCAGTTTTCGCCTTCGCGCTGATCATGTTGATCGCCACGCAGCATTTCCGCGACGTCTTTGCCGGCGAAACGGTGCGCCCGCTGATCATGAATAACCAGATTCACGGAGCGGTCGCCTGCGGGATGATCCTGATCTTCACCGCTTTCTGGCTGCTGCACTATCTGACGGACAAATCCAGCGATCGGTCGATTGCCCGCTTCGCCTATATCGTCTCGCCATTGATTGCCATTCTCTGTCTGATCGCCATCTACGGCGCAAAATCGAAAGGCGTCTGGCTGGCGCTCGCCGCCACGCTGCCAGTGCTGGGGCTGGTGACCTTGACCTATCTGCGCTTGAAAACCGGCCTTATCGTCGTCGCCTGCGCCGCGGTGCTTCTGCTGGGCGGCGCCTATGCAGTGCGGCACAATATTGAAAAGACCGCTGGCCCGACCGTCTCTTCCACCATCGAGATGATCGACAACATCACCAAAAGCCGCGATCTCAGTGATGCCGTGTCAAGCACGATCACTTCCGATACCACGCCCTTTTCCATGGACGCCCGGCTCCAGCTCTGGTCGAATGGCTGGGAACTGTTCTCCTCCGCGCCCATCTTCGGATGGGGCGGCGAATGGGTGGAGCGCTGGAAGCATACGCGCTATGCCGACGTCCAATATACGCTGCTGCACGACGGCTATCTCGAAATGCTGGTGCGCCACGGCCTGTTCGGCGGCCTTGTCATGGCGCTCATTCTCGCCGCGCTCATCGTCAACGTCTGGCGTGCCCGTAAAGCCGGCCTCATACCGCGCACTGCCTGGCATGCCTATGCCGTCTGCCTGTTCTTCTTTGCGCTGACGCTGCTCAGCAACTCTAACAACCGCCTTGCGATCGGCGAAAGCCTTGCGCTGACAAGCTCCGCTTTCGCTTGCTGGTGCGGCATGCGCTTGAGAGGGGAACGCTTGTTGATGCCGGCGAAGAAACCACAGGCAGAGGCTGTCGGCGCCTGATCACGAACGGTCAGCGCGGCAATCTTGCGATCGACATTTCCTTTAGGGCTTTCCTTCGCTTGCGCCAGAAGGCATTCGACTATGCAGGCTCTTATAGAGCGTGGCATAGGCATTCCCCATCCGCTCTGCGGTAAAGCACTCTTCATATCGCAGGCGAGCCGCTTTGCCTAAGGATGCTGCCGTCTCGCCATCGGCGACGAGACGTCCCATTGCGTCCGCAAGCGCCGCTGGCTTGTTTGATTGCACGACATAGCCCGTTTTTCCGTCTTGGTTGACGAAACTGGTGCCTGTACCGATTTCACAGGAAATCATCGGTTTACCGAACATCGCGGCCTCGACCAGCGAAAGGCCGAATGCTTCCGAGCGAAGATTGGACGGAAATACGAACCCTGTGCACAATTCGAGAAGAGCAGCCTTATCCGCATCCGGCAGCGCCCCCAGAAAGGCGACGTTTCCGAGACCGTGCTGCTGCGCATAATTCTTCAATGATGCTTCCATCGGACCTTCGCCGACGATGACGATATCGCTGGCCGTCTGCCGTGCCGCTTCGAGAAGGACATGAACGCCCTTGTAATAGCGTAGCACGCCGACAAAGAGGAAAAACGGTTTGGGAAACCGCGCGCGCCAACGCACTCTATCCTCTTCTTTTGACTTCCGATAATCCGCCTCGTCCAGACCGAGCGGGATGACGGTGGTCTTGTCCCGGTAGCGCTGCAAGACGTCGCTCGTCGCCAGATAATTCGGCGACGTGGCCACGATCGCGCCGACGCTTGCCAGGAAACGGTGCATGACCGGCTCGTAGAGCTTCAACAGAAACTTCTGCTTCACAATGTCGGAATGGTAGGTGACGATGGTCGGCTTGCCGGGTGGGGCAGCAAGATGGACGATATCCATCATCGGCCATGGAAAATGATAGTGGACGACATCAGCCTTCCGGCTCAGCTCCCGAAAACGGCCGAATGTCTCGCGCGAAAAGCCGGTGGAGGCAAATTCCAAATCGAGCTTCGCCTTGTAAGCCATATGGCCGTCGAATTCGACGGTGCCTTTCTCGGGCGTCTTGCTGAGCGAGAGGACATCGGACTGTATGTCGTGTCCTGCGACGCCTTTGACGATCGCATGGATTGTCCGCTCGATCCCGCCGAAAGTATCCGGCCAATATGTCTTGAAAAAATGTAGAACGCGCATGTCACTCCTGTAGCGAGAGAAGCTGCGCAGGTCCATAATCGGCATCGCACGAAGAGCCGGAGTCGGAATGCAGGATCAATCGAAGATCTCGGCATCCGCCAGCAATGGTTGCCGCTGATCCTTAGCGGAAAACGTCAGGGGGCCGACCGTTTTCCAGTCGATTGCGAGCGTCGGATCGTCCCAACGAATGCCGCGGTCGCTCTCCGGCGCATAATAATCGGTGGTCTTGTAGAGGAATTCGACACGGTCGCTCAGCGTCAGAAATCCATGCGCAAACCCTTCCGGAATCCAAAGCTGACGCTTGTTTTCCTCCGACAGAAGGACACCGACCCACTGGCCGAAAGTTGGAGAAGACCTTCTGATGTCGACCGCGACATCATACACCTCTCCGATGACGACCCGGACGAGCTTGGCCTGAACACGTGGCGGCAACTGATAATGCAGGCCGCGCAGGACGCCTTTCCCCGACCGGCTATGATTGTCCTGCACGAATGTCGCGCTTCGCCCGATCGCCGCCTCGAATTTGACCCGGCTGAAGCTCTCGAAGAAAAAACCCCGATCGTCGGCAAACACCGCGGGTTCGATGATCTTCACGTCCGGTATGGCGGTATCGATGGCTTTCATCTGTGTTTCCTGCTTCACTCAACCAGTGCCGGAGTGATCTGCGGACGCTCGGCATCGCCAGGCACGTTGTCAAAATACCCGCTCACGCAGAATCCCGAGAAGATACTGTCCATATGCGTTCTTCTTCAACGGATCGGCCAGGGCCTCGACCTGGGAAGTGTCGATCCAACCGCTCCGATAGGCGATTTCCTCTGGGCAGGCGACCTTCAGGCCCTGCCGGCTCTCGATGGTGGCGATATAATGGCTCGCCTCCAGCATGGATTCATGCGTGCCCGTGTCGAGCCAGGCATAGCCCCGGCCCATCGTCTGGACATCGAGCTGCCCTGCCCTGAGGTAGTGCGCGTTGACATCGGTTATTTCCAGTTCGCCGCGCGGTGAGGGACGTATGGATTTCGCCACGTCGACCACATCGGCACCGTAGAAATAAAGCCCTGTGACGGCGTAGTTGCTCTTGGGGGCCTTCGGCTTTTCTTCGAGGCTGATCGCACGGCCCTGAGCATCGAATTCGACCACGCCGTAACGATGCGGATCCTGCACGTGATAGGCAAAAACGGTGGCGCCGCCCTGCTTGTCGTTCGCCTGATGAAGAAGCTTGGTGAAATCGTGCCCGTAGAAGATGTTGTCTCCCAGCACCAGGGCGGAGGGGGCACCATCGAGAAACGTTTCGCCGATAAGAAACGCCTGCGCAAGACCATCCGGGCTCGGTTGAACCGCATAGTCGAGCTTGATGCCCCACTGGCTTCCGTCTTGCAACAACTGCTCGAAACGAGGCGTATCCTGCGGCGTCGAAATGATGAGGATTTCCCGAATGCCGGCCAACATCAAAGTCGTCAGCGGATAATAGATCATCGGCTTGTCGTAGATCGGCAGGAGCTGCTTGCTGACGGCAAGGGTCGCAGGATACAGGCGAGTTCCGGATCCGCCGGCGAGGATGATGCCTTTGCGTGCTTTAGTCATTGTAGAAACGTCTCGACTCAAATTCTTTGCAGCCCATCAAATTCTTTGCAGCCCATCATAGATAGACAACTGCGGCTTCAGTTTTTAAACTTCGCGCCCCTCAACTTGAGGCAAGCGAAAGCTTTTCAAGCACCTCCGTCACACCCTCTTGCCAAGCCGGAAGGCGCAGCTCGAAACTATCCGCCAATTTCGTGCAGTCCAACCTGGAATTTGGCGGCCGCTTCGCCGGTGTCGGATATTCCGCGGTCGAGATCGCCTTGAGAGCATCGAGCGTCAGAGCAAGCTTGAAGTTTCTCGCTGATGCCTCGCGGACGATATGCGCGGCATAGCCGTGCCATGACGTATTGCCCACAGCGCTTAGGTGATAGGTGCCGGAAAGATCAGGCGCATTCGAGCCACTGACGACCTCGACGATCCTGCGCGTGACATCCGCAATCAGCGCCGCCGAAGTGGGTACGCCGATCTGATCCGCGACGACGTTCAACGCGCTGCGCTCCTGCGCAAGACGCAGAATAGTCTTGAGGAAGTTATTGCCGTGATGGCCGTAAACCCAACTCGTCCGCAAGATGACATGATGTGCGCCGGCGGAGCGCACCGCCTCTTCGCCCAGCCACTTGCTTTCGCCATAGACCGACTGCGGATTGACCGGATCGCTCTCCACATAGGGATCGGCTTTCATGCCGTCGAAGACATAGTCCGTCGAATAATGTACGAGATGAGCACCATTATCGGCGGCCCAGCGCGCCAGCACGCCGGGCGCAGTCGCATTGACCGCCATCGCCTGCTCTTTTTCGCTCTCGGCGCGATCGACGGCCGTATAGGCGGCGGGATTGACGATGATCCCCGGTTTATATTCCCTGAGCGCGGAGAGAATGCTCGTCTCATCCGACAAGTTCATCTCCGCACGCGTTACGGCGATTATTTTGCCAAGGGGCGCCAGGGAACGCTGCAATTCGAAGCCGACCTGCCCATTCGCGCCGGTGATCAGAACCGCGCTCACGCCTGAACCTCATACTGCTTGCCGACCCATTCGCGGTAAGCGCCGCTGGTGACGTTCCCTACCCAATCCTGATTGGCGAGATACCATTCAATCGTCTTGCGAATGCCGGTCTCGAACGTTTCTTCAGGCTTCCAGCCCAGTTCGCGTTCGAGCTTGCGGGCGTCTATCGCATAGCGGCGATCATGACCGGGCCTGTCCTTCACGAAGGCGATCTGGTCCTTGTAGCGGCCGCCGCCGGCCTTCGGCCGCAACTCATCGAGAATGCTGCAGATCGTATGCACGACATCCAGATTGGGCTTCTCGTTCCAGCCGCCGACATTGTAGGTCTCACCGACCTTGCCGGATTGCAGCACGCGGCGGATAGCGCTGCAGTGATCCCTGACATAGAGCCAATCGCGGATCTGCTGACCGTCGCCATAGATCGGAAGGCTCTTGCCCGAAAGCGCATTCAAGATCACCAGAGGGATCAGCTTCTCTGGAAAATGATAGGGGCCGTAATTATTGCTGCAATTGGTCGTCAATACCGGCAGGCCATAGGTATGATGCCAGGCGCGCACCAGATGGTCCGACGCGGCCTTGCTTGCGGAGTAGGGGCTGTTCGGCTCGTATCGATTGAGCTCGTTGAAGGGCGCATCATCCTTGGAAAGCGTGCCGTAGACCTCGTCTGTCGAGACATGAAGGAAACGAAATGCCTGTTTCTCCTCGCTCGGCAGACCATCCCAATAGCCACGGACCGACTCGAGCAGGTTGAACGTGCCGACGACATTCGTCTGAATAAACTCACCCGGCCCATGAATGGAGCGGTCGACATGGCTTTCGGCGGCAAAGTTGATGACGGCGCGCGGCTTATGGGTGACAAGCAGGTCGCTGACCAAATCGCGGTCGCCGATGTCGCCGTGAACGAACACATGGCGACCATTACCGTTCAATTCTTTCAGCGTGCCCAGATTGCCGGCATAGGTGAGCTTGTCGAGGTTGATCACCGTTTCATCGAAGCGTTCCAACCAATCAAGAACAAAATTCCCCCCGATAAAACCGGCGCCCCCAGAAACCAATATCGTCATTTCGCTTTCAGTCTCACCTAAATTTCTTCAATACAACTTCTAATATGATCGCGGTACCCCACCGGTGATGCTGGGAAATAGTGCCGGTGAGTGCCTGACTTCTACAACGTCGACGCAGGCCTTGAAAAGCTTTTGGATGCGAATTCACTCAAAAATTGTCCCAGAGTCTTGCGATTTTCGCTCGTAAAAAGATGCGTCTGCCAAGAGGAGCGAATCGAGATTCCGCTGATCAAGAAATCATATCAGCGCTTTACGTCAGCCCGCTTGCGGCCGTTGTCCGACGTGAGCATGGGTGCGGGTAGCGTTTATGGATGGAAAGTCTATTTGACGGAGCTTAGATTGGCTGGGAAACCTGGATTCGAACCAAGATTAACGGAGTCAGAGTCCGCTGTTCTACCATTGAACTATTTCCCAACAGCCGCTGGACGATGGACGCCCCCGCGGGGAAAGCAGCGCCTCTATAATGGAATTCGCCGCGGATGCAAACACTTTAACGCCCACGAACGAGATTTTTTGAGCAAGGCGCAGCCAACCGACAAGATAGTCCCTGACCAGCGGCATTTCCAGCCATTATCGAAAAGCAGGCCTGACGCCTTATCCAAGCTCTGTTCAATCTGGTGATTGCGTTTACGACCGCCGGCCACCGTTCATGGCTTTGTTTGGGGACACAGTGACCCATCACCAGCGCAGCATACGCCTGCCGACGAGATATCCAACCGCCGTCACCGCGGCGATGGCGATCGGATACCAGAGCAGGACGAAAAGCGGACTGTCGTCGGTGCAATTGGAAGCATAAAAGGTGGCTGCGATGCCGCTCGCGGCAAGCCCGGCGACCGCGCCGGCGGCACCCGGATTCTCCGGCGCCCCTTGACGCAGCGCAAAGAGGAAACAGGCAAGCGGACCGATCGACAGCAGCGGAATGAGTGTCAGGCAGAAGCGAGCGTTGTGTCCGATCATGCGCGCGCCCCAGCTATCGGCCGGGATGACCATCAACTCGGCAAGCGCGGCGGCAGCCAGCAGCAGCGGTGCGGCGAGCAACATCCAGCCCCAAGGGCGCAGCGATACGCCGGGGCGGCCGATGCGGAAGACGACGGCCCCGGCGGTGACAGCCAGCGCAATGGTGACGACGAATTTGAACAGGAAGCGCACCGTTTCCATGGCACTGCCGATATCGGCGCGAAAACCGATCGCTGCGAAGAAGATTGGGCCGCTGATGAGGATGCCACCGACGACCGCGAGCGTCAGCGCCTGCCCGATCCGCGTGCGGACCGGCGCATCCTGCGCCAGAAGATTGATGAGGTCATCGGTTTTCACTGGTCTCGCTCCGATATAAGGCGGCAAGCGCCTTCAATGCGCGATGCAGGGCGACGCGCACCGCACCCTCCGTCATCTTCAGCCGACCGGCGGTCTCGCGCACGCTGGCTCCCTCGACGGAGATTGAGCGTACGATAGTCCGCTGCGGATCCTTCAACTGCTCCAACATATGATCGACATCAAGGCGATCCAAGGCATCCGTCTGCTCTTCCGCTTCCAAAATATCGATGACATCGTCGATCGGCACGCTCATATGCCGCCCGCGCCGCCTCAGGCTGTCGATCAGCTTGTTGCGCACGATGGTCGATATCCACGGGCCGATGGGACGCGAGGTGTCCCACGTTCCGCGTTTCAGATGTATCGTCAGCAACACTTCCTGGACCACGTCTTCGGCCTCGCTTGCCGGTGCGCCGAACTGATCGCAGCGCCGGCGCGCCATCGCGCGCAGATAGGGAGTGACAGTGGACAGGAAGCGATGATAGGCCTGCGCATCGCCGTCGACGGCGGCCCGCATCCAGACTGCCCATTCCTCTTCGCGCGCCGAATAATTCATTCGGCATCTCCTTCTACGCGCGACCGCAAGCTTTTGTTACCGGCAATGGTCATTCTTTTGCAAAACCTTGCCTAATCGGATTTCGGCCAAGACAGATGCGCCGAAGATTGGGCGTCATCCGGCGATTCGGCCGCTATCAGGCACGAAAAAGTGCGGCTTGAAAAGGCCGTTGTTCCATGATCCGTCACCTACGCCGCTCGGCCAGCGGTATCTTATCTGCCGCTCCCCAGTATCTCACGGAACCAAACCTTGCGCAGTGCTCCCGGCATACATGCGAAGAATTGAATGATAGACTGCCTCGCAGAAGCTTGGGCGGACGAATGCGTAAAAACAAAGAGATAGAGCGGGAAAGCGACTCCGCGAAACGCTGAACCGCTCTATGGAACATAGCCTATGAAAGACAGCGCCGTTACAGCAGCCATTGCCGGTATGCTGGTATCCGCAGTCGCATCCCTTATCGCGGCTCCTACCGCAGCGGCCAATGGCAAAGCCAAGGAGAAGTGCTACGGCGTGGCCCTCAAGGGTCAGAACGATTGCGCCGCCGGCGCGGGCACTACCTGCGCCGGGACCTCGACGATCGACTACCCAAGAGAATTCCTGGAAGCTGGTTCCAGCCGGAACCTGCGAAGCAATCAAGACGCCGAACGGCCACGGCACCCTGATACAGGGATCGGCGCCTGCCTGATCGAAGCCGTCCCTCAGGAGCCCGGATGTCCGGGCAGGGGTCTACGGATGACCATTTACCGCAGAGCCGGCTCTCCGTGGAATCTGCGGCGGGACGGCTTTGAAACCCCGAAGCCGACTTCCATCATCAGCCTCGGCTTTTGCGTCGGCACGGTGCCCATGTGGAAACCGAAGGGATCCTCGACGAAGCCGAAACCGGCCTTGCCGGTCAACGTGACGGCACTTTCCTCTCCGTAAAATCGAAGGACCTCCTCCGCCGGATGGCCGACCAGGAGTGTCAATTGATGCTTCATCCTCCGCCGCCTGTGGCTGCCCTTGACGAAAACATGCGGGCCCGTGCCTTCATCCACATCGACCAGATTGAAGAAGAACTTCAGCATCCGCCAGTCGTCGAGGTCGAAATGATATTTGTCGAGCGAGGCAAGGCTGCGATCCGCTTCCGAGGCATGCGTCGGAAAACTCCACCAGATGCGCGTGGTTATCACCCGGGCCTGCCCGCCGAGATAATGTCGGGCCACGTCGCCAAGCAGGGGATCGCGCTGAACTGCCAGCACGGCGCCGCAATCAAGCGAACGCTCGAAAAAATGCCCGCTCAGAAGAGACCGCCCGAATCGCGTCTCCGCGTTTCCATGTTCGGGCGCCACGAATTCAAGCTTCCTGTCGAAATTGCCGAAGCAGCCGGTGGTCCGGGCAAATTCGGCAATTTCCCGGTGAATGTTCTCTGGCAGGATCAAGCCGGGAAAAATCCCGTCGGTCCGGAGCGCACTGACGACTGCATCGCACCCGACCCCTGAGAACATCGATTGGCCGGCCCCTGGCCGAGCTACCGGTTGCCTGGTCGCGAACCAGTGCATGCGCCGAAACGGCATCGTCCGGGCCAGCAGAAACATCGGCAGCCAAGCCGGATTTTCCCGCACATCCGTCAAATAGGTGGGTATTCGAACAGCCATTCGCTTCAGACGGCCGCCCTGCCGGGCGATGGACTCCAAGTCATCTGCCGGAGGATTGTGCATAGGTATCCCTTTCTGCACGCGCATTAAATCCAGGGCAACAGGCCGAAGCCCGTTGAAAAATTCGTGGAAGGTAGTCCTTGTTTGGCGCCGCAAGACGCCTGCTGCAGCGCGGCAAATAGAAGCTCCCCAACCGGGGTCAAGGGGCTGAAAAGGCACATTTCTGCTTGGTTGGCGAAAATTCGCGAGACAGTCGCCCTGCGATTTTACAAATGATTTCAAAGACTCACGGCTCGGTTGTCAAATGTTGCTGTATTTTGCTGATAACGAACGGATGGAGGGGCCTTCGCTTCTCCCACGCATCCGCGCCGCAATTTATTTGCCATTGCTTAGGATTAGATCGCTAGGAAGATTTACAGCGAACGGGTGGCCGACCGAGACTGGGGCGAAACCGGAACAGTTTTGTCGAGGCCCATCGCGCAGTCAATTTACAGTCACAATCCTGTTCCGATCATCGGCTAGACGAACGAACTACTACTGCGAAAGAGGGCTCATATGACAGAGACAGACCCGGCGGAAGGTATAGTCGATTTTGACGCGGGCGAAGGCGAAGCGGCGACCGTGGTGATGGATGACTATACGAAAAGCCTCGCCCAGGCGAAAGCCAAGTCCGTCAAGCTTGTCGACGCCATTACCGGCGCAACGCTGAAGAAGAAGGATGCAGTGCACTTCGATGACCTGCGCCCATCGCTTGCGGAATTCATGCGCCAGAAACATCCGGACATCCGCTCCGACGATTATATCAGCCGCAAGGCGATGGACGAGTATCGCGCCCAATATATCGCCGAACTGCTGACGGACGAGCGCGGCGAACTTTCCAACCTGGAAGACGAAGTCGTCGAAAGCCTGAAGACGCACGACACACTCGCCGAGAACATCGAAGAGGACTACGAGGATCATCGCTCCATCGGCGACCGGATGGCCGACATGGTCGCAGCCTTCGGCGGAAGCTGGACCTTCATCATCTCGTTCTGCTTGTTCTTGACAGTGTGGATGGGCATCAACCTCGCCATGGGCGAAAGCAAAGCCTTCGACGCCTATCCCTTCATCCTGCTGAACCTGATCCTTTCGACGATCGCCGCCCTGCAGGCGCCGATCATCATGATGAGCCAGCGCCGGCAGGAAGCAAAGGACCGATTGCGCGCCCTCAACGACTACAAGGTCAACCTGAAAGCCGAACTGGAAATCCGCCACCTGCATGAAAAAGTCGACCATCTCCTCAATCGCCAATGGGAGCGGCTGACGGAAATCCAGCAGATTCAGATCGAGATGATGCTGGAACAGGCCAAGGCGGCCACGCGCGCCCTGAAGGTCAGCAAGGCATCGAAAGTGAAGACCAATGCCCTGAAGAACCTCTTCGGCGGCAAGCCCAAGGCCGAGGAGCCGGACGATTCGACGGAGTAGAGCGACCGGCTTGATAAGTGCTGCCCGCTAGGGCTTGCGTCTCGGCACATGCAGGTGCGTTCAGAGGCCGCTATCGTCGGCCCGGCCTCTTCTCTCGAACAGAAAAATACGCCTGATTTCCTAAGGCTGCGGATGGATAGCCATCCGCGCTCCCGTGGGCGCATATAAGCCGGAAGCCCGCCGGCAGCATAGGCGAACCCCGTCAGGACCGTATTTTTTGCTGTAAACGCAGGCAGCCCTGGCCGCGCTGCCCGGGAGCAACAAGGCACTTTCTGCGATCTCGGCTGCGGGTATTATCGACGACACACGTATAATGTTTTGCGCCGCGTCAGCGGCCGTAGCACCCCAAAATACGACGAGAAAACACACGAACGTTCTCATGCCCCCCTCCTTTACGTTAGAAATTAAACAATAAACCTTTGGTTGTTCATCGTCAATTTGACACTCTTAAGTTAGCCAGAACGGATGAGGCCAGCGCGCGACGAGGCTCCGCCGGATGCGATTTCGCGATGCGGCTTAAGGCGATAGCTGGGATGAGTGCGGAGTTGTAAGGCCGGAAAGGACGCGGAGCGACGTAATACTTACGTGTTAGCCACCATAGTAAGGTTGACTCGCGATTTGCGCGTCCTAAGCTTCAGTTTGGAACTATTACTGAGGTGTCGCCATGACCTACTTCGAGGAGACCAAAAGAATAGCATGCGAAAATGACGCCGGGCGCCGCATCGTCATTATCGAGCAATTGAAATGGCCCAAATTCGCCTTCTCGGACCGACCGGGAGGCCCCGTCTTCGACTACATGACAGAAGACGGCCAGATCGCCAACAAGCTGGACGACGAGAACTTCCTTTTGCTCCTGACGGACGAAGTCTTCCATCGCGCCTAGCGCACCCGCTTTCAGGTGAAACCGGCGGCAAACGGGAAAAATACCCCTGGAGTCAAAAACCGGAGCGACCCTTGTGCGTTCAAATGAACGCACGGCGCTCTGGCTGAATACGTCACACTCCGTCACACAGCGGCAAGCTTCGCACATCCCTCATACAAGATACTCCTAATGCGCAGTCGAACTCGGCGCAAATAGAGAAGGGGGATATAGTTATGGACTACGACTGGGACGGCGTGAAGACACGCCGCATGAAGATATTGAAGGTCGGCATATCATTATTCATCTTCGCGATGACCCTGGTTGGGCCGACGATGTTTCTTTTACATTTTCGGTAGGGACGTTCTTGCAGGCGCGCCGCATTTCGAGTGCGGTGCATTCGACCACTCTGCCACCTCTCCGGTTATGCTGGTCGGCGCGTTTCTCAGCGCGGGCTGTCTCATAGCGATGCGCTAATTGTGGCCGCTACGTGCCGCTATTCTGCCGCCTCGTCAACACTAGGAATTGAACGAGCGTATTGCGCCAATGGCTGTCGGAAGGCGCCTTCTAGCTTGCGGATATGCTCCGACAACCAGTCGAGCATTTCCGGCCAGTTATCCGACTCGTAGCCATCGAATGGATGAGCGTATGATATGCGGCTTTGTTTCTTGTCGTCCAACCGATACCACTTCATCTCTCCTCCAAATCTAACCTCGATCGCTGACTTGTCCGCTACGAGCTGATCGAAGAGCCACTTGTTTTCGTCACGATCGGCACGCGCGAGGTTCATCTCGACGCGAGCCTCGTCGCGAGCAAAAATCATTGTGAAAGGGCAGCCTCTGACACCAGAGCCCGCATTGAGCCAATGGTCGCGGCTTGGATTGACATTGGCAAAGAGAGTGATGCCATCTGCGCGCAGCCTTTCCAGTGCGCGAGCCCAGAACTGGAGTCGGAGCTGATGCCGGCGCGCTTGCACGCCTTGCACGTTCGTCTCCTCAACCTCCTTCGAGGAAATGCCAATCATGTAGTCTGCAGCCTCGGGGGTTGGAATGATCTGCTGCAGGTCGATGAATAGCTCATCGCCGAAGCTGTAGGGCACAACGCGAAAGCACTGCGCACGAATGCCGCGACTGAGCAGCCACAACACTGTCGCGGTCACCTCGCGGCGAAAATTGGCAGCTATGAACATCATGCGCTGGCCGTTGCCGGGGTTCAGCACCGTCTCTTGAAGCTCCTCGACCTCCATGAATTCGCAGATGCGCTCGACTGCCGAGCCACCCCCACAATATCGATCGAGATATTGCTGATAGATCTCGACGATCTGCAGCTTGCTCAGTCCCGACACATAGGCAGTATATTTCAACGCCTGCCAGGTCACGTCACGGCCGGAGTCGTCAAGCTTGTTCTCGATAACGACTAGGTTGCCCGTCTTGTCGAGTGCAAGAAGATCCAGTCGCTCTCGCGTCTCATCGAACCCGTCGAACTCTTTCTGGATGATAAGCAGTTCTTCGCCGAGTGCGTCTGGCTGGTGCACCAGCCATTCCTGCAGATTATCCCGCTCGCGCAACGCAAGCTCACCGAAGCGTTTTTGCGCCAGGCGCGAGATTCTATTCTGGCTTAGATCAACACGAAACATCAGACGACCCTCGCCGGTGTCGCGCCAGCCCTAACAAGCTCGTTATTTCTAAGGCGCATACTTTCATCTCGCGGTCATTCAACTTTCCGATGCATCTTCAGTAGCACGGCCTTATGCCGTAGTGTCAAACCCGATTCGGATGGTGCCAGGGACTACGCATGCTCACAGGTGAAATTCGCTCGAAGTGATCGAACAGATCACCTATCTGCTCTTCGTGCGCGGCCTGGACGATATTCAAACGCGTGAGGAGAACAGCAGGCGCCGGGTTACGATTCTTCATTCGACGTTGCGTCACTATTCGACGCATTTGATTATTGACCGACGCAGCGAAGTTCCGAAGCCGCTAAAAAGTCCGGAAGTTCTCTTCTTGAGACAGCAGGACGCGGAATCCACCGCCTTCGTGCCGAACGCGTGGCTCGCTGTCTGACACATGAGTCGAAAAAGAAATTGGATTACATGCAGACCACTGGCAACCCAGATTTGTCATGGCGGAGAGGGTGGGATTTGAACCCACGATGCCCTTGCAGGCATGCCGCATTTCGAGTGCGGTGCATTCGACCACTCTGCCACCTCTCCGGTTATGCTGGTCGGCGCGTTTTGCAGCGCGGGCGTTCTCATAGCGAGAGAAGGATGGGATGGCAAGGGTGAATATTCAAGCTTTTCATCCTTTTGCCTTGACAGATCACAGGCCCTTATATATCCCGTGCGACGCAATAGGTGTGGATAAGTCCGTGCCTTGGCCGCCCTGCTTTGTGCGGGGCTTCACCGGCAGATCCTTTTCGAGGCCGCAAGCCCCTGAAACTCCTGCTAAATTTAGACTGATAAAAAGACGGCCGCTTGCCTCATGGCGAGAGAGTCGGAACGAACATGAAAGGATAAAAAATGTTCGCAGTCATCAAGACCGGCGGTAAGCAGTACCGTGTGGCAGCAAACGACGTGCTGACCATCGAGAAGCTGGAAGTCACCGCCGGCGATACCGTAGAATTCACCGAAGTCCTCGTTATCGGCGAAGGCGCCGACGCTGCGATTGGTGCTCCCTTCGTCAAGGGCGCTTCCGTCAAGGCCGAAGTGGTCGAGCACAATCGCGGCAAGAAGGTCATCGCCTTCAAGAAGCGCCGTCGTCAGAACTCGAAGCGTTCGCGCGGCCATCGCCAGCATCACACGGTCGTCCGCATCACGGACATCGTGGCTGCCAAGTAAGTAACGGGATCAAGGTTTAAAGGAGAACTCCAATGGCACACAAAAAAGCTGGCGGTTCCTCGCGCAACGGTCGCGATTCCGAATCCAAGCGCCTTGGCGTGAAGAAGTTCGGCGGCGAAACCGTCGTAGCAGGCAACATCATCGTGCGTCAGCGCGGTACGCAGTGGCATCCGGGCGCCAATGTCGGCCTCGGCAAAGACCATACGATTTTTGCGCTTACGGCCGGCAATGTGGACTACCGTACGAAGGCCAATGGCCGCGTCTACGTGTCTGTAATGCCGAAAGCGGAAGCAGCGGAATAAGCCGGTAGCGCTCTAAAACAGCCGGCGTCTCATCGACCCGGCTGACGCATCAGGTTCAGTCAAGAAAAAAGGGGAGATGGGGCGCCATCTCCCCTTTTTCTTTACCCCAACCAAGGAGGACTGAACCATGCAAGGCGAATTGTTAAGGGAAGACCAATCGAGGTCTCCCGAAGAACGGCTGAGGCCGGAGCGGTTAAGGACCGATTGCCCTGTCTTGTTGTCGGAAAGGCTCGTCATGCGCGCGCCCCACGAAGAAGACATCGACGCCCTTGCCCATCTCGCCAACAACGCCAACGTCGCCACAATGGTATCGCGTATGCCGCACCCGTATACGACCAATGATGCCGCCGATTTCGTGCGACGCACGAAGCTTGGCGAGATTGGCAAGTGCGTCTATGCGATCACCAAAGCCGAAAACGGCGCCTTTCTCGGCTGCTGCGGCGTCGAGCCGACGGCCGACCCGGAAACCGTCGAGATCGGCTATTGGCTGGGCGAGCCCTATTGGAACAAGGGCTATATGACGGAAGCCGCCCATGCCCTGATCGACATGGTCTTCCGGACGCGCGAAAACGTCGCCCAGATCGATGCCCGTTGCCGGGTGATGAACGTCGCCTCCAGGCGGGTCGTGCAGAAGTGCGGCTTCCAGTTCCAGGGATCCGGCCTTGCCGCATCGCTGGCGCTCGGCAGCACGGTATCGGTCGAATGGTACCGGCTTGACCGCAAGACCTGGATGTCATTGCGCAGCTGGGGAGGTCTGCGATGAACGCCGCCATCCTCCCTCGCCGCGACGTCAGGATCCTGACGCCCGGACCGACGCCGGTCATCCGGACGGAGCGGCTGACGCTGCGCCCGCACCGGCTCGGCGACGCCGACGCGATGACGGAATCGCTCTCGGATTTCGCCGTCACCCGCATGCTGGCGCGCGTGCCGGTGCCCTATGACCGACAGGATGCCCTGGATTGGCTGATCCCGCGCACCGCCGGCCTCGAGAACGACTGGATGCTGGCCATCACCGAACGGGACGACGTCCATATCGGCTGCGTCGGCATCGATCTTCGGCATGGCCGCTGGCATCTCGGCTATTGGCTGAACCGCTACTACTGGCGGCGCGGCATCATGAGCGAAGCGGTCGCGGCGACGCTCGAGCGCTTCGCCCGCCGCATGCCCGAAGTCGCCGTGTTCTCCGGCGTCTTCGCCGACAATCCGGCGTCGTTGAAGCTGCAGCAAAAGCTCGGTTTCGACATCATCGGCTGCGCGGAAGTCTACAGCTTCGCCCGCAACACCATGGTTCCGCATATCGAAACCGTGCTGAAGCCGGGCGCACTGCGGCTCTCGCAGGCGGCATGAAGCTTCGAAAACCAGTCATCGCCGGCTCTGCCCGGCGATGACACCTCTATCCATCGATCTCGATCCACACCGGAAAATGATCGGACCCATCCGCATCGATATCCACATGGGCCGATCGCAGGCGATCACTGAGCCCGCAACTGATGAAGCAGTAGTCGAGATGCATGCGCTTGTTACGATCATTCGGATCCATCCAGCTATAGGCTTCGGGCTTCAGCCAGCCGGCGGCATCGAGCGCGTCGGTCGGCGTATCGAAGCGCGGCAAGCGACCGTAGAAGACGTCCTTCAGGCCGGCAAGCGCGCAATATTCCGGCGATTCCGGCACCATGTTGAAATCGCCCATAAGGACAAATTCCTCCGGCAGCGGCGGATCGGGGTGACCGATCTCCATGCCGCCCGTCAGCGAACCGCCGTCGCGTGCAAAGTTGATCGCATGGTCCTTGAGATAGTGGATCTGGCGGATGCGCTCGTCCGGAGAGACGTGGTCGAGATGCACGGAATAGGCCCGGATGGCGCCACTGGGCGCATCGATCACCGCTTCAACGGCAACGCGCTGCAGATTGAGCTTGGACAGCGTGCGGCTGCGCGGCAGAAGCAGCGTCCGTGTCGCGACGACCGGCCAGCGCGACAGCACCATGTTACCGAACTGAAAACGCGGATCATGTGGGCCGGCATCCGGCGGCAGCACGTCCAGTCCGGCCCCATAGACGGCATAGTAATCCGGCAGCAACGTGTCGATCGCGGTAACCATGTCGACATGACCGTTGCGGATAAAGCCTCGGGTTACCTCCTGCAAGGCAATGATATCGGCGCCCGCAAGGTTTGCGACGATGCGCTCGAGATCATATCTACCGTCGAGGCCGAAGCCGTACTGGATGTTATAGCTCACCAACTTCACGATAATCTTTGACCTCCGGCTGAACGGCCTATATCGAAGGCGACATGACGGGCAAATGACCGCGCCGCCTGTCCTGGCGGACATGCAGAGGACGCGGTAACAATTGAAAAGAGCGCAGAAACTTTCTTGAATCCCATTTCGATCTCAGGGGTCATGCGCCAATACCGAGTGACGGAAGTAAAATGAAATTCCTCGACGAAGCAAAGGTCTATATTCGGTCTGGTGATGGCGGCGCGGGCAGCGTCTCCTTCCGGCGTGAGAAATTCATCGAATTCGGCGGTCCCGACGGCGGCGATGGCGGCCGCGGCGGCGATGTCTGGGTCGAGGCCGTCAACGGCCTGAATACGCTGATCGATTTCCGCTATCAGCAGCATTTCAAGGCCAAGATCGGCATGCACGGCATGGGCAAGAACCGCGCCGGCGCCAAGGGCGACGACGTGACGCTGAAGGTCCCGGTCGGCACGCAGATTTTCGAGGAAGACGAGGAAACCCTGATCTGCGACCTGACGGCGGAGGGCCAGCGTTTTCGTCTCGCCGCGGGCGGCAACGGCGGCTTCGGCAACGCCTATTTCAAGTCCTCGGTCAATCAGGCGCCGGACTGGGCCAATCCCGGCCTGCCGGGCGAGGAAAAGACCATCTGGCTGCGGCTGAAGCTGATCGCCGATGCCGGCCTCGTCGGCCTGCCGAATGCCGGCAAATCGACCTTTCTCGCCGCCGTCAGCCGCGCCCGACCGAAGATAGCCAACTATCCATTTACGACGCTGCATCCCAATCTCGGTGTCGCGACCATCGACAGCCAGGAATTCATTCTGGCCGACATTCCCGGCCTGATCGAAGGCGCGCATGAAGGTGTCGGCATCGGCGACCGCTTCCTCGGCCATGTCGAGCGTACCCGCGTGTTGCTGCATCTCGTCTCCGCCCAGGAAGAGAAGGTCGGCAAGGCCTATAAGACGGTCAAGCATGAGCTCGAAGCCTATGGCAACGACATCACCGACAAGCCGGAGATCGTCGCGCTGTCGCAGATCGACGTGCTCGACGAGGAGACGCTGAAGAAGAAGACCCGTGAACTGGCGCGAGCTTGCGGCAAGACGCCCTTCCAAATCTCCGCCGTCACAGGCCGCGGCATGACCGAGGTGCTGCGCGCGCTTCGCGATGTGATCGTTGAGGCCAATGCCGGCACTGAGGAAGAGAAGCCGGCAAAGGCGCCGAAGCTGCGCCACCGTGACATGCCGCTCTCCCGCGACGCAGTCGAAGATGAAGGCGACGAGGAGGAACACCAGGGATGACCGCCCGCAAGCCGCTCGATCGCTATCGCCGCATCGTCATCAAGATCGGCTCCGCCCTTCTCGTCGACCGCAAGGCCGGCCTGAAGAAGGCCTGGCTGGACGGAATGTGTGCCGATATTGCCGGGCTGAAGGCCAAGGGCGTCGATGTCCTCGTCGTCTCCTCCGGCGCCATCGCGCTCGGCCGTTCGGTGCTCGACCTGCCTTCGGGCGCGCTGAAGCTGGAGGAAAGCCAGGCGGCGGCGGCCGTCGGTCAGATTTCGCTGGCGCGCGCCTGGTCGGAAAGCCTGTCGCGTGACGATATCGTCGCCGGCCAGATTCTGCTGACGCTCGGCGACACCGAAGAGCGCCGGCGCTATCTCAATGCCCGCGCCACCATCAACCAGCTCCTGAAGATCGGCGCCGTGCCGATCATCAACGAAAACGACACGGTCGCCACCAGCGAAATCCGCTATGGCGACAATGATCGCCTCGCCGCCCGCGTCGCCACCATGACCGGCGCCGACCTGCTGATCCTGCTGTCCGACATCGACGGTCTCTACACCGCTCCGCCGCATCTCGATCCGCAGGCGAAATTCCTCGAAACGATCGCCGAGATCACGCCCGAGATCGAAGCCATGGCCGGCGGCGCTGCTTCCGAACTGTCGCGCGGCGGCATGCGCACCAAGATCGATGCCGGCAAGATCGCCACCGGCGCCGGCTGCGCCATGATCATTGCTTCGGGCAAGACGGATCGGCCGTTGAACGCCGTTGCAAGCGGCGCGCGCTCTTCCTGGTTCGCACCGTCTGGCACGCCCGTCACTGCCCGCAAGACCTGGATTGCCGGACAGTTGCAGCCCGCTGGTGAGCTGCATGTCGACGAGGGCGCCGTCACCGCACTCGGCGCCGGCAAGAGCTTGCTGCCGGCCGGCGTGCGCAGCATCGTCGGCCATTTCGGCCGTGGCGACACCGTTGCCGTCATCGGCCCATCGGGCCGTGAAATCGCCCGTGGCCTTGTCGGTTACGATGCCGAGGAAGCACGCCAGATCACCGGCCGCAAGTCGACGGAGATCGAGGCGACCCTTGGCTATCCCGGCCGCGCCGCCATGGTGCATCGCGACGACCTTGTCATGACCGCCTCCGTCAAGACGAAGGCCGAGAAATTGAAGAAGGATGAAGCCCATGCTTGATACCGTCGCACAAAGCCCCGACATCGATGCGCTGATGAACGATATCGGCCGCAAGGCCCGGGCTGCGTCGCGACCTCTGGCCTTCGCTTCGACCGAGAGCAAGAACAAGGCGTTGCAGGCCATGGCCGATGCCATTCTGGCGCGGAAGGATCATATTCTTGCCGAGAACGCCAAGGACCTGAAAGACGTCGAAGGCACTGATATGCTCGCCTCCTTTGTCGATCGCCTGACGCTGAACGACAAGCGTGTCGCCGAGATGGCCGAAGGCATCCGCGCCATCGCCGCCTTGGCCGATCCGGTGGGCGAAGTCATCGCCGCCTGGGATCGTCCGAACGGCCTGAAGATCGAGCGCGTCCGCACGCCGCTCGGCGTCATCGGCGTCATCTTCGAAAGCCGACCGAACGTCACCGCCGATGCCGGTGCGCTGTGCCTGAAGGCCGGCAATGCCGTGATTCTCCGCTGCGGCAGTGATTCGCGCCGGTCGTCTCAGGCAATCCACGAATGCCTGGTCGAGGGGCTGAAGGTAGCCGGCCTGCCGGAACATGCGATCCAGCTCGTGCCCGTCAGCGACCGGGCAGCCGTTGGCGCTATGCTGCGCGGGCTCGAAGGCAACATCGACGTCATCGTACCGCGCGGCGGCAAAAGCTTGGTTGCTCGCGTTCAGACCGAGGCGCGTGTGCCGGTCTTCGCCCATCTCGAAGGCCTCTGCCACATCTACATCGATGCCTCCGCCGATTTGGAGATGGCGAAGTCCATCGTCGTCAACGCCAAGATGCGCCGCACGGGCATCTGCGGCGCGGCCGAAACACTGCTGGTCGATTCGAAGGTCGCGTCCACCCATCTGAAGCCGCTGCTCGACAGGCTTGCCGCGGCAGGCTGCGAAATCCGCGGTTCCGCCGATGTGCTAAAGCTGGTGCCCGGCCTGAAGGCGGCGACGGAAGAGGACTGGTCGACTGAATATCTGGCCGCGATCATCTCGGTCGCGCTGGTCGACGGCATTTCCGGGGCTATCGCCCATATCGGCAAGTATTCTTCGAACCACACGGAAGCGGTGATTGCCGAGGATCCAGCCGTCGTCGAGCGCTTCTTCACCGAGATCGATTCGGCAATCCTGCTGCACAATGCCTCGACGCAATTTGCCGATGGCGGCGAGTTCGGCATGGGCGCGGAGATCGGCATCGCCACCGGCAAGATGCATGCGCGCGGACCTGTCGGCGTCGAGCAGCTTACCTCCTTCAAATATCGCGTGCGCGGCACCGGACAGATACGGGCCTGACGTGCATAAGGAAGAGATCGATTACCGCTATCTGCGCATGCCACATGCCGAGCGCGGCATGGTAGTCGGTCTTTTCGGCGGCTCCTTCAATCCGCCGCATCAGGGTCATGCGCTGGTGGCTGAAATCGCGCTCCGCCGGCTTGGCCTCGATCAGCTCTGGTGGATGGTGACTCCAGCCAATCCGTTGAAGAGCCGTAATCATCTCGCGCCGCTTGCCGAACGCATCGCGCTCAGCGAGGCGATCACGCATGATCCGCGCATCAAGGTGACGGCTTTCGAGCAGACGCTCGGCATGAGCTACACGGCCAATACGCTCGCCTACGTCAAAGCACGCAATACACACGTTCATTTCATCTGGGTCATGGGCGCCGACAGCCTCAATACATTTCACCGCTGGCAGAAATGGCAGGAGATTGCCCGCACCTTTCCTATCGCCGTCATCGACCGGCCGGGATCGACGCTGTCCTATCTCTCGGCAAAGATGGCCAAGACGTTTCACTATGCGCGCGTCGACGAGGACGATGCCCGGGTATTGTGGAAAAAACCGGCACCCGCCTGGACCTTTATTCACGGTCGGCGCTCGACGTTGAGCTCGACCGCCCTGCGCGCAGCACAATGACCGCCTAGAGCAATTCCAGGAAAAGTGCGCAGCGGTTTTCCGTCCGGAATGCGCAAAAACAAAGGGGTAGAGCGGGAAAGCGATCCCGTGAAACGCTGAACCGCTCTGGACGCGATAGCGAGCCCGAATTTTTCGGAAAAACCCTCCAAAATGAAAAGCCCGACGGGGGAGGAGATCCGTCGGGCTTTCAAACCTGATCAGCAACTGGGAGGAGGATAGTTGCCGATCCATATCGAACGGCATTGGGAGGAGGAGATCGCCGTTTCGATGGTTAAGTTTTAGCAGATTTTACCAAATGATAAAACGCTGATAGCGCAATGCAGCAATGCATTTTCATCATGGCTCTGAAAATGATCTGCCCAAAAAACGCTTCCTTTTCATGATCTGAGCAGGATCACCTTCCGCTTCGCGAGCGGCGCTCCTGAAATCTCCTATGTAATTGCACGATTCTTAACGTTACGTCTTGCGGCGTGAGCTTTCGCCGGCACATTGGGCGAATCAAGCCATGCATTTCTGCAATAACAAAGCTGCCCAATATGCATCGGAAAACCAAATCCCTAGTAAATTCGTAGAGTTACGTCCTCAATAACGCTATGTTTTTCAAAACATATCCCTAGCCAAGCTTCGCCGGCCGTTATATCTCTCGCAATATGACGATACCTTTCGGGAGAAACATGATGGCCTTGAGCCGCCGCCAATGGATCAAACTTGCAACCGCCGCCCTTTCTGCCGCCTGGCTTGGCATGTCTGCCATTCCGGCACCAGCGTTCGCCGCCGACAAGATCACCGTCTTTGCCGCTGCGAGCATGAAAAACGCGCTGGATAACATCGACGCCGCCTTCACCAAGGAAACCGGCAAGCAGGTTACCGTCTCCTATGCGGCAAGCGGACCGCTGGCCAAGCAGCTCGAAAACGGCGCACCGGCCGACGTCTTCATCTCCGCTGATACCGACTGGATGGACTATGTCGCCAAGAAAAAGCTGATCAAGGACGACAGCCGCGTCAACCTGCTCGGCAACAAGATCGTTCTCGTCTCCGCCAAAGACAAGGCCAAACCCGTGGAGATCAAGCAGGGCATGGATCTTGCCGGCCTTCTCGGCGACGGACGCCTGGCGATCGGGCAGCCGGAATCGGTGCCGGCCGGCAAATACGGCAAGGCGGCGCTGGAGAAACTCGGCGTCTGGTCTTCCGTCGAGAAGAAGATCGCCGGTGCTGAAAGCGTGCGCGCCGCGCTCGCGCTGGTTTCGCGCGGCGAAGCGCCCTACGGCATTGTTTACCAGACCGACGTTTCCGCCGATCCGGGCGTCGCCGTTGTCGGCACGTTTCCGGAAGACAGCCATCCGCCGATCATCTATCCCATCGCGATCACGGCCAGCAGCACGAACCCGGACACACAGGCCTATGTCGATTATCTGAAATCGGCTAAGGCTGTTCCGTTCTTCGAGCATGAAGGCTTTACGGCTCTGAAGCCGTGAGCAGCACCGCTCAACCGTAGGCATTCTGTTTGTTTCGACAGGCTCGCCGGACCTTGGCGAGCCTGACATGTCTTTACGAGGCCGGACTTGGGCGCATTGGGTTTGAGCAACGACGAATGGACGGCGATCGAGCTGAGCCTGCGCGTCTCGACCGTTGCCATGCTGGTGAGCCTGCCCTTCGGCATTGCCGCCGCGATGTTGCTCGCGCGCGGTAAATTCTGGGGCAAATCGATCGTCAACGGCATCGTCCACCTGCCGCTGATCCTGCCGCCCGTCGTCACCGGCTTTATCCTCCTCATCCTCTTCGGTCGCAAAGGCCCGATCGGCGCAGTGCTCGACCAATATCTCGGTATCGTCTTCTCTTTCCGCTGGACCGGCGCCGCCCTTGCCTGCGGCGTGATGGGATTTCCGCTGATGGTCAGAAGTATCCGCCTGTCGATCGAAGCGGTCGATCGCAAGCTTGAAGAGGCCGCCGGAACGCTCGGGGCCAGTCCGCTCTGGATATTCCTCACCGTGACCTTGCCGCTGATCCTACCGGGCATCATCGCCGGCATGATCCTGTCCTTCGCGAAGGCGATGGGCGAGTTCGGCGCCACCATCACCTTCGTCTCCAATATTCCCGGCGAAACGCAGACGCTGTCTTCGGCGATCTATACCTTTACACAGGTGCCCGGTGGCGATGCCGGTGCGTTGCGGCTGACGATCGTCGCCATCGTCATTTCCATGGCGGCATTGCTCGCCTCCGAATTCCTCGCCTATCTCGCCGGCAAAAGGGTGGATTGGGAATGACGCTGACCGTCGATATCCGCCATCGATTGGGCGCCTTCTCGCTCGACGCCGCCTTCACCTCCGACGGCGGCGTCACGGCCCTATTTGGCCGCTCCGGCTCAGGCAAGACCTCGATCATCCGCATCATCGCCGGCCTGATCCAACCCGATCATGGGCGCATCGACCTTGACGGCACGGTGCTGGCAGACACCGACAGCCATGTCTTCGTCCCGCGCCACCGCCGTCATTTCGGCTACGTCTTTCAGGAAGCGCGGCTGTTTCCGCATCTTTCCGTGCGGCAGAACCTGAACTACGGCCGCTGGTTCGCGCCGAAAGACGGCCATGGCGAAAGCTTTGATGGGGTCGTTGATCTCCTCGGCATCGCAGCGCTTCTCGATCGAAGGCCCGCAAAACTCTCCGGCGGCGAGAAACAGCGTGTCGCCATTGGCCGCGCCCTGCTGTCGTCACCGCGGCTGCTGCTGATGGACGAACCATTGGCGGCGCTCGATGAGGCCCGCAAAGCCGAGATCCTGCCCTATCTCGAACGGCTCCGCGACGAAACGAAGGTGCCGATCATCTATGTCAGCCATTCCATCGCCGAGGTGGCGCGGCTGGCCAACCGGGTCGTCGTGATGCGCGACGGCAAGGTGGAGGCAACGGGAGCAGCGGTCGACATCTTCAGCCAGCTTTCCGGCCCGCAGGCAATGGACCGTCGCGAAGCCGGCGTTCTGCTGGAAGGCCGTGTGGAGCAAATCGACCGCGGGCACCGCCTGACCGTCGTGGCACTGAAAGCGGCCAAACTCTTCGTGCCCGGCGAAGCGGCTGCAATCGGCAAAGCCGTCCGTGTCCACATCCCTGCGCGCGATGTCATGCTGGCGACGGCCCGACCTGAAGGTCTGAGCGCCCTCAATATCCTCGAAGGCCGGGTGCTTGCCATCGGCACGGCCGCCGACGGTACCGTGGACGTAAAGGTGGATTGCGGCGGCGACAGCGTGCTTGCCCGCATCACGCAGTTTTCGTCTGAACGGCTAGGTTTGCGGATTGGACTGCCCATCCACGCGATCGTCAAGACCGTAGCGCTCGAATCGTAAGAGCGATCAGGACTTCGCGGCGGCCTCGTCGGAATTGCGATTGGCTTCCAGCCATTCCAGATCGCCGGCAATGGCTGCCCGCACGGTGTTCTCCATGCCGCGAAACCGCCGCAGCAATTCCTCGCCGAAGGGCGTCAATGCCGCGCCGCCGCCATTCTGACCGCCACGCTGGGATTCGACGACCGGCCCCTGGAACATATGGTTCAATTCGCTGATCAGCAGCCAGGCCCGGCGATAGGACATGTCCATGGCCCGGCCGGCGGCCGAGATCGAACCGGTTTCGCGAATATGTTCAAGCAGTTCCATCTTGCCGCGTCCAAGCCGCTCCTCCCCCGGAAAACTGATGCGGAGGATGGGCTTCAGGGACTGTTGCGGAGCTTTGGTCATGGCATCGGAGCGTTTCGATCTGCTCTTGTGTATACGCGTCCTTGGCTCGCCTGTACATGGGAGGCGGGGACGGTGGCGACCCCCGCAGGGTTTTGCATCACCTTACGTTAGCTGATGATCCCAATGAGGATTCGCCCATATATGGTGCGAAAGAGCCTAGAAATACCACAAAAGCTTGTCCTTACCTCCAATAGATGACAACCAGCGTCTTGAAACCTTAATGCTTTGGTGCCTATCTTTAAGATGTGATCGACTCAGATCATGTGCCTGTTCTGTTACTCAAGGAAGGAAGAGCACTGACAACAGTACACGCCAAGGGAAGAACGCCTGTCGTTGTCCCGAAGAGCCCGGAACGTGGCGTCGATGCCGCTGCCCGCGCCCTGCAAGCCGTCCTCGTAAGCCTCGAGGACTCCAAGGCCGAAAATATCGTCACCATCAACATTGCTGGCAAGTCCGCGCTTGGAGACTACATGGTCGTCGTCTCCGGACGCTCGAACCGGCATGTCCTGGCGATTGCCGACCATCTGATCACCGACCTCAAGGACGAAGGCCTGGGCACCGCCCGCGTCGAAGGCCTGGAAGGCGGCGACTGGGTGCTGATCGACACGGGTGACATCATCATTCACGTGTTCCGTCCTGAGATTCGCGAGTTCTACAACATCGAAAAGATGTGGGCCGCACCCGATCTTGAGGAAGGCACGCTGCACTAACCTGTTCCGGACATTATTCCCGGTCCCGGTTAGTGGTATCGAATCGCCGGACATGTTTGTCCGGCAACGATCTATGTCTGTGTCGCCATGATGGCGGATATGCTTGGGAGCGGGAATGCGGATAGGTCTTTTTGCGGTGGGACGGTTGAAAACCGGCCCTGAAAAGGATCTTGCGGCCCGTTATCTCGACCGTTTCGCCAAGGCTGGTCCGGCAATCGGCCTTGAATTGGCGCGCATGACCGAAGTCGCCGAAAGCCGCGCATCCAACGGCGAGACGCGCAAGCGCGAAGAGGCGGTCCTGCTGCAGAAGGCGCATCCGGACGGCGGCGTTCTCGTTCTGCTCGACGAGCGCGGCAAGGCGCTGGACAGCGAAGCCTTTGCTGCTCTGCTCGGCACATTCCGCGACCAGGGCAAGCGCGACCTCACGATCGCCATCGGCGGTGCCGATGGCCTTGATCCCTCGCTTTACGACAAGGCCGACGCGACCCTCTGCCTGGGCAAAATGACCTGGCCGCACCAGCTTGTGCGCATTCTCATCGCCGAACAGCTCTACCGCGCCGTCACGATCCTGTCCGGGCATCCCTATCATCGGGTTTGAATGCCTACTGCCGGAAGCGAAATGCTCGAAAACAGTTTGGCTTTCCGATATTTTGCGTTAACGGAACGCTCACACAGGCGTGTTTTGATTCCCGCCGCAAAATTGATGATGCTTTCTGGATAATCGCGGCAAACCGGTTTAATTTCACGCGATCTGAAGGGGCTGAGCCCAAACGACTGGATGAGAAAAACCCCGCCCACGCTTTTCCGCTTGCTGCTGCCCTCCCTGGCAGCGTGCTTTGGCGTCGGCGTCTATCTTGAAAGTCCGTTTCAGTTTCGGGATATAGCCCTGGCGCAGGAAGATGGCGGCGCTACACCTGCGCAGACCCCCGCGCAGACTAAAGACGATCACCCGGTCGTCACGTCGCCTGCACCATCGGCGCAACAGCCGGAACAGGCGCCGGATCCCGCCGCCGACCTTGCCCGGAAGCGCGATCAGACCCGCGCCGAGCTGGAAGAATTGTCGAAGACGATCAGCCTTTCCTCCGACAAGACGAAAGCGCTGGAAGACAGCATCGCCTCGCTCGACAAGAGCACCGCCAGCCTGCGCCAAGCGCTGATCGACAGCGCCGCCCGCCGGAGGGATATGGACCGCAAGATACAGCAGAGCGAAAGGACGCTGACCGATCTCGCGGTCAAGGAAGACAAGATCCGCAAATCGTTGCACGAGCGCCGGGCGCTGCTGGCCGAAGTTCTGGGCGCGCTGGAGCGCATGGGCCGCAACCCGCCACCGGCGCTGCTGGTAACGCCCGACGATGCGCTTGCTTCAGTGCGCAGCGCCATCCTGCTCGGCGCCGTCGTTCCCGGCATGCGCAAGGAGACGGACAAGCTCATCGCCGACCTTACCGATCTCACCAAGCTGCGTGCCGCCACAGCGGCGGAAAAGGCCGACCTTACCGCCACCATGACCAACAGTCTGGAGGAGGAACGGCGCATGGATATGCTGATCGCCGAAAACGACAAGCACAGCCATGAGAATGCTGCCGAACTGGACGCGGAGCGCAAGCGTTCCGAAGAACTGGCGGGCCAGGCGACCAGTCTCGAGGGCCTCGTCGCGTCGCTGGAAAGCCAGATCGGCTCGGTGCGCGATGCCGCCGCCGCAGCCCGGGCGGAAGAGGCCCGCCGGGAGCAAATGACCGATCAGCAGCGGGAACAGGCAAGGGCACTGGCCGAAAGCGGCGTGCCCGATAAAAACCGTATTGCGCCCGCATATCCGTTTTCCGACCTCAAACGGAAATTGGAGCTGCCTGTGGCGGGTGATATTCTCCGCCAGTTCGGCGACGACGATGGTACGGGACATACGGCGATGGGCGTGACCGTCGCAACCGGCCCCGACGCGCTCGTCACCGCTCCCGCCGATGGGACCGTCGTTTACGCCGGCGCATTTCGCAGCTATGGCCAGATGGTTATTCTGGATACCGGCGACGGCTATCATATGGTGCTGTCGGGAATGGACGCGATCAAGACGCGTCTGGGCAAGTTTGTCTTCGCTGGCGAGCCGCTCGCTACGATGGGCCAGAAAAGAGTCGCAAGCGCGACTGCATTGGCGCTGGAAACGGATCGCCCAACGCTCTACATTGAATTTCGAAAAGATGGGAAGCCGGTCGATTCTCGGCCTTGGTGGACCTCCAAAGACACTGGAAAGGCACGCAATGATACGTAGGGCTTCTCTTGTTCTCGTTGGCGCATTGATGGGTGCGACCGCGATGAGCGTTATCTACACGGCGGTAGCGCCGGCGGAAGCCGCAGGCGCTTCCACGTACAAGGAATTGTCGATTTTCGGCGATGTCTTTGAACGTGTGCGCGCACAATACGTAACGCCGCCCCAGGAAGACAAGCTCATTGAAGCCGCCATCAACGGCATGCTGTCCTCGCTGGATCCGCATTCAAGCTACATGAATGCCAAGGACGCCGACGATATGCGCACCCAGACCAAGGGTGAATTCGGCGGTCTCGGCATCGAAGTGACCATGGATAACGACCTCGTCAAGGTCATCACCCCGATCGACGACACACCCGCCGCCAAGGCCGGTGTTCTCGCCGGCGACTATATCACCGCCATCGACGGCCAGTCGGTCCGCGGCCTCAAGCTGGAAGACGCCGTCGAGAAGATGCGCGGCGCCGTCAAGACGCCGATCAAGCTGACGCTGTTGCGCAAGGGCGCCGACAAGCCGATCGAACTCACCATCATCCGTGACGTGATCGCCGTTGCCGCCGTCAAGTCGCGCGAAGAAGGCGGCGATGTCGGTTATCTCCGCATCATCTCCTTCACCGAAAAAACCACGCCGGACCTGGAAGCCGCGATCGCCAAGATCAAGAAGGATATCCCGGCCGACAAGCTGAAGGGCTATGTCCTCGACCTGCGCCTCAATCCGGGCGGCCTGCTCGACCAGGCGATCAACGTCGCCGACGATGTGCTGGAGCGCGGCGAAGTCGTCTCGACCCGCGGCCGCAATCCGGACGAAACCCGCCGCTTCAACGCCGGCCCGGGCGATCTGACCGACGGCAAGCCGATCATCGTGCTCATCAACGGCGGTTCGGCATCGGCATCGGAAATCGTTGCCGGCGCCCTGCAGGATCTGCGCCGCGCCACCGTTCTCGGCACCCAGTCCTTCGGCAAGGGTTCCGTGCAGACGATCATCCCGTTGGGCGATGGCAACGGCGCGCTGCGCCTGACGACGGCGCTTTATTACACCCCGTCGGGCCGCTCGATCCAGGGCACCGGTATTACGCCTGACATCAAGGTCGACGAGCCGTTGCCGGACGACCTGAAGGGCAAGCTGGTGACGGAAGGCGAATCCAGCCTGCCGGGCCACATCAAGGGCCAGAGCGAAACCGACCAGGGCTCCGGCTCGGCCGCTTACGTGCCGCCGGATCCCAAGGACGACGTCCAGCTCAACTACGCACTCGACCTGCTGCGCGGCGCCAAGACCGATCCGGCCTTCCCGCCGAACCCGGAAAAGGCGGTTTCCGCCAAGTAAGGAAACAGCGCCGGGCTGGAAACAGACCCGGCGCTTTCATATCCGGAGCGAGGTGATATCTCATCGCGCTCCAAAATCCATTTTGGATCATGCTTGGGTGTTTTGAATCTGGAGCATCTCGCTGCTTTAATGGCGACATGAAAGCGGAATGCTCTGGAGCAATTCCAGGAAAAGTGCGAAGCGGTTTTCCGTTCGGAATTGCCTAACAACAAAGGGATAGAGCGGGAAAGCGATTCCGTGAAGCGCTGAACCGCTCTGGGGCAGATAGTGTCCCGCTTGGGGTGGATACGGACTTTGGGAACGGATTTGCATGCACCGCTGGGCCAGAACCGCGGCTCTGGCCGCAAACGGCGGCGGCCGCCCTTTGGGCGCATTCTCGCTGGCTTCTGCCTGATCGCGATCGCCAGTTTTTCCCTCTATTCGGCACTGCTGCGCGACAATCTGCAGAAAACGCCTCCCGTCGAGACCGCAGAGAAGACCTCGCCACCACCAACACCCGCCAATGACAATCCGGCCACCGCCGATCAAACGACGGGCCTGAAGCAGGTCGATCCGCAGTCCGGTGCCGATACGCATCGCATCGTCACCAGCGACGGTTCCGTCGTGACCATGTTCAGCCCGAACACCCGCGACGGCGACGGCCCGGTGCTGATCAATGCCAATCGGGTCGGCCAGGATCCGCGCATGGCGGCGACGCCGAACGACAGCCTGCTGGAGGATTCGCCTTTCGGCAAGCTGCCGATCATCGCGCCCGGCGGATTGAGACCGATGGACCAATATGCGCGGCCATGGTCCGGCGCCCGCGGCACGCGTATCGCCATCGTCGTCAGCGGCCTCGGCCTCAGCCAGACCGGCACGCAGCGCGCCATCGAGAAGCTGCCCGAGGAGATCACGCTCGCCTTTGCCGCCAGCGGCAACAGCCTGCAGCGCTGGATGCAGGAGGCGCGGCGTGGCGGCCATGAAATCCTGATCCAGGTGCCTTTCGAGCCGTTCGATTATCCCAGCAACAATCCCGGACCGGATACGCTTCTGACCTCGCAGCCGGCGGCCAAGAATATCGAAGACCTGCACAAGGCCATGGCCGAAATCACCAATTACACCGGCGTGATGAACTATCTCGGCGGGCGGTTCCTGTCGAATGCCGACGCCACGGAACCTGTCATGCGCGATATCGGCAAGCGCGGCCTGCTGTTCCTCGACGACGGCTCCTCGGCGCAGTCCAAATCCGGCACCATCGCGAAGGCGCTGGAGGTGCCGCATGCCTTTGCGGATCTGCAGCTCGACGGAGAATTGCAGCAGGATGCGATCTTGAAGAAGCTCGACGAGCTGGAGCGGATCGCGCGACGCAATGGCTCGGCCATCGGCGTTGCGTCCGCTTTCGACGAGAGCGTCGACGCCATCAGCAAGTGGAGCGAGGAGGCAGCCATGCGCGGCATCGAGATCGTCGCCGTCTCGGCCCTCGCCGACGATCCCAAACATCCCTGATCGTTAGAGGACAATCATGAGCAAGAGCCATCAACCCGTCAGAGCTGAAGACCTGCCCTACCGCCCCTGTGTGGGCGTCATGGTGCTCAACCGCGAAGGGTTGGTCTGGGCAGGCAGACGCATTCCAGACGGCAATTCCGAATATGACGGCTCGCCGCAGCTCTGGCAGATGCCGCAGGGTGGCATCGATGAGGGCGAAGATCCGCTGGAGGCAGCCTATCGCGAGCTCCACGAAGAAACCGGAATGAAAACAGTAACGCTGCTCGCCGAAGCAAAGGACTGGATCAATTACGATCTGCCGCCGCAGTTGATCGGCATCGGCCTCAAGGGCAAATTCCGTGGCCAGACCCAGCGCTGGTTTGCCTTCCGCTTCGACGGCGATGAAAGCGAAATCGCCATCAACCCGCCGCCGGGCGGCCATGAGCCGGAATTCGATGCCTGGGATTGGAGGCCGATGGCCGACCTTCCCCGCCTGATCGTCGCCTTCAAACGGTCGGTCTACGAACAAGTCGTCGCCGAATTCCGGCATTTGGCCGGTCTGAAGGCGGAAGATTGAGAAAAGTCCGGCCGTCCAAAACGGCCGGACTTTAAAATGCGAATTATTCGGCCGAGTCGGCTGAATCGGCGTTGAGCTGGCCGTATTTGGCTTCGCCGATCTTTTCGAGCAGGTCGATCTGGGTTTCCAGGAAGTCGATATGACTTTCCTCGTCCGCCAGCAGCTCCTCGAACAACTTCATCGAGACATAGTCGCCGGCATCGTGACAGATATCGCGCGACTTCTTGTAGGCGGTGCGGGCATCATATTCGCCGGCGAGATCGGCCTCCAACACTTCCTTGACATTCTGGCCGATGCGCAGCGGCGCCAGCGTCTGCAGGTTCGGATGTCCCTCGAGGAAGATGATCCGAGCGACGAGGCGATCGGCGTGATGCATCTCTTCGATGGATTCGGCACGCTCCTTCTTGGCAAGCTTGGTATAGCCCCAATCTTCCAAAAGCCGGTAATGAACCCAATATTGATTGACTGCACCGAGTTCGAGAAATAGGGCCTCGTTAAGCCGCTCGATGACTTTTTTGTCGCCTTTCAATGTCCGCTCTCCTGTTATCTTCATGAAATTTTTTCAAGCGGGACATGAAATCAAATATTTCCGCCTCCGTCGAGTGGCGGCGGGCATGATAGTCCTCGGTCGTCTTTATGATGATGTCGACGACATTCGGGAAGCAGCCACAGCAGCGGCCGCGCTTCGACATGGCGTGATAGACCTTGGCGGGAACGATGAGCTGCCAACAATCCTGATCGAGGAGCTCGATGATGGTCTCCCGGATTTCCTTGTCGGTGATGTAATTACAACTGCAAACCAGCATTCTTCGCTCAGCCCGTCAAACATGACATCTGCTGTCTTGTTATCTGCGAAAGAAGACGCTCTTTGTCAAGAAAAATCGATTCATTTTCATCGGGTGAGCCGGACAAGCTCACGTCGGCGTGAGACCTAACCTCCTGCGCATCAATGGAAGTTACGGCCTCGCGGCATGACGCTTGCCGTCTCGGCGACAGAGCTGCGGCCATCCGCCGCTATCTCGGCAGCCTGCTCACGCACCGCCCGGCCTGTTTCGGCAAGCCGCGTCTTTTGCCGGTGATCCATGGTCGGACGCAGGGCCTCGTCCGCCCGATCGCTGACCCCGAACCGCTTGGCCTCGCGTTGCAGGATCCCCAGTGCCGGGGTCATATCCTCGATATAATCGACCACCACATGGATGACGCCGCTTTCGCTCTGCAGGCGGCCGCGGATCTTGACCAGCCGGGCGCCCATGACGATAGCCCGATACTTGTCGAACATCTTCGGCCAGACAATCGCATTGGAGACGCCAGTCTCATCCTCCAGCGTCATGAAGATCACGCCCTTGGCCGAGCCAGGCCGCTGTCGCACCAGCACCAGCCCGGCAATCGTCACCATCCGTCCATTAGGAACATTGGGCAGATCCCGGTTCTGCACGATGCCCATTTGGGAGAAATCCGCACGCAGGAAGGACATCGGATGCGCCTTCAGCGATAGCGACAGATAGCGATAATCCTCGATCACCTGCTCGCCAGGCAACATTTCCGGCAGAAAAACCGCGGGCTCGACTTGCAGGTCGGTGCGGTCGGCAAGATCGAAGAGGGGAAGCTTTTCGGCAGCACTGCCGACATCGAGCGCCCTGACAGCCCAAAGCGCCTCGCGACGGCTGAGGCCGATCGAGCGAAAGGCATCGGCATCGGCCAGGCGCTCGATAGCGGATTTGGCAAGGCCGGATCGTAGCCAGAGATCGCGTACGGAACGATAGCCATCGCCACGGCGCTCGACGAGCTGCTTCATCTCATTCTCGGACAGACCTTTGACCTGCCGGAAACCGAGGCGGACGGCGCATTGCGTCTTGATCAGCTCGCGCATCGACGCATGACGCGGCTCGACTGCGTCCTGATCGAAACGCGCCTTCTCCAGCAGGCAATCCCAGCTCGAATGATTGACATCAACTGGCCGCAGCTCGACGCCATGTTCACGCGCATCGCGCACGAGCTGCGCCGGCGCATAGAAGCCCATAGGCTGGGCATTCAGGATCGCCGCACAGAAGACATCGGGATAATAGGCCTTGAGCCAGGAAGAAGCGTAGACGAGAAGAGCAAAGGAAGCCGCATGGCTTTCGGGAAAGCCATATTCGCCGAAACCTTCAATCTGGCTGAAGCAGCGTTCGGCAAAGTCTTGAGGGTAGCCGTTCGCGACCATGCCCGAAACCAGGTCTTTCTTGAATTCATCGACCTTTCCCGTCCGCTTGAACGTCGCCATGGACCGGCGCAGCCTATCGGCCTTGGCCGCCGAAAATCCAGCCGCAGTAATGGCAATCTGCATCGCCTGTTCTTGAAACAGGGGAACTCCTAGCGTCCTTTCCAAAACTGCCTTCAATTCCGGACGATGGTATTCGATCGGTCGATTATGAAGTTCGTCATCCCGCCGCTTGAGATAAGGGTGAACCATGTTGCCCTGGATGGGACCTGGCCGGACGATCGCCACCTCGATGACCAGATCATAGAATTTGCGAGGACGGAGACGCGGCAACATGCTCATCTGCGCCCGGCTTTCAATCTGGAAGACGCCCACCGTGTCGGCCCGGCAGATCATATCATAGACCGGTATGCGGTCGGGATACTCGCCGCTGCCAAGATCGGCGAGCTCCTTCTTCACATCGTAATGCAGCAGCAACAGGTCAAAAGCTTTGGCAAGGCAGGTCAGCATGCCGAGCGCAAGCACGTCGATCTTCAGTATGTTGAGATTGTCGAGATCGTCCTTGTTCCACTCGATCATGTAACGATCGTCCATCGCCGTGTGCATGATCGGCACCACCTCGTCCAATCGATCCCGGGTGATGACGAAACCGCCGACATGCTGGGTCAGATGCCGCGGAAAACCCATCAGCGTCGAGGCGTAGGAGAGGACGTTCCGTGTCGTCTTGTCCTTGAGATCGAGACCGGCAATCTTCGCCTCACGCTCGGAAAGCTCTTCCGTCGACCAGCCCCAAACACCGCTTGCAAGAGCCGACTGCACATCCTCCGACAGGCCGAAGGCTTTCGCCACTTCGCGACCGGCCGAGCGCGCCCGATAGCTGGTGACCGCCGCCGTCAGTCCGGCATGCTCCTTTTTGTAATGCTTGTAGATAAACTGGATGACCTCCTCACGCTTCTCGTGCTCGAAATCGACATCGATATCAGGCGGCTCTTCACGTTCCGTCGAGATGAAACGCTCGAAGAGCAAGCTTGTTATTTCCGGATTGACCTCGGTAATCCGGAGACAATAGCAGACCGTCGAATTGGCCGCCGACCCTCTTCCCTGACAAAGGATATTCTCGCTGCGGGCAAATTCCATGATCCGATGCACCGTCAGGAAATAGGGCTCATATTGCCGCTCACGAATGAGCTTGAGCTCATGCTCGATCTGCATCGAGACCTTTTCGGGAATCTTTTCGGGGAAGCGCCATCTGGCCCCCTCCCACGTCAGCCGCTTCAGCGTCTCCGCAACGGTCTCGCCATCAATGCTTTCGTCGGGATAGTTATGCTTCAACTCGTCCAGCGAAAAAGACAGCCGGCTAAAAAACTTCTGCGTATTGGCGACTGTCTTCGGATGATCCCGGAACAGGCGCGCCATCTCGACAGCATCCTTCATGTAGCGCTCGGCATTGGCCGCCAGTTTGAAGCCGGCCTCGGCGATCGGCACATGCTCGCGGATCGAAACGACGATATCGGCAAGCGGCTTTCGTTCGGTCGCGTGATAAAGCGGCTGGTTGCTGGCGATCAGCCGCACGCCGTTGCGCAATGCGATGATGGAAAGCGTGGCAAAGACCATCCGATCCCGCCCGTCATAGGCAGGAGACAGGACCATATGGAACTTTCGGCCAAAGCGCATCCATAACCGCTTCAGGTACTCCTCAAGCTTTGCCAGCCTCTCCGGCGTCTCGATGCTATCAGGATCGGGAACAAGGGCCAGCATCATCTCGTCGCCCCATTCCACGAGATCGCTTTCATTGAGGATACAGACGCCTTTCTCGCCGCGCAGATTGCCAGCGCTCAACAGTCGGCAGAGATGCGCCCAACCCTTGCGGTTTTGCGGATAGGCAAGAATATCGGGCGTACCGTCCGAAAACACCAGGCGAGCGCCAGGCTGGAAGGGAACCGGCTTCAGGAGAGGCTTTTCCGGCTCCCCATTGGCTCGAAGCACCATGTTGTTCTTAGCGGTCTCCTCATATTTTTCTCGGAGAACTTTGGTGTGCGCATGCGCCTTGACGACGCCTGCAACCGAATTGCGGTCGGCAATTCCAAACCCCGAAAGTTTCAGGATAGCGGCTTGCGCCACCATTTCTTCCGGATCCGAGGCACCTTCGAGAAAAGAGAAATTCGTTCTCACCCCGATCTCGAAGAAGGATCCGGGTTCGTGAAAGCTCGGGCGCGCGTTCATGCGAAGACCCCGTGCATATACCAATCCGGTCCCGTTTCGCCTCGGCCGTAGAGACCCTTGCGGAACAGCCAGAAACGATGGCCTTCTTCATCCTCGACCTGGAAATAATCGCGGACAGGCCCTTCCTTTTCCTCGACCCACCATTCCGCCGAAAGCCGCTCCGGCCCTTCGGCTCGGCTGACTCGATGCATGACACGCCGCCAGCGGAACTGCCGGGGAGGGCCATCGGGTACTTCGGCGGCAATGGTTTCGATCGGCTCCGGCATGCGAAACAGCCGCAGCGGCCGCTCGCCGCGGAAGAAGCCAAACCCAGCATCTTCCTTACCTATCCGCCGCCGGGAAGCGAGAAGCCCCATGGCCGAGATCGGTCGCACGGCCCGCTCGGGAATATGGCTTTCCTGCAGCTCGAAGCCCTGCAGGCAATCCGGCCCCAGCCGCGCGGCTACCCGGTCGACAAAAGCAGCGAGCGACCCGTCCTGGCGGCCTTCTCCGACAAAGTCATCCTGCGTCGAATCGAAAGGCGCATGTTCCAGGACATTGAGGCGGACGATTTCGAAGCCATATCCCGCATCGAGATCATCATGAACGGCGGTAAAGCGCTCCGTAAACAGACCGGCGATCCGCCTCGGCTCCCGCAGCGGCTGCGATGCCCCGGCGGCAATACGGAACACCGCGCCGTCGACCCGGAACAGCAGAAGCTCGAACGAACGGCCACCGACGCCCCTGCCTTCCAGCCCCGGTTTCAAGGTTTCGGCAAGCTGGTGGGCCAATTGCAGAATATCGGCCTCCGCCTGTACCGGTTCGGCAAGCCGCCGCTCGGCCGACAACTGCGCGACCGGCCGGCGCGGCGAGATCGGCTCCTCGTTCAAGCCGACAGCCTGGTCGAGCCGCAAAAGCAGTTGCGCGCCGAAACGGCGGGTCAGCGGCGCCCGCGGCGCGGCCAGGAGATCGCCCACCTGCTTCAATCCCAGCTTCTGCAATGCGGCGATGGTTTCCTCGCCAAGCCTGAGCGAGGCGACCGGCAGCGGCGCCAGCGCCTCTTCCATGGCCTCCGGAGGAACGACGCGGCTGTCGTCGAAGCGAGCAACCGCCCAGGACAGGCCCGGCGCGGAGGAAATGGCGCCGCGGACATCGAGTCCAAGCCGGGAAATCCGGATCAGAATATCCTCGAGCAGCGCCTCTTCGCCCCCGAAGAGATGGGCGCAGCCGGTAATATCAAGGAAAAGCCCGTCCTTGCCGTCGATCGCCACCAGCGGCGTATAGCGGTCGCACCAATCGGCGATCGCCTCCAGCAGTTTGCGGTCTGCACCTGGATCCTCTTCGACGACGTCAAGGGCAGGACAGATCGCCTTCGCTTCGGCAACGCCCTGCGTAAGCTTCAGGCCGATCGTCTCGGCCCTTTCATTGAGCGCGGTAAGCCGCATGGCATTGTTCAGTTTGCCGGCACAAGCGAGCGGCGGTGCCTCAAGCCGACCGGTCGAACGCCAGGACAGACCCCATCGCTTGCGCGCGATCCGGTCGGTCGGCAGATGCGGAAAGGTCAGCGCCAGAATGCGCTGCGTATTCGCCGGGAAAGGCAGGGTGCTGAGCGTCGAGGACAGGGGCAAACTGGCGGTCATGGGCATTCCACTCCAGGGTTATGGAAAAGGGCGCCGGGTTGCGGCTTTTTTCCAGGGTGAGACGAAAGGCCGGATGACCGATGCTGCCGCCAAGCAGCGATCCATCCGGCAGAGGCCGCGCCAGGGCCGGCGCGGGTTCGACGGAGAGGCGGAAGAGAGCGCTGCTCGCCTCCTCCTCGCCCGCTTGACGCAACAGAAACAAAGGCCGCCCCGCCGCTTTGGCCCGTAGCGCCAGCCGCCGGCTCTCGGTCAACCCGAAGCGAGCCGGATTGCCGCGCACCTCCAGAATGACAACCGCAAAGGCCGCACTGGCAAGCGCCGTCTCCGCCAGCCATAGCGCCTCTTCCAGCTTGCGCGGCGACGCCTGCAGAAAGCCGGCCGGCTCCAATCCAAAATCCCGAAGCCCGATCGCATAGGGCAGGCCCGCCTCCATCGCCGCGACCGTATCGCCGATCCATAAAACCGGCGATACGGCCGTGGTTTTGCCGGCGGCTTGCGCCCCACGCCGCCCGGCAAACACTCTGAGCCGAGCAGCGAGAGCGAGGGTGAAACCGCTCGCCGCTCCGGCATCACGCAAAGCGAGCGAACGGATCTCCGTCAGCGTATCGAGCGGCACGCCGCCCTGCATCGCCTCGTCGAGATCGGCAACTCCTGTCGCAAGCGGCTGGACAGCATCGGCCGAACCGGCGTTCGGCTCCGCCGCCCGTGCCTCATGCGCCACCGCTGCCAGCGCCGGTATCGGCCTGCCTTCCAGTCGGGCAATGGTTTCACGCAGGGCAAAAAGCGTCTCCCGCGCCACGGCGGCCTCGGCCATGACGTTAGCTCCAGATCAATTATGTTCCTGTTATGTTCTTATGGATTCCAGAGGTCGGCAGAAGAGTCAACATCATTTTATGAGAAAATATTCCTCTGCCTGAATCCTCTCTCGAAAAATCGAAACAAAGGCTCTATATGACAGCTAAGGAAGGAAGCATTCATGGCCCGCATTGACCAGAGCGAGGATTGGCGGGACCGCCATGCCCCCTCGATCAGCACATTCGAATCCTTGGCCGCGGAGGCTTACGGCCACCTGCCGGACGAATTCCGTTCGCTCACCGGCGATCTCATCATCCTCATCGAAGATTTCCCCGACGATGATGTGTTCGAGGACATGGCGCTGGAAACGCCCTTCGACCTTCTCGGCCTGTTCGAAGGCCGTGGCATATCGGAGCGTTTCACCGCCCAGACCGGGGAAATGCCGAACAAGATCCGTCTCTATCGCCGGCCGATCATCGACTATTGGGCGGAAAACGACGAAACCCTCGGCGACATCATCACCCATGTCCTGATCCACGAAATCGGCCACCATTTCGGCCTGAGCGACGAGGATATGGAGCGCATCGAGGCGAGCGCCGAGGAAGCGACGGACCGCTGAGGAAGCGATCCTGTTACGCTTACTGCTCGGAAAGCTTCATTTCCGGATCGTAATCCTTGCCCGCGACTTCTTTGACGACCGCCTGACCGCACTGCATCAGGCCGGTCGCCGCATTGAAGGCATAGGTCGGCGAGCCCGAGAGTTCCCAGCCCTTGTTGAGGGCAGCGGTTACCTTGTGACAAAAGGAGGAATCGTCCGGTCCGCTGAGGAAGCGATAAAGTTTCATCAAATCGCCTTTCGTAGCATGCTGCCCCTCATCCTGAGCTTGTCGAAGGACGAAGGCGCTCTGAAATCAGGCGAGCTTTATGGACCAGTCTCTCCGCCTGGACAAGATGCAGCCGCTCGACCATGCGCCCGCCGAGGTTCACGACGTTGAGGCCGGCCGCCGCCGGATCGGCGAAAGCGGCGATGATGGCTTCCGCTTCGGCAAGAGCGGCCTCATGTGGCCCGAAATGCCGGTTGGCGGCCTCGATCTGGTTTGGATGAATCAGCATCTTGCCGGCAAAACCCATGGCCCGGCCTTTGGCACATTCGGCGTCGAAGGTTTCCACATCCTTGAAATCGTTGAAAACGCTGTCGATGGCGTCGAGCCCGTAGGCGCTGACGGCCAGGATCACCTGCATGAGCCAGGGCACGAGATAGGCGCGGCCCGGCTGCGGCAACACACCGGTTTCCTTGCGCAGATCGTTGAGACCGACGGTCAAACAATCGAGCCGGCTTCCCGGTGTGCGGCCGGCCTCGGCGATTGCTGCGGCATTCAAGACGCCGCGCGGCGTCTCGATCATCCCCCAGATGCGCAGGCTCTCCGGCGCATCCGCCTCGCCGAGCCTGTCGCTGACAACAGTCACATCCTGCGGCTCGTCGACCTTCGGCAGAAGAACCGCATCGGGCTGGAGCGCCAGCACCAGCTCCAGGTCTTCGGCACCGAAGCCGGAGGACAGCGTATTGATGCGGATGATGCGCTCCTTGCCGGCCTCTTCTTTGCTAGTTGGTAGGCTGGAGAAGAAGGCGCGCAAATTCTCCCGCGCTTCCGCCTTTTTCTCGGGCGCGACGGAATCCTCGAGATCGAAGATGACCGCGTCGCAATCGAGATCGGCTATCTTGTGAAGTGCACGGCGGTTGATCGCGGGGACGCTCAGCACCGAGCGGCGCAGACGGACGGAACGGGGAGGGGCGGGACGGCTCATGACGCAGTTTTGCCGCGCTTTGCCCCGTCAGGCAAGACAACAAAAAGCCATGCTCCTCTTGCAGAGAGAAGGAGAGAGGACCACATTGCCGTGAGTAGAGAGGTCTCGACCATGCAGAATATCCGTTCCTTGTTCATCGCGCTTGCCGGCATCACCGTGTTTGCAGCTTTGGCGCTGTTTACCGTTTCGCTCACGCTCGCTGTCGGCGGCATCCTCACCGTGCTTATGGTGGGCCGCGCGATTTCGTTGCGGATGAAACCTGCTCCGGTGCGCGCCAAGGCGAATGCTCAGCGCGAAATGCGCGTTTGGAACGACGGCCGCGGCACGATCATCGATCTCTAAGCCAAGATCAGGGCAGAGCGGCCACCCGCCGCTCTCCAATGCGCTCATGTCAGCGCAATTCCTGAATTGAGGAACTG
Organism: Rhizobium sp. CB3090; assembly: GCF_029714285.1. Taxonomy (NCBI): domain Bacteria; kingdom Pseudomonadati; phylum Pseudomonadota; class Alphaproteobacteria; order Hyphomicrobiales; family Rhizobiaceae; genus Rhizobium; species Rhizobium sp. CB3090. The sequence continues at coordinate 3,422,632 of NZ_CP121662.1, forward strand.
CGGCCAAGGCGCCCGGTTTCAGAGCATTCCCAAGATTCCCCTTCATTTTTGCAGGGATTTGCTCTATTGGCAGGATAATTCGTGCATAGACGAAAATTGAAGGCAGGACCCCCATGGACAAGTTCGTGAAGTTGACCGGTGTCGCAGCACCCCTCCCGGTCGTGAATGTCGATACCGACATGATCATCCCGAAGGACTATCTGAAGACCATCAAGCGCACCGGTCTTGGCACGGGATTGTTCGCTGAAGCCCGCTACAATGAGGATGGCTCGCCGAATCCGGATTTCGTGCTGAACAAGCCGGCCTATCAGAATGCCAAGATTCTCGTCGCCGGCGACAATTTCGGCTGCGGCTCCTCGCGCGAGCATGCCCCGTGGGCGCTGCTCGACTTCGGCATCCGCTGCGTCATTTCGACCAGCTTCGCCGACATCTTCTATAACAACTGCTTCAAGAACGGCATCCTGCCGATCAAGGTCAGCCAGGAAAATCTCGACAAGCTGATGGACGACGCCTCGCGCGGCTCCAACGCCATCCTGACGATCGATCTGGAAAACCTCGAGATCACCGGCCCGGACGGCGGCTCGATCAAGTTCGACCTCGACGAATTCAAGCGCCATTGCCTGCTGAACGGCCTCGACGATATCGGCCTGACGCTGGAAAAGGCCAAGGCGATCGACAGCTTCGAAAAGACGAACGCCGCATCCCGCCCCTGGGCTGCCTGATCGATTTCATCATCACATTTGCGTGTCGAAGCCGGGCTGAAAAGTCCGGCTTTTTCTTTTGATGCCATGGCAAGCTCACGACTTTGCCGGCTGTAATATGCCCGACAAAAAGGGGGATCATATAACCTCTGCGGAGCCCTTCAGGCCGCTCCCGCTCCCTCCATTTCCTCCTCCCAATCGGAGCATTTCATGACCTCCCTTCCTATTGTCGGCGCCGCCATGACTCTTGCCGACGTCGAAACCCATCGCAATTGGCTGCTTGAAAAGCCGCGCGATCTGGAACTGCAGAGCTTCGTCGAAGCCGATGTCCTGAATGGCGACTGGTCGCCGCTTGCCGAGCGCGCCAGAAAACTGCTCGACGGCCATCAGGGCCGCCTCGGCATCCATGGCCCGTTCTGGGGCTTCATCATCGCCTCGCACGACCCGGAGATCCGCGCCGTCGTCACAAAGCGCCTGCTGCAGGCGCTCGACGTCTGCGCCAATATCGGCGCGACGCAGATGGTCATCCATAGCCCCTATACGTCGTGGTCCTACAACAATCTCGACAACAACAAGAGCGAACGCGAGAAGATCATCCAATACACGCATCTGACGCTGAAGGACGCCGTGAAGCGCGCTGAAGACATCGGGCTCACCATGGTCATCGAGAACATCGAGGATAAGGATCCCCATATCCGCGTCGGCCTCGCCGACAGCTTCAATTCGCCCGCCGTCGCCGTTTCGATCGACACCGGCCATGCCCATTACGCTCACGGCTACACCGGCGCACCGCCGGTCGACTATTATGTCAACGCCGCCGGCAACCGCCTGCAGCATGTCCATCTGCAGGACGCAGATGGCTATGCCGACCGCCACTGGAGTCTCGGCGAAGGCAATATCCGCTGGCATTCTGTCTTTGCCGCCCTTGCCAAGCTCGACAGCAACCCGCGCCTGATCATCGAGATCAAGGACAAGTCCAAGATCCCGGCATCGGCCGCCTATCTCGCTTCGCTTGGATTGGCTGAGTAAGAATAAAGCAACGCAAACCACCCGCCCTCGTGGTTCGAGACGGCCCTGCGGGCCTCCTCACCATGAGCAACCATTAGATCAAGCAGTCCAAGGGATATTTCTGGCAAGAACGGTGTTGACGTAGATCACGAGTTTTCTAGCGCAAGCGACAAGGGCGCATTTGTGCTTCTTGCCTTTTGCGATGAGACGGTTGTAGAGGGCGACGAGCTGCGGGTTCCATTTGAAGGCGGCTGGCAGTGCTGCGGCATAGAGGGCCTTGCGGGGCCTTGCGCGTCCGCCGGCGATATGGCGCAGGCCGCGCTGATTGCCGCTGTCGTGATCGAAAGGTGCCAGGCCGATGAGGGCGGCGGCTTGTTCGCGCGACACATGGCCCAGTTCCGGCATATCGATGACCATCGACAGCGCGGTGGGCTTGCCGATGCCGGGAACGGAGCTTGCCAGATCAAGGCGTCGAGCGAGATCGGGATGGACACGGACTTCTTTTTCGAGTTGGCGGCGTTCACTGGCGATCCGTCTATTCAAGGCAGCGATGTCGTCTTTGATTTCCGCAATTAGACGCGGATCGCGGCGATGCTCGAGGCGTGTCTTCAGGCGGGCGACGTCTTCGACCATGTCGTCGATGTGGACGAGATGGTCGTGCAAGGCCTGCAGGACGGCGTTTTGCGTGACGTCGGCGATCTTAGGCCGCGGCTCGGTGATCGCCGTGAAGGCGGCGATGATCGAGGCATCAAGCCGGTCGTTCTTGGCCCGGCGCAGCTTTAGGCGCGCGTATAGGCGCACCTGAAGCGGTTGATGCACGAGAACTTGCAACCCGGCCCGGTGCAGTGCCGCGACCGCCTCGCGCTCGTAGCCACCCGTCGCCTCGATGCCGACCCGTTCGACACCCGCCGTCGAAAGCCGCTCGACAACCTCGGTGAAGCCCGCCGCCGTATTGAGCGCCCGGAAGGACGCCTGTTCCACCCCTGTCGCCGCGTCGAGGATCGCCACGTCGAGAAATGCCTTGCCGGTATCTATCCCGGCAACTGTCGTGATAAGCTGCTTCATCTTCGTCGACCCATCCTTGCTATGCGAACCCATGGTTCCTGCAACCATCCGGGTCCGATGAAGAAACGGAGACGATCTTGCTCATGGACAGCCAAAGGCTTCGCCAAGGCTAAGGGCTGAACGATCCATCCCCGTCGCCGGGACCTGGACCGTCATCCAGATCCCGGCATCCGTAAGGATGCACCACTAAAACACAGCCGCCTAATACAAGGGCTAATCTTCTCGTCCAGCTTAAAGCTCACTTCGCCCTCAATCCTGCGCTTGTCGAAGGATGAGCTTATCGAGAGATGAACTGGGCAAGGGATCTGGATGTGCCCCGTGATGACGCACTCCCTCCGCCCTAATGGTGAGGTGCGAAGCCCAGAGCGCAGCCTCGAACCACGAGGGTCGGCCCCAAAATCCCGGTTATTTTCGCGCAGGTCCATGCCGAAGCAGCCTTTGGTTAAGCGCAACAGATCAGCCCTCATGGTGAGGAGGCCCGCAGGGCCGTCTCGAACCACGAGGGCGGTGGTTGCTCTCAAAAGCCCCAAAACCGTACCGCTTCACCGCCTTCCTCGCTTGAAAAGCCGCATTTGCAGGTCTAAGAACCCGCAACCTATTTTTTTGCGGAGGCTTTTCCCATGACAGTGCGCAATCTCTTCCTCCTGCCGGGCGACGGCATTGGTCCTGAAGCCATGGGCGAAGTCCGCAAGATTATCGCTTATATGAATGAGGCGAAGAATGCCGGTTTCGTCACCGACGAGGGTCTTGTCGGCGGCAGTGCCTATGATGCGCATGGCGCCGCCATCTCCGAAGAGGATATGCAGAAGGCGCTGGCGGCCGATGCCGTGCTCTTCGGCGCCGTCGGCGGCCCGAAGTGGGATAGCGTGCCTTATGAAGTACGCCCGGAAGCCGGCCTGCTGCGCCTGCGCAAGGATCTCCAGCTCTTCGCCAATCTGCGTCCCGCCATCTGCTATCCGGCGCTGGCATCGGCCTCCTCGCTGAAGCCTGAGCTGGTCGACGGCCTCGATATCCTCATCATCCGCGAGCTCACCGGCGGCGTCTATTTCGGCGAGCCGAAGGAAATCATCGACCTCGGCAACGGCCAAAAGCGCGGTATCGACACCCAAGTCTATGACACCTACGAGATCGAGCGCATTGCCGGCGTCGCCTTCGAACTGGCGCGCACCCGCAACAACCGCGTCTGCTCGATGGAAAAGCGCAACGTCATGAAGTCCGGCGTGCTCTGGAACCAGGTCGTCACCGCGACGCACAAGGAAAAATATGCCGACGTTCAGCTCGAGCATATGCTCGCCGATGCCGGCGGCATGCAGCTCGTGCGCCAGCCGAAGCAGTTCGACGTCATCGTCACCGACAACCTCTTCGGCGACATGCTCTCCGACGTCGCCGCCATGCTGACCGGTTCGCTCGGCATGCTGCCGTCAGCCTCGCTCGGCGCTCCGGATGCCAAGACCGGCAAGCGCAAGGCGCTCTACGAGCCCGTGCATGGCTCGGCACCCGATATCGCCGGCAAGGGCATCGCCAACCCGATCGCCATGATCGCCTCCTTCGCCATGTGCCTGCGCTACTCCTTCGGCCTGGTGGCCGATGCCGATGCGCTGGAAAAGGCGATCGCCAACGTGCTCGACAGCGGCATCCGCACCCGCGACATCATGTCGGCTGGCAGCCGCCAGGTCGGCACCGCCGAAATGGGCGATGCCATCCTCGCCGAATTCAAGGCTCTGTCGGCATAATCGTCACCTGATATTTCACGTGAAACATCAAAGGCCCTCGCTCTCAGCTTGCAGAGCGAGGGCTTTTTGTTGAACTCGTCGCGGCATACTCCTATTTCCCGTTGCATGAGAACGGAAACGACACCGCCGCCAGTAAGCACAATCCAGAGGCAATTACGACTTTGGCAAAGGCTGGCGCGGCGCTATGACCTTCGCCGCAACCGTCATGGCCGCCTTCCTTGGCTCGGCTATGCGCTGACAACAGTCAATATCGTCATTCTCGCCTTCCTCGTCTTCGATACACCGCTTGGGCAGGCTGCAAAAAACCTCTCGCCGCAACTGATCGCGGTCGCAGGCGACATCACCGATATTGGCAGGCTTGCCTGGATCCTCGCCGCGATCGCCGTCGTGTTTGCCGTCGGCCTTTTCATCGCTCGGCGCTCGCCGACGCGTGGCCGTTACCGGGCCGCCCTTTTCATCCGGATGGTCGCCTATGTCGGCCTGTCCGTTCTGACGACCAGCATTGTCGTGAATCTTCTGAAATACGCGATTGGCCGCGCCCGGCCCCTCCTCTATGATCAATACGGCATTCTCGGCTTCGAGCCGTTTCACGGGGGCTTCCTGTTTCAGAGCTTTCCCTCGGCGCATTCGGCCAATGTCGGCGCGCTCTTTGCCGCGCTGGCTCTGCTTTTCCCGCGATTCCGGCTGCTGTTCATTGGCATCGGCATCTGGCTTGGCGCTTCGCGCATCATCATTGGCGTCCATTATCCAAGCGATGTCGCCGCCGGTTTGGCACTCGGCGCTTGGATCGCCTTCGCCGTTGCGATCCTCTTTTCCCGTTTCGGCCTGGTCTTCTCGACAGGACAAGATGGTTGGCCGCGGCTCCGGCTGAACCATGGACTTCGCTGAACTGTCGACCGTCATGGATCCGTAAAAAAACTGTTGCAGGAGCCTGTTACGGGTTACTGTCGATTTAGCGGGAGTATCGACGACAGGCGGGTGTATATGCAGGCAATCTTGGCGTCCCTGGAGAGGCGGTGGCGGCGAAACAAAAACGGTTTCGCACCGTCGCATTGGAAGATCTGTCTGTTCCTGACCGCCAATGTCGTCTTGCTCGCGGCCTTGCTGTTCGATTGGCCGGTCGGCGCGAACATCAAGAATATCGCACCACCCATTCATTTTTTCGGCAAGCTGCTCACCAATTTCGGCGAATCCGGCTGGATCATCCTGGTCAGCGCTTTCCTATTCTTCGAAGGCTGGGCCGGTAGCCGGCTACTGCAATTGCCGCGCTGTCGCTGTCAAGCCCTGCGCATTTGTCAGATCGGCGGCTATCTGCTGACGACCATCGCGCTTTCGGGCATCATCGCCAATCTCCTGAAACGTGCCATCGGCCGTGCCCGCCCCATGCATTTCGAGGATTGGGGCCCTTTCGGTTTTTCGCCCTTCAACGGCCATGCCGGCTTCGAAAGCTTCCCGTCCGGTCATGCGACCACCATCGGCGCTTTTTTCGTGGCGCTTGCCTTTCTCTTCCCGCGCTATCGTTACATCTTCATCGTCTGCGCCCTTTGGCTGGCGACGACGCGAGTGATGGTCGGCGCCCACTATCCGAGCGACGTTATCGCCGGCCTCGCCCTCGGCGGCTGGTTTTCCTTCATGGTAGCGATCGTCTATTCCCGCTACGGCCTGCTCTTCCGCATTGGCGAGAGCGGCTGGCCGGTGCCGAGATGGCCGGTGCTGAAAGGGAAGTAACCTCTTTGTCGTGGCCTTCGGGCCACCCTCGTCCTTCGACAAGCTTAGGATGAGGGTGGAGCGCATACCGCACCCAGCCGCCGGGCATAAGTCCTTCACTCCGAGGAGCGGGAGCCAAAGGAGGTTAGCCCTCATGGTGAGGCGGCGCGCAGCGCCCTCGAACAAGGAGGGCGAATGAGGGAAAAGAAAATTTCCTTCATCAATATGCCATGCAACGCACCATCACACCCCGAATGGTTGCCAAGCATTCGCTGCATTCATATATCTGAAGCGGCGAATTTGCGGGGAAACCAATCCCGTTCGAGTGTGGCGAAGACGATGACCGATGCAGGACAGACGCGACTGAGCGAAAGGCAACTCGGGTTGATTTCCCGGGCGCTTGCCGAGCCGCGCCGTGTGCAGATCCTGAAGGAAATCGGCGGTCGCGCCGAACCCATGCCTTGCAGCATCCTGACGCAGTGCCATGCTGTCAGCGCCGCGACGATATCGCACCACATCAAGGAACTCGAAAACGCTGGCCTTATCGAGATCGTGCGGGAAGGCAAGTTTGCAAACCTGCTGCTTCGGCGCGATGTCCTGAATGCCTACATGGCGGAACTTGCCACCATCTGACAATTCTTTCTCTCCGCGCCGCAATGGTGCCCTTGTATCAGTTAGATGATTATCTAAATATCAAATGGGCGGGATGAAGGCCAACAATGTAGGGCCTCGTCTGCGCCATCAATTCGATAGTTATAAAATTATCTAACAACCTTCTCGATAGGAGATAACATGAGCAAGCTGGCAGGCAAGGTCGCGATCGTGACCGGAGCATCGAAAGGTATCGGCGCGGGCATCGCCAAAGCATTGGGCGAGGCGGGGGCTGCCGTCGTGGTCAATTATGCGTCGAGCCGCGAAGGCGCCGACAAGGTCGTGGCCGAAATCACCGCCAAGGGCGGCAAGGCGATCGCAGCGCACGGCGACGTTTCGAAAGCCGCCGACGTGAAGCGGCTTTTTGCCGAAACCAAGGAAGCCTTCGGCGGCCTCGATATCCTCGTCAACAATGCCGGCGTCTATCAATTCCAGGCGCTGGAAGAGATCACCGAAGAAGAATTCCATCGCGAATTCAACATCAATGTTCTCGGCACGCTGCTGACGACGCAGGAGGCGGTAAAGCATTTCGGCCCTGAAGGCGGCAATGTCATCAACATCGCCTCGACCGCAGTCACCATGAACCTGCCGACCGCCGCGGTCTATACGGCGACCAAGGCCGCCGTCACCTCGATCACCCAGATCCTCGCCAAGGAACTCGGCCCCCGCAATATCCGCGTCAACACTATTTCGCCGGGCGGCGTCGAAACCGAAGGCGTTATCGCGGCAGGCATCATCGGCAGCGATTTCGAGAAGCATATGGTCTCGCAGACGCCGCTTGGCCGCCTCGGCCAGCCGACCGATATCGCCCCGATCGCCGTTTTCCTCGCTTCGAAGGATTCCGGCTGGCTGACCGGCGAAACCCTTTATGCCGGCGGTGGTCTGAAATAACCGCTTATCCGCAGAGCCGCTTTCCTCCCGACGAGGGAAGCGGCCTTCCTCATGCCACGGTTCCGATCCGGTCAGTCGCCTCCGGCGACAATTGCCAAAACGCCCCCGTCTTCATACTATGATTGCCGTTCGGGTTTTTACGTAGACCCGCGGCCGGTTTTGCTGCAAGCGACATCTTGACCGCGAAAACTTTCAAGACAGATCCTATCTGCAATGCGATCCCTGGCGGGCCAACGCCGTGAATTCCCATGAAAGTCTCTGAGAGATCGCTGTTGCGACCAACGAAACGGAGCACGTCATCATGAATACCGCCAATACCAAGTCGAAACTGGGCACCCGCACCAATCTCAGCGAAGAAGCGACACGCGATATTTCCGCAGCACTGAATTCGCTGCTGGCCGACGTCTTTTCCCTTTATCTCAAGACCAAAAATTTCCATTGGCATATGAGCGGGCCGCATTTTCGCGATTACCACCTGTTGTTGGACGAGCAGGGCGAGCAGATCTTCGCCATGACGGACCCGATGGCCGAACGCGCCCGAAAGATCGGCGGCACCACGCTGCGTTCGATCGGCCACATCGCCAAGCTGCAGCGTATCGCCGATAATGACGCCGAATATGTCGATGCTCAGGACATGCTCGCCGAGCTGGCCGACGACAACCTCAGGCTTTCCGCCGAAATCCGCGCCGCTCACGATGTCTGCGATGAATATGGCGATGTCGCCACCGCCAGTCTCCTTGAAGTCTGGCTGGACGAGACGGAACGCCGCACCTGGTTCCTATTCGAATCCACCCGCAACACCAACCGCTGAAGGCCGAAGCCGATTTCCGCGTTCCCGCCTCGGCGGGAACGCAAAATCCTTGACTCCTGTGGAAAACCCCGTAGAACCGGCGGCGGAAAAGGAAGACCTCCATGGTTCGCTTCGAACAAATCGATAATTTCGGTCACCTGGCAGAATTTGCCGGGCAGGAGTTCCGTTTTCCGGTTTCTTCCAAAACCAAGGCCAAAACGACGACGAAAACCGTCTGACGTCTCTGGCCTGCCGCTCTCTCCCCGGCTCGGCCGGGGACAGGAACCGGTCTTCATTGGCCGTGGTTCCCCCCTCGCCGAAGAGGAGAGAAGAGAAAGAGAGCTTGAGAAATGGGTTTCAAAGTTGCAGTTGCGGGCGCGACCGGGAATGTCGGCCGTGAAATGCTCAATATCCTATCCGAACGCGGTTTTCCGGCTGACGAGGTCGTAGCGCTCGCATCGGCCCGCTCGCAGGGCACCGAAGTTTCCTTCGGCGATCGGACATTGAAGGTTTCGAACCTGGAGAATTACGATTTCTCCGACACCGACATCTGTCTGATGTCGGCCGGCGGCGATGTCTCGAAGAAGTTCTCGCCGAAGATCGGCGCCCAGGGCTGCGTCGTCATCGATAACTCCTCGGCCTGGCGCTATGACGCCGACGTGCCGCTGATCGTGCCGGAAGTGAACCCTGATGCCGTCACCCAGTTCACCAAGCGCAACATCATCGCCAACCCGAATTGCTCGACCGCGCAGCTCGTCGTGGCGCTGAAGCCGCTGCATGACTTCGCCAAGATCAAGCGCGTCGTCGTCTCCACCTATCAGTCCGTCTCCGGCGCCGGCAAGGACGGCATGGACGAGCTCTTCAACCAGACCCGCGCCGTCTTCGTCGCCGATCCGATCGAGTCGAAGAAGTTCACCAAGCGCATTGCCTTCAACGTCATCCCGCACATCGATGTCTTCATGGAAGACGGCTACACCAAGGAAGAATGGAAGGTGCTGGCCGAAACCAAGAAGATGCTCGATCCGAAGATCAAGGTCACCTGCACCGCCGTACGCGTGCCGGTCTTCATCGGCCATTCGGAATCGGTCAACATCGAGTTCGAAAACGAGATCACCGCCGATCAGGCTCGCGATATCCTGCGCGAAGCACCGGGCTGCCTCGTCATCGACAAGCGCGAAAACGGTGGCTACATCACGCCTTACGAGTCCGCTGGTGAGGACGCGACCTATATCTCGCGCATCCGCGAGGATGCGACGGTTGAAAACGGTCTCAACATCTGGGTCGTCTCGGACAATCTGCGCAAGGGCGCGGCGCTGAACGCCATCCAGATCGCCGAACTCCTGATCAACCGCGGCCTTGTCAAGCCACGTAAGCAGGCGGCATAAACGGTTTATAAACCATTTACGGTTTTTCAACCTTTGCTGGTTAAGCAGGATCAAAAGAAAAGCCTCGTCATTTCGGATCGAAAGACGAGGCTTTTGCGAAGCTGCGTTAGGTACGATGTTTCACGTGAAGCGAAAATATTGATCGCGGAACCGTGATAATGACAGAATTGCCGGATACTGGCATGGTCCGGTCACAGTAGGACCGCGCATAGGCCTGGAAAATTGGAAGGCTTATGCGCCATCAAAAACCGTTACCGCGTCTCGCGCGGTAAGAATTCGGGGACTCTGAATGCGCATGACAAAGTCTGGAATGGCAACTCTCGTGGCAGGCGGATTGCTGTTGGTGACGCCGTTTGCGGCGAATGCGGCAGCTTGCGGCAACTCATCGGCTGGTTTTGAGAATTGGGTGCAGGAATTCAAGCAGGAAGCCCAAGCCCAGGGCGTCAGCGCCTCCGTTCTCGACCGAGCCTTTGCCAATGTTCACTACAATCAACCGACCATCCGCGCCGATCGCGGCCAGAAAAGCTTCAAGCTCTCCTTCGAAGATTTCATGAGGAAGCGCGGCGGCCAGACGATCATCAGCCGCGGCAAGAGCATGAAGCAGGCCAATGCCGCATTGTTCTCGAGAATCGAAAAGCGCTATGGCGTGCCGGCCGGCCCGATCATTGCCATCTGGGGCATGGAAACCGGTTTCGGCGGCTTTATGGGCGACCAGCATACGCTTTCCGCCGTGTCGACGCTCGCTTATGACTGCCGTCGCTCGGATTATTTCACCGATCAGCTCTATGCCGCCCTCAAGCTCGTCGGCGAAGGCTATCTCAGCCCGACTGCCCACGGCGCAGCCCATGGCGAAATCGGCCAGACCCAGTTCATGCCGAAGAACGTCGTCAATTTCGGTGTCGATGGCGATGGCGACGGCAAAGTCGATCTGGTCGGCTCCCGCGCCGACGCGCTGGCCTCGACCGCAAACTTCCTGAAGGGCCATGGCTGGCAGCCGGGTCTAGGCTATCAGCCCGGCGAGCCGAATTTTGCGGCGATCGGCGGTTGGAACGATGCAGCCGTCTACCAGCAGGCAATCGCCTATATCGGCAAGCAGATCGACGGCCAATAATCACCGCGATAAATCAAAAGAAGGCGCTCGGCCGAATAGCCCGGGCGCCTTTTTCGTTTGCGCCTATCGAACTCTCAGATTTCAGGCCGGATAAAATCGCGCGTCTCCGGATCCATCACCCAAAGCTCGCCCGTCGAGATATCGAACCATGCGCCATGCAGGTTCAATTTCCCTTCCTCTTCCAGCGCCTTGATGTCGGGAAAGCTACGCAAATTGTTGAGCGAATTACGGATGGAGATGCGCTCCAGCGCCGTCTGCCGCTCGGCAGGCGTCATGACGTCATTGCTCTGGATCTGCTCGGCGGCCGGCTTTACGAGGCCCATCCAGCGGCCGATGAAATCGCCCGGCGACAGCGGCTCGGCATTCGGGTCCAACGCCGCACGGATACCGCCGCAACGACCGTGCCCCATAACGACGATATCCGAGACCTTCAGCGACTGCACCGCGAATTCCAGAGCTGCGGACGTCGAGTGAAAATGACCATCCGGCTCGTAGGGCGGCACCATATTGGCGACGTTGCGAATGACGAAAAGCTCTCCGGGCCCGGCATCGAAAATGGTCTCCGGTGCCGAGCGGCTATCGGAACAGGCGATCACGAGGGTTGCAGGCTTCTGCCCTTCCTCAGCGAGATTGCGATAGCGATCGCGTTCATCGACGTAACGCCCGCTCATGAAGTTGCGATAGCCGTTCAGAAGAGAGTTAGGAAAGGTCAGCATGATATTGAATTACAGCGCACTGCGGCCGATGGCAACTATTGCGCTTCAAAAACCTATCGCCGGAGCCGATCGCTATTTCTTCCGCCGTTGCGCCGGGTGCAGCAGGCGCCGCATCTGCACCATAGCCATGGGTGTCGACAGGCTGGAAGCATCGGCGGCGAGCGTCAATTCGTCGCTACCGCGCTTGACCGCCCGCGCCAGTACTTCATAGACGCTGGCGGTCGTCAATTGCAAAGCTCGCTCCTCATCCATCCCCGACAGCAGCCGTGACAGAAACACGGCCGAGAGCAGGTCGCCGAGCCCATTCGGTGCCTTGTCGATGCTGCGATGTTCGGCAAACAACGCGTTACGTCCGCTGAGATAGAGATTGCCGGTGCCGCCGGTCATCATCGGCACGGCCGATGTTACCAGCATGCGGGACGGCCCCAACGCCAGGGCAGCCTCCATGACGGCATTGTTGTCCTCGAGCGGCGCGCCGGCGAGCCAGGCAAGCTCGTGGCGGTTCGGCGTCGCCAGCGATGCGAGCGGAATGAGGTGGTTGCGGATCGCTTCCGCCGTTGCTTCGGGCACGTAAAGCCCCCCGGAATCGCCGATGACGGGATCGCAGGCATAAAAGAGATCGGGGTTCTTTTCCTTGAGCGCCGTTACCAGCCGCGCAACGGAACGTGCCTGCGCGGCATTGCCGAAATAACCCGACAGTACCGCCTTCACCTCCGTGAGCCAAGGCGCGGCGATGAGATCGTTGATCGCATGATCGAAATCCGCCTCGGCAAAGGTCAGCCGCGTCGAGCGGCCGTGACCGGGGTGCCAAGGCAAGACGATAGTCGGCAGCGCCCAAACGGGGTGACCGAGGGTTTCCAGCGCGAAGACGGCGGCGCGATTGCCGACGGAGCCTCTGACGACATGGCTGGAGATGACGATAACGGCGCCTGCCGCAGTGTCCGACATGATGCTTGCTTCCAGTTCCGATCTTCGGGCCTCGATGGCGCCGGTGATGATCTGTTTAGCGTCATTCTGTCAACCACGCTTCACAGAGTCATGAAAACCTCTGTTGAGGACACGATATCGCCAATTCTGCGCCAATTTTCACACGGTTTGCATCAAAGATCACCAAAACCAGCATGGTTTTTCAAAATTTGAGACCAAATCGGTCGAAAAGCGATGAAATCCGCATTCATTTTGCCAGTTTTTTCGATAAACCTTCTGATAAGGTCACCAAAACTCGGAAATAGGGGAGGAATTTCATGGCACCCAGGACCAATCCGAAACGGGAAAAACAGATCGAAGCAGCGCGCAAGATCGCCGCCGCCACCGGCGAGGCGCATCTCGATCCGGAAATCCTGTTCGGCCGGGCGAGCAATGACGATTTGGAGCGCTACAGCCCGGAAATGCTTGCTCTCGCCGCCGTGCATGCGGCGGGTGAGCTGGCGGCCTGGAGCGGCACGTCTCCTCGCGTCACCATCGCGCAGGTTGCAAACATCGACCCCGAAGGCGCGCCCGTCTCGATCCTATCGATAACAGACCATAACATGCCCTTCCTCTACGAATCGGCCATGGGCGAGGTGACGAGCAGCTACCGCGACCTTTATATGGCGGTACATCCGATCCTCGTCATCGAAGACGGCAAGCAGCCCACGCTTTATTCCGCCGATCATCCAAGCAATCCCGCCGATCGCGTCAGCCATATTCAACTGCATCTATCGCCGCTGAGCGCAGCACAGGCAGCAGACCTGATCAAACGCGTGCAAACCGTGCTCGACCAGACACATCTGACCGTTTCCGACTGGAAGCCGATGCTGACGCGGCTCGATACGGTGATAGCGGAGCTTTCCACCTACGAGGCCACCGGCCGCCGCAAGGCGGATCGCGACGAGGCGCTGGCCTTCCTCGCTTGGCTGCGCGACGGCAATTTCACTTTCCTCGGCATGCGCGAATATGTCTATTCCGGCAAGGGTGCAAACGCCAAGGTTGAGCGCGACCGCGGCGCCGGTCTCGGCATCCTCTCCAATCCCGACGTCCTCGTCCTGCGCCAGGGAAAAGACGCCGTCACCACGACGCCGGAAATCCTGGCCTTCCTCGATGGACCGGATTTCCTGATCGTCACCAAGGCCAATGTGAAGTCGGTCGTCCACCGCCGTGCCTATATGGACTATGTCGGCGTCAAGCGTTTCGATGCCGACGGCAACGTCACCGGCGAATTGCGCATCGTCGGCCTTTATACGTCCACCGCCTACACCAGCGCCGCCGCGGAGGTGCCGCTGTTGCGGTCCAAGGTCCAGAAAGTCAAGGACCATTTCGGCTTCGACCCGGCCAGCCATTCCGGGCGCATGCTGGATAACACGCTGGAATCCTATCCGCGCGACGATCTTTTTCAGATCGACACGACATTGCTCGCAAGCTTTGCCGAACAGATCAACGACCTTGCCGACCGGCCGCGCGTACGCGCACTACCGCGCATCGACCATTTCGACCGTTTCGTCTCGGTCATCGTCTACGTTCCGCGCGAAGAATATGATTCCGTCGTCCGGGAGAGGATCGGCAATCATCTGAAGACCGTCTATGACGGCCGCGTCTCCGCCTATTACCCAGCTTTCCCGGAAGGCGGCGTAGCACGCGTGCATTTCATCATCGGCCGCAGCGGCGGCAAGACCCCGCACATTCCGCAGGCGAAGCTTGAAGCGGCGATCCGCGCCATCACCGCCCGCTGGGACGACCGCTTCGAAATGCTGGCCGGACCCAAGGCGCCGCATATCTCCGTTAGCCAGGCCTTTCAGGAAGCCTTTTCGCCGGAAGATGCCGTTGCCGACCTGCCCAATATCACGGCCATTGCCGGTGCCGGCCAGATCCGCATCGCCTTTTACGTCCGCAAGGACGAAGGGGGGGATATCCTGTCGCTGAAGATCTTCCACGGTGAAGGCAATCTGGCGCTGTCGCGCCGCGTGCCACTGCTCGAAAATCTCGGCTTCAATGTGCTGAGCGAGCGGACCTTCGACATATACGTCGCGACCAAGGACAGTAAGAACGGCCATGTCGTTCTCCATGATATGGAGCTGGAAGCCCGCGGCGGCGCGATCGATCTCGCTCGCCACGGTGCGGCGCTGGAAGAAGCCTTTCTCGCAGCCTTCGCGGGCACGATCGATAATGACGGCTTCAACCGGCTGATTATCTCCGCCGGCCTTTCCGCCCGCGAAACCAATGTGCTGCGCGCCTATGCCCGTTATCTCCGCCAGGCCGGTATCGCCTATTCGCAGGATTATATTGCCGCGACGCTGGACAAATATCCGCGCATCGCAGGCTCGATTTTCCGGCTGTTCCACGATACGCTCGACCCGAAGCTCAGCGAGAAAAACCGCACGAAGAAACTCAGCGAATTGCATGCGACGATCGAGATGGAACTCGCCGATGTTCCAAGCCTCGACGACGACCGCATTCTCCGCCGCTATGTCAACGCCGTCGATGCGACGCTGCGTACCAACTATTTCCAGAGAAACCCGGAAGGCACGCCAAAGGCCATGCTTGCCTTCAAGCTCGATCCGAAACTCTTGGATGGCCTGCCGGAACCGCGGCCTTTCCGCGAGATCTTCGTCTATGGCGTCGAGGTGGAAGGCGTGCACCTGCGCTTCGGCAAGGTCGCCCGCGGTGGTCTGCGCTGGTCGGATCGCGCTGAGGACTACCGCACGGAAGTTCTGGGCCTTGTAAAGGCGCAGCAGGTGAAGAACGCCGTCATCGTGCCCGTCGGCGCCAAGGGTGGCTTCTATCCGAAGAAACTTCCGGTCGGCGGCAGTCGCGACGAGATATTCAACGCCGGCCGCGAGGCCTATAAGACCTATATCCGCACCCTGCTGTCGATCACCGACAATATCTCCGGTACCGATATCGTGCCGCCGCCGGACACGGTGCGGCAGGATGGGGACGACCCTTATTTCGTCGTCGCCGCCGACAAGGGCACCGCTACTTTCTCCGACACCGCCAATGCCCTGGCGCAGGAAGCCGGTTTCTGGCTGGACGACGCTTTCGCCTCGGGGGGCTCGGCAGGCTACGACCACAAGAAGATGGGCATCACGGCGCGCGGCGCCTGGGAGACTGTCAAGCGGCATTTCCGTGAAATGGATATCGATATCCAGACGACGCCCTTCACCGTCGCCGGCGTCGGCGACATGTCCGGCGACGTCTTCGGCAACGGCATGCTGCTGTCGCCGAAAATCCGCCTGCTCGCCGCCTTCGATCATCGCGACATCTTCATCGATCCCGATCCGGACATGGCAAAGACGCTCGCCGAGCGCCAGCGACTCTTCAATCTCGCCCGTTCGAGCTGGCAGGATTTCGACAAAAGCGTCCTGTCAAAGGGCGCGATGATCATCTCGCGTTCGGCGAAATCGGTAACGCTGACGCCTGAAGCCGCGGCCGCTATCGGCATCGACAAGACCGTGGCGACACCCTTCGAGATCATGACGGCGATCCTGAAGAGCCCGGTGGATCTGCTGTGGTTCGGCGGCATCGGCACCTATGTCAAGGCGCCGGCCGAAACGGATTCGGAAGTTGGCGATCGCGCCAACGATCCGATCCGCATCACCGCGGAAGAGGTTCGCGCCAGGGTGATCGGCGAAGGCGCCAATCTCGGCGTCACCCAGAAGGGCCGCATCGCCTATGGCCTTAAGGGTGGGCGCTGCAATTCCGACGCCATCGACAATTCGGCGGGCGTCAACACCTCGGACGTCGAGGTCAATATCAAGATCGCGCTGGCATCCGCCATGTTCGATGGCCGCCTGACGCGCGCCAAGCGCGATACGCTGCTCGCCTCGATGACCGACGAAGTGGCGGCGCTGGTGCTGCGCAACAACTATCTGCAGTCGCTGGCGATCTCGCTGACGGAACGCAAGGGCACCGGCAACGGTCTGGAGCTCAGCCGCTTCATGAGCGTTCTCGAAGGCACAAAGCAGCTCAACCGCAAGGTCGAGACACTGCCGGACGACCAGACCTTTGCCGAGCGCTACGCCAATGGCCGGCCGCTCAGCCGCGCCGAAATCGGCGTCCTGCTCTCCTATGCCAAGATCGTCCTGTTCGATGCCCTGGCGGCGAGCGATCTGCCGGACGACCCTTATTTTGCCGCGACGCTCAGCCGATATTTCCCGGCGAAGATGCAACGCGTCCATGCCGCCGATATCGCCGGCCATCGGCTGCGCCGCGAAATCATCGCAACGGCATTGGCAAACGAAGCGATCAACCGCGGCGGACCGGGCTTTGCCGTCAGCATGATGGATGCGACCGCCGCCTCGGCCGCCGAAGTGGTCAAGGCCGCCGTGCTCGCCCGCGACGGCTTCGACCTCGACAGGTTGTGGAACGAGACGGATGCGCTTGATGGCAAAGTCGGCGGCCAGGTGCAGAACCGCGTCTATGGCGAAATCACCGAAGTCTATACGGTGTTGACCCGCCTGCTGCTGAAAACCGGAGCGGCCAAAGGCGACATAACGGAAACCGTTAGCCGGCTTCAGGGAGCATTGAAGCGGCTGCGGCCGGTCTTCCTCAGCCAGATCCCGGCGGATTTTGCAGCCGAGATCGCGACCCGGCAGGCGGATTATCAGGCCGCCGGCTTACCCGAAAGGCTCGCTTCCGAGATCGCGACGATCTACGCGCTCGTCCTCGTGCCGGAGATCATGCAGATCGCCGAGCGCACGGGCGATACGCTCAACCGCGCCGCCGAAAGCTACTTCACCGTGTCGCAGACCTTCCGGGTCGGCCGTCTGCTGCTCGCCGGCAGCCGGATTATCACCGGCGATCATTATGAAAGCCTGGCGCTGGCCCGCAGCCTCGACCAGATTGCCGGCGCCCGCCGCGATATCGTCATCTCGGCGCTCAGCAATCATCCGAAGGACAAGCAACCGATCCTCGCCTGGCACGCCGAAGACCGCATCCGCATCAACCGCATTGCCGAAGAGCTTGCGGGCCTCAGCGAAAGCGGCGATCCGAACCTGGCCCGGATCACCGTTGCTGCTGGCCTCCTGACCGACCTTGCGCATGACCGGGCGAGATGACACAGTCCGCCCGGCGCGATTGAGCAATTCCAGGAAAAGTGCGAAGCGGTTTTCCGTCCGGAATGCGTAAAAACAAAGGACAGAGCGGCGAAGCGATTCTGTGAAACGCTGAGCCGCTCTGGACGCGCTATGGAATCAGGGGCAGGCATTTGGTGGCTACAGAAATAAGGGACGATGCGCCGGCAAAGGTGCCGGCGCGGGGCATCTGGGGGTGGATGTTCTTCGACTGGGCGGCACAGCCGTTCTTCACCGTCGTCACCACCTTCATCTTCGGTCCCTATTTCGTCGCGCGGCTGACGGCGGATCCGGTGGCTGCGCAGACGACGTGGAGCAATATGGCGACGATCTCCTCGGTGATCATCGCGGTGTTGTCGCCGGTACTCGGCTCCATTGCCGACCAGTCCGGCGCACGCAAACCCTGGATCGCCTTCTTTGCCGTCATCAAGATCGCCAGCCTCTTCTGCCTCTGGGGAGCCGCACCCGGTTCGCCGGTGATCTATCCCATCATCTTCATGATTCTCGCTTCCATTTCGGCCGAGTTCTCGATCGTTTTCAACGATTCGATGATGCCGCGGCTCGTCAGCAAGGAAGATATCGGCCGGTTGTCGAATGCCGCCTGGGGGCTCGGCTATCTCGGCGGCATGATCGTGCTCATCGCCGTCGTGGCGCTTTTGGCCGGCAATCCGCAAACCGGCAAGACCATCCTCGGCCTGACACCGCTCTTCGGCCTCGACGCCACACTCGGCGAAGATGCCCGCATCACCGGACCGATTTCCGCTGTCTGGTATTTTCTCTTCATTCTTCCGATGTTTTTCTTCACGCCGGATGCCGCCCGTGGCTTGCCGTTAGAAACCGCGGTTCGCTCCGGCCTGCATGAGCTCAGAATGACCCTCGGCGAACTGAAGCGCCGCCAGGGTATCAGCCTTTTCCTGATCGCGCGCATGGTCTACCAGGACGGCGTCAACGGCCTGCTGATTCTCGGCGGCACTTTCGCCGCAGGTATGTTTGGCTGGGCGACCATCGAGATCGGCATTTACGGCATTATCCTCAACGTCGTCGCGATTTTCGGCTGCTTTATTGCCGGCTATGTCGACCGCTGGCTGGGTTCTAAGAAAACGGTCGTGATCAGCCTGACCATGCTGCTCCTGGCTGCGCTCGGCATCATTTCCACCGGGCCGGGCTTTACCCTCTTCGGCCTCGTGCCGCTCTCGACCGTCGATTCCGGAGGCTTGTTCGGCACTGCGGCGGAGAAGGCCTATATTGCCTATGGCCTGCTGGTCGGTCTCGCCTTCGGCCCTGTGCAGGCCTCATCGCGCTCCTATCTTGCCCGCAGCGTCAGCCTGAGCGAGGCAGGCCGCTATTTCGGCATCTACGCACTCTCCGGCCGCGCAACCAGCTTCATGGCGACGCTATTCTTCTCGCTGATGACCTATTGGAGCGGCTCTGCGCGCCTCGGCATGGCAACGCTGATTATCTTTCTCGCGGGAGGGCTGCTGCTCTTGCTGCCGACACCCTATCCGGCTGATAAGGGAAATAAAATATCCCTCTTTTGATAAGGGATATACCAGCGAGATGATCAGCCCATGGTGAGGAGGCCCGCAGGGCCGTCTCGAACCACGAGGGCGGGTACCCAACTATGGGGTCACCCTCGTCCTTCGACGAGCTCAGGATGAGGGTGGAGTAGCTGCAGGATATTAGTGACGGAAATGGCGTACGCCGGTAAAGACCATCGCGACATTGTGCTCGTCAGCGGCATCGATGACTTCCTGGTCACGCATCGAGCCACCCGGCTGGATGACGGCCGTAGCGCCCGCCGCAATCGCCGAGAGCAGGCCGTCGGCAAACGGCAGGAAGGCTTCGGATGCGACGGCTGAGCCGCGCGTCAGCGGCTCGGCAAGCCCCATGGCCTTGGCAGCTTCCTCCGCCTTGATAGCAGCGATGCGGGCCGAATCGACGCGGCTCATCTGGCCGGCGCCGATACCGGCCGTCTGACCATCCTTGGCGTAAACGACGGCATTCGATTTCACGTGCTTGGCAACGCGGAAGGCAAACTTCATGTCTTCCAGCTCCTGCGCCGTCGGCGCCCGCCTGGTCACGACCTTCAGCTCCATGTCTTCGACCAGTGCATTGTCGCGGTTCTGCACGAGCAGGCCACCGGACACGGTCTTGGCTGTCAGGCCGGATGCCCGCGGATCGGGCAGGGCGCCAACCGAAAGCAGGCGGAGGTTTGGCTTGCGAGCGATGATCGCCTTGGCTTCTTCGCTGACCTCTGGCGCGATGATGACCTCGGTGAAGAGCTTGACGATCTCTTCGGCCGTTTCCGCATCGAGCAGGCTGTTCAGCGCGATGATGCCGCCGAAGGCGGAGACGGAATCGCAGGCAAGCGCCCGCTTATAGGCCTCGACGAGGCTGGGGCCGGTAGCAACGCCGCAAGGATTGGCATGCTTGATGATCGCGCAGGCCGGACCCTTTTCCGGCAGGAACTCGGCAACGAGTTCATAGGCGGCGTCGGTATCATTGATGTTGTTGTAGGAAAGCTGCTTGCCCTGGATGAGCGTTGCCGTCGAAACGCCGGGGCGGTTCTCGCCGGTAACGTAGAACGCCGCCTTCTGATGCGGGTTTTCGCCGTAGCGCATCTCCTCACGCAACATGCCGCCGATGACGCGGTGGCGTGGCGTGGCAATATCCAGCGCTTCGGCAAACCAGTTGGAGATCATTGCATCATAAGCAGCGGTGCGGGCGAAAGCCTTGGCGGCCATGCGCTGACGGAAGGCATAGGCGGTCTGACCCGCATCGGCCGAAAGCTGCTTCAGCAGCTCGGGATAATCGGCCGGATCGGTCAGGATCGTCACATAGGCATGGTTCTTGGCCGAAGCACGGATCATCGCGGGGCCGCCGATGTCAATATTCTCGACTGTCGTCGGATAATCGCCGCCGGCCTTGCGGACATCCTCGAAGGGATAGAGATTGATGACGACGAGGTCGATGCCCTCGATGCCGTGCTCCTTCATCGCCGCCTGATGCTCAGCATCATCACGGATAGCGAGCAGGCCGCCATGCACCTTCGGGTGCAGCGTCTTGACGCGGCCGTCCATGATCTCCGGAAAACCCGTCACGTCGGACACATCGGTAACGGCGAGGCCCGCGGCCGCAATGGTTTTGTGCGTGCCGCCGGTCGACAACAGCCGCACGCCCTTTGCGCTGAGTGACCGGGCAAGCTCGACGATGCCGGTCTTGTCCGAGACGGACAGAAGCGCGGTCTTTACCTTCACTTTGTCGGGGGCTGGGATTTTTTTGGAAACGACGGCCATGGCTTTCTCCAGTCTAGCATGAGGAGATGTCCGGCAAGAACGGTGCGGGACAATATGCCCGCCCCGTTAACACAGCTTAAGCACTTAGCCTATGGCCGATGGGATAAAAACCAGCGGATTTCCGGCTTTTCGGCGATAGGGAAAACGATCTCGAGCTGGTCGGAGGAGCGCATGCCGGAAGCGTCGGCAAAAAAGATATCCTCAGCCACCAGCACCTCGTTGCCCGGCGAGGAGAACACCCAGGTCTCGCCATCCGGCGCAATCAGCAATGCGGCGTCGGTTTCGGTCTGCAGCAGGCTGATGGAAGGATGGATGTGAAAACGTGCGGAGGCCAGACCATCGCCCTTCAGCAGCGATTTCTTGCCTTCCGGCACGAAAAAGCGGTCGCGACCGGCGAGAATGGTGCCGCTGGCATTCAGGCTCAGCTCACGCTCATGGGCATAGCCATAGCTTGAGAGATAGCCGTCATGCACTGCCCGGACATAATCGCGGCCATCTTCAGTTTCGGCGCGCTCGACGATGACCTTCTTCACGCCGCTGACCATCACCGGGCCGAGCGTTTTCGACCTGGAAAACAGGCTCGACGACGTATCGTCGAGTGTCACGGTGGAATGCGCCGCCGTGGCGCGTGCCGCCTGGATATAGCGGTCGCCGGCAAAATTCGGCGAGCCGGAATTGACGATGAAACGGTATTTGCCGGAAGACATTTCGAAGGACAGGCAGCCGGCATGCGCCGTACGGCTGAGGTCGGCGGAAGCAGGGGCCCCGGTATCGATGATGACCACGGCCTGCCCGGCCGCCAGCCGATGATATTTCGTATGCGGCAGCGCCTTGAACACCTGGCCGGCAGTTTCGTCATAGCGTAGCACCGACATCAGCTCGTTGGCGAGCGTCGAGGTCGCGCCGTTGAACAGTGCGAGGTCGCCATCCTGATGCCGGAAGAAGCGCAGGGCTGGATACATGCGGTCGATGCCGGGGATCAACCGCGCCGGCGCATCATGACCGAGATTGACGTAGGTCTGGCGCAGCGGCAACAAATCAAGCAGCAGCTCCAACGCCACGCGCGGATTGCGGGAGATATGTCCGCCATCGGGGAGAATCTGCCGGTCGATTTCGCGGTCGAGCGCCTGGCCGGCGCGCTTCAGCGTCGAGGCACCGTTCGGCATGGCGACCGAGGACATGGCGAGCGCTATCCGCACCCGGAACCGCGTCTCGCCATCCCGTGTCGTTGCCGCCACGCGGCGGAGATACCGGACATGGAAGACCAGCATACGCATGAAACGGCGATAAAAGCCGCCATCCGTGCCCTGCAGCACCACGGGCGAATGCGACAGCCAGGCGATCAGCCGCTGGGCGGCGATATCGGGTCCCCACGCTAATCCCTGCAGCCGACGGCCGTGAACTACCATCCAGTCGTTGAGAATGGAGCGCGCCAAGGCCGAGGCCCGATCGCTTTTTTCCGCCCGCAAATGCCGTAGCCAGCGGAAACTATGCAGGCGGGCGGCGAAGGCCTGCGACGGCAGCTCCAAGGCGAAGGGAGATTTCCCCTCCGTTTCCAGCACGCGGCCGGCCAACAGGATGCGGCCATTCAAAAGCTCTTCGACAAAAAACGGATCAACGCTCCGCAGATCCGTCGGAGCCACGATCAACCGTTCCGGCACACGCATCGTGTGGCGGGTGAGACGCAATCGCGTCAACGCCGCGCGGCGCGACATTCGCCGCCATGCTTCCCGCATGTTTAAACTCACCGAACCCTGCCGGAAAAACTGCATATTTGCTTATGCTTACTCTCTATATCGGTGGTTAAGAAGAGGTTAGGAATATGCCAAATAAGGACATTGTGCCGTCCTTTTGGTCAATCCGAACGTAAGCGCTCCAAAGCATGTCGCGCCAAAGGGTGCAGCGGTTCTGCGATAACGATATGCGCAAAATCAAAAGCGCAGGGTGCGACTCCGGGAGATCGCGATGCCCTTTAGCCTCGCCACTATCGCGTGCGGCGGAGCACCACGGCGAAGAAACCGTCCAGCCCGGAAGCAAAACCGCCGGCAAGCGGCAGCATGTCGGGTGTGGTGCGGAAAGCGCCGAGAGGCGAGATCGCGGCTTCGAGACCGGGCCAATCCTCAGGCTTGATCGGCACCCGCTCAGCCGTGCCCGTGTCAGCCAGAACGCGCGCGACGAGATCCTCGCCCTCTTCCGGATCGAGCGAACAGTTGGAGAACACCACCAGCCCGCCAGGCTTGACCAGGGTCAGCGCGTGACGAAGCAGGCGCTCCTGCAGGGCGGCAAGCTTGGCGATGTCCTCGGGACCCTTGGTCCAGAGCACGTCGGGATGCCGGCGCGTCGTGCCCGTCGACGAACAGGGCGCATCGAGAAGAGCGGCATCGAAGAGATCATCGGGCTGAAACTTGGCCATGTCGGCAACGACGGTTTCCGCTCCCAGCCCGAGCCTTGCCAGATTGGCGGAAAGCCGCTTGAGGCGATTGGCGGATTGGTCGAGTGCGGTCACTTTGCCGCCGGCGAGAATGAGCTGCGCCGTCTTGCCGCCCGGCGCGGCACAGAGATCCACGACGTTGAGCCCGGAAAGCGAACCGAACAGTTTTGCCGGAATGCTGGCGGCAGCATCCTGGACCCACCATTCGCCTTCCGAAAAGCCGTCGAGCGAGGGAATGGAGCCTTCGAAGGCGGCGAGTCGCACCCCGCCGGTCGGCAAAACAACGCCATTCAAGCGCTTCGCCCAGCCTTCGGTATCGGATTTCACGGTAATGTCGATCGCCGCCGGCTCCAGTTGCGTGTCCGAAATCCTGGACGCGGCTTCAGCGCCATAAGCCGCTTCGAGACGCGCCAGGAACCAGGCCGGCATGGCCGGCACATCGGCAACCCGGGTCAGAATCTCCTGCTTCTCCCGCCCGATTCGCCTGAGAATGGCGTTGACCAGCTTGGCAAAGCGGCGATTGCGCGGATCCTGGTTGGCCTGCTCGACGGCGATATCGACGGCGGAATGATCCGGCACGTCGAGATAGAGCATCTGTGCGGCCCCGACCACCAACACATGATGCAGGGCGCGGGCGCCTTCCGGCAGCGGCGAATCCAGCAACGAGGCGATCGCGGCCTCGATGCGTGGCAAATGCCGTAGCGCCGAATTCAAAATGGCACGCACCAGCGCCCGGTCGCTTTCGCCAAGCGCCCTATAGGCAGGATTGCCGCCTTCGGCATCCAACATGCCATCGAGCGGCGTCCTGCGGTCGATGACGGCGGCGAGAATCTTCGTCGCGGCAGCGCGCGCCGCAAATCCCGGTTTGGCCGGACCCGAATCATGCGGCCGGCGATTGCCGGATGGTCTTCTGTCTTTGTTGAAAGGCTTCTTATTGTTGGAATTCAAGACCAGGGTCCCTTCGGCGGTTGCGAACCACCGCGACCCGTATTCGGTACGGAGCGCGATTTGCGCACCGGATTAGCAGTGAAGACCGGTCCCGTCGAGCCAAAGCCGGGCTGCATGTCGGCGGCATGGCCGCCGCCACCGCCGTAGCGCGCCATCTCATGGAGCGCGGCGATGCGGTTTTCCGTATCCGGATGCGTGGAGAATAGATTGTCCATGCGCGCACCGGAAAGCGGATTGATGATGAACATATGCGCCGTCGCCGGATGACCTTCGGCCTCTTCATTGGGGATATGCTCCGCTCCACGGGCGATTTTACCGAGCGCCGAGGCGAGCCAGAGGGGATTGCCACAGATTTCCGCGCCGCGGCGGTCTGCCGAATATTCGCGCGTGCGGCTGATCGCCATTTGCACCAGCATGGCGGCCAGCGGAGCGACGATCATCGCGACCAGCACGCCGACGATTCCAAGGGGATTGTTGTTGTCGCGGCGCCCGCCGAAGAAGAAGGCGAAATTGCCGAGCATGGAGATGGCACCGGCGAGCGTCGCGGTGATCGTCATCGTCAGCGTATCGCGGTTCTGCACATGCGCCAGTTCATGCGCCATCACGCCTGCGACTTCCTCCGGTGTCAGCGCATTGAGCAGGCCGGTCGAGGCGGCGACGGCAGCATTTTCGGGATTGCGGCCGGTGGCAAAGGCGTTCGGTTGCGGGCTGTCAAAGAGATAGACTTTCGGCATCGGCAGACCAGCATTGCGCGCCAGGTCGCGGATGATGCGGTAAAATTCCGGCGCGCTGCGCTCGTCCACCTCCTGGGCATTATAGGTGGAAAGCACCATGCGATCGGAATTCCAGTAGGAAAAGAAATTCATGCCCGCAGCGACGACAAGCGCGATCATCATGCCGGCTTGGCCGCCGATCAAATAGCCGACGCCCATGAACAGGGCAGTCATGAAGGCAAGCAGCATGGCGGTACGCATAAGGTTCATCTGATGTCTCCATCACATCGTCAGTCCGAACCTTTCTCTTTGCGGCCGGACGCACTATGATTTGGCTATTCACCAGCCTATTTCAACGGTTCCGGGCCGCATCACGCCATGCAGACTGCAGATAACGATAATAAAAACGATGTCGACGCCCACACGGCGCCTCGCAAACCACTCTCGCCAGCCGCCAAACGAGCGCTCGCGGAAGCCGAGGAGCGCCGCAAGGCCCAAACGCAACCCGATCTTCCCCCCGAAACCGGCGGCCGCGGCGGCGCCGAGCCCTCCCGCTTTGGTGACTGGGAGATCAATGGGCGCGCAATCGATTTTTGAAAGTGGCTTTAAAAGCCGCTCGGCATGAGCCGTCCTCACGCCGATAATCGGGGTGCCGCTGTAAAGGAACGCAATGCCCGTAGGCTTTCGTCAGGGTCTCTCTTTCGATGCGAATCGAACGAACTGGGATGGCACCGGTCCGCGTCCACTCGCTTGGTCCGCCTGGTATCCTGCGGTCGATGAGGCTATCGAGGTTCCATCATCCACGCCCTCTTGGTTCAAACACCAAACAGTAGCGCTCGGCGCGCCAATCAAACTATCTCCCAATCCGCGACCTCTGGTGCTCTTGTCTCATGGCTCTGGTGGTGTCGCTGCCGGATTGGAATGGCTCGGCCATCGGTTGGCGCAATCCGGCTTCGTAGCTCTGGGCGTCAACCATCATGGTCATACCGGCAGTGAGCCATATAGACCCGAAGGTTTCCTATGTCTTTGGGAGCGGGCGTCCGACCTCAGCGCCTTGCTCGATACTGATGATTGGAAAGAGGCCTTAGGCGGGACATTCGAGAACCATGTCTATGTCGCGGGCTTCTCCGCCGGCGCTTACACCGCCATGCTGGTCTCGGGTGCCCGCGTTGCCTACTCACAGTTCGAGCCGGATAATCCGCAAAAGAGTCCCATACGGGGCCCCAGAGAATTCCCTGATCTGGCCGATCATATTCCTTCGCTGCTTCAGAACGGAACTTTTCTGGAATCATGGAACCGGCGAAGGAACAGCTTCAAGGATGACAGATTCAAGACTGCTTTGGTGATCGCGCCAGGTCGTTCGGTCTTCGGCTTTACCGAAGAAAGTCTCGAGCAGATAAAGATACCTGTTCACATCATCGGAGGCGACGCGGACACCATCGCGCCCGCCACCGAATGCTGTTCTTGGCTCCACAACAAGACGCGGTCGAGTTCCCTGGATATCATGCAGGGAGGAGTGGGCCACTACACTTTTTTGCCAGAACCCACGCTTGAAAGCATGGAAGCAGAGCCGGAAATCTTCCGGGACGCCGCCGGCTTGGGGCGAAAGAGCGTGCATGATCAGCTTGCCCGCAAAGCGGTCGCCTTTTTCAACGCTTGCAGGCGAAACCAAGATTAGGCGAGAGATAAACGCTCGCCTAATCCTGAGAAATCGCTATCCCGCCACCATGGAGCGAGATAACCGGCTCAAGCCGCATCCGCCTTGTTCTGCCTGTTGGCAATCAGATCATCGACAACAGCCGGATCGGCCAGCGTCGACGTATCGCCGAGCGCGCCGAAATCGTCTTCGGCGATCTTGCGCAGGATGCGGCGCATGATCTTGCCGGAACGGGTTTTCGGCAGGCCGGGGGCGAACTGGATCTTGTCGGGCGAGGCGATCGGCCCGATTTCGGTGCGTACATGTTTCACCAGCTCCTGCCGCAGCGCATCCGAACCTTCCTGGCCCGCCATCAGCGTCACATAGCAATAGATGCCCTGACCCTTGATCGCATGCGGATAGCCGACAACGGCGGCTTCCGAGACATGGTGGTGCGAGACGAGCGCCGATTCGACCTCCGCCGTGCCCAGACGGTGGCCGGAGACGTTCAGCACGTCATCGACGCGACCGGTGATCCAGTAATAGCCGTCCTTATCGCGCCGGCAGCCGTCTCCGGTGAAATACTTGCCTTTATAGGTCGAGAAGTATGTCTGGATGAAACGCTCGTGATCGCCATAGACCGTACGCATCTGGCCCGGCCAACTGTCGGCTATGACCAGATTGCCGTCAGCCGCCCCTTCCAGCAGATTGCCCTCATTGTCCACCAATTGCGGCTGGATGCCGAAGAAAGGCAGGGTCGCGGAACCCGGCTTCAGATCGGTGGCGCCCGGCAGCGGCGTGATCATGTGGCCGCCGGTCTCCGTCTGCCACCATGTATCGACGATCGGGCAGCGGCCGTCGCCGACGACATTGTAATACCACTCCCAGACATCCGGATTGATCGGCTCGCCGACCGTGCCGAGCAGGCGCAGGCTGGAGCGCGAGGAGCGCTTGACGAAGTGGTCGCCAGCCCCCATCAGCGAGCGGATAGCCGTCGGCGCCGTATAGAAAATATTGACCTTGTGCTTGTCGATGACTTCCCAAAAGCGGCCCTGATCCGGGAAATTCGGCACGCCCTCGAACATCAGCGACGTCGCGCCGTTCGCCAGCGGTCCGTAGACGATATAGGAATGACCGGTGACCCATCCCACATCGGCCGTGCACCAATAGATATCGCCGGGATGATAATCGAAGACATATTCATGCGTCATCGCCACATAGACGAGATAGCCGCCTGTCGTGTGCAGCACGCCCTTCGGCTTGCCGGTAGAGCCTGACGTATAAAGGATGAACAGCGGGTCTTCCGCCTTCATCTTCGCGGGCGGACAATCCGCCTTCACCGTCGCTACTTCCTGGTGGTACCAGAGGTCGCGGCCCGCCGCCCAGCCGGTCTTGCCGCCAGTGCGGCGAACGACCAGAACCTTCTCGACATTGACATAGTGCCGGCCAGCAATGTGGATCGCCGTGTCGGTATTGTCCTTGAGCGGCACCGGCTTGCCGCCGCGCAGGCCCTCGTCGCAGGTAATGACGAAGGTCGACTGGCAATCGATGATGCGGCCGGCCAGCGCCTCCGGCGAGAAGCCGCCGAAGACCACGGAATGCACCGCGCCGATACGGGCGCAGGCGAGCATTGCGTAAGCGGCCTCGGGGATCATCGGCATGTAGATGGTGACGCGATCACCCTTCTTGACGCCATGCTTCTTCAGGACATTCGCCAGTCGGCAGACATGCTCGTAGAGCTCGTTATAGGTGATCTTCTTGTCGATATAGGGATTGTCGCCTTCCCAGATGAAGGCCACATCATCGCCGTGCTTCTTCAGGTGACGGTCTATGCAGTTGTAGGAAACATTGGTTAGCCCGTCTTCGAACCATTTGATCGAGACTTTCCCGGTGAAGGACGTATTCTTGACCTTGGTATAGGGTTTGAACCAGTCGATCCGCTGGCCGTGTTTGCCCCAGAAAGTGTCGGGATCCTCGACGCTCTGCCTGTACCATTTCTGATATTTTGCCGCATCGATCAAGGCGCGTGCTTTAACCGGCTTTGTGACCGGATGAATCTTTTCCGACATGGTT
The DNA here is from genome assembly GCF_029714285.1 of Rhizobium sp. CB3090. Classification (NCBI taxonomy): domain Bacteria; kingdom Pseudomonadati; phylum Pseudomonadota; class Alphaproteobacteria; order Hyphomicrobiales; family Rhizobiaceae; genus Rhizobium; species Rhizobium sp. CB3090. The sequence goes on from NZ_CP121662.1 coordinate 3,451,534, forward strand.
TCCTCCTCAACCTTGGCACCCTCTGTCGAGATCGCGGGTGCTCATCCCATGCAATCAATAGCAGCTCAAGTTACGACAGCAATTAGACAAAGCGCATTTCATCGGCAAAGAATTGCAATTCCGCAACACTGCGGTTATATAGGGCCATATTTCCCGGACAATGTGGTGTTACACCCCGGACCGCGACACCGGCGCGGACTGACAGAAGGACTATATCCATGGCTCAACAATTGCTCATGCCAAAGGCAACAGCCATCTGGCTTGTCGACAATACGGCCTTGTCGTTCGACCAGATTGCACAGTTCTGCAAGCTGCACCCGCTCGAAGTCAAGGCGATTGCCGATGGCGAGGCCGCCCAGGGCATCAAGGGCCTCGACCCGATTGCAACCGGTCAGCTCTCCCGCGACGAAATCGCGCGCGCCGAAGCCAATCCGAACTACAAGCTGAAGATCTCCGAACCGAAAGTTCGCGTGCCTGAATCCAAGCGCCGCGGCCCACGCTACACGCCGGTCTCCAAGCGCCAGGATCGGCCGAACGCCATTCTCTGGCTGGTGCGCAATCATCCAGAGCTGAAGGACGCACAGATTTCCCGCCTCGTCGGTACCACCAAGTCGACCATCGAGCAGATTCGCGACCGCACGCACTGGAACTCGACGAACCTGACGCCGATGGATCCGGTGACCCTCGGCCTCTGCAGCCAAATCGACCTCGACATGGAAGTGGAAAAGGCCGCCAAGGGTCGTCCGCTGCCGACCGCCGCCGAACTCGGCGCGACGCTGCAGCCGGCCCAGGAAACCGAGAAGCTCGGCTTCAGCTATGACCGCGACGAAGAGAAGGAAAAGGAAATCGACGCCGACGCTGTCTTCGCCAAGCTGAAGTCGCTGAAATCCTCCACGCCCGACGATGATGACGACGACCGCTACTGAGAGACGATCGATCCTATGATTCGAAGCCCCGGTGAGAGCCGGGGTTTTTCATATCGGATTATGGCAATGCTTCTGATCCATCTTGCTGCGTCCTTATGCAGCGAGGACAACCTATGAGGCATTGTATATGCTCTCGCTACACAACCACGCGAGATGAACCTGCAATGTCGATCTTGGCCATCGGATATTACAACTACGCGTCCGGTTTGCTGGCCGCCATGGTGGCCGCATTGCTGACAAGACGGAAGGTCCTGCAAGGGCGTTTTGGAAAATTCGCCATATTCGAGCACATCATACTGCCGGCCATCTTTATTATGGCTGGTGTCATCATCGGCTCGCTTGTCGAAATCGACAAGGTTGCCGTAACCGGCATCATTTTCACATTATCGGTTTATATATTGGCCATGCTGATGTTCTTCGGGCCATACCTGTTCCTAGCGGGTGCATTTCTCGCCTATGCTTTCATCACCTCCTGGGAACAGATAGCACAGATTGCCGCCGCCTCCTTCGTCGGCGTAACGATAGGAAACATGATTGGCTTTGGATTGGGATTCCGGGCTCGGACGGCGGCGGCACGATAGCGGAACCCCATTCCGACATTTTTGGCTTTAACAGCGGATCTACCGCGCCCCGAAAATCGCGGAACCGACGCGAACGCTTGTTGCGCCAAAGGCAACGGCAATTTCGTAGTCGCTCGACATGCCCATCGAAAGCTTTTCGACGCCAGCCTTGGCCGCGAGTTTGGCGAGCAATGCGAAATGCGGCCCCGGATTCTCATCCGCAGGCGGAATGCACATAAGCCCCTCGATCGAGAGTCCAAGCTCCTTCCGGCAGAAATCGACGAAAGCAAACGTGTCGTCAGGTGCAATCCCGGCCTTTTGCGGCTCCAGGCCGGTGTTGACCTGCACATAAAGCCTCAGCACCTTGCCCTGACGTTTCATCTCATCGGCCAGGGCGCGGGCGATCTTTTCCCGGTCGACCGTTTCGATGACGTCGAACAGCGCCACCGCGTCCGCCGCCTTGTTCGATTGCAGCGGCCCGATCAGGTGCAGCTCGATGCCCGGTGTTTCAGCCTTCAATTCAGGCCACTTGCCTTGACTCTCCTGCACACGGTTTTCGCCAAACACCCGCTGGCCGGCCAAAATCGCGGGACGGATCGCTTCGGCATCGAAGGTCTTGGAAACCGCGACGAGCTGCACGGCACCCGCCGGCCGGCCGGCCTGACGCTCCGCCGCCGAGATATGGCCATGAACCGCGTTCAATCGCTCTTGAAGTTCCATCTTTTCGCCTCGATATTTGCGACTGTTCCTGACACTTTGCAGTAATGAGGCAGTCGGCCTTTGCCAAGGCCCGATGCCACGGAATCCGGCTTTGCTTTGCAAGATAAGGCACTTGCCGCCCCCACTAAACTTGACGCTTGGTTGGTTTCGTGATGAAGGTCACGGCCAACTCCCCATGATTTTCCGGAATACAAGATCAGATGGCTACCGAACGTTATAATCCGCGCGATGCCGAGCCTCGCTGGCAGCAGAAATGGAACGAGGAAAACGTCTTCCTCACCGACAACGCCGATCCGCGCGAGAAATATTACGTCCTCGAGATGTTCCCGTACCCGTCGGGCCGCATCCATATGGGCCATGTGCGCAATTACGCCATGGGCGACGTCGTTGCCCGCTACAAGCGCGCCCGCGGCTATAATGTCTTGCATCCGATGGGCTGGGACGCCTTCGGCATGCCGGCGGAAAACGCCGCCCGCGACAATAAGGTGCATCCAAAGGAATGGACCTACCAGAACATTGCCTCGATGAAAGCACAGTTGAAGGCCATGGGCCTGTCGCTGGACTGGAGCCGCGAATTCGCCACCTGCGATGTCGACTATTACCATCGCCAGCAGATGCTCTTCATCGACATGATGAAGAAGGGCCTGGTCTACCGCAAGAAGTCCAAGGTCAACTGGGACCCGGTCGACAACACCGTGCTTGCCAACGAGCAGGTCATCGACGGCCGCGGCTGGCGCTCCGGCGCTTTGGTCGAACAGCGTGAGCTGACGCAATGGTTCTTCAAGATCACCGAATTCAGCCAGGAACTGCTGGACGCGCTGGATACGCTCGACCATTGGCCGGAAAAAGTACGGCTGATGCAGAAGAACTGGATCGGTCGTTCCGAGGGCCTGACGATCCGTTGGGAGATCGTGCCGGAGACCTCGCCGAATTCCGACCGTGAAATCACCGTCTATACGACTCGTCCGGATACGCTCTTCGGCGCCTCCTTCCTGGCGATTTCGGCCGATCACCCGCTGGCGAAGGAAGCCGCGGCAGTGAATCCGGCTATCGATGCCTTCTGCGAAGAATGCCGCCGCGCCGGCACCTCGCTTGCCGCGCTGGAGACCGCCGAGAAGAAAGGCATGGACACGGGTATCCGCGTCCGCCATCCGCTCGACCCGTCGTGGGAGCTGCCCGTCTATATCGCCAATTTCGTGCTGATGGACTATGGCACGGGCGCCATCTTCGGCTGCCCCTCCGGCGACCAGCGCGACCTGGATTTCGCCCGCAAATACGGCCTGCCGGTCGTGCCCGTCGTCATGCCCAGGGATGGTGACGCAGCCAGCTTCACCATCGGCGATATCGCCTATGATGGCGACGGCATCATGATCAATTCCCGTTTCCTCGACGGCATGAGCATCGAAGAAGCTTTTGAGACTGTGGCAGCAAGATTGTCGGCGACAAGCCTCGGTAATGCACCGCAGGCCGAACGCAAGGTGAATTTCCGCCTGCGCGACTGGGGCATTTCGCGCCAGCGCTATTGGGGCTGCCCGATCCCGGTGATCCACTGCGACGATTGCGGCGTGCTGCCGGTGCCGAAGCAGGATCTGCCCGTCAAGCTGCCTGATGATGTCACCTTCGACCAGCCGGGCAATCCGCTCGACCGCCATCCGACATGGCGGCATGTCGCCTGCCCGCAATGCGGAAAGGATGCCCGCCGCGAAACCGACACCATGGATACCTTCGTCGATTCGAGCTGGTATTACACGCGCTTTACCGCGCCATGGGAAAACGAACCGACCGACAAGGCCGCGGCCGATCGCTGGCTGCCCGTCGATCAATATATCGGCGGCATCGAGCATGCGATCCTGCATCTGCTCTATTCCCGCTTCTTCACCCGAGCCATGCGCGAGACCGGCCATGTCGAGGCGAAGGAACCCTTCAAAGGCCTGTTCACGCAAGGCATGGTGGTTCACGAGACCTATAGCCGCGGCAATGGCTTGACGCGCGAATGGGTATCACCGGCCGACATCCGCATTGAGGAAACCGATGGTCAGCGGCGCGCAACTCTGCTGTCGACCGGCGAAGAGATTGCCATCGGGGCCATCGAGAAGATGTCGAAGTCGAAGAAGAATGTCGTCGACCCCGACGATATCATCGCTTCTTACGGCGCCGATACGGCTCGGTTCTTCGTGCTGTCCGATTCGCCGCCCGATCGCGACGTGATCTGGTCTGAAGCAGGCGTTGAAGGCGCGCATCGTTTCACGCAGCGCACATGGCGCCTGGTGTCGGAAGCAGCGGACGCGCTGAAAACTGTCACCTCGACTCCGGCTAAGGAAGGCGAGGCGCTGGCGGTTTCGCAAGTTGCCCATCGGACGCTGAAGGCGGTTCAGGGCGATTACGACAAGCTCGCCTTCAACAAGGCCGTCGCGCGCATCTATGAATTCGTCAACGCACTGGCTGCGCCGCTGGGCAAGGTCGCTGCCGGCAACACGGATGCCGGCTATCGTTCGGCAGTGCGTGAAGCGGTCGAGATCCTCATCGCCCTGGTCGCACCGATCACGCCGCATCTGGCAGAAGAATGCTCCGCAGCGCTTGGCAACACGCATCTGGTCGCCACGAGCGCTTGGCCGAGCTACGACGAAGTGCTCGTCATCGAGAATGAGATCGTGTACCCGGTGCAGGTCAACGGCAAGAAGCGCGCCGAATTGACAATTGCGCGCGATGCAGATCAGAATGCCGTACAAGAGGCTGTACTCGCCCTGGATGCCGTCGGAAGCGCATTGAATGGTCAGGCGCCAAAGAAGATCATCGTCGTTCCACAGAGGATCGTGAACATTGTCGTCTGATAATCTCTTCAAGCTCGCTCGCGTTGCAGGCGTAGCGTCTCTGGTTGCCGTTGCCGGTCTTTTGTCCTCCTGCCAGGTGCGGCCGCTGTACGCGGAAAGCACCGGCGTAACCCAGAAACTCGCCGACGTTGCCTTTTCCGACGCCGGCACGCGCGTGGGTCAGCAGGTTCGCAATCAATTGATCTTCATCGCCGGCCGCGGTGCCGGCGAAACGAAGACGCCGAGATATACGGTGGATCTGAGCGTCAGCTCGGGCACGGGCGGCGTTATCTACCTGCCGTCTTCCGACACCTCGGGCGCAGGCCGCACCACTGTCACGGCATCCTTCACGCTGAAAAATGCCAGCGACGGCAAGGTTCTGAAATCCGGCAGCCGATCGGTCACGTCGCTGGTGGACTTCCCGACCCAGGAATTTGCCAAGTCCCGCGCCATCCGCGATTCGGAAGACCGCGCCGCGCGCGAGGTTGCCGAGCTGGTGGGAGCCGACATCGCTGCCGCGCTCAGCCGCTGATATGAGCTGCGCGGCATGGCAGAAATCAAATCTCACGAGTTTGACGGATTTCTTCAAAACGCCGCGCGCAATTACCGCCTTTTTGTCATCTACGGTCCTGACCGCGGCCTTGTATCCGAGCGGGCAGGGCAGATCGCCGGCAAGACCGGCGTCGATTTGAATGATCCTTTTTCCCTGATCAAACTCGATGTGAGTGATCTTCAGAGCGATGCCTGTCGCTTGCTCGACGAAGTCAATGCTATCGGCCTGTTCGGCGGGCAAAAGCTGGTATGGATCCGCGGTGCCGCCAACGAGAAGGTTCTTGTCGATTCGCTGCAGATCATTGCCGACAACCCGCCGGATGCCAGTTTTGTCGTCATCGAGGCCGGTGATCTGAAAAAAGGCTCCGGCCTGCGTAAGGTGGCCGAGACCTCCAAAGCCGTCGCAACCATTCCTTGCTATACCGATGACGTTCGCGCATTGAACGGCCTTATCGACACTGAACTGGCCAATGAAAATCTGCGTATCACACCTGCGGCGCGTCAACTCCTATTGGAATTTCTGGGCGGCGACCGCATCGCCTCGCGCAATGAGGTCCGCAAACTGGCGCTGTACTGCCGAGGGCAGGGGACAATCGAAGAGGATCATGTCACCGATATCATCGGCGACGCCAGCGCCATTTCGGCAGACGATGCCGTCGACGCCATTCTCAAGGGCGATTCCGAGGCGTTTCTGCATGCCATGCAGAAAATCGCTTCCTCCAAGACACCGATGTTTCTCGTTTTGCAGGGTTGCCTGAGGCAATTTCAATTGTTGGACGTGATGCGTACGGAAATGGACGAAAAGCGCGTGTCGCCGGCACAAGTCATGCAGACACTCGGCCGGCATCTGCACTTCCGGCGCAAGCCGATCATTGAGCAGGCTCTGAAGAGCTGGACGGCTCCGGCAATTGCGCGAGAAATGAACCGATTGCAAGCCGCTATTCTTCAAACACGGCAGCGGGCCAGTCTGGAAGATACGATCGCCACACAGACACTGCTGGCGACCACGCTGCAATCAGCCCGCAAGGGCTAGAGCAGCCCGCTTTCAGGCGGCATCACCTGCAAGCGGATAAGATGCTCTAGTTCACGCGAAACAGCTCAACGCCGCTCCAGCAACCGGCAAATTTCTTCGAGCTGCTCCAGGGTTTTGTATGAGATCTTAACTTGGCCACCGCTGCCGCGATGATTGATCGTGACATCCAGCCCCAGCGTGTCGGACAAGGTTCTTTCCAACGCCAGCGTATCGGAATCCTTCTCATCCTTGCGAGCACTTGCAGGGCGAGGGTCGTTCTGGGCCTTGATATCGTTCTGCGCCAGCCGCTCGGCATCACGCACCGACATGCCCTTGGAAACGATCGTACGGGCTAGTGCGGCCGGATCAGAGGTGGAAACAAGCGCACGTGCATGGCCCGCCGAGAGGCTGCCGCCGGCAAGCATATCGCGAACCGGCTCCGGCAGCTTCAGCAGGCGCAGCGAATTGGCGACATGGCTGCGGCTTTTGCCGATGATCTCGCCAAGATCGTTTTGCGTATAGCCATGTTCGGCAATCAACTGCTCATAGCCCAGCGCCTCTTCCAGGGGATTGAGATCGGCGCGCTGAACGTTTTCGACAATGGCGATTTCCAGGGCGGTTTTGTCATCGACATCGCGCACGATAACAGGAATTTCGACCAAGCCGGCCAGTTGCGCCGCGCGCCAGCGCCGTTCTCCGGCTATGATTTCATAGCGATCGATCGAGACGGTGCGCACGACCACCGGCTGAACGATGCCGTGCTGCCGAATGGAGCTGGCAAGATCATGCAGCTCGGTTTCGTCGAAATAGCGACGAGGGTTCTTCGGGTTGCGACTGATGAATTCGATCGGCACCAGGCGATCCGGATTGACGCTCGGCCTGCCGGCATCTACCGGTGTCGGCTGATCCATCTCTCCGATGAGAGCTGCCAAGCCTCGGCCAAGGCGCCGTTTCGAAAGATCATCATTCATCGCAATTACTCACTCCAGAACAAACAGTGAATCAAGCCGCCGCCTTACGCTGCCGCTCGCGCTGGATCACTTCCGACGCGAGCTGCAGATAGGCTTGGCTACCGGCGCATTTCAGATCGTAAAGGATCGCGGGCTTGCCATAGGAGGGCGCTTCTGACACGCGAACATTGCGCGGGATCAACGTATGGTAGACTTTCTCGCCCAAATGAGTCCGCACGTCGTTGACGACCTGTTGCGCAAGATTGTTGCGCGAATCAAACATGGTTAAAACGATGCCCTGAATATCGAGCAACGGATTAACGGTGCGGCGCACTTGGTCGACCGTTTCCAGCAACTGGCTGAGACCTTCCAAAGCGAAGAATTCGCACTGCAGCGGCACCAGAACCGAATGGGCCGCCGCCATGGCATTCATGGTCAGCAGATTGAACGATGGCGGGCAATCGACCAGGATATAGGAGAAAGCGGTGGCGCCTGCACCATTCAGAGCGCGACGCAGCCGGAAGACGCGGTCGGCTTGCTGTGCGATTTCCATCTCGATGCCGAGCAAATCCATCGTCGAGGGAACGATGTAGAGATTGGGAACCGCCGTCTCCTGAACCGTATCGAGGATCGTATGGGTCCCTACCAAGAGATCATACGATGATACTTTTCGATCCCGCCGCTCGATGCCCAAACCGGTGCTGGCATTCCCTTGCGGATCGAGGTCGACGATCAGGACACGTTCGCCGATAGCGGCCAGCGCCGTGGCCAGGTTGATCGCCGTGGTTGTCTTGCCGACACCGCCCTTTTGATTTGCGATAGTAATAATCCGGTTTCGCTCGCCGATCATCGCCGCATATCCATTTTGGTTAAATTCGACGTCGAGGGCGATTTAACTCCAAGATAACTGATTCTCGCTCGACAACGCTGTTGTGTTTTACCAGATCGAATTCCCACCGACCACGGGCTTTCTCCAGTTCGCGTTCGTAATCCCGGCCTTTATGTAGCAGCAAACATATATTTTCGTTGCGTTCCGCCCAAGGCGCTACGTAGTCCAGCAGCACGTCCAGCTCGGCGAGCGCTCTTGCCGAGATCAGGTCACAATGAGGAATGACTTTCGGTGCTTCTTCGATGCGGATAGCATGGACAACGCCGCGGGCTTCACATTCCCTAAGGCAGACCCGCAAGAAAGCAGCCTTTTTCTGGTTACTCTCCACCAGGTCGACATGGCCATCTGCCTGTTCCGCCAGAAGAATCGCCGTGATGACGCCGGGAAATCCGCCGCCGCTTCCGAGATCGACCCATCGGGCCGGCTTCGGGTGAAGTTGAAAGATCTGCGCGCTATCGGCAATATGTCTCTGCCAGAGATCATTGATCGTGGAAGGCGCGACCAGATTGATGGTCTTTGCCCACTTCTGAAAGAGCTCAGCAAAGTGCTGCAGACGCCTTTGTGTTTCACGTGAAACACGCACACCGTTTAATTCCATGGCAGGACTCTCACACCTTGCAATATCAAGAAACGAGCTTCTGCTCTTCCGCTCCGATCTGCTTCCGCAGATGAGCCAGCAAAAGCGATATTGCTGCCGGCGTCATCCCGTCGATCCGCGACGCCTGCGCAATATTTTTGGGTCGTGATACCGTCAATTTCTGTTTGAGCTCATTTGACAGACCGGATAAGGCAGAGAAATCAAAGTCCGCGGGAATCTGCCGTTCTTCCTCGCGTCGTACCTGTACGATGTCGGAGGCTTGGCGGTCCATATAGACCGCATAGGCAGCCTCGATTTCAACGGCTTCAACAACACGTCCCTCGATCGAGCGCAATTCCGGCCACAAAGCAGAAAGCGATTCGACGGACTGTCCTGGATGGGACAGGAGATCATAGGCCGATCGACGCTGGCCATCCTTATTCAGATGCAACCCGGCTTTTGCCGCTTCCGAGGGCGTGACGTTCAAACCCTTCAATTGAGCGCGCGCCCGCTCCAGCTTCTCCATATGTCGATTGAACCGCACGGCACGATTCACGCCAACGCAGCCAATGGACATGCCAAGCGGCGTCAGGCGAACGTCGGCATTATCCGCACGCAGCGATAAGCGATACTCAGCGCGCGATGTGAACATGCGATAGGGCTCGGCCACGCCGCGAGACGTGAGATCGTCAATCATAACACCGATATAGGATTCTGTCCGGCTGAGCTGCACAGCCTCCCCACCGGATGCCAGGCGAGCAGCATTCAACCCAGCTACCAAGCCCTGCGCCCCAGCTTCTTCGTAACCGGTCGTCCCATTGATCTGTCCCGCCAAAAACAGGCCCGGAATTTTCATCACTTCAAGCGACGGCTTCAACTCACGTGGATCGACATGGTCATATTCAATGGCATAACCGCTTTGCAGAATCCGGACTCGTTCCAGGCCCGGAATGGTTCGGATAAAGGCGTCCTGCACCTCCTCGGGAAGCGAGGTCGATATTCCATTCGGATAAATGGTCGTGTCGTCCAGTCCCTCGGGTTCCAGAAAAATCTGGTGACCGTCCCGTTCGCCGAACTTAACGATCTTATCCTCGATCGACGGACAGTAACGTGGCCCGACGCCCTCGATCTGGCCTGAATACATCGCCGAACGCATGAGATTGTCAGCGATGATCCTATGGGTTTCTGGGGTGGTCCGCGTCACCCCACATTCAATTTGCGGATTGATGACAACATCCGTCATGAATGAAAACGGCACTGGCTCATCATCGGCGCCCTGACGACCCACTGCATCCCAATCAATAGTCGTGCCATCCAGCCGCGCCGGCGTACCGGTCTTCAAACGGCCAAGCGTCAAGCCATAGCGTTGCAGTGTGGCGGACAGGCCTATCGAGGGTTCCTCGCCAACGCGGCCGGCCGGAATCTTTTTGTCGCCAATATGGATCAAGCCACGGAGAAAAGTGCCGGTCGTCAGAACGACAGCACCACATCGCAGAACACGGCCGTCCTTCAGAACAACCGCCGAAATGCGATCGTTCTCGATGCCAAGATCAAAGGCATCGCCTTCGATCACATCCAAGTTCTCGATTGCACTGATCTCAGCCTGCATGGCGAGACGGTAAAGCTTACGATCGGCCTGGGTACGGGGGCCCCGGACAGCGGGCCCTTTCTTCCGGTTCAGCATACGGAACTGGATACCCGCCGCATCGGCGACTCGACCCATCAAGCCATCAAGCGCGTCGATCTCACGAACCAGGTGACCTTTGCCAAGACCGCCAATCGCCGGGTTGCAGGACATTACGCCGATCGTGTCGCGCTTATGGGTAACAAGAGCTGTTAGCGCGCCCAAACGAGCCGCCGCGGCCGCAGCTTCACTGCCCGCGTGCCCACCACCCACGACTATTACGTCATATATTTTGTCGAGCATTGTCAAAACCTCGGTATTGCCGTCTGTTTGGCACACCAAATTCAGGAGTCAAGAAGGTTTCACGTGAAACGTTTTTCGACGATGTTTCTGACGTTGTGTTTCACGTGAATCATTTGCCGATACAAAATTCCGAGAAGATGACATCCAGCAGATCCTCGACGTCAACCCTTCCGGTGATCCGGCCCAAACTGTGCGCCGCTCGTCGCAGGAATTCTGCTCGTATATCCAACCCTGCAGAAACAGAGGTGACGGCCTGACCCAATGTTTCAAGGCTATCCGCCAACAGCCTCCGATGCCTTAACCGACTCGGCAGCGCCAGTGACAGCGCTGCGGATCGCGTTAGCAAATCATTAACCAACAATTGATGCAGCTCCGTCAGACCTGAGCCCGTTGTTGAGGAAATGCAGAGATCGTAGTTCTCATCATCGATGGGATGGATGTCCGACTTCGTCCCAACACGAAAGACTTTCCCACAAAACCCAGGAAAGTCAGTTTGCGCGGCAATCCCTATCTCCGCGAGCGACAGGATAATATCCGCTTCCGCCGCCGTTTTCAGCGCTCGCCTAATCCCTTCTCGTTCAATGACTTCCTCGGTATTTCGCAAGCCGGCCGTATCATACAGCCGAACCGCATATCCTTCGATATTGAGATCGATATGCAAAACATCGCGTGTCGTCCCGGCAATATCGGTCACGATCGCCACCTCGCGACGCGCCAATGCGTTCATCAGGCTCGACTTGCCGGCATTTGGCGCACCGGCAATGACCACCTTCAAGCCATCGCGGACGATCTCGCCGAAGTCGGCGCCGGCGAGGTGTGCAGACAACTCGGATTGCAGTTTCGCCATATCTGCCCAGACCAGATCGGATACTGATCCTGGAACATCGTCTTCATCGGCAAAATCCAACTCCGCCTCGATCAGGGCACGCGCACGCGTCAGACGATCCGCCCATCCCTCATAAAGCTTGGAAAGGCCACCCGCGGCGTGTTCCACGGCCAATCGCCGCTGCATTTCCGTCTCGGCGGCAATGAGATCCGCCAGGCCCTCAATTTCGACGAGATCCATCTTGCCATTCTCAAGGGCGCGGCGCGAAAACTCGCCATGTTCCGCCATCCGGCATCCTTGAAAGGCTGCAAGCTCTTCCAGAAGCGCAGCAACAACAGCTTTACCTCCATGAAGGTGAATCTCGGCACAGTCCTCGCCGGTAAAGGAAGCCGGAACAGGGAAAACAAGAACCAGACCACGGTCGATGATAAGACCGTTTCGAGCCCGAATCGTTTTCAGCGCCGCTTGCCGTGGCTTAGGTAAGGTCCCCACCAGAGCCTTGGTCGCAACCAGCGCCTGGGGGCCGCTAATCCGCACAACCCCGACACCAGCCGGCAGGCCGCCGCTGGAAAGCGCAAAGATCGTGTCGTTGAAATTCTGCATTGGATTGATCCGCATCCGAATCGATTTGGCCGAGAAGACCTTCGAAGCTTAGACTCTTGCTTACAAACAAAATCGGGCCGCATAAAGCGACCCGATAGGTTCCATTCAAATTTCCTCGCTCCGGAGCGAGGATGAATCCGGCTAAGGATTACGTATTCATCGAGTCGAAGAAGTCCGGATTGTTCTTCGTCTGCTTCAATTTGTCGATGAGGAATTCGATCGCATCGGTCGTACCCATCGGAGCAAGGATACGGCGAAGAACAAAGATCTTCTGCAGATCCTGGCGCGGCACGAGCAAGTCTTCCTTACGGGTGCCGGACTTGAGAATATCCATTGCCGGGAAGATACGCTTATCGGCAACCTTGCGATCGAGAACGATTTCCGAGTTGCCGGTACCCTTGAACTCTTCGAAGATCACTTCGTCCATGCGGCTGCCGGTGTCGATCAGGGCGGTCGCGATAATCGTCAACGAGCCGCCTTCTTCGATGTTACGGGCGGCACCGAAGAAGCGCTTTGGCCGCTGCAATGCGTTGGCGTCGACACCGCCGGTCAGAACCTTACCGGAGGAGGGAACGACCGTGTTGTAGGCTCGGCCGAGGCGCGTGATCGAGTCGAGGAGGATAACGACGTCACGGCCGTGTTCGACAAGGCGCTTGGCCTTCTCGATGACCATCTCGGCGACCTGCACGTGGCGAACGGCCGGCTCGTCGAAGGTGGACGAAATGACCTCACCGCGCACGGAACGCTGCATGTCCGTCACTTCCTCAGGGCGTTCGTCGATCAACAGAACGATCAGATAGCAGTCTGGATGATTGGCAGTAATCGAATGGGCGATGTTCTGCAGCAGCACCGTCTTACCGGTGCGCGGCGGTGCAACGATCAGACCGCGCTGGCCCTTGCCGAGCGGCGCCACGAGATCGATGACGCGCGGCGACAGATCCTTGGAGGTCGGAATGTCGAGTTCCATGCGGAACCGCTCGTTCGGATAAAGCGGCGTCAGATTGTCGAAATGAACCTTGTGACGGATCTTTTCCGGATCGTCGAAATTGATGGTGTTGACCTTCAACAGGGCGAAATAACGCTCGCCTTCCTTCGGTCCGCGGATCGGCCCCTCGACCGTATCGCCCGTCTTCAGCGAGAAGCGGCGGATCTGCGATGGCGAGATATAGATATCGTCCGGACCGGGCAGATAATTGGCGTTGGCGGAGCGCAGAAAGCCGAATCCGTCCTGCAGAACCTCGACAACGCCTTCGCCGATAATTTCCACGTCCTGGCTGGCAAGCACCTTCAGAATGGCAAACATCAGTTCCTGTTTGCGCATCGTGCTCGCATTCTCGACCTCGAGCGATTCGGCAAAGGCCAGGAGATCGGTCGGGGACTTATTCTTAAGTTCTTGAAGCTTCATTTCAGCCATGAAGGGATTTACTCTGTTTTAGAAGGGGAAAGGCAATGTTGGTCGTATTCAGAACCGCGAGGGGGGATGTTCGCGAGCGACAGAACTGAGACATGCCACGAAGAAGAGATGGCGGGAAAATAGCGATTCACTTTGTACCCCGCAAGGGGGGCTGACAAAATGAAGGAAATTTAACGTCAGCGCTAAGTTCTGCTTCTTATTTCATGCAAACGGCTTCACCACAACCAAAATGACGATCAGTATCATCAATACGGTCGGCGCCTCGTTCATGAACCGCCAGTAACGGGCCGAATGTTGGTTTTCATCGCGTGCAAAGGTGCGAACGGCGCGGCTGAAGACCATGTGGACGCCCGTCAGCAGCACGACAAGGCCAATCTTGGCATGCAGCCATCCGCCGTGGAAATCATAGACCGACCAGGCGAGATAGAGCCCGAAAATCCAGGTCAACATCATGGCCGGCGTCATGATCACCCGCAAAAGCCGCCGCTCCATCACCTTGAAGGTCTCCGACTGCTGCGAGCCGGGCTCGGCATCGGTGTGATAGATGAAAAGCCGCGGCATATAGAAGAGCCCGGCCATCCACGAGATCACCGCAATGATGTGGAACGCCTTGATCCAGAGATAGAGATTGTCCGGATGCCAGGCAAATAGGCCGATCGCCAACGCCGCGAATAGCAGGATCATGAAATAGGCGCGCCGGCTGGCATAGGCACCCGGACGAGGATCTATCTGCTTTTCCTCGTTCACCTCGTCACCCTTTCCATGCACGCACATGCTCGACCAGAGCAGTGACATGAGACGGATCGGCCTGCGGGGTAATGCCATGGCCAAGATTGAAGATCAGCGGGCCATGGCCCAGGTTCTGCAGGACCTCGTCGATCCCATCCCTGAGCGCCTTGCCGCCGGCGACGACACGCATCGGATCGAGATTGCCCTGCACCGGTCCTTCCCGTTGAAGCTCCCTGGCGAAGGCAAGTGGCACAGACCAGTCGAGACCAATTGCATCGGCCCCTGTCTTCCGCCGGTAGGTCTTCAGCAGATATCCGGCGCCCTTGGCAAAGGCGATGATTTTTGCTTGCGGCCTCCGAGCCTTGATGGAGGAGATTATTCTCGCAACCGGCTTGACGGCGAAAACTTCGAACTCCGTCTCGCCGAGCACACCAGCCCAGGAATCGAAAATCTGCACGGCATCGGCGCCGGCGTCGATCTGCGCCACCAGGTAATCGGCGGATATATCGGCAAGCAGCATCAACAGATGCTCGAATGCCTTTGGGTGCCGATAGGCGAAAAGCCGGGCAGGGGCCTGATCGGGGGTGCCGTGGCCTGCAATCATATAGGTCGCAACGGTCCAGGGCGCTCCACAAAATCCAAGCAGCGTTGTCTCCTCAGGCAGCTCGCTGCGCAAGCGCCGCACCGTCTCCATGACGGGAGCCAGATAATCCACTACGCCGTCGCCCTTCAGCGCCTGAATGCCGGCTTCATCGATGGGATCCATCTCCGGACCATGCCCCTCGGTATAGCGGACATTGCGCTTCAGCGCGTCGGGGATCACCAGGATATCGGAAAACAGGATCGCCGCATCAAAGCCATAGCGCCGGATCGGCTGCATCGTCACTTCGACCGCATGCTCCGGATTGTAACAGAGGTCGAGAAAGCTCCCAGCCTTTGCCCGGGTTTCCCGATATTCCGGAAGATAGCGGCCAGCTTGGCGCATCAGCCAGAGAGGGGGAGGGGTCAGCGTTTCTCCGCTCAGCACCCTCATGATCTTCCGGCGTTCATCGCTCAATGGCGTCATCCCTTATAAAACCAAACATATATTTAAGGTTTCTATTTCTTAGAGTCGGTGACTATCAAGGATTAAAATCCATCCACGACCGATCCAAAATGTCGCGCACCCGCCAGCATCCAACAAAGAGTTCGGGCCAAGCGCTGGATATGTGGAAAAGAGAAAACTTCGCTCAATCATTTGAAGGACTTGGCTTGTATTTTATTTCAGAGTCACTTGGGGATAAATTGGGGAGGCTTGCTGGCGAGCGCAAATTATCCACATTGCCCACAATCCCGGCAAACCGTCTTCGTCAAAATTCGAAATGTGGAAAAGTTGGCGGTTTTCCACTTGCCCCGGACGGGCTGGTTCCCGTACCTCTCTTCTCTCCCGAGATATCAACAGGTGATGGAAAGTAGCGTGGAAAACCGGACAAGCTTCTTTCATCTGCATCTGATTTCTGACTCAACGGGCGAGACTCTGATTTCCGCCGGCCGCGCCGCTTCGGTGCAATTCCACACCAGCCAGCCACTCGAGCACGTCTACCCGCTGATCCGGAATCGCAAGCAGCTCCTGCCGGTTCTGGAAGCGATCGACCACAGCCCCGGTATCGTGCTTTATACGATCGTCGACCGAGAGCTTGCCGATTTCATCGACGAGCGTTGCCGCGAGATGGGCGTGCCCTGCGTCAATGTTCTCGAGCCGGTCATGAATGTCTTCCAGACCTATCTCGGTACGGCGTCCCGCCGCCGGGTCGGCGCCCAGCATGTGATGAACGCCGATTATTTCGCGCGCATCGAAGCGCTGAACTTCACCATGGATCATGATGATGGGCAGATGCAGGATGACTATAATGATGCCGATGTTGTCATTATCGGCATCAGCCGGACATCGAAGACACCGACCAGCATCTATCTTGCCAACAGAGGCATCAAGACGGCCAATATCCCCATCGTCCATGGCGTGCCCTTGCCCGAGAGTTTGATCCGGGCAACCAAACCGCTGATCGTCGGGCTGGTGGCGACCACCGACCGGATATCGCAGGTTCGGGAAAATCGCATTCTGGGGGCGACGGCGGGTTTCGACCGCGGCGACTATATCGATCGAGCGACCATCTCCGAAGAGCTGAAATATGCCCGCTCGCTCTGCGCCCGGCACAATTGGCCCGTCATCGATGTCACCCGCCGCTCGATCGAAGAGACCGCGGCCGCCATTGTTGCCCTGCGCCCGAAGCTACGCTAAGCGAATAGTATGATTTCCGAGGTTCGTTCGATATGACAGCGCCGCTCATCCTTGCTTCTTCCAGTCCCTTCCGACGGATGCTGATGCAAAATGCCGGCCTGCATTTCCAGGCGGTTGCGGCTGAGATCGACGAGCGTGCGATCGAAGCGCCGCTGGAGCAGGAGGGAGCCAGCCCGGATGCCGTGGCATTGGTGCTCGCCAAGGCCAAGGCGAAAGAGGTGAGCGATCGCTTCCCCGGTTCACTCGTCATCGGCTCGGATCAAACGATGTCGCTCGGCGATCAGGTCTTCCACAAGCCGAAAACGATGGCGGACGCCGAAAGCCATCTGCGAACTCTGTCCGGCAAGACCCACCGTCTGAACAGTGCCATCGCGCTGGCCCGCAACGGCGACATCATCTGGGAACATGTGTCCCATGCTGAATTGACCATGCGCGATCTCTCCCCCGATTTTATCCATCGTCATCTGAGCCGTGTCGGTGACAAGGCGCTGTCGAGCGTCGGCGCCTATCAGCTCGAGGGCGAGGGGATACAGCTTTTCTCGAACATCGACGGCGATTATTTTACCATCGTCGGCTTGCCGATGCTGCCGCTCCTCCAGCAGCTTCGCGAACTGGGAGTGATCGATGGGTGATTCACGTGAAACATTCGGCCCCAACGTCTTCGTTACGGGCTTTCCCGTCAAGCATTCCCGCTCGCCCCTCATTCACGGCTATTGGCTGCGCACGCTTGGTCTTGCAGGCAGCTATCGCGCCCATGAAGTCTCGCCGGATGATTTCCCAGGTTTCATTGCTTCCTTGAAGGACGGCTCTAGCGGCTTCGTCGGCGGCAACGTGACGATCCCGCACAAGGAGACGGCATTCAGGCTGGCGGATCGGCCGGATGAATTGTCCGAGGAGCTCGGTGCTTCGAACACGCTCTGGCTTCAGGACGGATTGCTGCATGCGACCAATACCGATGGCCGCGGTTTCACGGCCAATCTGGATGAGCGCCATCCCGGTTGGGATCGTAGCGGGCGAGTTGTTATCCTGGGTGCGGGCGGCGCCAGCCGCGCCATCATCCAGGCGGTGCGCAATCGTGGCATCGGGGAAATTCACGTCGTCAACCGTACCGTCGAGCGGGCGCGGGAACTGGCGGATCGGTTCGGCGCGCGTGTCCATGCCCATCCGATGGCGGCGCTGAACGAGGTGATGCGAGATGCCGGTCTCTTCGTCAATACGACCTCACTTGGCATGGATGGCGAGGCGGCACCGCAGATCGATTTTTCGCCGTTGGCCAAAAATGCTGTCGTCACCGATATCGTTTATGTGCCGCTGAAGACGCCGTTGTTGACCCAGGCAGAAGAACAGGGCTTCGCCATCGTCGATGGTCTTGGCATGTTGCTGCATCAGGCTGTACCGGGCTTCGAAAAATGGTTCGGCACGCGTCCGGTGGTGGATGAGGCGCTGCGGGCGCTGATCATCGCCGATATGGAAAAACATTGATGATCCGCGTCGGCCTCACCGGATCGATCGGCATGGGAAAATCGACGTCGGGAAAACTCTTCGCCGAAGCCGGCATCCCCGTGAATGATGCCGATGCAGTGGTGCATGATCTCTATAGTGGCGAAGCCGTGCCCTTGGTCGAAGCCGCGTTTCCGGGAACGACGAAGGACGGAGCTGTCGATCGCCAGGAACTTGGCCGTAAACTCGCCTCCGATCCCTCCGGTTTTAAACGACTGGAGGCCATCGTCCATCCGCTGGTGCGGCAGCGCGAACGGGAGTTTTTGGATGAACAGACTGCCGCCGGTGCGGATATCGTCGTGCTCGACATCCCCCTGCTGTTCGAGACCGGTGCCGATAAAAGGGTGGACAAGATCGTCGTCGTCAGTTGCGATCCGCAGATTCAAAAGGAAAGAGTGCTTGCCAGGCCGGGCATGACTGAGGAAAAATTCAATATGATTCTCTCCCGCCAGATGCCGGATGCGGAGAAGCGGGCACGGGCCGATTATATCATCGACACCGGCGGCAGCATCGATGCGGCGCGGAAGCAGATAAAAGACATCATAGCCGACCTACGAAAGCGGCCGGTAGACAACGGATCGACAGGCGGAGAGTCCTGAATGCGCGAAATCATTTTCGATACGGAAACGACCGGTCTCGACAATAGAGCCGACCGTATCATCGAAATAGGCGGTATCGAACTCTTCAATCACTTCCCGACCGGCAAGACCATCCATATCTATATCAATCCCGGCGACCGCAAGGTTCATCCGGATGCGCTTGCCGTTCATGGCATCACGGACGAATTCCTGAAGGATAAGCCGTTTTTTGCTGATGTCGCCGACGAGATCCTTGCCTTTTTCGGCGAAGCGAAGTGGATCGCCCATAACGCGACGTTCGACATGGGCTTCGTCAATGCCGAATTCGCGCGCCTCGGCCGTCCGCCGATTCTGCCCGACACGGTGATCGACACGCTGGCCATGGCGCGACGCAAACATCCGATGGGGCCGAATTCGCTAGATGCACTCTGCCGGCGCTACGGCATCGACAATTCCCACCGCACCAAACACGGCGCGCTTCTCGACTCCGAATTGCTCGCCGAAGTCTATATCGAGATGATTGGTGGCCGGCAGACGGCCCTTGGTCTTGGCAGCATCAACGGCTCATCTGCACGGTCCCGCCAGGTCGACGATATCGAAGAGACTGCTGCGGATATCCTGGTGCGACCAAAGCCGCTGGCAAGCAGATTGAGCGACGCCGAACTGGAAGATCACGCCGCGCTGATCGCCAAACTTGGCGAAAAAGGCATCTGGTCGAAATACCGTGCCGTGAACTGAAAGCATAATTTCAAGCGCCCAAAAGAAAATGCCCGGATCGAAATCCGGGCACTCCTATTTCCATCGATGGAATAAATCGAAGGCTTAGTTCGGAACTGCTTCGACCTGGGCGCGGGCCTGTTCTTCGGCGACGCGCTGGGTGAACATCTGCGCGAAATCGATCGGGTCGATCATCAGCGGCGGGAAGCCGCCATTACGCGTGACGTCGGCGATGATTTGACGAGCGAACGGGAAGAGCAGGCGAGGGCACTCGATGAAGAGCAGCGGCAGCATGTGTTCCTGCGGGAAACCGGTGACGCGGAAGACGCCGCCGTAGACCAGCTCGGTGTGGAAGAGAACCCGGTCACCATCCTTGGCTTCGGCATTCAGCGTCAGCACGACGTCGAAATCCGATTCCGACAGCGGATTGGCGTTGACGTTGACATTGATGTTGATATCGGGGGCGTTTTCCCGGGCCTGCAGCGAGCGCGGAGCACCAGGATTTTCGAAGGAAAGATCCTTGGTGTATTGAGCAAGGATGGAAAGGCTCGGGCTGGCTGCGCCGTTACCGCTGTTCTCGTTGGCCATGGGGGTTTCCTCTGACGTCATTGGGTGTCGCCATCTAGCATTTCGTATAAGGGCTTACAACCCTTGAGGCTTTGGCCATCTTTGGCCGCTTTGCCTACTCTTCAAGGCGTTTTTTGTCAGACCAAGGCGAGTTGCGATTGGGCTCGCGATGGAAATCGGTCTCGTCCAGATCGACGACATTGCCGGGTCCATGCGGTCGTGTTTGCGGGCCGGAAGCTGAACCCGCGCCTGGTCCGGCTCCGCGCCGGAAGGCGCGCGAACTGCCGAGAACGACGATGCGTTTCCGCAGGACCTTCCAGGCGAGCTCACGGATCGCCGGAATGAAGAGCAGCAAACCGATAATATCAGAGATGAAGCCCGGTAGCATCAGCAGGAATGCGGCAACGACAATCATGGCGCCATGCACCATCTCGCGTCCGGGATCACCGCCGTTACGGCTCTCGGCCGAAATGCGTTGCAGGATACCGATGCCCTGGATTCTGAGAAGCGCAACACCCAGAAGTGCGCTGAGGATCACCAGCCCCAATGTCGCCCAGACGCCGACCATCTTGCCGACGATGACGAAGCCGGCGATTTCCGCAAGCGGCATCAGAAAGACGACGATAGGAACAAGGGATATGCGCATGTTAACGTGTCCTGGAAGCGGCTTATGCGCTTAGCGTTAGTCTATCGCGCATAATAAAGATACCGGTCCGCTATTTGAATGATAGATCGATGCGGACTATATGGGGATTGAAACTCTCAATTTTAACGGCGGTTCCGATACGAGATGGGTGCAAACGACTTTGTGACGATCTTTTTCCTGGTGGCGGCGGTGCTGATCTTCTTTCAGCTCCGGAGCGTTCTTGGCCGCCGTACAGGGAATGAGAAGCCGCCGCGCGATCTCTATGGTTCTCCCGATTCGGCCACGGGTCCGACCGTACCGGATGCCGGCAAGGTGGTGACCCTGCCGCGCCGCGACTCTGCCGAGGACGAAGATCGCTTTGCCGCCATAGATGCCTTTGCCCCAGCCGGTACGCCGCTCAATGACTCGTTGCGCGAATTGAGCAAGGCCGACCCCACCTTCAATCCGAAGGAATTCGTCAACGGCGCGCGCATGGCCTATGAGATGATCGTCATGGCCTTTGCCGATGGCGACCGCAAGGCGCTGAAGGGGTTGTTGTCGCGCGAGGTCTATGAGGGCTTCGATGCAGCCATTACCGAGCGCGAAACCAAGGGCGAAAAAGTGAAGTCCACCTTCGTCGGCATCGACAAGGCCGATATCGTCACCGCCGAGATGAAGGGCACGGAAGCCCTCGTGACGATGCGCATCGTCAGCCAGATGATCTCGGCGACCTACGACAAGGCCGGCGCATTGATCGATGGCGACGCAGAAGCCGTCGCCGAGATCAGCGATCTCTGGACCTTTTCCCGCGATAGCCGTTCGCGCGATCCGAACTGGAAACTCGTGGCGACTGAATCCGAACAATGACAACTTCATCGCAGGATTTCAGGCTTGAGCCGGCAACCTTCGCCGATCTGAAGGGCTGGAAGGACGATGATCCTTCCGGCCTTTTTCGCGCCATGGAAAACTGTCGAGCTTATATCAGAGATGTAAAGCCCTACCGCACCGGCGCAGTCGGGCTGACCGCAAATGACCTCCTGGCCCTGCTTGACGAGGCCAAAGGTTATGAGCCCAAGAATGCCGCCGAGGCTCGTGCCTTCTTCGAAGAACGCTGCCAGCCCTTCTTCATTCGCCGCGGCGACGGCGGCAGAGGTTTCGTCACCGCTTTCTACGAGCCGGAGATCTCAGTCTCCACAACGCCGGACAAGACCTATCGTTATCCCTTCTATCGCCGACCGGACGATTTGATCGATATCGACGACACCAACCGGCCAGCGGATCTCGATCAATCCTATTTGTTCGGCCGTCTGAAGGATGGGATTATTTCCGCTTATCCCGATCGCGGCGAGATCGATCGCGGATACCTGGAGGGCAGGGGCCTGGAGATCGCCTGGGCCAAGTCCAAGGTCGATGTCTTCTTCGTGCATGTCCAGGGAGCGGCGAGATTGCTCTATCCCGATGGACGGATGGGCCGCATCACTTATGCCGCCAAGGCCGGTCATCCCTTCTCGGCCGTCGGCCGTCTGCTGATCGAACGTGGCGTGCTCGATCGCGCGACGATTTCGATGCAGACGATCCGCGATTGGCTCTATGCTCATCCGCAGGAAGTCGATGAGGTGTTGTGGCACAACAGGTCCTATATCTTCTTCCGCGAGGCCGACGTCAGCGATGCCTCGCTCGGCCCGATCGCTGCGGCGAAGGTGCCGCTTCTCGCCGGCCGCTCGCTGGCGGTCGACCGGCTGATCCACACCTTCGGCTTTCCTTTCTTCATCCAGTCGGAAAGCCTGACGCATCTCGACGACGGCAAGTCTTTCGGTCGGCTGATGCTGGCGCTCGATACTGGCTCGGCGATCGTCGGCCCGGCGCGCGGGGATATCTTTACCGGTTCCGGCTACGATGCCGGAGAGCTTGCCGGTACCGTGCGCAACGATGCGGATTTTTATATACTGGTTCCGAAGGCGGCAGCTCAGAGGTTTGGCTGATGGCTTCAGAACGACAGACCAAGGAACGAAAGCTCAGCACGGACGAACGCATCCTTTGGGGCAAGGTGGCGAAAAGCACCCGGCCCATGCCAGGACGGCTCGCTGATATCGAGGCTTTCGACGAGGTCCTGGCGGCGGAGGCGCAAGCGGAAGAAGCGGCACGCGCCGGAAAGGCGGCAGTCTCTGCCGAGCCGCAAACTCAGCCGGCACCAGCCAAACAACCCTCCGGCACGCACCATCTGTTGGAACGCCCCGTCAAACGCAAGATCGCCAAGGGTAGACTGGCACTGGAAGCGCGGATCGACCTTCACGGGCTGATCCAGAGCGAAGCGCATGCCATGCTCCTCGATTTTCTGCTGCGGGCGCATCAGCGCGGCCTTCGTCATGTGCTCGTCATCACCGGCAAGGGCAGTTCCATGGGCAGCGAAGGCGCCTTGAAACGCGCCGTGCCGATGTGGTTTTCCAAGCCGGAATTCCGCTTCCTGATCTCGTCCTATGAGACGGCGGCGCAGCACCATGGCGGCGATGGCGCCCTCTATATCCGCCTGTCGCGGCTGAAAGGGGAGAGGCTGTGACCCCCTTCGGCGAAGCGGTGAGAAAGCTGAGGGCACGCAAGGGTGTCTCGCAGAAGGAAATGGCTGCGGCCTTGAATGTGACTCCGGCTTATTTATCCGCCTTAGAACATGGAAAGCGCGGCACGCCGACTTTCGATCTGCTGCAGCGTGTCGCGGGATACTTCAACATCATCTGGGACGAGGCCGAGGAGTTGTTCCTGCTGGCACGCTTTTCCGACCCGCGCGTCGTCATCGACACCTCAGGTCTTGCGCCGGAATATACGGCCTTCGTCAACAAGTTGGCAGGCCGGATTCGGGGTCTCGATGCAGCGACGATCAGGGAGTTGTCCCAGCTTCTCGAAAATGCCGGTAAAAGCGGCTGAAAACCGCCGTAATCCCCTGCTTTATGCCTGATATGAGGGGCCTTCCGTTTGGAAGTTCGGGGAGAAACATCCTATATTCAGGGAAAGAAAAGCCGCTGATTCGGTAGTGATCGGCAGGGTTCTCTAAAACACTGGAAAGACTTCAATAAATGACCGACATATCCGTAACCGAAAACGGCGGCAATGCCGAGTATGGCGCAGATTCCATCAAGGTTCTGAAGGGCCTTGATGCTGTGCGTAAGCGTCCCGGCATGTACATCGGCGACACGGATGATGGCTCGGGCCTGCATCACATGGTCTATGAGGTCGTCGACAACGCCATCGACGAGGCGCTGGCCGGCCATGCCGATATCGTCACGGTGACGCTCAATCCTGATGGCTCGGTGACTGTCACGGACAACGGCCGCGGCATCCCGACGGATATCCACACCGGCGAAGGCGTTTCCGCTGCCGAGGTCATCATGACCCAGCTTCACGCCGGCGGTAAGTTCGACCAGAATTCCTACAAGGTCTCCGGCGGCCTGCATGGCGTCGGCGTCTCCGTCGTTAACGCATTGTCCGTCTGGCTGAGGCTGAAGATCCGCCGCCAGGGCAAGATCCATGAAATGAGCTTCACCCACGGAGTCGCCGACGCGCCGCTCAAGGAGACCGGCGATGCCGGCACCGAGACGGGCACGGAAGTCAGTTTCATGCCGAGCTCGCTGACCTTCACCATGACGGAATTCGACTACGCGACTTTGGAGCATCGTCTGCGCGAGCTCGCGTTCCTGAACTCCGGCGTCCGCATTCTCTTGACCGACAAGCGCCATTCCGACGTCAAGCAGGAAGAAATGATCTATGACGGCGGCCTCGAGGCTTTCGTCGCCTATCTCGATCGCGCCAAGAAGCCGCTGGTCGAAAAACCGGTATCCATCCGCGGCGAAAAGGATGGCATCACCGTCGAAGTGGCGATGTGGTGGAATGACAGCTACCACGAAAACGTGCTCTGCTTCACCAACAACATCCCGCAGCGCGACGGCGGCACGCATATGGCAGGCTTCCGAGGTGCGCTGACGCGCCAGATCACCTCCTATGCCGACACCTCCGGCATCACCAAGAAGGAAAAGGTGACGCTGACGGGTGACGATTGCCGTGAAGGACTGACCGCGGTGCTTTCTGTAAAGGTACCGGACCCGAAATTCTCCTCGCAGACCAAGGACAAGCTGGTGTCGTCGGAAGTGCGTCCGGTGGTCGAAAGCCTCGTCAACGAAGCGCTGAGCACTTGGCTCGAAGAACATCCGGCCGATGCGAAGGTGCTGGTCGGCAAGGTCGTTGAAGCCGCCGCCGCCCGCGAGGCCGCCCGCAAGGCACGCGAACTGACCCGGCGCAAGGGCGCTCTCGATATCGCGTCCTTGCCCGGCAAGCTTGCCGACTGCTCCGAACGCGATCCGGCCAAGTCCGAAGTCTTCCTCGTGGAGGGTGATTCGGCAGGTGGTTCGGCCAAGCAGGGCCGTTCGCGCGAAAATCAGGCGATCCTGCCGCTGCGCGGTAAGATCCTCAATGTCGAGCGCGCCCGCTTCGACAAGATGCTGTCGAGCCAGGAAATCGGCACGCTGATCACTGCCCTTGGCACCGGCATCGGCAAGGACGAGTTCAACGCCGACAAGCTGCGCTATCACAAGATCATCATCATGACGGACGCCGACGTCGACGGCGCCCACATTCGCACGCTGCTGCTGACCTTCTTCTTCCGGCAGATGCCCGATCTCATCGAGCGCGGTCATCTCTATATCGCCCAGCCGCCGCTCTATAAGGTGACGCGCGGGAAATCGGTGCAATATGTGAAGGACGAGAAGGCGCTGGAAGAATATCTGATCGGCCAAGGCCTCGAGGATGCCAGCTTGCATCTCGGCACCGGTGAAGTCCGCGCCCGCCAGGATCTGCGGGAGGTCATTTCCGATGCGCTCCGCCTGCGCACCCTACTCGACAATCTGCATTCGCGCTACAACCGCGCCGTCATTGAACAGGCGGCAATTGCCGGCGCTCTGAATGCCGAGCTCGTCAGCAATCCGGCGCGGGCCGAAAACCTGGTGAATGATGTTGCCAAGCGGCTCGACATCATTGCCGAAGAAACCGAACGCGGTTGGAGCGGCGGCCTCACCAGCGAAGGCGGCTTGCGTTTCGAGCGCATGGTGCGGGGCGTCAAGGAAGTCGTCATTCTCGACATGGCGCTGATCGGCTCGCAGGACGCACGTCTTATCGATCAACTCGCCTTGCGTCTGAAGGAAATCTATGACCTCCCGCCGAAGCTCGTTCGCCGCGACGGCGAAACCGAGATTTCCGGTCCGCGCATGCTGCTGGAAACCATCTTCGCCGGCGGCCGCAAGGGTCTCACCATGCAGCGATACAAGGGTCTCGGCGAAATGAATGCCGAGCAGCTTTGGGAAACGACGCTCGATCCGAACGTTCGTTCGCTTCTGCAGGTTAAGGTCGCCGATGCGACCGATGCCGACGGTTTGTTTGCCCGGCTCATGGGTGACGAGGTCGAGCCCCGGCGCGAGTTCATCCAGGACAACGCACTCAGCGTCGCCAATCTCGATATCTGATCGCCAATTTCCGAAACAAAAAAGGCCCGCCCGATGCCTCAGGCGGGCCTTTCCATTTTAAGGATCAATTACTTGGCGACAAAGGTGCCGTTAAAGGCGACCTCGGAAAGCGGCTTGCGATGGTTCGGCACTTCACGTTCCCTGAGCTTCTCCGGAAGCTGGTCCTTGTCGCCAATCTTACCGATCGCAACGGCGGCCTCGACGCGGAAGCCTTGGGGAATGCCGAGAACCTCGTAGGATTTCTCGACATGGAAGCCGCCCATGCCGTGAGCTGCATAGCCGGCTAGGTGCGCCTGCAGCGCCAGGAAGCCCCAGGCCGTACCAGCGTCGAAGGAGTGGCTGTAGCTGGGCTTCTGCTCAGCGGAGCCGAGTTCGCCATTGTGGGTGCGCGAAATGACGAAAAGCAGCGCGGCAGCGGACTTCGCCCAGCCCTGGTTGAACTCGATCAGCAGATCGAGAAATTTCTCCCAGTTCTCCGAGCCGCGCAGCGCATAGACGAAGCGCCAGGGCTGCATATTGGAGGCGGACGGCGCCCAGTGGGCGGCTTCCAATATGGTCAGGAGATCGGCCTCCGGCATGGTTTCGTTGGAATAGGCGCGCGGCGACCAACGGTCGAGAAAGAGCTTGTCGATCGGATATTGCGATTCGCGGGAATTGCTGGATGTCATAAGGTTCTTTCCATCTGAGGAGAGGCATTCGCCGGCCGTTGGGAGCGGACAAGGCGATTGACCTTGGAGGATACGAAGCGGACCCTATACGCGGCTTGTGTCAGCAGTCCAGACAACGTCGAGCTCTTCGCGGAAGGCAAATCGCCTGAGGTGATCGGCCACCACATTCTGCATGCGCTCAAGATCCTGCGGATTTTCGACATGTAGGGTCATCCGCAAAGCGGAGGCATCGGCCGCGAACTCCACGGAGGTTTCGGGGCTGAAAGGCACCTTGCCGGCGGTTTCGTTGAATTCGACGGTGAATCGGTGGCTCCAGTGCTTGCAGAGCTGCTGCAGGTAGCGGCTGGCATGCTCGGTTTTCACGGAAGAAACGGACGTAGGCATATGGCGCTCCGATAACTGGAATTTGCTAGGCAAGTTTATAGTCGCATCCGGCTCTGCCCGGTAGACAGTCTGTTTCAACATTGCGTTATTTCGGCGAAATCCGATTTCGCTATGATCGCCTCCGACAGAACGCGCGCGAATTGGAGACAGAACTCGTGCTGGTGAACGGAAAATGGATGGAGGACTGGCAGCCCGTCCAGGCCAAGGATGAAAAGGGCGGCTTCGTTCGCCAGACCTCAAGCTTCCGCAACTGGGTGACGCCGGATGGGCGGCCAGGCCCGACGGGTGAGGGTGGTTTTGCTGCCGAGGCCGGCCGATACCATCTGTATGTTGCTCTCATCTGCCCCTGGGCCTCGCGTACACTCATCGGCCGCAAGCTGAAGGGCCTGGAAGATGTCATTTCCGTATCGGTGGTCGAGCCAGGCTTGAGCAAACAGGGCTGGCGCTTCGGCAATTCTCCTGGCGCGACCGACGATCCGGTCAACGGTGCCAGCTATATGCACGAAATCTATACAAAGGCCGATCCGCTCTTCTCCGGCCGCGCCACCGTGCCGGTGCTTTGGGACAAACGGAAGGGCATGATCGTCAACAACGAATCCGCCGATATCCTGCGCATGTTGAACGACGGCTTCGGCGATCTCGCCAGCCATACGATCGATCTTTATCCGGCCGGCCTGCGCGAGGATATCGATGCTTTCAACGCCCGCATCTATCCGGTTCTCAACAATGGCGTCTACCGCGCCGGTTTCGCAACGACGCAGATCGCCTATGAAGAGGCTTTTAACGAGGTATTCGATTGCCTCGATTGGGTCGAGAAGGAGCTGGAGGGCAGGGACTTTCTCTTTGCCGATCATCCGACCGAAAGCGATATCAGGCTGTTCGTCACGCTCGTTCGCTTCGACGTCGCCTATCATGGCTTGTTCAAATGCAATCTCCGCCGCCTGTCGGACTATGCCAATCTCCAAGCCTTCTGCCGTCGCATGCTCGATTGGCCGGGCGTCGCCGAAACCGTCAATTTCGACCATATCAAGCGCGGCTACTACTCGATTGCGTCGCTCAATCCGACTGGAATTGTCCCTGCAGGTCCGGCGCTCGACGAGCTTTTCTGATACTCGACCGTCTCTGAAAACCGGTCTAAGGTCTGCCTTTGTTTGAGTGAGGCGGCGGCCGTGGATTGGGAGGAGTTTCGGCGCTGGTCGGAAAAAGCGGCGAACTGGGGCGCGGACTATCGCGCATCGGTGCGGGCGCAGACGAGGCCGGGCGAAATCGCGCCGATTCTCCGCCGGAATCCGGCGAAGCGACGGAGGATATCTTCAAAAATTTTGAGGATATCCTTTGTTCCCGGCATGACGCATGAGGAGCGCGCTGCCAGGCTCTCCGAAATCGATGGGTGACACTAGTGAATAATTCGTTCATATACGGTGAGACCAATCTCATCTTTGAAAATGCAGGGAAGGAAGACCTATGAAATTGTTGCGTGTTGGCGAAGCCGGCAAGGAAAAGCCGGCGCTTCTGGATAGCGACGGCAAGATCCGCGATCTCTCCGCCCACGTCGCGGATATCGGCGGCGAGGCGATTTCACCCGCCGGTCTGGCGAAGATTGCCGCGCTCGATCCGAAGAGCCTGCCCGAACTGGCGGAAGGTCGTATCGGCGCATGTGTGGCCGGCACCGGCAAGTTCATCTGCATCGGCCTGAACTTCTCCGACCACGCCGCGGAAACCGGCGCCACCGTGCCGCCGGAGCCGATCATCTTCATGAAGGCCAGCTCAGCCATCGTCGGCCCGAACGACAACGTGCTGATCCCGCGCGGCTCAGAAAAGACCGATTGGGAAGTCGAACTCGGCGTCGTCATCGGGAAGACCGCGAAATATGTCAGCGAGGCCGATGCGCTGGACTATGTCGCCGGTTACTGCGTCTCGCACGATGTCTCCGAACGCGCCTTCCAGACGGAACGCTCGGGACAGTGGACCAAGGGCAAGTCCTGCGACACTTTCGGCCCGATCGGCCCTTGGCTCGTCACCAAGGATGAGATCGCCAATCCGCAGAATCTCGGCATGTGGCTGAAGGTCAACGGCAAGACGATGCAGAACGGCTCGACCAAGACCATGATCTACGGCGTCGCTTACCTCGTCTCCTATCTCAGCCAGTTCATGTCTCTGCATCCGGGCGACGTCATCTCCACCGGCACGCCTCCGGGCGTCGGAATGGGCATGAAGCCGCCGCAATATCTGAAGCCGGGCGACGTCGTCGAACTCGGCATAGAAGGCCTCGGCACACAGCGTCAAACCTTCCTGGCCGACGCTTGATGAACGTGCACGATCAGGAACTTTAACGTTTTGAGACCATTATTGATGCCGGAGACGCCATTCTCCGGCATTTTTTATACGGGCAAGACTCCGAAAGGGCTATGTTGCCCTGCAATAAAAACTGCTAGTCTCTATAAAAGAGTTTTTCATAGATGAGGGTCGCGCTGGGGGAGTGTTCCTCGTCTGATCACCTCGAAAGGTAATGATTTTATGTTTTATCAACTCTATGAACTTAATCATGCCGCTCTCGCACCTTTCCGCGCCGCTGCCGACATGATGCGCCTGGCCTATGCCAATCCGCTTAATCCCCTATCCCACACGATGCTCGGCCGCACGGTGACGGCAAGTCTCGAAGTCTTCGAGCGCACCACACGACGCTACGGCAAGCCGGAATTCGGGCTACACGAAACCTCGATCGGGGGAAAGGTGGTCTCGGTCCATGAAAAGATCGTCTGGAACAAGCCTTTCTGCAATCTGATCCATTTCGAACGCAGCCTGCCCGCCGGCCATGGCAGCGATCCCCGCATCCTGATCGTCGCGCCGATGTCGGGTCACTATGCGACGCTGCTGCGTGGCACCGTGGAAGCCCTGCTGCCGAGCGCCGATATCTACATCACCGACTGGATCGATGCCCGCATGGTGCCGATGGCCGATGGCACCTTCGATCTGGAAGATTATATCGATTACGTCATCGAGATGCTGCATCAGCTCGGGCCGGATACCCATGTCATTGCCGTCTGTCAGCCCTCCGTGCCGGTTCTGGCCGCAGCCGCGGTGATGGAAGCGGCCGGTGATCCGCTGTCGCCATCGTCGATGACGCTGATGGGCGGCCCGATCGACACGCGCATCAATCCGACGGCGGTGAACCAGCTCGCCAAGGACAGGCCGCTTGAATGGTTCGCCGACAATGTCATCATGAACGTGCCCTGGCCGCAGCCGGGCTTCCTGCGCCCGGTCTATCCGGGCTTCCTGCAGCTCTCGGGCTTCATGTCAATGAACCTCGATCGGCACATGACCGCGCATAAGGATTTCTTCATGCATCTCGTCAAGAACGACGGCGAGCCGGAGAAGCACCGCGATTTCTACGACGAATATCTGGCGGTCATGGATTTGACGGCGGAATTCTATCTGCAGACCGTCGATCAGGTGTTCATCAAGCATGCGCTGCCCAAGGGCGAGCTGACGCATCGCGGTCAGCGAGTCGATCCGACGGCGATCCGCAATGTCGCACTGCTGACGGTCGAAGGCGAAAACGACGATATTTCCGGTGTCGGTCAGACCAAAGCGGCGCAGACCATCTGCACCAACATCCCTGAGGATATGCGAATGCACTATCTGCAGCCGGATGTCGGCCACTACGGCGTCTTCAACGGCTCGCGTTTCCGCCGCGAAATCGCACCGCGCATCGTCGCTTTCACGCGTGAACATAGCCGCACCGGAAGGCCGGTCGTCAAGCGTGTGATCAAGGGCGGTAAATCCGCCTGAAATTGCAAAAAATTAGCTTTTGTTGAATTATTGGGCCGGATTCAAAGGCTTGTCCGATTTTCCGATCAAAAGGCATTGAAGGCTCACGAAGAGGTTACCATCTCGATTCCAGCGGTTCGGCATGTGGCCGGGCCGCCTTACTGCGAGGATACCTCACGATGAACCACCAGTCAGCATTGCTTCGCCC
The DNA here is from genome assembly GCF_029714285.1 of Rhizobium sp. CB3090. Classification (NCBI taxonomy): domain Bacteria; kingdom Pseudomonadati; phylum Pseudomonadota; class Alphaproteobacteria; order Hyphomicrobiales; family Rhizobiaceae; genus Rhizobium; species Rhizobium sp. CB3090. The sequence continues at coordinate 3,482,829 of NZ_CP121662.1, forward strand.
GGATTGGACTCCGGCTACCATTGCCCTGATGATACTTGGCTTCGTGGTCTTCTGGCCTCTGGGTCTCGCCATGCTTGCCTATATTCTCTTCGGTGAACGCCTGAGAGATTTCAAACGGGATGTGAACCAGAGGGCCGACGGCATGTTTGCCGGCTGCGGCCGCCACCGCGGCCGTTATCGCCAGCATTTCTCCACCGGCAATGTCGCCTTCGACGATTGGCGCCGGGCAGAGCTGGAGCGCCTCGAAGAGGAGCGCCGCAAACTTGATGAAATGCGCGCCGAGTTCGACACCTATGTCCGCGAACTCCGCCGCGCCAAGGATCAGGAAGAGTTCGATCGTTTCATGCGCGACCGCAACAACGTCAAGCGCAATGGTGACGGCGGCCCACCTTCCGAATTCAAAACGCCGTAATTGCAACAGCTTTTCCAGTCAGAACCGGCATCCGGCGATGCCGGTTTTTCTTTGCCAGAAACCCCAGCGAATCGTATAAAACTGCTTTTCATGTTTCCGCTTTCGTCCAGATCCCGCCGACCTGTTCCCAAGCCGCCCGCGCCGGAAACGCGCACGTTGGATGTGGCCGGCCGGCTGATGCCTCTAACGATCCGCCAGCACGAGCGGGCGACACGGATCACGCTCAGGATCGAGCCCGGCGGTCGGGCGCTGAAGATGACCATTCCGCGCGGCCTGGCCGCCCGCGAGATCAATGCCTTTCTAGACCGGCATCAGGGCTGGCTGCTGACCAAGCTTGCGAAATTCTCCACTGAGGCAAATCTCCAGAGCGGCAGTGAAATTCTGTTGCGCGGCATCCGTCATCGCATCGAGCACACCGGCGGCCTGCGCGGCCTGACCGAGGCTGTCATCGCCGATGGCCTGCCAATTCTACGCGTCAGCGGCCTGCCGGAACATGCCGGCCGCCGCATCGCGACCTTCCTCAAGAAGGAGGCGCGCGCCGATCTGGAAAGACTGGTGGCGGTGCATGCAAAAGCGATCCGCGCGACGGTCTCCTCCATCAGCATGAAGGATACCCGCAGCCGCTGGGGTTCCTGCTCCTCAGGGGGGAACCTGAGCTTTTCCTGGCGCATCGTCATGGCGCCGCCGCTGGTGATCGACTATCTCGCCGCCCACGAGGTCGCGCACTTACGCGAAATGAACCACGGCCCGCGCTTCTGGGCACTCTGCCGTAAGCTCTGCCCCGACATGGACGAGGCCAAGGCCTGGCTGAAGCGCCACGGCAGCCAGCTTCATGCGATCGATTTCGATTGAGCCCAGTTTGGCGCTTACAAGGCTCGCAAAATTCCCCCGATCGTCGCCTTTAGGCTCGACTCTTTTGAAATTTCATGTCACTCCGCTGCCATGAACCCGGATATCAAAATTTGTGGCCTGAAGACGCCGGAAGCCGTAGATCGCGCTCTTGAGCGCGGCGCCACCCATATCGGCTTCATCTTCTTTGAAAAGAGCCCGCGCTATGTCGAACCGGACGTTGCCGGCCGGTTGGCGGAACGCGCGCGCGGCAAGGCAAAGATCGTCGCCGTGACGGTCAATCCCAGCAATGACGATTTGGATGAGATCGTCTCGCTGGTGCGCCCGGATCTGCTGCAGCTTCATGGCAATGAAAGCCCGGAACGTGTGCTGACCATCAAAGCGGTCTATAATGTGTCCGTCATGAAGGCCATGGCGGTGCGCACCGCCGACGATCTGAAGCGGGTGGAATCCTATATCGGCATTGCCGATCGTTTCCTGTTCGATGCCAAGCCGCCCGCCGGTTCCGAACTGCCGGGCGGAAACGGCGTGTCCTTCGATTGGAGCCTGATGAGCTGGCTCGACGATCGGGTGGATTACATGCTGTCGGGCGGCGTCAACAAGGACAACGTCGCGGAGGCGCTTGCCTCCACCAAGGCCACAGGCATCGATCTTTCCTCCGCCCTCGAAAGTGCGCCGGGCGTGAAGGATCTGAACAAGATCGACCAGTTTTTCGACGCTTTTGCAGAAGCATGTCTGCCGGAACCGGCAGCAGGGAGTAGAGAGTGAACCAGACGCCAAAACTGAATTCCTTCCGCGCCGGTCCCGATGAGGACGGCCGTTTCGGCATTTACGGCGGCCGTTTCGTGGCCGAAACGTTGATGCCGCTGATCCTGGACCTGCAGGAGGAATGGAACAAGGCGAAGAATGATCCGACCTTCCAGGCGGAGTTGAAATCGCTTGGCACTCATTACATCGGTCGCCCGAGCCCGCTCTATTTCGCCGAGCGCCTGACGGCTGAGCTTGGCGGTGCCAAGATCTATTTCAAGCGCGAAGAGCTGAACCATACCGGTTCGCACAAGATCAACAATTGCATCGGCCAGATCCTGCTTGCCAAGCGCATGGGCAAGACCCGCATCATCGCCGAAACCGGCGCCGGCCAGCATGGCGTTGCCTCCGCGACGGTCGCCGCTCGCTTCGGTTTCCCTTGCGTGGTCTACATGGGCGCGACCGACGTCGAGCGCCAGGCGCCGAACGTTTTCCGCATGAAGCTGCTCGGTGCCGAGGTGGTTCCGGTCACCGCCGGCAGCGGCACGCTGAAGGATGCTATGAACGAGGCCCTTCGTGACTGGGTCACCAATGTCGACGACACCTATTACCTGATCGGCACGGCCGCCGGCCCGCATCCCTATCCGGAAATGGTCCGCGACTTCCAGTCGGTGATCGGTACGGAAGCCAAGCAACAGATGCTTGAGGCCGAAGGCCGCCTGCCGGATCTCGTCGTCGCTGCCGTTGGCGGCGGTTCCAACGCCATCGGCATCTTCCACCCCTTCCTCGATGATGAGGACGTCAAGATCGTCGGCGTCGAAGCCGGCGGTAAGGGTCTGCAGGGCGATGAGCATTGCGCCTCCATCACCGCCGGTTCGCCCGGCGTGCTGCATGGCAACCGCACTTATCTGCTGCAGGATGGCGACGGCCAGATCAAGGAAGGCCATTCGATTTCGGCCGGCCTCGACTATCCCGGCATCGGCCCGGAACATTCCTGGCTGAACGATATCGGCCGCGTCGAATATGTGCCGATCATGGACCATGAGGCGCTGGAAGCCTTCCAGACACTGACGCGCCTCGAAGGCATCATCCCGGCGCTGGAGCCGAGCCATGCGCTTGCCGAAGTCATCAAGCGCGCGCCGAAGATGGGCAAGGACGAGATCATCCTGATGAATCTGTCCGGCCGCGGCGACAAGGACATCTTCACCGTCGGCAAGATTCTGGGAATGTGAGTTAGACACCATGACCGCACGTATGGACAAACGCTTTGCCGCCCTGAAGGCTGAAGGCCGCCCGGCACTCGTCACCTATTTCATGGGTGGCGATCCCGATTACGAGACCTCGCTCGGCATCATGAAGGCGCTGCCGGAAGCCGGCGCCGACGTCATCGAACTCGGCATGCCCTTCTCCGATCCCATGGCCGATGGCCCGGCGATCCAGCTTGCCGGCCAGCGCGCTCTGAAGGCCGGTCAGACGCTGAAGAAGACGCTGCAGCTCGCCGCCGATTTCCGTGAAGTCGACGCCGATACGCCGATCGTGATGATGGGCTACTACAACCCGATCTATATCTACGGCGTCGACAAGTTCCTCGATGACGCGCTGGCCGCGGGCATCGATGGCCTGATCGTCGTCGATCTGCCACCGGAAATGGATGACGAGCTCTGCATCCCGGCGATCCGCAAGGGCATCAATTTCATTCGTCTCGCAACGCCGACCACCGACGACAAGCGCCTACCGACCGTGTTGAACAACACCTCCGGCTTTGTCTACTACGTCTCGATGAACGGCATCACCGGTTCGGCGCTGCCGGACCCGTCACTGGTCTCCGGCGCCGTCAAGCGCATCAAGCAGCATACGGACCTGCCGGTCTGCGTCGGTTTCGGCGTCAAGACGGCCGAGCACGCCAAGCTGATCGGTGCCTCCGCCGACGGTGTTGTCGTCGGCACGGCCATCGTCAACCAGATCGCCACCAGCCTGACCAAGGACGGCAAGGCGAGTGCCGATACCATCCAGGCGGTCGCGACGCTGGTGCGCGGTCTCTCGACGGGAACGCGTTCGGCGCGCCTTGTTGCTGCCGAATAGTTTCCCCACATAGGCGGAAGCTTCAATCGGAGTCGGTTGAAGAAGCGGCCTATGCGCATCAGAGCAATTCCAGGAAAAGTGCGTAGCGGTTTTCCGTCCGGGATTGCGTAAAAACAACAAACTAGAGCGGTTCAGCGATTCCGTGAAGCGTTGAACCGCTCTAGGTGTCGACCACGATAACGGTACATTCAGTCGATCAGGAGTTTTCGAATTGAACTGGATCACGAATTACGTCCGCCCGCGGATCAATTCCATGCTGGGCCGCCGCGAAGTGCCGGAAAATCTCTGGATCAAGTGCCCGGAGACCGGCGAGATGGTCTTCCACAAGGATCTGGAAGACAACAAGTGGGTCATTCCCGCTTCCGGTTTCCATATGAAGATGCCGGCCAAGGCTCGCCTTGCCGATCTCTTCGACAATGGCGAATATGAAGCGCTGGCGCAGCCGAAGGTCGCACAGGACCCGCTGAAGTTCCGCGATTCCAAGAAATATACCGACCGCCTGAAGGACAGCCGCGTCAAGACTGAGCAGGAAGATACGATCCTCGCCGGTGTCGGCAAGGTTCAGGGTCTGAAGCTCGTTGCCGTCGTGCATGAGTTCAATTTCATGGGCGGCTCGCTCGGCATCGCCGCCGGCGAAGCGATCGTCAAGGCGTTCGAACGCGCCATTGCCGAAAAGTGCCCGCTGGTGATGTTCCCGGCCTCGGGCGGTGCGCGCATGCAGGAAGGCATTCTGTCCCTGATGCAGCTGCCGCGCACCACGGTTGCCGTCGACATGCTGAAGGAAGCCGGCCAGCCCTATATCGTCGTGCTGACCAATCCGACGACCGGCGGCGTCACGGCGTCCTACGCCATGCTCGGCGATGTCCATCTTGCGGAACCGGGCGCGGAAATCTGCTTTGCCGGCAAGCGCGTCATCGAACAGACGATCCGCGAAAAGCTGCCGGAAGGTTTCCAGACCTCGGAATATCTGCTCGAACACGGCATGGTCGACATGGTCGTCAAGCGCCACGATATCCCCGATACCCTGGCGACGCTTCTGAAGATACTGACCAAGAAGCCGGCAAATGACGTGGCTGCGAAGGACCTGAACGGCGCGGCGCTGCCGATGGCGGCGAGAGCCTGACCTAGAACAGTTCAGCGCCTCACGGAATCGCTGAACTGTTCTATCTCTTTGTTTTCACGCAATTCCGGACGGAAAACCGCTTCGCACTTTTCCTGGAATTGCTCTAAAACGAAATGGCCGAAAGGCGGAGGTGCGGGATGACGGCTATGGATCAATCCGCAATGAGCGAAGCGGCACGGGAAATCGACAAGCTGATGGGGCTGCATCCCAAAGGCTTCGATCTGTCGCTGGACAGAATCACCAGGCTGCTCGACATTCTCGGCAATCCGCAGAAAAAATTGCCGCCGGTGATCCATGTCGCCGGCACCAACGGAAAGGGCTCGGTGACGGCCTTCTGCCGCGCGCTTCTTGAGGCCGGCGGCCTCAGCGTGCATGTTCATACCTCGCCGCATCTGGTCAATTGGCATGAGCGTTATCGCCTCGGCGTCAAGGGCGGCCGCGGCAAGCTGGTCGACGATGCGGTTTTTGCCGATATGCTTCGGCGGATTGCCGACGCCAATGACGGCGAGAAGATCACGGTATTCGAAATCCTCACCGCGGCGACTTTCATGCTGTTTGCCGAGCATCCGGCCGATGTCGCAATCATCGAAGTCGGCCTCGGTGGCCGTTTCGACGCCACCAACGTCATTTCCGATCCGGCCGCTTCGGTGATCATGCCGATTTCGCTCGATCACCAGCCCTATCTTGGCGACCGCGTCGAACTGATCGCGGCCGAGAAGGCGGGGATCATGAAACCCGGCCGTCCGGTTGTCATTGGCCATCAGGATTACGATGCCGCCTTGGACGTGCTGATATCGACTGCCGAGCGGCTGCGCTGCCCGACTGCGATTTTCGGCCAGGATTTTTCCGCCCACGAGGAATATGGCCGGCTGGTCTATCAGGACGAGTTCGGGCTCGCCGACCTGCCGCTGCCGCGTCTGCCGGGCCGGCATCAATATGCCAATGCCGCCGCCGCCATCCGCGCCGTCAAGGCCGCTGGCTTCGTCGTCACGGAGGCGATGATGGAAAAGGCGATGACGTCGGTCGAATGGGCCGGTCGGCTGCAGCGGTTGACGGAGGGCGATTTGCTGCAGCACGCGCCGGAAGGCGCGGAAATCTGGGTCGACGGCGGCCACAATCCCGGTGCCGGCGAGGTCATTGCCGAGGCCATGGCCAATTTCGAAGAGCGTCAGCCGCGGCCGCTGTTCCTGATCACCGGCATGATCAATACCAAGGATCCCGTCGGCTATTTCAAGGCGTTCGCCGGCCTCGCGGAGAAGGTCTATTGCGTCCCGATCCGAGGCAGCGATTCTATGATTGACCCAGTGGTTCTGGCGGGTGCGGCCTATGACGCCGGCTTGGTGGCCGAGCCGATGTCGAGCGTCGGCCAGGCGCTGGATGCGATCAGGGAACTGGCGGTGCCCGATTTGCCGGCGCCGCGCATTCTGATCGGCGGCTCGCTTTATCTCGTCGGCGATGTTCTTGCCGATAACGGCACACCGCCGACGTGATTCCGGTGGGGTGGTCAACCACCCGCCCTCGTGCTTGAGACGGCCCTGCGGGCCTCCTCAGCATGAGGGCTGACCTTTGCGTCCGGCCGCGCTATGGGCTCATCATTCATCTCTGCGTCGCCGTGGCGACGAACCTGCTCCATCCTCGCCCTGAGGTGCGAAGCCTCGAAGAGCGAGGATGGCCCGTGTTCTCCGACCAACAAAAAAGCCCGCACGAAGCGGGCTTTTTCATTCTCTTTGTCGATACCTATTAAGCGGCGCTGGAAATCCAGCTCTGCAGCGCGGTCTTGGGGGCGGCGCCAACCTTGATGTCGGCAACTTCGCCGGCCTTGAACATGGCAAGCGTCGGGATCGAGCGAACGCCGAACTGGGCAGCCAGTTCCGGATTTTCGTCGATATTGAGCTTGGCGACCTTCACCTTGCCTTCGAACTGTACGGCGAGCTCTTCGAGAGCCGGCGCGATCATCTTGCACGGACCGCACCATTCGGCCCAGAAATCAACGACGACAGGCTCTGCGGACTGCAGGACTTCGGCAGCAAAGTTGGAGGTATCGACTTTCACGGTAGCCATAGGCTGCTCCTTACCAGGATTTGCGGTTGCTAGATAATGTGATGGTGCGGTGCCCGAATTTCAATATTTGGTATTTCACTTTGTTTTGAGCTCCGCAAGCGCCAATGCGAGCGCTTCTTGGGAGAGCGTGTGGATCGAGGCATTCTCGGTATAGACGAGCACGCAATCGATACGTTTGCCGGGGTAAAGAGGCGAAAGGATCTCGCGATAGATGGCAAGCTGCGCCCGGTGGGCGAAGGGAATCTCCCCGGCGGTACGCGGCGGTACGCGATTCGTCTTGTAGTCGAGGATGACCACGCGGTCGTCGAGCGCGGTCAGCCGGTCGATGCGGCCGGAGACGGCATAATTCTGATCGCCGAGCGTCAGCGTGCCCATGATCGAGACTTCGGCCTGGGCATGGGCGCTGAAAACCCCCTGCAAGTCCGGGTGCGACAGCAGCGCCATCACCGAGCCGATCAGCGTTTCGCGCTCGGCCTGCGGCCAGAAGCGTGCTGCTCGTTCCGCATAACGCCGCGCGGCATCGGTGCGATCCGCCGGTGCGATTTCCGGCAAGGTCTGCAGCATGCGGTGAATGAAGCGGCCCTTTTCCAAGGAGCGATCCGATTTGGCTTTCTCGGTGAACAAAGGCGAGGCGACGAGCAGATTGTCGGCCTCGTCGTCGATGATGGTGCCGGCACCGGAAGGGCTGAGCGGCCGGGGCAGGTTTCGTTGCGCCGGCAACGGCCGACTCAATCCGACCGGCAGCGCTCCTCGGTCCACGGCAGTTTCCACCTGTTCCATATGCTCGAAACTGCGCTCGACCTGGGTGACACGCCAGCTCAATCCGTGCCATTCGCCGTCCGGTCCGGAGAAAGTGACCGGGGTGCAGCGCTCGCTATCCTGGCGCAGCGTTCTGGAAATCATAGCATGCCATGTATCGGCGTTTTCGCGGATGCCGCGATAGCCGCAGACGATCAGCCGGTCGGCGGCGCGTGTCATGCCGACATAGAGCAGGCGGCGATATTCCTCCTCCGCCAAGGATTGCAGCCTCGTCGCATCGGCTTGTGTCAGCGAATTGGCAAGGGCGCTAACCGGCACCCAGACGGGCAGCGGGATTTCGCCCTTGCCGGTCTCGATCAGCCGCAGCTTGGGCAGGTGCGTATGGGTAAAGGCTTTGCTGCCGCCATCGACGAGGAAAACGATCGGCGCTTCCAGGCCCTTGGAGGCGTGCACCGTCATGATCCGTACCTCGTTGCGGCCCTTGTCCTGCTCGCGCTTCACGGTCGGCGCCTCCAGCTCCAGCGTCGAGATGAAGGATTGCAGGCCCGGCAGGCCGGAGGTTTCGTGGTCCAGCGTGAAGGTCAGGAACTCATCGAGAATATCGCTGACTTCGGTGCCGAGCCGCGCCAGGAACTGCCGCCGGCCGCCGAAGCTGCCGAGAACGCGCGCGTAGAAGTCATGCACGGACAGGCTTTTGGAGAGCGCCAGGAAGGTTTTCAGCCGGTCGACCGCATGGCGGAAGCGCTCATTGCCGTCATCAGCGAATCGCTGCAGATGGCTCCAGACGCTTTCATCATCGCCGCGATAAGCCGCGACCGCGAAAACATCGTCTTCGCTAAGATCGAACAGAGGACTTTTCAACAAAGATGCCAGCGAAAGATCATCTTCCGGCAGCAGCAGGAAACGGCCGAGCGCCAAAAGGTCCTGGATGGCGATGTGGCTGGTCAGCACCAGGCGGTCGGCGCCGGCGACGGGGATATTGTTGCGCCGCTTCAATGCCCGGGTCAGCGCGTTGACGAAGCTGTCGCGCTTGCGCACCAGCACCAGGATATCGCCCGCCTCGATGAAGCGTGCCTTTCCCTTCTCGATGATCGTCTCGCGGCCAATAATGTTGCCGATCGTCTGTGCCATGCGCCGCGCCAGGATCGCCGCCGGCGCACTTTCCGGCGTCGAATCGAAGGGCGCGGTCCAGTCCTCTTCCTTCGCCAGCGGCTCCGGCGCAATCATGTCCCAGAGATCGACGGCGCCGGGATGGCCGATGCGGCTGGAGCGGTGCACGACCGGCTCGGCGGCGGCGCTGAGGCCACGAGCGTTTTCGGGCGCCGTGAAGACATGATCGACTGCGGCCAGCACATCGGCGGTCGAACGGAAGGAGAGCGGTAGGCGGATCGATGAAAACTGCTGGCCGCTATTATCCACGCGCCGCCGCGTGCGGTCACTCTCCTCGGAGAAGCGCTCGGGCCGCGCACCCTGGAAGGAATAGATCGACTGCTTTTCGTCGCCGACCGCGAAGATGGTCCTGAGGGTCGGGCGCGCGCTTTCGCCGGAGAAGAAGTCCTCCGCCAGCGATTGGATGACGCTCCATTGGATAGGGCTGGTGTCCTGCGCCTCGTCGACAAGGATATGGTCTATGCCCTGGTCCAGCTTGTAGTGGATCCAGGGGCCGACATCCTTCTTGGTCAGGAGATCTGCGGTGCGGGTGATCAGGTCTTCGAAATCGAGTTGGCTGCGCCGCTTCTTCAATTCTTCGTAGTCGCTGTTCAGCCGGTCGGCGAGTGTGAGCGCCGCCCGTGTGGCGCGATACATCCGCATCAGCTTCAGCCGGTCGCGACAGGCGACGACATGCGTGCGGGCGGCGGCAACGGCGTCGGCCAGAGCGGGAGCATCGGCCAGCATCGCCTTGACGAAAAACTGGCTGTCCGACTTCGGCTCGCCCTTGGTAGTCAGCATCACCTTTTCGAGGATCTCTGTGCGGGCGATCGGGTTCGCTTCGCGTTTGGCAAGGCGCAGCCCGTAGGCGATATCCTGCGCCTTCGCCCCGCCCTTCAGATCGGCAAGGGTCAGATAAAGCTCCAGCGTCGAGCCGGAAAGACCGGGCAGAGGCCAATATCGCTCCGCAATCCCGGCTTCCGTGTCATCGGGAGAAAGACCGAGGCGGGCAAGCAGTGCAGTCTCGACGCCGCCCGTTCGTTCCGCTTCCGCCGTGAAGCGGCGGATGGCGTTGCGGTTGGCGACGATCTCGCCAAGCAATGTCTCCAAGCCTGATTCATCGCCGAGATCGAGCACATAGGCAAAGGCCTCGGCGAGTTCGGCATTCGGATGTTGCGGCGTTGCCGTTAGTAGCGACCGGCGGGCATCATCCAGCAGGGTCGCGGCGGCGCGGTCATCCAGCACCGAGAAATGGCCGGCAACATTGGCTTCCAGCGGGAATTGATGCAGCAGCGCTTCGCAGAAGGCGTGGATCGTCTGGATCTTCAGCCCCCCCGGCGTCTCCAGCGCCTTGGCAAAGAGGCGGCGTGCCTCGGCAAGCTTCAAGACACCCGGCTCCGCGCCTTCGATCTCGGCGATCCGCGCCTTCAACTCCTCGTCCGGCAGGGTTGCCCAGGCGGCCAGCCGATCGAAGACGCGGTTCGACATTTCGGAAGCGGCGGCCTTGGTGTAGGTGAGGCAAAGAATGGCTGACGGCCGTGCACCGGCAAGCAGCAGGCGGATGACGCGCTGCGTCAACACATGCGTCTTGCCGGAACCGGCATTGGCCGAGACCCAGGCGGATCGTTCCGGATCGGAGGCAATGGATTGCTGTACCGTCGTCCAGCCGATCCAGACGCCGGGATCGTCGCTTTCGGGCAGGTCAGCCAGCTCGCCGTTGGAGAGCTCACTCATCACCGCTTCCCTCCTGCTCGGTTTCCGCCGTCGACCATTCGGAGACGCGGGCTAGGTGGTCATAGTCGCCGCCATATTCGAATTGCTGGGCAGGGATCAGCCGTGACGAGAAGCCCTTTTCGCCGGATTGGAGCAGCGCGACGAATTTAACGAGCTGGTCCATCGACTCCTGGGCCAGATCCATAGCCGACTTTGTTTCCGTCTTGCCGCTGCCGCCGGACAGTTCGTTGTTGACCTGGTCGACCTTGAAGCGATCGCCGGGCCTCAGCCGGACATAGAGCAGGTTTTCCGGAACGAGCGGGCCGACATTACGGAAAGCGCCGGCCTTGAGGGCATGGGCTTCCAGTGCCAATTGCGGATCGAGCAGCGCGCGGGCCTGCGCCGGGGACGGATTATAGCCGGTCTTGTAGTCGATGATATCGGCGGCTCTGCTGCCTTTGAGATCGATGCGGTCGGCAACGCCGGTCAACCAGATTCCGATCGGCTCGATCTGGACGCCGGCCGGCACTTCCGTTGCCGTCGTGCGGATCTCCGGCCGCCGTTCCGCTTCCCAGGCGAGGAAAGCCCGCGCCACTTCGCGGAAACGTGGCCGCCAGACGCTGTCGATATGGGCGGGCAGTTGTTCGGCGTCGAAAAGCTCGGCGATAATGCCATCCATAGCCAGCGATGCATCGGGCGTGCCGGCGATATGACCCTCGCGGATGAAGCGATCGATGATCTTGTGATAGAGCGTGCCGCGCTCGGCCGGACCCGGGTCGCGATTGAACGGGGCGATCGGATCGAGCCGTAGGACGCGTCGGGCATAGATCGCATAGGGATCGCGGCGAAGACGGCCGACCTCGCTGAAGGAATAGCTTTTCGGCTGCAGCTCAGCCGGCGGTTTCGGCGAGGGCCTCACTGCCGGAGCCTGGCTTTCGCCCTCGTCAATCATTCCGGCCCAATGGCGGTATTGATCGCCGCGCGACTTTAATTCCGCCGCAAATGCCTTGCCGCCCAGTGCCATCAGCCGCTGCAGCCAGCGCGACGCCACCGTCGGGGTCGAACCCTGCCGCAGGGCGCGCGAATAGATCAGGTCGCGCGTCCCGTTCGCCATTTCGAAATCGTGGGCGAGCTGGCCGATGCGGCGCTCCGGCGGTTCCAGGCCGATCTCGGTCTTCATCGTACGGGAGATGAAGGGATTGTTGGCGGTCTGGCCCGGCCAGGAGCCTTCGTTGAGCCCGCCGAGGATCAGCGTATCGACGCTTTGCAGGCGCGCTTCCAGCGTGCCGAAGATAAACAGGCGGGGGTGGCTTAGCGCCCGAGGCTTGACCGCCTGCCCGGCGGAGAGCGCAGCTATGATATCGATCCACTGCGTCCCATCCGCTTCGAGCTGGCCGTCGGTGTCCATGACCTCCTTCAGGAGGCTTGCCAGCGTATCGCCCGCCTCGCCCGACCAGAGTCCGGCCAGATTACCGCGCTCATCGGCGGCAACGGCCTCAAGTGCACGGCCTGTCCGGTCGGCCCATTCGGAAAGGGTGGGAAGTTCCGCGGATGAGGACAACAGAGCGGAGGCCAGCGGCTCGCATGCACGGGTAATCTTTCGGGCCAGTGCGTGTGCGCGCTCTACGGCTTCAGGGGAGAGGGATTTACGCCAGTGCGGCGGATGGCGGTCCATTGCCTGTCCGGTGAGCTGCCGGTCGAGCAGGGATTCCAGCGTGCCGATATCGACATCGGCGATGCCGCCCCTCAAGGCGAGGATTTCCAGCGCATCGACGCCAAGCTGCAACGCATCTGGGGGGAGGCCGAAACGGGCGAGGGGGTGCTTGATGAGCGAAACGATGGCAACAGGGTCGCCGGGGCGAAGCGTCGCTTCCAGGAGCAATTGCAAGAGCGTTCCTTGCATCGTGGCGGAAAGCGGCGTGCCGGCCGAATCGTCGGCGGTGATGCCGAAGCGGGCGAGCTCCGCCGTCACCCGACGCGCGAGGTTGCGGTCCGGTGTGATCAGCGCTGCCTGGCTGTCGCCGCCGTTGCGTCCCGGCTTCTCCAGCGCGAGCCGCAAGGCAATGGCGATCGCCGTCGCCTCCTCGCGCTCGTTCGCAGCCTCGATCAGTGCGACCTCGGCGAAGGCTCGTTCGATCGCGTCCGGCGCGAGCGTCTTTTGCCACTCACCCCAGCCACTGGTCGCTTTCGCCGGCGCCAGGGCGCGCGATAGGACCTCGGCGCGCATCTGCATGTTCTCCGGCGCTTCGGCAACGGCTTCCACATCGCTTCGTTCCACGCGCAGCCGTTTCAACAACAGCGACAAACCATATTGCGAATGGCTGCGCGTTGTCGGATCGACCCTACCGCCAGCGCCGGTCTCCGGGGCCACAAGCCGCCAGTCCTCTTCCGGCATTGTGAGATCGAGGCCCGGCAGCACGATGACGCCCTGCGGCAAGGAGGCGACGGCGGCAATCAATTCGGCCGTCGCAGGCACGGAGCCGGTCGAGCCGGCGATGATGATCGGCCCGGCGTGCTGCATCGTGGCAAGCCGCTTCGCCTCGGCGCGCAGGATGGCGTTGCGGTGTCGGGCGGGCGAGGATTTGCCGAGTTCCTCCAGTCGCGCCGGCCAGAAGGCGCTGGCGATCTGCAGGAATTCGGCTGTCAATTGCCACCAGAGCGCATGGTCGTCGGCACTGAGATTGGCAAGCTCAGCCCAGTCGCGGTCCTCGGTTTCGATGGAATCGATGAGTTCGGCAAGATTGCGCGCCAGCCAGATGGCGTCTGCAGGACTTGCCGGAGCGACGAGCGGCGAGTCCGAATGAATGTCGCGGACAATCTGCGGCAGCCTGTTGCGCCAGGCAAGGATCAGCCGGGCGAGTTCCAGCAGCCGCGCGGTATTGGCAAGCGGCTGCGCCAGATCCGCAGTCGCGGGCAGGGCCTCCTCGAAATAGCCGCTATCATCGTCCGTCTCGCCGAGCGGTCGGATCACCGGCAGGATGGCGGAGCGACCGCCCAGCAGATCGACGAATTCCGAACGCAAAACGCGCGCCGCGCGCCTTGTCGGCAGGAAGATGGTGACCTTGGCAAGCGATAGCGGATCGCCGGGATCGTGGCGAAAGTGCTCGGTCAATCGGCCGTCGCAAAGCGCGCTGGCAAGGGTTTTCAGAAAGGGCAGGCCTGCCGGGATCGTCAGAATGCGTTGCCGGTGCCCGCCGGTCATCCGTCACGCAAACGCCCGGAAAGTCCGGATCGTTTCCTCTGCCTCGCCGATCGCCTCCGGCGTGCCGACGGTCAGCCAATGCCCGTCGAGCATGGTGCCGTAGAGTCGACCCTTGGCGATCGCCTTGTCGTAGTAGATGTTGATGTTGAAGGCCTCTTTTGGCGCGTCATCGAGAACCGATGGGTTCATGATGATCGCACCCGCGTAGACGACGCCATTCCCAGCAGTGTTGCTATAGCGCGAGAGCCGGCCGTCTTCCGCCAGGCTGAAATCGTTCTTGCCGTTATGGCCCGTCGTCTTGTCAAGCGCTACGCAGAGCATGGCGAAGTCCATGCGCGCAGCATCGAAGAATCCGGCTAAGCGTTGCAGATTGGTCGGCCTACCCTCCGTCTCGCCGATCCAGAAGAGATCGGAATTCATGACGAAGACCGGATCGCGGCCGAGAAGTTTCAATCCCTTGGCCAGCCCGCCGCCATTGTTCATCAGCGCATCCCGCTCATCCGAGATCAGGACCTCGAGCTTTCGATAATTGCATAGATGCGCTTCCATCTGGTCGGCAAAGTGATGAACATTGACCACCGCCTGCTCGACGCCGGCATCGGCCAGCGCATCCAGCGCATAATCGATCATCGGCTTGCCCGCGATCTTTACCAGCGGCTTCGGAATGGTGTCGGTGATCGGCCGCATGCGGGTCCCGAGGCCCGCGGCCATTACCATGGCTTGTCTGATGGTCATCTCGTCTCGAATTTGTGATTCGCTCAGCTTTCTTCCTTTAGCATATCGGAGGAAAACCGTCGCCGCTCTCAGGCAGCTAGACGTCGCCTATTCCGGTTCTTGCACACCATTCGCGCAACGGGGCGAGCGTTTCGTGTTCGAAAGCGATGGCGAGATAGGCGAGCGTGCGCGGCATATGCTTCATATAACCGGGCTTGCTGTCGCGCTGCAACAGCCGCACCCAGAGGCCTGCAAGTTTGCAATTGCGCTGCGCCGACATGATCGCCCAGCTCTTCAGAAACTTGGCTTCATCGAAACCGCCCTGGGCATGCCGGAGCGCCAGATAATCCGCTATCAATTGATCGTGCAGATCGCGTTCGATGGTGACGCGCGCGTCCTGGACGATGGAGGCGAGGTCATAGGCCGTCGGCCCGATCATCGCGTCCTGGAAATCGATGAGGCCGATTCGCTGGATGCCTTTTTCCTTGGCCCGCCAAATGATGTTCGGCGAATGGAAATCGCGCAGCAGCAGGTTCTTTTCCGTATCGTCCAGCTCATCGATTAGGCCGTTCCAGATCGCTAGATAGTCCGCCCGTTCCTCGTCGCTCGCCGGGGCGCCGCGTTTCCAGGGCAGATGCCAGTCGATAAGCAACCGCGCTTCCATCGTCATGGCTGTGCGGTCGAAGTCCGGAATATGATGGACGTGATCCGACGTGACCGGAATATCCTGCGGGATATCACGGCTATGCAGATGCGCCAGACAGGCGACGCTTGCCCGGTAGCGTTCGGCAATCGGCTTGCCTTCTGCGTCAAGCACGCCATCGGTGCCGAGATCCTCGATCAGAAGAATGCCCTGGTCGTAGTCGGCCGCGAATATCTCCGGCGCTGCAAAGCCGTTTTCGCGCAGCACATTGGCGATCGCCACGAAAGGATAGGCGTCCCAGGCGAGATGCGCGACCTTCGGATAGGGCTTTCCGTCGAGCACGGGCGGTCCTTCGGGCAGGCGCGGCCAATCCATCAGGATCACGCGTTTGCCGCCGCCATGCGGATGGATGGACTCATAGGCGCGCAGCGAAGCATCGCCCGTCAGGAAACGGCGCTTGGCGCCGGCATAGTCATGAGCATCGAGGAAAGCGCGGATCGCCAGAACGCGCTGGATGCGGGCGAATTGCTTGGCGGGCGCCGTAATGGTCGCGCGACGGCCTTCGCCTTCGTGTTCGAGCCTCAGATCGATGCGCTCTTTCGGCAGTTCGCCTTCGGCCATCTCCGGCCATTCCACCAGGCAGATGCCGGTCAGCAGCGCCTCGTCGAAACCGAGTTCGTCGAGCTCGCTAGGGTCGCCCAAGCGATAAAGATCGAAATGCGAAACCGGGATGCGCAGCTCGTAGAATTGCACGAGCGTGAAAGTCGGGCTTGGTACGTCCAGCTCGGCATCGTCAGCCACAGCGCGTAGGAGGGCACGGGCCAGCGACGATTTGCCGGCACCGAGGTCGCCCGACAGCGCCAGGCAATCGCCGGCCTTGAGCGCCAGCGCCAGATCCTCGCCCAGGCGAGTGGTTGCCGCGTCGTCTGCCAGGAAAAGGGAAATGCTGTTGTTCGCTGCTGTCATTCTGCTGCGACGGAGTGCGGCAATTCGGCGGAGGGAATCCGGCAGGTGACCGTGGTTCCCTTGCCCGGTTGGCTTTCGATCGAGACCTGGCCGTCATGCAGGCTGACGAAGCTTTCGACGATGGAGAGACCGAGGCCGGCCCCGCTACGCTTGCCGCCCTTGCCGCTGGAGGCAAAGCGGTTGAACACCGTGCGCATGATCTCTTCGGGGATGCCCGGACCCTTATCGGCGACCGAGAAGACGAAATCCGTGCCTTCGCGCGCGCATCTGAGCTCGATCGTCGAGCCTTCGGGCGCGAAATTGGCGGCATTGGTCAGAAGCTTGAGCAATATCTGCTTCAGCCGCTGCTGATCCGCTACGACGGAGCCGAGATGTGCGGGCACGGTGATTTCCAGCGTCACGCCGCTTTCCTGCAGCCGATCGGCGATCTGCATCGACACTTCATCGAGTAGGTCGTCCAGTCCGATCTCGGAATAATTCAACCGCATGATGCCGGCATCGACGGTCGCAAGATCGAGGATGTCGTTGACCAGCGTCAGCAGTACCGAGGAAGAGGTGGAGATATGATCGATATACTCCGCCTGACGGTCGTTGAGCGGCCCAATGCCCGGCGTCTTCAAAAGATCGGTAAAGCCGATGATGTTGGTCAGCGGCGAGCGCAGCTCGTAGGAGACATGCTGGACAAAATCGTTCTTCAGCTCGTCGGCCTTCAGCAGAGCCTCGTTCTTTTCGGTAAGCGCCCGTTCGGCCCGCACGCTGTCGGTCTTGTTGACGAAGGTCAGCATGGTCTGCGCGTTCGGCAGCGGAATGACCGCATAGTCGAGCACGAGGTTGGAATAGAGCTCCAGCGTGCCTTGCGACGACGGGCGTTCGTCGTCGAAGCTGGTGATCTGCTCCGCAAACCGCTTCCAGCCATCTGGCCGGTCGTAGGAAGGCGCGCAAGCCTCGGCGAGCGCCTGGATATGCGTGCCCGGCTTGGCTTGGGCCTCGGTGATGTTCCACAAGATGCGGAATGCCGGATTGGAGAGGCGGATGCGGCCATCCGGCCCAAAGACGGCAACGCCTTCGGAGAGATGGTCGATGGTCTCGCCCTGCACCTTGACCAGCGTGTTGTAGCGTGTTTCGAGATCGACTTGCTCGGTGAGGTTCTCGAATACCCAGGTGGCGCCGCCCTGGGGATGGGCGGTGGCAAAAACCCTTAAGGTCTGTCCGTTCGGCAGGTGCCAAAGATCCGTCTGCGTATCGAGCGCGCGATAGACCGAAAGGACGCCGTCTTTCCAGGTCTTCCAGTTCAGTTGCTCCGGCAGCTTCTTGGCGCCGCGCAGCCGATCCAACAGCTCGCTATTATCAGGCTTCTTCTCGAGGAAAGCGATGTCGAGCTCCCAGAGCTGGACGAAGGCCTGATTGTAGAATTGCAGCCGCCGGTCGCCATCGAAAATCGCGACCGGTGTCGCCAGATGATCGAGCGTCTCGGCATGGCTCTTCAACGTGCGGGCCAGCTCGGCCCGGACCGCTTCCGCTTCGGAAACGTCGATAGCGATGCCGGCCGAACCGTCTGAGGATTTGACGTCGATGACATCGAAGAACGTGCGATTGCCGTGTACGACGGTGGAAATCTTGTCGTGGAAGGGCGATTCCGGCGTGGTGGAGGCGCGGATGCGCTCGCGCGCGACGGTGGTCAGGAATTCGCGGCCTTCGCGGATGGCCTCATCCGGCGATACGGCCTCGACTGCCTCGCCATAGGCTTGGTTGACCCAGGTCAGCTTGCCCTCGGTATCGCGCCGCCAGACCGGCAGGTCGATAGCATCGAGCAGATTCTGGAAAGCGGAGATCGAGGTCATCAGCCGGTCGCGCTCGATCTTCAGCTCGGCCAGTTCGGCGCGCAGATTGTTGAGTGCGATGAAGCGGACGAAGGCGCGGCCGCCGGAGATGCGGCCTTGCGCCTCCAAGATCTCGTCGCGGTTCGTCTCGACGACCATATCGAAGCTTTGGCCATTGCTGCGCAGCTTGTCGATCGCCTTGTCCAGCTCGCCGGCCGACCAGGATTTCAGCCAGCGGCCGAAAGCGAGGAATTCGTTGTCCTGCGGCGCACCGGTCTCGACGGGAAGCTGACCAAGCAGCTCCGGCCGTGCATTTTGGCCATCCCAGATGACGATCCGGCGGTTCTTGTCGGCGATCAGTGCCTGATACTGCGAAATGCGCTGGTTGGCGTCCGACAGCGCTGTGCGGATTTCGCGGCTCTCGCTTTCCATGTTGCCGCGCTGACGGATCATCCATACGGTCGACAGAAGCGCCGCTGAAATCACGCCGAAGATGACGGAAAAGATGACCATTTCGGAGGAGGTAAAGAGACGGACCGCAGCCGGCGTGCCAGCGCTCGTCTGCGCCAGCACGGGACCCGCCAGGCCGCTGACGATGCCACCGAAAACGCTGAAACGCAGCAGGCGGGCCAATGAGGCCAACCGGCCTGCATCCGTCCGCCGCTTTGCCCGCGGTAAAAGCATATATGCGCCGCCCTGCCGCCGCCGTGCGATCGCCGCTAGGGGTATCGCCGGCTGAGGCAGGTTGTCTTTCCCTTCAGACATAAGCGGTCTGTCTCCGTCCTTCAGAGCATGATGCCGAAAAGTGTAAGCGGTTTTTGGACGACATCATGCTCTACTTATTTGATTGTAGAGCGGATTCAGATTTTAGGTCGTGTCGACCTAAAATCATCCGACTCTATTGTGCCGCATCTCGACAAGACATCCCATTTTCATGGCTCCGGGCATGCCCGGTTCGTCACGAATCAAGTCTTAAAACAATACTGCCTAAGGGAATCGCCGGGAAGGGAGCCGGCCAAAAAATAAGCCCCGGCATTTGTCAATGCCGGGGCCACAAGATATTGTGGATATCGATCGTAAGATCAGTATCTGTAGTGGTCGGACTTGAACGGACCCTGCGGAGTGACGCCGATATACGAAGCCTGCTCTTCGGAAAGCTCCGTCAGCTTCACGCCGAGCTTGGCAAGGTGCAGGCGCGCAACCTTCTCGTCGAGGTGCTTCGGCAGCACGTAGACCTGGTTCTGGTACTGGCCGGGCTTGGTGAAGAGCTCGATCTGCGCCAGCGTCTGGTTGGTGAAGGAAGCCGACATGACGAAGGACGGATGGCCGGTGGCGTTGCCGAGGTTCAGCAGGCGGCCTTCCGACAGCAGGATGATGCGGTTGCCCTTGGCGAACTCGATCATGTCGACCTGCGGCTTGATGTTCGTCCACTTGAGGTTACGCAGAGCGGCAACCTGGATTTCGTTGTCGAAGTGACCGATGTTGCCGACGATCGCCATGTCCTTCATCGCGCGCATATGGTCGATGCGGATGACGTCCTTGTTGCCGGTGGTGGTGATGAAGATGTCGGCGCTCGAAACGACGTCTTCGAGCTGAACGACTTCATAGCCGTCCATGGCGGCCTGCAGGGCGCAGATCGGATCGACTTCCGTGACCTTGACGCGTGCGCCGGCGCCGGAAAGCGAAGCAGCCGAACCCTTGCCCACGTCGCCGTAGCCGCAGACGACGGCGACCTTGCCGGCCATCATTACGTCGGTTGCGCGGCGGATGCCGTCGACCAGCGATTCCTTGCAGCCGTACTTGTTGTCGAACTTCGACTTGGTGACGCTGTCGTTGACGTTGATCGCCGGGAAGGGCAGCAGGCCCTTCTGGCTGAGCTGATAGAGGCGGTTGACGCCGGTGGTGGTCTCTTCGGTCACGCCCTTGATGGCGTCGCGCTGCTTTGTGAACCAGCCAGGCGTTGCCTGCAGGCGCTTCTTGATCTGCGCGAAGAGGATTTCCTCTTCTTCGGAATGCGGGTTGGAGAGCACGTCCTCACCGGCTTCGGCGCGAGCGCCGAGCAGGATGTACATCGTGGCGTCGCCGCCATCGTCGAGAATCATGTTGGAGAGGCCGCCGTCGGTCCACTGGAAGATCTTGTCGGTGTAGGTCCAGTAGTCTTCGAGGCTTTCGCCCTTGACGGCGAAGACCGGAACGCCGGAGGCGGCGATTGCGGCAGCGGCATGGTCCTGGGTCGAGAAGATGTTGCAGGATGCCCAACGGACTTCTGCGCCGAGTGCCACCAGCGTCTCGATGAGGACGGCGGTCTGGATCGTCATGTGCAGCGAGCCGGTGATGCGCGCGCCTTTCAGCGGCTGTGCTTCGCCGAACTCGGCGCGGCAGGCCATCAGGCCCGGCATTTCGGTTTCGGCGATCGTGATTTCCTTGCGGCCGAAGTCGGCAAGGCCGATATCCGCGACGATGTAGTCCTTTTCAGTGCTCATGAAGGTCTCCAGCCTGAACGATGCGAACGGACCACAGGCGAACGCCTCGGCCGAATGCAACTAGAATTGCACGCTGACAGCGTGTGGGATGATGCCCTGTAGCAGGCTTCAGGCTCGAAATCAATGTTGATATAAAGAAGTCTTTATATCTTTATATCAATCGATTTTAGAGCCGCCTCTCGATGAGAGAACGCCGACGCTCCGCCAATCTATCCGATTGGAGCGCAAGATTCGGATTGCGCGGTTCACGGTGGCTGGCAAACTCGGCTTTTCACAGCGAGGGAAGCGCCATGCTCACACTTCATGACTATTTGCCATCGCAGAACGGCTGGAAAGCGAGGGTTCTGCTTGGCCTGCTCGAAATCCCCTATACCAGCCGTCTCGTCTCGATTTTCGAAGGTGAAAGCCGCGCCGACGCTTTCCTGGATCTCAATCCGGTGGGCGCCATCCCCGTCCTCGAGCTGGACGACGGACGTGCCATTGCGGAATCGAACGCGATCCTCACCTATCTCGCCGAAGGTACGCCCTTTCTGCCGGCAGACCGCTATCAGCGTGCCAAGGTCATGCAATGGCTGTTCTTCGAGCAATACCATATCGAGCCGGTCATCGGTTCGCTGCGCTTCTGGACGCTGACCGGGCGGATCGAACGCAATCAGAATTTGGTCTCGGGAAAGCGCGAAGCTGCAGTCCGCGCCCTCACGGCAATGGAACGCAGCCTAACCGGTCTTTCGTTTCTTGTCGGAAATGGTTTGTCGATCGCCGATATAGCCGTCTACGCCTATAGCCACCGAGCCGCTGATTGCGGCTTTCCTCTGGCCGACTATCCGGCGGTCGCCGCCTGGTCCGACCGTGTCCGAGATGCCATTGGGCCCGGCTATCCCGTGCACCCCTATAGCATCGATCCGCATTCCGGCGCTTGAAGCACGATGGGCGCAGGGGATGAGGCTTACATTTCCTCGCCGAACTTGTCGGCGACCAGGCGATCCAGCGCATCGAGTGCCTCGGCGGCCTGGGTACCGCTCGCGGTGACGAGCACGCTGCAGCCGGGGCTTGCGGCAAGCATCATCAGGCCCATGATCGAGTTGCCGCCGACGGTGGTTCCGTCCCTCGAGACGGTGATGGTGGCGTCGTAGGCTTCGACGGTCTGTACGAATTTGGCGGAAGCGCGGGCATGCAAGCCGCGTTTGTTGATGATCAGAAGTTCCCGGGAAAGTTCCGTCATAGGCGGGATGCTTGTCTCGTCATTTGCCGCTGAGTACACGGCTGGCCACATTTATATATTTGCGTCCGGCCTCGGAAGCTTCAACCAGAGCCTTCTCCATGTTGTTGTCGCCCCGTACGCCCGCAAGCTTAATTAGCATCGGCAGATTGACACCGGCAATAACTTCCGTATGGCCGCTATTCATGACCGAGATCGCGAGATTGGAAGGAGTGCCGCCGAACATATCGGTAAGAATGATGACCCCATGCCCGTCGTCGGCGCCGGAAACGGCCTGCAGGATGTCCTGCCGACGCTTGTCCATGTCGTCTTCGGGACCAATGCATACCGTCTCTATGAACTTCTGCGGACCAACGACATGCTCGACGGCATGCCGAAACTCTTCAGCCAGCTTGCCATGAGTGACAAGCACAAGTCCGATCATGATATTACTGCTCCCATCGCACACGCAAACAGGTGGCCCATATCGCAATGCAGCAATGTCGTCCACCGGTGGGGGGACATCTTGGCGATGAAAAGCCGAAGTGCAAGCTTAAAATATGATATTTGGGCGCCTGCGGCGACCTAAATGGCCGATTAACCCAAACTGATGATGGTTTTTGCCATAATCACCGCGAGCGGATTTGCCGATGTTGCGGACAGGCGGATCAGCGGCAGGCGAATGGATTGAGCGATATCCGTCGTTTCGTTTTCCGGAGGGAGCCGCTCCGCCGTCGCTGGATCGACCGGGCGGATGGCGTAGTGCATTTCGGCCTCGGAAACATGGGGAAGTCGAACGATGCCGGTGTAGCGGATCTCCATCAGGCCGGCGATAGAAGGCGGGCATTCGGCGATGATGGCACCATCACGTTGCATGATGAAAACCTGATCGTCAGCGACCAATGCTGCGGAAAGGCCAAGCGGCTTGGCGGCGGCCAGGCAGGCAAAAG
Organism: Rhizobium sp. CB3090; assembly: GCF_029714285.1. NCBI lineage: Bacteria > Pseudomonadati > Pseudomonadota > Alphaproteobacteria > Hyphomicrobiales > Rhizobiaceae > Rhizobium > Rhizobium sp. CB3090. The sequence continues at coordinate 3,505,700 of NZ_CP121662.1, forward strand.
CAAGCGAGGACTTGCCGCTGCCCGATGGCCCCAAAAACAACAGGCCGGTCCTGCCGACGACGATCGCTGTCCCGTGGACATTGGTCGCTTTGCCGCTCATGCCGGTGTTTCGGCTGGTAATGAGAGGATGAAGCGGGCGCCGAGCAGCGTCGCGCCATCACCGTCGACGATGTTTTCAGCACGCAGAGATCCGCCATGCGCCTCAGCGATCTGCCGGCTGATCGAAAGGCCCAAACCGGAATTCTGACCGAAACCTTCCGCTTCCGGCCGGTCGGTATAGAAACGCTCGAAAATGCGATCGATATTTTCCGCCTGAATGCCCGGCCCGTTGTCTTCGACATAGATGACGCAGCGCGTTCGCGTTCGCGTCAGTCTGACTGTGATTTTTCCGGTGTCTTTCGCAACGAAAGAGCGGGCGTTCTCAATGAGGTTGGTGACGATCTGGCCGATGCGCAGATCGTGGCCGTCGATGGTGAACTTGGTTTTCGCACCCGGCTTGCGGTCGACGACATAATCTATCTCGACCGCCTTCTTAGAATGCCCGACCTGCCGGGAAATATCGATCATGTCGCGCAACAGGACTTCGAGATCGAGCGATTTCGCGTCCGAGCGCGCAAGTTCGGCATCGAGGCGGGATGCGTCGGAAATATCGCTGATCAGCCGGTCAAGGCGGCGTACGTCATGCTGGATGACATCCATCAGCCGTTTCTTGGAATCGTCGCTTTTGGCGAGCGGCAACGTTTCGACGGCGCTGCGCAGCGATGTCAGCGGGTTCTTCAGTTCGTGACTGACGTCGGCGGCGAAACTTTCGATCGCATCGATACGGTCGTAGAGCGCTGACGTCATGTCGCGCAGCGCGATCGACAGGTTGCCGATTTCATCCTGGCGGGCGGAGAAATCAGGAATTTCCTCACGCTCCTTCGCTCCGCCGCGGCGCACGCGGATGGCGGCGGCCGAAAGCCGGCGCAGCGGATTGGCGATGGTCGAGGACAAAAGCAGCGACAGAACGACGTTAACCAGGGTCGCGACACCGAAGACGCGCATGATCGCCAAGCGTTCGGCATGGACGATCTTGTCGATATCGCCGGCCTGCGTCGACAACAGCAATACGCCGAGCACGGCGCGGAAACGTTGGATGGGGACGGCAACGGAGACGATCAGCTCGCCCTTTTCCGTGGTTCGCACCACGGCGCCGCGCACGCCGGTCAGCGCATTCATTACTTCCGGGTAGATCGAACCGTCACCGCCGGGCGCTTCCTTATAAACCGGCAGGTTGCCCGGCTGCAGCATCTTGTTGAGCAGGCCGCTGAACCAGTCCGACCAGCTTTGTGCCGCATCTTCCACCGGTGGCAGATCGTAGCGCAGCACCTGACCGCGCGAATAGAGATGGCGGCTGTCGAGCAGCAGATTGGCGTCGGCATCGAAGATGCGGGCGCGGGTGCGCGTCGGCGAAATCAACCGCGTCAACACCGGCGCCACCTTCTCCGGATCGATCGGAAACTCCAGGTCCTCATCGTTCGGAACCGGCGTGATGCTCTGCCCCGCCTGGAGTTCCAATAGCTTCTGCGGGTCGATGGTAATGGAATTGGTGTCGACCGAAGCGGATGCCGAGACGGCACCGGCGATGATTTCGCCCTGCGTTAGCAGGCTCTCGACGCGGGCGTCGATCAAGCCCTCGCGGAACTGATTGAGATAGAGGATACCGCCGACGAGAACGACGAGGGCGGCGAGGTTGAAGAACAGAATACGCCGCGTCAGGCTCGAGAAGACGGCATTGCCGAAGATGCGGCGGATCAGCGTGAAAGGGTGAGTCCACCGACGGCGGGCGATTCTGACGTCGCTCGGGCTTTCCGTATCGTCGATGTCTCTATCTTGCACCAGTTGCGCCAAGCCAACGGCCCTTTCGAAGGACAGGATCGGCGATCCTGTCCGCATGCTCTTATTCCATTGCCTGCAGCATGGTCCAGTTAACTATCCGAGCATGATGCCGGAAAGTGTAAGCGGTTTTCGCATGATATCCCGCTCTAGGCCGCTTCGCGGAAGCGGTAGCCGACTCCATACAGCGTTTCGATCATATCAAAATCGAGATCGACCATCTTGAATTTCTTGCGAAGCCGCTTGATGTGGCTGTCGATGGTGCGATCGTCGACATAGACCTGCTCGTCGTAAGCAGCGTCCATCAAGGCATCGCGGCTTTTTACGACGCCGGGGCGTTGCGCCAGGGAATGCAGGATCAGGAACTCCGTGACGGTCAGCGTCACCGGTTCTCCCTTCCAGGTGCAGGTATGGCGTTCCTGGTCCATGACAAGCTGCCCGCGCTCCAGCGAGCGGGCTTGTTGCACGGCGCCGGGCTTCGCGGCTGTGCCGCTATTGGCCGCATTCGCAACTTCACGGGCGGAAGCACGGCGAAGCACGGCCTTGACGCGCTCGACCAGTAGGCGCTGCGAGAAGGGTTTGGTGATGAAGTCGTCGGCACCCATCTTCAGGCCGAAGAGCTCGTCGATCTCTTCATCTTTCGAGGTCAGGAAGATCACCGGCAGATCGGACTTCTGCCGCAGGCGGCGCAAAAGCTCCATGCCGTCCATGCGCGGCATCTTGATATCGAAGATCGCCAGTTGCGGCGGCCGGGCAAGCAATCCGTCGAGCGCCGAAGCGCCGTCGGTATAGGTTTCCACCTTGTATCCCTCGGCTTCCAAGGCAATCGACACGGAAGTCAGGATATTGCGGTCGTCGTCAACAAGCGCGATTGTCAACATGGTGTTCGTCTCCGTCATCAGTGCGCGTCTCTCCCGGATTTGGAATCCAGCCCAGGTGGCTTGCCAGCTCGTTGGCGGTAACCTGGCGCGCGCTTATGGGGATAAAGGTGGAACAAATTGTGGCAAAGATAAAGAGGCGGATTGCCGGATGCGCAAATAGTCTACCATTAGTTGTGTGGCGAAACGTCTCGATGACATGCATTCAAACGATTTAAAATCATGTAAATTTATTTAAATCGATTAAATATATGATATTATTCAATTTTTCTCGCCATCCTCTCTTGTGCTTTTAAAAAGACGCCTCTACGCTTTATTTAGTTTTAACGGCTGAGGCCACGTTGAGGAATAAAGCAATGGAGCAATTTGGCGTCCGCAATCCCGCAATCGAAATCGAATCGATCGGCCTGGGGGCCGCCGCCAGTGTGCGTTATAACCTTCTTGAGTCTCACCTTTACGAGGAAGCGATTCGTCGGCGCGAAGCCGATCTGACCGCTCATGGTGCGCTGAGAGCATTGACAGGGCAACATACCGGCCGCTCGCCGAAGGACAAGTTCGTCGTCCGCAACGCGGTGACCGAAGACCAGATCTGGTGGGACAACAACAAGCCGATGTCGCCGGAACATTTCGCGCTGCTGCACAAGGACATGCTGGCGCATGTGCACGGCAAGGACCTGTTCGTCCAGGATCTTATCGGCGGCGCCGATCAGGATTACGCTCTGCCGACACGCGTCGTCACCGAATTCGCCTGGCACTCGCTGTTCATCCGGAACCTGCTCATTCGTCCCGAACGCTCGGCGCTGGAAAGCTTCGTGCCGAAACTGACGATCATCGATCTGCCGAGCTTCCGCGCCGATCCGGAGCGCCATGGCTGCCGCACGGAAACGGTGATCGCCTGCGATCTCGTCAACGGCATCGTTCTGATCGGCGGTACCTCCTATGCCGGCGAAATGAAGAAATCGGTCTTCACCGTGCTGAATTACCTGTTGCCCGAGCGTGGCGTCATGCCGATGCACTGCTCGGCCAATGTCGGCCCGGACGGCGACGCGGCGATTTTCTTCGGCCTGTCGGGCACCGGCAAGACGACGCTGTCGGCCGACCCGACGCGCACGCTGATCGGCGATGACGAGCATGGTTGGGGCGAAAACGGCATCTTCAATTTCGAAGGCGGCTGCTACGCCAAGACCATCCGCCTGTCGGCCGAAGCCGAGCCGGAAATCTACGCCACGACCCGCCGCTTCGGCACCGTGCTTGAAAATGTCGTGCTGGACGAACATGGCGTGCCCGATCTCGACGACGGCTCGCTGACGGAGAACACCCGCAGCGCCTATCCGCTGCATTTCATCCCGAATGCTTCGGAATCCGGCATGACCGGCCATCCGGAAACGATCATCATGCTGACGGCCGATGCCTTCGGCGTCATGCCGCCGATCGCCAAGCTGACACCGGAACAGGCGATGTATCACTTCCTCTCCGGCTACACCGCCAAGGTCGCGGGCACGGAAAAGGGCGTCGTCGAGCCGGAAGCCACGTTCTCGACCTGTTTCGGCGCTCCCTTCATGCCGCGCCATCCGGCCGAATACGGCAATCTGCTCAAGGATCAGATCGCCCGCCACGGCGCGCGCTGCTGGCTCGTCAACACCGGCTGGACCGGCGGCGCCTATGGCACGGGCCGGCGCATGCCAATCAAGGCGACGCGCGCCCTGCTGGCCGCAGCCTTGAAGGGTGATCTCGACAATGTCGAGTTCCGCATCGATCCGAATTTCGGCTTTGCGGTGCCGGTCGCCGTCGAAGACGTAGACAGCGCCATCCTCGACCCGCGCTCCACCTGGGCCGATGCTCAGGCCTATGATGCGCAGGCGGCCAAGCTGGTGGAGATGTTCGTCTCCAACTTCGCCAAGTTTGAAAGCCATGTCGACGGCAATGTCCGCGATGCGGCCCCGGGCCTGCGCGCTGCGGCCGAGTGATCCGCCGCCTGGACGCAATGACTCACGTGAAACCCCGGCGGTCTATCGGCCGGGGTTTCATTTTGCCATCGGCCTGTTTTCAACTGCGCGCCAATATGGGATAGACGCGCATGGCCAGCGACGCGCTTTATATCAACGACCGGATCATCATTGCCGGATGGGAACTGACGGAACAATTCGTTCTGGCGGGCGGCCCCGGCGGGCAGAACGTCAACAAGGTCGCGACATCAGTCCAGTTGTTCTTCAATATTGCGAATTCGCCGTCGCTGAATGACCGCGTCAAGGCCAACGCCATCCGGCTCGCCGGCCGGCGCGTCTCCAAGGACGGCGTCCTGATGATCGAGGCCAGCCGCTTCCGCAGCCAGGATCGCAATCGCGAGGATGCGCGCGAGCGGCTAAAGGAACTGATCCTCGAAGCCGCCGCCCCGCCACCACCGCCCCGCAAGAAGACCAAGCCGACCAAAGGCTCGATCGAACGGCGCCTGAAGGAAAAATCGGGCCGCTCGGAGGTCAAGAAGATGCGCGGCAAGCCCGGCGGCGACTAGGTTTTCGGGCTGCGGTTTTTGTTTGGTTGGGTAAAATTAGGCTTGTCGGGTGAATGTTCCTTCACCGCAGGAAACAAAAATGCTCCTACCCAACGGAATTCGTCATCTCCCCGGCTATCTCGACCGCTCCACCCAGGAAGCGCTGGTCGAAGTGATTCGCGCCGTCACTGCCGAAGCGCCGCTTTACACCCCCGCCATGCCCGGCACCGGCAAGGAGATGTCTGTGCGCATGACCAATTGCGGGCCGCTCGGCTGGGTCACGGACAAGCAGCGCGGCTATCGTTACCAGTCGATGCATCCGGTAACTGGCAGGCCCTGGCCAGCCATGCCGACACAACTACTCGATCTCTGGAATGAGATAGCTGGCTATGAAAAGCCGCCTGAGGCTTGTCTCATCAATTTCTATGGGGACGATGCCCGTATGGGCCTGCATCAGGATCGCGACGAACAGGATCTCGACGCGCCTGTGCTATCGATCTCGCTCGGCAACACCTGCCTCTTTCGAGTGGGTGGTCTCAATCGCAAGGATCGCACACTATCTTTCAAGCTTTTCAGCGGCGATATCGTCGTTCTCGGCGGAGAAGGCAGACTTTGCTTCCACGGCGTCGACCGCATCTATCCGGCAACGTCGACATTGCTGAAGAATGGCGGACGGATAAACCTCACTTTAAGACGCGTGACTCCATAGTGATTCGCGAAAAACGCGATTTTGGAGTGACTGAAATGCAATCGAAGGTGAGGCTGGATTTTATTCTGGCAGGCATGGTTGCCATGCTGGGAATGGTCCGCGGCTTGTACCTGACAACTGTATGGGTATTGACGCCGGATGGAATTTCCGTCGTTGCGGACCGGCTGCCCTATTGGGATTTCACCAATCTGTGGGCTGGTTCACTGATGGCTCTGAAAGGCCATGTTGCCTATCTCTTCGATATGGCCGCCTATCGACAAGAGCTTCGTGTGTTTTTCTCGCCGCTCCTGCCGGATCATGAATGGAGCTATCCGCCCTCCATTCTTCTGATTGGGGTGCCGTTTGCCGCGCTCCCGATTTTCCCCGCCTACATTTTGTGGACGCTGCTGACCCTTCTGTTGCTCTTTCTGGCGACAAAGCCGCTCGGGTTGAACCTGTGGGCGCGCATGCTCATCGTTATTTGCCCGCCGCCTTGGTCAACATGATCCTGGGGCAGAACGGTGCATTAACCACGGCCCTCTTGCTCTTCGGGTTGTCTCTCGCGCCCGGCCGGCCAATTATTGCCGGCATTTTCTTCGGCGTGCTGACGATCAAGCCGCAACTAGGTGTACTCGTCCCTTTTTGTCTACTGGCGAGCGGCAATTATCGGGCGATTTTTTCCGCCTGCACGACAACGCTCGTCCTGATAGGCGCCACCGGTTTGCTGTTCGGTTTCGACGTTTGGTCGCTGTTCCTGACCGAGACTCGTCCGCTGATGACGGAGATTCTGGAGGCACCTTTTCCGCAAGGGTATCAGGTCAATGCCACGGCGTTCTTCATGCTGGCGCGTTCGCTGGGATTCGGGCTCACCGGATCTTACGTGTTTCAGGCGGTCTTCTCCATCCTGGCGATCGTCGCGGTTCTATGGCTCTGGCAGCACGGAAAGGTCGTAGTCGATCATGCCGCCAGGGTTTGCCTGACGGCCGTATTGACACTTGTCGCCATGCCCTATGGATATTCCTACGATACGATACCGATGAGCGTTGCTGTTGTGTATCTGTTCTTCACGCAGCGAAGCGCACTGCTTCTTCTCGTCGCCGTCTGGCTCTATCCGTTGTTCAATCAACAGATCGTTAGGCAGACGGCAATGTCTCTGGGCGTCTTGGTGCCGACAGTCCTCGCCGCATGGATGCTCTTTCTGGCGTGGAGAGACCAGTTGCGGTCAAGTGCGAAGGCAGCGGAAGGAAGTGAAACGGCGCAGCCTAAAGCTTCCTCAACGCCACCTGTTCGATCAGATGATTCCTGCCCTTCTGCAGGATGAGGTCGGCGCGGGGGCGGGTCGGCAGGATGTTTTGGCGCAGGTTCTTCAGGTTGATGTTCTTCCACAGCCCCTCGGCAGTCGCGATCGCCTCCTCCTCGGTGATCGAGGCGTAGCGATGGAAGAAGGAGTGAGGGTCACGGAAGGCGGTCTCGCGCAGCTTCATGAAGCGCGCCACATACCAGTTGTGGATCAGATGCTCGTCGGCATCGATATAGATGGAGAAATCGAAGAAGTCCGACACCATCGGCACGATCTTGCCGTCCGCCGGCAGGTGCCGCGATTGCAGCACGTTGATGCCTTCGAAGATCAGGATATCCGGCCGGTCGACGGTCTTGTATTCGTCCGGCAGCACGTCATAGACGAGATGCGAATAGCAGGGTGCCTTGACATCTGGCTGCCCGGCCTTGATCGCCGAGAGGAAGCGCAGGAGCGCTGCGGTATCGTAACTTTCGGGAAAGCCCTTGCGCTGCATCAGGTTGCGGCGCTGCAATTCGGCGTTCGGATAGAGAAAGCCATCGGTCGTGACTAGATCGACCTTCGGGCTTGACGGCCAGCGGCCGAGCAATTCCTTCAGGATACGGGCCGTGGTGGACTTGCCGACGGCGACGGAGCCGGCGATACCGATGACGAAGGGCGTCTTGGCCACATCGGAGAGGCTGAGAAACCGATTGCGCTGCTCGAACAGGATCTGGGAAGACTCCACATGCGAGGACAGCAGGCGCGATAGCGAAAGGTAGATGCGCCGGACTTCGTCGAGATCGATTGGGTCGCCCATGGAGCGCAGCCGCTTCACTTCGTCGGCGGTCAATGTCAGCGGCGTGTCGGCTCTGAATTTCGACCACTCGTCCGACGAAAAGAAATAATAGGGCGAATAGGCTTTCGCCTCAAATATATCGAGCGTCTCGTGCGCAGGCAGGGTCTGGGTCGCTATCGTCATCGCATTCTACCGGCTGGCCTTCTCCTGAAGGCCGGATTGAGCGGTGCGCTTTTCGAGCTCACCCATGACATTCTGCAACGGAATGCCTGCTATCTTCAATACGACCATAAGGTGATAAAGCAAATCGGCTGCCTCATAGGTGAGATTGTCGCGATCGTTGGTCACAGCCGCCATGACCGCCTCGATCGCTTCCTCGCCCAGCTTCTTTGCCGCCTTCGGCTGGCCGGCGGCAAAAAGCTTCGCTGTCCAGGAGTCCTCCGGCGATGCCTTGGACCTCACATCGACGATTTTTTCGAGGTCGAAAAGGGTAAATCCGCTCATCCGTCCTATCCCTTCCTAATCGAGCCGCATGGCGATGCCATGCTCGGACATATAATGTTTTGCTTCGCCGACCGAATAGGTGCCGAAGTGGAAAATCGAGGCGGCGAGCACGGCCGTCGCATGGCCTTCCTTGATGCCGGCAACCAGATCGTCGAGATCGCCGACGCCGCCGGACGCGATGACCGGAACGCGCACGGCATCCGCGATTGCCCGCGTCAGCTCCAAGTCATAACCGACCTTGGTGCCGTCGCGATCCATGGAGGTGACCAGAAGTTCGCCGGCGCCGCGCTCGACCATCTTGCGGGCAAAATCGACGGCGTCGATGCCGGTCGCGTTGCGGCCGCCATGGGTATAGATCTCCCAGGCGCTCAAATTATCGCCGCCGAGCGCCTCTGTGCGTCGCCGCTTGGCGTCGATCGAGACGACGATGCATTGATTGCCGAATTTGTCGGCGGCTTCGGCAACGAAATCCGGATTGTTCACCGCTGCCGAATTGATCGAAACCTTGTCGGCGCCGCAGAGCAGCAGCTTGCGGATATCGGCGATGGTCCGAACGCCGCCGCCGACCGTCACCGGCATGAAGCATTGTTCGGCAGTGCGGGCCACGACATCGAAAATCGTCTCTCTGTTGTCGGAAGAGGCGGTGATGTCGAGGAAGCAGAGCTCGTCGGCGCCGGCGGCATCGTAAGCCTTGGCGGCCTCGACGGGGTCGCCGGCATCAACGAGATTGAGGAAATTGACGCCCTTGACGACGCGGCCGTCCTTGACGTCGAGGCAGGGGATGACGCGGGCTTTCAGGGTCATTGCGCTGCCTCCTTAGCCCGCTTGATCAGGGCTAGTGCTTCCTTCGGATCGATACGGCCATCATAAAGCGCACGGCCGGAAATCGCACCTTCCAGTTTGCGGGCGTCCGGCTGAATCATGCGGCGGATATCGTCGAGCGAGGCGAGCCCGCCGGAGGCGATGACCGGAATGGAAACCGCATCGGCCAGTTCCAGCGTCGAGGTCCAGTTGATGCCGGTCAGAATGCCGTCGCGGTCGATATCGGTATAGATGATCGCGGCGACGCCGGCGCCCTCGAATTTTTTCGCCAGTTCGATAACGCCGAGCTCGGAGGCTTCCGCCCAGCCCTCGACCGCTACCTTGCCGCCCTTGGCGTCGATGCCGACGGCGATGTGTCCCGGAAACCTCCGGCAGGCTTCAACGACGAGTGCCGGATCGCGCACAGCAACCGTGCCGAGGATGACGCGCGCAAGCCCGCGCGACAGCCAGTTTTCGATATGGTCGAGCGTGCGGATGCCGCCGCCGAGCTGCACCGGGTTCTTCGTCGCCTTGAGAATGGCATCGACGGCAGCGCCATTGACGGTCTCGCCGGCAAAGGCGCCGTTGAGATCGACCACATGCAGCCACTCGAAACCCTGGTCCTCGAATGCCTTGGCTTGCGCGGCCGGATCAGGATTGTAGACGGTTGCCTGTTGCATGTCGCCGAGCTTGAGGCGTACGCACTGGCCGTCTTTTAGGTCGATGGCAGGAAACAGAATCATGTCTTTGTCCTCAGTGCGCGAGCTTAGGGCTTCCAGCGCAGGAAATTGGCAATCAGGGCGAGGCCGAGCTTCTGGCTCTTTTCCGGATGGAACTGCGAGCCGGCCATGTTGTCGCGGCCGACGAAGGCGGTCATCGCGCCACCATAGCTGGTCGTGGCGATGACGTCGTCGGCATGATCGGCGGCCAGATGATAGGAATGAACGAAATAGGCGTGCAGCCCGTCCGGCCCGGTCGGAATGCCGTCGAAGAGGGGATGCGGGTGCCGGAGATCCAGCGTGTTCCAGCCGATCTGCGGGATTTTCAGCGTCGGATCATCCGGCGTCATCTCCTTGACGTCGCCCTTGATCCAACCGAACCCCTGCGTGATCGTCTTTTCTAGCCCGCGCGACGACATGAGCTGCATGCCGACGCAGATGCCGAGGAAAGGGCGGCCCTTGTGTTCCACGACATCGATCACCGCATCGGCCATGCCGGAAACGGCATCGAGCCCGCGGCGGCAATCGGCATAGGCGCCGACGCCGGGAAGCACGATGCGGTCGGCGGTGGCGACACGCTCGGCATCGTCAGTCAGATCGATTTCGGTGTCGATTCCGGCTTCGCGGGCCGCGCGTTCGAAGGCCTTGGTGGCCGAGCGCAGGTTGCCCGAGCCGTAGTCGATAATCGCGACGCGCATGGTCAGCGTCCTCCATCATAGCCGGGAAGACCGAAACCCGGCCCGCCGCGACTTGAATTGTTGTTTGGAGAGGAAGGGATATCCCAATTATTCGAACGGATATTCTCCTCCTCGGCTTTCGGCTCGATGTCGGAGAAATGGATCTCCTCAGCCGTTGCCAGATTGGGAGCCGAAACCAGACCCTCCGTCCTCCAGCCGCCCGCGACGAGGTTCCGGTATGCGGCATGACTTCCTTCGAGCGCGGCAAGGATATGCACGCCGAGCAGGATTGCGAGGCCGGCGGCGAAGAATCCCGGCCGATGGATCAATTCCCAACCGATGCTCTGTAGCAGAAACGCGGCGATGGCCTGCAGCCAGAGCCGGTGAAAAAGCATCCACAGCGTCGGAAACAAAAACGCCATCCAGGAAAAACCGTCGCGGATGAAGCGCGTTCTCGCCTGGTTTTTGTCCGGTCCTCCGGGCGGCGTCAAAATCAAATAGCTTGCCATCTCTTCACTTTCCCCATGACGGGGCTCAGGCGAGTGTACCCTTCGTCGAGGGTACGCGGCCTGCCTGCCGCGGATCGATCTCGGTTGCCGTGCGCAGAGCGCGGGCAACGGCCTTGAAGCATGTCTCGGCAATATGGTGATTGTTGGCGCCATAATGGTTGAGGATATGCAGCGTGATGCCGGCATTCTGCGCGAGCGCCTGGAAGAATTCGCGCACCAGTTCGGTATCGAAAGTGCCGATCTTCGAGGCGCTGAAGGCGACGTTCCAGACGAGGAAGGGCCGGCCGGACAGATCGACGGCCGCCTTCGTCATCGTTTCGTCCATGGCGAGATCGATCGAGGCATAGCGCGTGATTCCGCGCCGGTCGCCGAGCGCCTTGGCAATGGCCTGACCGATGGCGATGCCGGTATCTTCGACCGCGTGGTGATCGTCGACATGCAGGTCGCCCTTGGTGTCGATCTCCATGTCGATCAGCGAATGTCGCGAAAGCTGCTCCAGCATATGGTCGAAGAAGCCGACGCCCGTCGAAATGGTCGACTTGCCGCTGCCGTCGATATTGACGGACACCGAGACCGAGGTCTCGTTGGTCTTGCGGGAAACGCTCGCCGTGCGGCTCGCTACGGTCTCTGCCATGGGCTGCTCCATCGGGATTGACGGCCGTTCCTTATCAGGCACATCCGCAAATATCCAGAAGTTAAGTCACTATAGACTTATCTAGCCGGCTTACATGCATCATTCGAAAATAACGGCCATTTGCAATCGTAAAAAGCCCTCTTACATAGGTGCTGACGGGGCCGAAACGCGGCCCGGCAGAAAGCCCGCCAAAATTGGGGGCAATAGGTGTTTAGATGACGACAATTGTGACTATTCGCAAAGGCGGCAAGGTGGTGATGGCAGGCGATGGCCAGGTCAGCCTCGGCCAGACCGTGATGAAGGGCAATGCCCGCAAGGTTCGCCGCATCGGAAAGGGTGACGTGATTGCCGGTTTCGCCGGTGCGACCGCCGATGCCTTTACGCTGCTCGAGCGGCTTGAAAAGAAGCTCGAACAATATCCCGGCCAGTTGATGCGCGCCGCCGTCGAGCTCGCCAAGGATTGGCGCACGGACAAATATCTGCGCAACCTCGAAGCGATGATGCTGGTTGCCGACAAACAAGTGACGCTCGCCGTCACCGGCAATGGCGATGTGCTCGAGCCGGAACATGGCGCCATGGCGATCGGTTCCGGCGGTAATTTCGCGCTCGCCGCCGCCCGCGCTCTGATCGATACGGACAAATCGGCCGAGGACGTCGCCCGCCGCGCGCTCGACATCGCCGCCGACATCTGCGTCTATACCAATCATAACGTGGTGGTCGAAACGCTCGACTCCGAGTCCTAATTCCTCTCTTGATTGTTTCTAGCCCTGACGGGAAGCACACGAAATGACCACTTTTTCCCCCCGCGAGATCGTTTCCGAACTCGATCGCTATATTGTCGGCCAGCATGAGGCCAAACGCGCCGTGGCGATTGCGCTGCGCAACCGCTGGCGTCGCCAGCAGCTCGAACCCGACCTGCGCGACGAAGTCATGCCCAAGAACATCCTGATGATCGGCCCGACCGGCGTCGGGAAGACGGAAATCTCCCGCCGCCTCGCCAAGCTCGCCGGCGCTCCTTTCATCAAGGTGGAAGCGACGAAATTTACCGAGGTCGGCTATGTCGGCCGCGACGTCGAGCAGATCGTCCGCGATCTCGTCGAGGTCGGCATCGGCCTGGCGCGCGAAAAGAAGCGCGCCGAAGTTCAGGCGAAGGCGCATATGAGCGCGGAAGAGCGGGTGCTCGACGCCTTGGTCGGCGCAACCGCCTCGCCGGCGACGCGCGACAGCTTCCGCAAGAAGCTGCGCGAGGGCCAGCTGGACGACAAGGAAATCGATATCGAGATCGCCGACACAGGTTCCGGCATGCCCGGCTTTGAAATTCCCGGCATGCCCGGCGCCAATATCGGCGTGCTCAACCTCTCCGAAATGTTCGGAAAGGCCATGGGCGGCCGCACCAAGAAGGTGCGCACCACGGTCAAGGATTCCTACAAGGAGCTGATCCGCGATGAATCCGACAAGCTGATCGACAATGAGGCGATCCAGCGCGAAGCTGTGCAATCCGCCGAGAATGACGGCATCGTCTTTCTGGACGAGATCGACAAGATCGCCGCCCGTGACGGCGGCATGGGCGCCGGCGTCTCGCGCGAAGGCGTGCAACGCGACCTGCTGCCGCTGGTCGAAGGCACCACGGTTGCGACCAAGTATGGTCCGGTTAAGACCGACCATATCCTCTTCATCGCCTCCGGCGCCTTCCATGTATCGAAGCCTTCGGATCTCCTGCCGGAATTGCAGGGCCGCTTGCCGATCCGCGTCGAGCTGAAGCCGCTGAGCAAGGAGGATTTCCGCCGTATCCTGACCGAGCCGGAAGCGAGCCTCATCCGCCAGTACAAGGCGCTGATGGAGACGGAAAATCTGAAGCTCGACTTCACGGATGATGCGATCGACGCTTTGGCCGATGTCGCCGTGCACCTCAACTCCACCGTCGAGAACATCGGCGCCCGCCGCCTGCAGACGGTAATGGAGCGGGTGTTGGACGATATCTCCTACAACGCTTCGGATCGCGCCGGCGTGTCGGTGACCATCGATGCCGACTATGTGCGCGAACATGTCGGCGATCTCGCCACCAATACCGACCTGTCGCGCTTCATTCTCTAGTGACGGCGATTTGACGTATTAATCACTCGACAGCGGGCCGTTAACTTTTTAGTTAGGGGCCCGTTTCTTTGCGTGGCATGGCTTTATTCGGCCAAGATTGTCCGTCAGTGAGCCCCATTGAAACATCGGATGAAACTTCGATAGGGCAGCCATCGTGCGACGCATTCTGATCACCCTTCTTCTGGCGGTTGTCAGCCTCTCCTGGATCCCGGCCTATGCGGATGCGGCGGCGATGGTGCCGCCAGGCAACCGCAACGCCGAGCAACCCCCGATCCCCGGTGCATCCGTGCGCCGCACCAAGGGCACGAATTCCACTTTCGAGCGCAAATACCAGAAGGTTCATGAACTGCTGGCGACCGATACCCGGCTGATGTCGAAGATCAAGTCGACGGCGCGCGCCTATGGCATCGATCCGATCCACATCATCGGCGCGCTGGTCGGTGAGCATACCTATAATGTCGACGCCTATGACGGCCTGCAGTCCTATTACGTCAAGGCTGCCTCCTATGCCGGCGAGAGCTTCCGTTTCGCCTATAACGGCGAAAGCGTCGACGATTTCGTTGCCCGGCCGCAATTCGATGCTTGCAAGGGCAAAAGGGATTCCTACAGCCTCTGGACCTGCCGCGAAGATGTCTGGGAAAGCGATTTCCGGGGCAAGAAGGTCGGCGGCAAATCTTTCCCGGACAACCGTTTCAGCGCCGTGTTCTTCCAGCCCTTCTATGCCGGCCAGACCTTCGGCCTCGGCCAGGTCAATCCGCTGACGGCGCTGGAACTTTCCGATCTCGTCAGCAGCACGTCCGGCATTCCGAAGCTGGATGAAAAGGATGCCGGCAGCGTCTACAAGGCCATCATGGACCCCGACCTGTCGCTCGCCTTCGTTGCTGCCTCGATCCGCAAGTCGATCGACGATTACCGCTCGATCGCCGGCATGGATATTTCCGGCAATCCGGGCATTACGGCGACGCTCTACAATGTCGGCAATTCCCGCCAGCGGGCCGCAGCACTCGCCGCCAAGAACCGGGGGGCAGCGCAGCCGGTCTGGCCGGAGGAAAATTACTATGGCTGGCTTATCAATGATAAGCTGGACGATCTGAAGTCGCTGCTCTAAACTTCGGGAGCCGTCGGGAAAATAAGGTTTTCGAGGAGATTGGATCTCATGGACATGATCCCGGAAGCCTTCTCTCCGCCGGCCCCGACCCCGCGCACCGTCCCGCCGTCGCGCCTGACGATCATCCGCACCATCCTGCGCAATCCACTGGAATTATGGGGCGAGCCTTCCTACACGCTGCCGTGGATCATGACGCGCTTCTTTCGTGAGCGCACGCTGATCGTCAATGATCCCGGACTGATCAAGCATGTGCTGGTCGACAATGCCTCCAATTACCGCATGTCGGAGATTCGCCAGCTCGTGCTCAGGCCGATCCTGCGCGACGGCCTGCTGACCGCCGAAGGCCAGGTTTGGAAGCGCTCGCGCAAGGCCGTGGCGCCAGTCTTCACGCCGCGCCATGCCCAGGGCTTTGCCGGCCAGATGCTGAGCCAGAGCGAAACCTATGTTCGCAAATACGAGGAGGCCGGCGGCGGCAAGGTTTTCGATATCGCCATCGATATGACCGAGCTCACCTTCGCCATCCTCGCGGACACTTTGTTTTCCGGTGAGATCGTCACCGAAAGCGGCCATTTCGCCGATGACGTCAATCAGCTTCTGCATCGCATGGGCCGCGTCGATCCGATGGACCTTCTGCGCGCCCCTTCCTGGGTGCCACGCCTTACCCGCATCGGCGGTCAGAAGGTGCTCGACAAGTTTCGCGGCATCGTCCGAAAGACCATGGAACTTCGTCTCGACAAAATGCGCAGAGATCGCGCCAGCGCCCCCGACGATTTCCTGACGCTGCTCTTGGAAAAGGCCGGCCCGGACGGCCTGACCATGGAGGAGATCGAGGACAATATCCTGACCTTCATCGGCGCCGGTCATGAGACGACGGCGAGGGCGCTGGCCTGGACGATCTACTGTGTCGCCAACACGCCGCATATCCGCGACGCCATGGAGGCGGAAATCGATCGGGTGCTCGCGACCGGCGCCGAGCCCGTCGCCTGGCTCGACCTGATGCCGAATGTCCGTGCCGCCTTCGAGGAGGCGATGCGCCTCTATCCGCCGGCACCATCGATCAATCGCGCCGCGATTGCCGACGACGAATGGACAAGCCCAAGCGGCGAGCGTGTCGAGATCCCGGCTGATATCACCGTGCTGATCATGCCATGGACGCTGCATCGCCACGCGCTCTATTGGGACAAGCCGCGCGCCTTCATGCCCGAACGCTTCCTCCCGGAAAATCGCGGTAAGATCAACCGGTTCCAGTACCTGCCCTTCGGCGCCGGCCCGCGCGTCTGTATCGGCGCCACTTTCGCCCTGCAGGAAGCCGTTATCGCCCTTGCCGTCATGATGCACCGCTTCCGGTTCGATGCGACCGACGAGACGAATCCCTGGCCGGTGCAGAAGCTCACGACACAGCCGCAAGGCGGGCTGCCGATGCGGGTCACCAGGCGATAGGATTGTTTTTGCCGCTTCGCAGCTAGCGGATCAGGCGGGAAGGATGCAATAACAGCATCACCTTCCGTTCAAAAGGCTAGATATCAGCGTGACATCTCATTTCCTGCTCGGCATCGACACCGGTGGAACCTATACCGATGCCGTCCTCTTCCACGAAGCCGATGGCGTTGTCGCCAAGGCGAAATCGCTGACCACGCGGCATGATTTGGCTGTCGGTATCGCCGGCGCTGTCGATGCGGTCATCGCCAAGGCCGCCATCCCGGTTTCGGCTATCGGCCTCGTATCACTGTCGACGACGCTCGCCACCAACGCGCTGGTCGAAGGACAGGGCGGCCGCGCAGGGCTGGTAATGATCGGCTTCGGCCCTGACGATCTGAAGCGCGATGGCCTGGCCGGGGCGCTGGGGTCCGATCCGGTGCTGTTCCTGCCCGGCGGCCACAACGTCCATGGCAGCGAGAATCCGCTCGATCTAACCGCCCTGGAAGAGGCGCTGCCGGAGCTTTCGAAGAGTGTTTCGTCCTTCGCGATCGCCGGTTATTTCGCCGTGCGGAATCCGGCTCATGAAATTCGCGTGCGGGATCGCATCCGCGAGATTTCCCATCTGCCGGTCACCTGCAGCCATGAACTCTCCTCCAAGCTCGGCGGTCCGCGCCGGGCGCTGACGACGCTTCTGAATGCCCGGTTGGTATCGATGATCGACCGCTTGGTCGGCGCCTGCGAAGGTTTTCTCGCTACGCGCGGCATCACGGCGCCGATGATGGTCGTGCGCGGCGACGGCGCGCTGATCTCGGCTGCGGAAGCCAAGCTCCGCCCAATCGAGACCATCCTCTCCGGGCCTGCGGCAAGCCTTGTCGGCGCGCGCTATCTTACCGGCCTTGACGATGCCGTGGTGTCCGATATCGGCGGCACCACCACAGATGTCGCTGTCATGGAGGCCGGTCGGCCGCGGCTCGATGCTGACGGCGCCGTGGTCGGCGGTTATCGCACCATGGTCGAAGCGGTTGCGATGCGCACCTATGGTCTCGGCGGTGATTCCGAGGTGAAGATAAACGACCGCGGCCTTGTCGCCGCTTTCGAACTTGGGCCGCGCCGCCTGCTGCCGCTCAGCCTTGTCGCGCATATGCATGGCCAAGCGGTCATCAGCGTGCTGGAGCAGCAGTTGCGTGCGCCGCATCATGGCCGCCACGTCGGCCGCTTTGC
This sequence comes from Rhizobium sp. CB3090, assembly GCF_029714285.1. NCBI lineage: Bacteria > Pseudomonadati > Pseudomonadota > Alphaproteobacteria > Hyphomicrobiales > Rhizobiaceae > Rhizobium > Rhizobium sp. CB3090. The sequence goes on from NZ_CP121662.1 coordinate 3,523,393, forward strand.
CGTGCGCACCGGCGTGCCGGACCATCTCGCAAGCGGTTTGTTGCCGTTGGAACGGGCGCTGTTCGACAAAATCGGCTTGGTTCCCCTGCCGCTCGATCAGCTTCTGACCTCGACATCGCTGAAAGCGACCCTGGATCGCCTGGTCGCCCGCGGTCTCGTCCATCTCTGCGGTCTGACGCCGTCAGATGCCATGCATGTGCTCGGCCGGCAAAGTCAGTGGAATGCAGAAGCTTCGCGACTTGGTCTGGCGCTGGCAATGCGGATGAAGGATGGTTCCGGCCATGCGCTCGCTGCATCCGTGGAGGAGCTGGCGCAAAGGATCGTCGATCGCCTGACCCGGCAGTCCGCCGATGTCATCCTCGCCGCCTGCCTTGCCGAAGACGGCGTTACCCATCTCGATCCAACCAAATCGATCTCGATCGACCACGCTCTTCGCCGCACACCGGGCATCGTCCGTTTTGCCGTTTCGCTCGATCGCCCTCTGGTCGGTCTCGGTGCTTCCGCCCCCGTTTATTACCCTGCCATCGCCGCAACGCTGGCAAGTGAAAGTGCCATTCCCGCCGATTCGGATGTGGCCAACGCGATTGGCGCCGTCGTCGGCCAGGTTCGCGCCAGCGCTACGGTGTTCGTCACCATGCCCGAGGATGGCATTTATCTGCTGAACGGAGCGGGCGAGACCCTGCGCCTTACCGATGAGCAAAAGACCTTTTCTCTGGCGCGGGAGCGGGCAATCGAGGTGGCGATGGCGCAGGCGCGGTTGAATGGTGCCGCGGATCCGGTCATCACCATGAATGAACAGATCGACGCGCCGGAAATCGAGGGCAATCGCAAGCTGGTCGAAGCCCGTTTCATCGCCACCGCCAGCGGCCGTCCGCGCATCGCTGCAGATTGATTATTTCTAAAAGTGCACAAATATTTTGAACTATTGCCAAATTGACGGAGAGCCCAACCGCCCGCAAACTGGCAGCATGTAAAAATTGAGCCGTAGGACGGCCTTAGGAGTGATTGGCATGAGCCGCATTGACAAGAACGGACTTCAGATCGAACCGGTGCTTTATGATTTCCTGGTCAAGGAGGCTCTGCCGGGGTCCGGTGTCGATCCGGATACCTTCTTTGCCGGCTTCTCTGCGATCGTGCACGACTTCGCTCCAAAGAACCGCGATCTGCTCGCCAAGCGCGACCGCATTCAGGCTGCGCTGGACGATTGGTATCGCAAGAACGGTGCGCCCGTGGATATGGCCGCCTACGAAGCCTTCCTGCGCGAGATCGGCTACCTCATTCCCGAAGGTCCGGCCTTCTCGGTCTCGACCGCCAATGTCGACCCCGAGATCGCCTCCATCGCCGGCCCGCAGCTCGTCGTTCCCGTCATGAACGCCCGCTATGCGCTGAACGCCGCCAATGCGCGCTGGGGTTCGCTCTATGATGCGCTCTACGGCACCGACGCGATTCCCGAGACGGACGGCGCCGAGAAGGGCAGGGGCTACAATCCGAAGCGCGGCGAAAAGGTCATCGCCTGGGTGAGGGATTTCCTCGATACCGCCGCACCGCTTGCCGGTGCAAGCTGGAAGGATGTCATCGGCTTCGCCGTCAAGGGCGGTGCACTGGCAATTGCAACGAAGACAGGCGCCGTCGCCCTTGCCGACGGTAAGCATTTTGCCGGCTATCTCGGCGATGCGGGTGCGCCCTCGCATATTCTGCTGAAAAACAACGGCATTCACATCGAGATCGTCATCGATGCCGGCACCGATATCGGCAAGGCCGATGCGGCTGCCATTTCCGATGTGCGACTGGAATCGGCGATCACCGCCATTATGGACTGCGAAGATTCGATCGCTGCCGTCGATGCCGAGGACAAGACCGAAGTCTATCGCAATTGGCTCGGCCTGATGAAGGGCGACCTGACGGAAGAAGTTTCCAAGGGCGGCAAGACCTTCATTCGAAGCCTCAATCCGGATGTGACCTACACGGCGCCTGACGGCTCAAGCTTCGAGCTGCACTGCCGCTCGCTGATGCTGGTGCGCAATGTCGGCCACCTCATGACCAATCCGGCCATCCTCGACCGCGACGGCCATGAAGTGCCGGAGGGCATTATGGACGCCGTGATCACCGGTCTGATTGCGCTCTACGATATCGGCCCGAACGGCCGGCATAAGAATTCCCGCGCCGGCTCCATGTATGTCGTCAAGCCGAAGATGCATGGGCCGGAAGAAGTGGCTTTTGCCGTCGAAATCTTCTCGCGCGTCGAAGATGTGCTCGGCATGCCGCGCAACACCATCAAGATGGGCATCATGGACGAGGAGCGCCGGACCACGGTCAACCTCAAGGAGGCGATCCGCGCTGCCAGCGAACGTGTCGTCTTCATCAATACCGGATTCCTCGACCGCACCGGCGATGAAATCCATACCTCGATGGAAGCCGGCCCGATGATCCGCAAGGGCGACATGAAGCAGGCCGCCTGGATCACGGCTTACGAAAACTGGAATGTCGATATCGGCCTGGAATGCGGCCTTTCCGGCCATGCGCAGATCGGCAAGGGCATGTGGGCCATGCCGGACCTGATGGCGGCGATGCTGGAGCAGAAGATCGCCCATCCGAAGGCCGGCGCCAACACCGCCTGGGTGCCGTCGCCGACGGCTGCGACCCTGCATGCGACCCATTACCACCGCGTCAATGTCGCCAAGGTGCAGCAAGCCTTGAAAAACCGCGCGCGTGCCAAACTTTCCGATATTCTGTCCGTGCCGGTCGCCCCGCGTCCGAACTGGACGCCGGAAGAAATCCAGCGCGAGATCGACAACAATTCGCAAGGCATTCTCGGCTATGTCGTTCGCTGGGTCGATCAGGGCGTCGGCTGCTCCAAGGTGCCCGACATCAACGATATCGGCCTGATGGAGGATCGCGCCACGCTACGCATCTCCGCGCAGCACATGGCCAACTGGCTGCATCACAAGGTTATTACCGAAGCACAGATCGTCGAGACCATGAAGCGCATGGCCGCCATCGTCGACCAGCAGAACGCCGGCGATCCACTCTACAGACCGATGGCCGGCAATTTCGATGACTCCGTCGCCTTCCAGGCAGCACTTGATCTCGTGCTCAAGGGCCGCGAGCAGCCGAACGGCTACACCGAACCCGTCCTCCACCGCCGCCGTATTGAACTGAAGGCGAAGGCGGTGGGGTGATCCCGTCTCTCCATCAGAGGCCACCCCGATCCTTCAAGGCCTTGTCGCCTGCGCTAGCGCTTCGACGGCAAGGCACCTCAGGATGAGGTGGAGAGACTCTTGCGGCTATAGGGGACAAGATCAGCCCTCATCCTGAGGTGCGCAGCCGAAGGCGGAGCCTCCAAGGACGAGGGCGGGTGGGGCGGTATAGCATCGCCTCGTTTCCCCAAACAAAAAGCCGCCAGACATCAATCCAGCGGCTTTTGACTTCCATATAATACCAGCAATTACTGGATCACGACGACCTTGGTGCTGTGGCCTGGCAGAACGCGGTTGTAGAGGTCGATGACGTCCTGGTTCATCAGGCGGATGCAGCCCGAGGAAGCGGCAGTGCCGATCGAAGCCCATTCCGGCGTGCCATGCAGGCGGAACAGCGTGTCCTGGCCCTTCTCGTTGTAGAGATACATGGCGCGGGCGCCGAGCGGATTTTCAAGGCCCGGGTTCATGCCGTCGTCGACATACTTGGCGATTTCCGGACGACGGACCGCCATTTCCTTCGGCGGATGCCAGGTCGGCCATTCCTGCTTCCAGGCGACATATGCCGTACCCGACCAGGCAAAGCCCTGCTTGCCGACGCCGATGCCGTAGCGCATCGCTTCGCCGTTGCCGAGGATGTAATAAAGGTGGCGCTCGCGGGTGTTGACGATGATCGTGCCCGGAGCTTCATCAGACTTGTAAGAGACGATCTGGCGGCGGAACTGCGGCTTCACCTTCTGGATCGGGATCGCCGGCAATTGGAAGCCGTTGTCGCTCGTGACGCCGTAGTCGCTATCGAACGTCTTGATGGTGTCGGAGGCGGAGTTGGCGGTAGCGGTCGGCGTGGCTGCGGCAGTGGTGGCATAACCAGCCGTGGCAAGCGTTGCGACAAGGCCGAGTGCGGTCATAGCATTGCGGATGCGCATGGAAGTCTCTTGGTGAGTTGTGACAGGGAATGGGATGGTATCGACCATCTTTGACTATGGTTTATTTTCTATTAAATTTAGCTTTGCAAGCTGGTGCGGGGCGACAAAAATAGCTCCGCTGCGCAAATTAAAGGGACATGGTTTTTTTGCAACAACGCTTGTTCGGTCCCCGAGGCAATTCATGACGATTTTGAGCGTTTACAATAACAATCCGTTAATAGATGGCCGGCAGTCGGAACGGGCGATGCTTGTACGTAAAGGCGTGCAACTATTACTGCACGAGATGCGCCACGCCGTCTTGCCGGAATTGCCGCTCGCCAGCGGCCGCCGCGCCGACCTGATCACGCTTTCGGAAAAAGGCGAGATCTGGATCGTCGAGATCAAATCTTCGATCGAGGATTTCCGTGTCGACCGCAAATGGCCGGATTACCGCCTGCATTGCGATCGCCTGTTCTTCGCGACGCACAAGGACGTGCCGCTCGATATCTTTCCGGAAGAATGCGGGCTTTTCCTGTCCGATGGTTACGGCGCGCATATGATCCGCGAGGCGCCGGAACATCGCCTGCCGCCGGCCACGCGCAAGTCGGTGACGCTGAACTTCTCGCGCGCCGCCGCCCAGCGGCTAATGCTGGCCGAATGGGCGACAGGTAAGTCTTTTTCGCCTGAATGAAGTTTATTTCGGCGCGCGCTTGGCGAGGATGCGTTGCAGCGTGCGGCGATGCATGTTGAGACGGCGGGCGGTCTCGGAGACGTTGCGCTCGCACATTTCATAGACGCGTTGGATATGCTCCCAGCGGACCCGATCGGCCGACATCGGATTTTCCGGCACCTCGGCCTTTTCGCCGGGCCTCTGCGTGAGCGCCGAATAGACATCGTCGGCATCCGCGGGCTTGGCAAGATAATCGAGAGCACCAAGTTTTACGGCGGTGACGGCCGTTGCGATATTGCCGTAACCGGTCAGCACCACGATATGCGTATCATCGCGTCTTTGCCGGATCGCCTCGATGACATCCAGGCCGTTGCCGTCACCCAGGCGGAGATCGACCACGGCGTATTTCGGTGGATTGGTCTTGGATTTGGCGACACCTTCCGCCACCGATTCAGCGGTATCGACTGCAAAGCCGCGCGTCTCCATGGCGCGCGCCAGTCGGCGCAGAAAGGGCCCGTCGTCATCGACGATCAGCAATGTCGCGTCAGGGCCGATATGGTCCTCAATGTCCTTGGCCCCCGCATGAGGGTCGGTGAGCTCTTTATCCGTCATCATGTTCAATCCCGGCGACAAACGCCTGCATAGTCCTACTGACTTTAACGACCGAGTCTTAAGCCGTGAAATTCATTTTGTCGAATTACTGTCGATTAACATGCGCGGCCATTCGATGCGGATGCGCGCACCCGGCGTTTCCGGATCGCGATTGCCGAAATTAAGCACGGCACCCGAACGCTCCAGCAGGGTTTTGGCGATGAACAGGCCGAGCCCGAGGCCGCCGGCGGTATCGTCACGCTGCCGTGTAGTGACATAGGGCTCGCCGATCCGCGTCAAGATATCGGCAGAATAACCGTTGCCGTCGTCCTCGATTATGATCGTCAGCGTATCGGGATCGTATTCCACCGTGACCGTCACTTTCTTTCGCGCGTAGTCGACGGCGTTTTCGATGAGATTGCCGAGCCCGTACATGATGCCCGCATTGCGGTTCAGCACGGGTTCGCCCACCCGCGGGCTTTTTTCGATCAACTCCAGTTTGATGCCGAATTCCCGATGCGGGGCGATGATCTCCTCCATCATAGACGATAGCGTCAGCCGTCGCATATGCGCCTCGTCCTCGGAGGACAGTGTCGTCAACCGCCGCAGAATGTCGCGGCACCGCTCGCTCTGGCTGCGCAGCAGCGCCACATCCTCGCGGAAGCGGTCGTCCTGGCTGAGCTCGCGCTCCATCTCCTTGGCGACGACGCTGATGGTTGCGAGCGGCGTTCCGAGTTCGTGGGCCGCCGCGGCCGCCAGCCCGTCGAGTTGCGACAGATGCTTTTCCCGCTGCAGCACCAGTTCCGTTGCCGACAGCGCGTCGGCGAGCTGTGTCGCCTCCATGGAGACGCGGTAGGCATAGAAGGCGGCAAAGGCCATGGTCGAGGCGATCGAACACCAGACGCCGAGCTGCATCACGCTATGAACATTGATCTCGACGCCGTCGTACCAGGGCAGCGGAAAAGGCGAGAAGGCAAGGCCGGTGATGCAGATCATCGCCAGCACGATCAGCGTCATGCTGTAGCGGATCGGCTGCGAGGCGAAGGAAATGATGACCGGCACGCAGACCAGTGCCGAAAACGGATTGGCAAGTCCGCCGGTGATCAGAAGCAGCCCGCAGAGCTGCAGAAGATCGAGGCCGAGCAGCGCAAAGGCGGCGGGCGGCTCAAGCCGGTGCGTCGGCGGATAGCGCAGCGTCAGGAAGAAGTTGATCCAGGCAAGACAGGCGATCAAGACACCACAGGCCAAGAGCGGCATGGGAAACTTCAGCCAGAAGGCGACGATCATCACCGTCACTGTCTGGCCGCCGACCGCGAGCCAGCGCAGCCGCACCAGCGTCTGCAGCCTGAGCCGCCGGCTGGTATGGTGGTCGTCCTGCGGCTTGGCGTCCGCATCCGGCATCTTGTCCAATCCTCTGAAGAATCTGGCCATCCTCAGGTACCACGCGGCTTGGCTTTTGTCGTCGGCAAAGCGTCCGCCGGATCCTCCGGCCAAGGATGTCGGGGGTAGCGCCCGCGCATGTCGGCTCGCACGTCTTTCCATGATCCGGCCCAGAAGCCGGGTAGGTCGCGCGTCGTCTGGATCGGCCGGTGTGCCGGCGACGTCAGTTCCAACACCAGCGGCAGCCGACCGCCGCCGATGGCCGGATGCTGCTTCAGCCCGAAAAGCTCCTGAACGCGGATCGTCAGCAGCGGTTCTTCGCCCTCATATTGGATCGGATGGCGCTGACCGGTCGGCGCTTCGAAATGCGTCGGCGCCATCCGGCCGAGATCGCGCTGCAGCTCATGCGGCACCAGCGACAACAGCCCGTTGGAAAGCCCGCCAGCCGAGATGTCGGAAAGGCCGCGTGCCTCGGGCTGGAACGGCGTGAACCATTCGTCCAGCCGCGAGAGCAGGGCCTCATTGCTCATATCGGGCCACGGCTCCCCGATCGTCCGGTGCAGGAAGCCGATCCGTTCCCGCAATTGCGTCGCCTCTTTCGAAAAGGGCAGGACGCCGAGCCCCAGCTCGCGAATACCGTCGGCCAGCGCCTTTGCCGCCTGCTCGCCCGTCGGTCTCGGTAAAGGCGTTTCCTCGAAGATGATGGCGCCGAGCCGGGTGACACGGCGCGCCCGCACTTGTCGGCTGGCCTTATCGAAGACGCTCTGGTCTTCCGTGCGGATTTCGCTTGGCAGATGCTCCTCGACGTCAGCGCGCGCAATGTCCGCCGCCGCCAGGATACGGGCCTGAGCCGCCCGGCCGGTGAGATCGGCAATCACCAGCATCTGCGAACCGGCCAGGCGTTCCGTCTCCGGCAATTCGGCGCCGCGCCCATTCGCCATGACGAACCGCCCGCGCCCGCCGCGCTGCAGGGCGATGCGATCCGGAAAGGCATGCAGCAGCAATGAGCCGGCCAAGACCGGCACTCCCGCGGCCGCAGCCTTGCTCTCGCCCGCCGCTGTCGCCAGTCTCGCGGCCAGCCGGCGCGACGCCTCGGCCCTCTCGCCCTTCTCCGTCTTGAACCGCCGGAGGCGCTCTTCCACATCGATGCTCTGCCCGCCCAGTCCCTGTTCCGTCAGCAATATGGCGAGCATCGCCGCCTCACGCGCCTGGCCGAACTCCGCCGCCGAAATCACCATGGCCGATAGTCGCGGCGGCAAGGCCAGATCGCGCATCAGCCTGCCGCGGGCGGTCAGCCCGTTTTCGGTATCCAGAGCTCCCAGTTGCCGCAACAATGCCCGCGCCTCGGCAAGCGTCGTCATCGGCGGTTGATCGACAAAGGCAAGTGTCGAGGGGTCCTGCACGCCCCAATGGGCAAGATCGAGCGCCAGCCCGGAAAGATCGCTGGAGAGGATCTGTGGCGGCGTGAAGGCCGGCAGTGCTGCCGTCTGGCCGGGATGCCACAGCCGGATCGCAATCCCGGGCTCCGTTCGCCCGGCGCGGCCAGCGCGCTGATCGGCGGACGCCCGCGATACTCGCACCGTCTCAAGCCGGGTAATGCCGGTCGACGCTTCGAAGACAGGCAGCCGCTGCAGGCCGCTGTCGATGACGATGCGCACGCCGTCGATGGTGATGGACGTCTCGGCGATCGACGTCGCCAGCACGATCTTGCGCGTGCCTTTGGGCGCCGGCCGGATCGCCGCGTCTTGCTCCTTCTGGCCGAGATTGCCGTAAAGCGGCGCGATTACAGTCTCCGGCGCTATCAGGCCTTCCAGTCTCTCCACAGTACGGATGATTTCCGCCTGACCGGGCAGGAAGGCGAGGATCGACCCCTGTTCCGTCGCATGCGCGTCGAGAATCGCCCGTGTTACCGTGTCCTCGATCCGCTCGCCGGCCGGCCGGTCCTGATGGCGGATGTCGATCGGAAAGCTGCGGCCCATGCTTTCGATGACCGGCGGACGCCCGAGCAGGGCTGCGACTCGTTCGACATCGAGGGTTGCCGACATCACGAGGATGCGCAGATCCTCGCGGAGTGCCGATTGTACGTCGAGCGCCAGCGCCAGGCCGAAATCCGCATCCAGCGAGCGCTCATGAAATTCATCGAAGATGACCGTGGAGACGCCGGAGAGTTCGGGATCGTCGAGGATCATCCGTGCGAACACGCCTTCGGTCACCACCTCGATGCGCGTTTTTGCTGAAACCCGGTTGTCGAGCCGCATACGATAGCCGACGGTATCACCCACCTGCTCATCGAGCAGCGAAGCCATGCGCGCCGCCGCCGCCCTGGCAGCGAGCCGCCGCGGCTCCAGCAGGATGATCCTGCCGTCGC